>CAZQDY010000016.1:0-46935 GCA_964592075.1 uncultured Gaiellales bacterium
GAGAAGGTGAAGTACATCGGCCTGCCCAAGAACTTCGTGGCCGGCTCGGTGGTCTTCGGCGACAAGGACGAGTGCGCCAAGGGCGTCACCGTGACCTTGACGGGTGAAGACGGCGCCAAGACCGTAGAGACCGACGCGTTCGGCGACTTCGAGTTCGAAGGCCTCCCCGACGACAAGGCCTACAAGGTCACGGTGGCCGCTCCTGGTTACAAGACCCAGGAGTTCGAGGTAAAGACCTACAAGAGCATCTACCTGGGGGACATCATCCTGTAGTCGTGCACCGGCCTGCTGAGGGACCCTCCCTCAGCAGGCCGGTGCAGCATCTGGTGCTGGTCCGTCGCTTGGCGAACCAGCACCAGTCGTTGACCGAACGTTCGTCTGAGGAACAACAGGCAGCGCACACAACGGCAAAGGAAGGTACGGTATGAAAGCGGCAGTCTGCTACGAGTTCGGCAAGCCCCTCGTGATCGAAGACATCGAGATCCGTCCCCCCGCCCCCGGGGAAGTCAAGATCAAGAACGTCGCCACGGCCGTCTGCCATAGCGACATCCATCTCGTGAGGGGCACTCTTCCCTTCCCGCCCCCCCTGGTCGGAGGCCACGAGACGGCCGGATACGTCGAGGAGATCGGTGAAGGCGTCACCGGCCTTGAGAAGGGCGACCCGGTCTGTGTCTCATTGCTCATCTCCTGTGGCGAATGCCGCATGTGCACCACCGGGCACCCCAACCTGTGCGAGTATCCCTGGGAGCGTGGAGCCGTCTCTCCGTACAAGAACAAGAAGGGTGAGCCCGTCGACCAGGCCTTCCTGATCGGCAGCTTTGCCGAGAACACAGTCGTCCACAAGTCGCAGGTGGTCAAGCTGCCGCCCGACATGCCGCTCGACCGGGCCAGCCTGCTGGCCTGCGGTGTCGCCACCGGGTTCGGAGCAGTCGTCTGGCGGGCCAAGGTCGAGCTCTGCTCGAGCGTAGCGGTCATCGGCGTAGGCGGTGTGGGGCTCAACTCCATCCAGGGAGCTTCTCTGGTGAGTGCCTACCCCATCATCGCGGTCGACGTGAACGACGCCAAGCTCGAGGCGGCGAAACAGTTCGGCGCGACCCACACGGTGAACAGCGCTAAGGTGGACCCGATTCAGGCGGTCAAGGAGCTGACCGACGGACGGGGTGCCGACTACGTCTTCGTCACCGTGGGCTCTCCGCAGGCCCTGGAGCAGAGCATCCCGATGGCGGCGGCGCGTGGCTCGGCAGTCTGGGTCGGCATCCCCAACATCAAGGACACCGTCACCTTCTCGCCTTTCCCGGTCTTCAGAGAGGAGCGGTCGATAATCGGCTGCTGGATGGGCAACACCAACCTCAAGAACGACATCCCCAAGTTGGTTACTCTCTATAAGGAAGGCAAGCTCAAGCTCGATGAGCTGATCACCAAGCACTACCCGTTGGAAGAGATCAACGAAGCCATGGAGGCGGTCGAGCGGGGCGAAGCGCTCCGCAACGTCATCATGTTCTAGGGCTTGAACCTATGACAGCGGGCCGCCAAGGGGATGGCCGGGGAGCGTCGTGACACATACTCGCGCAGAGACCGTAGCGAAACGACGATCCCCTTGGCGGCCCGCCCGCCTACCAGCGCCGGTTAGGCGGATAGAACGCCTTCACCGCCTCCCGCAGAAGACCGCAGAAGTCGACTGCCTCGTAGATCTGGTCTCTCTCCCCCGTCACCCGGGCCCAGAGGTGATAGGCGGAGATGCACTCGAAGGCCGCGCTCAGCGACCCAAGCATGGGCAGATACTCGAGATCCTTGGTGAAGCTCTCGACCATGCCCCAGGGAGGCATCAGACCGCACGATTCCATGGCTCTCAGGACCTTGCAGACGGCCCTGGGATCACGCTCCAGCTGCCCCGACATCAGGACATAGTGAGGGTGAATGACCTCCACTTTGCCGAGGCTGCCGGTGCCGTTGGCCACGTAACCCTCGCCATTGGGGCTCTCGCCCGCGGACAGCCCGTATAGACCCAGCGCTCCCGCGGGTGAGCCGGGCCAATGCCGGGCGAAGTAGCGTTTCTGCTCCTCGAACAGAGCTCTTCGCGCGTGAGACCAGTTGACGCCGGTCACCACATCCACCTCGTCGAAGGAGAAGTCGGGGTAGAAGAGACTCTGGATCTCCGCGATATACCCTATGCCGTCGCGCACGGTCCCCGACCCTTCGACATCCATCCGCCGGATGTCGCCCGTGACCATCTGCTCCAAGAGGAGCACGAGCGCAGTCTCCCCTCCCCAATCACGCCAGGTGGAGACAAGGGGCGTGCGACCATCATCCTTCAGCCCTGCGATCACGTAGCCCTCGTCGTCGCGCAGGTGATCGAACTCGATCTTCCTGACTCCCTTGATGAGACCGGAGAGGGTCTTGCCGTCCCAGAGCATCTGGGCCGCGAGCAGCATGCTGTGATAGTAGAGGCTCGTGCCGAGGGTGCTGTACCCGGTCCCCTCGCGGATGCGGTACTTGGCGCCCCGTTTCTTCACATACTGAGGCAGCAGCCCCCTGGCCCTCGGAAGGCTGGAGACTACGGCGAACGTCTTGCGAAGGACCTGTTCGGCGAACGCGGCCTTCACCATCCCCATCTTGTAGGCCGCACAGGTGGCGAGGCAGAAGAGACCACTGGCAACGATCGAGTCCAACTCGCCCATCCGCCGGTCGGCCCTGTCGCTCACCAAGCCGCCGGCGAGAGAGTGTGAGCGGGCCAACTTGGCGTACGAGACAAGGAAGATCTTCTGCTCGAATGGTATCTCGGGCATCTCGATGAGGAGCCGGAGTGAGCTCACGCACAGCCGCGCCCGAGGCTCGGCGACCCAGGTGAGAAGCTTCACCCTCCGCAGATCGACAGGCAACCACGAGAAGCGCAGCCGGGTCCACTGATCCCCGGTGGAGAGATCTTCGGTGGCCCACCACAGCACGCCGCCTTCAGGGGACTTGAGCTCCAGTTTGAGCGACCCCATCCCCTGCGCGGCGATGGTCATGCCCACGCACCGGGGCTGGAACTCGTCGCGCACATACGGGTAGCACTTGGCAAAGTCGAGATAGCGGTCGCGGTCGTCGGCGAGACCACTCAGGCTGTGCCACATGCCCGCGGTCCCACCGATGGCGGGGTCGACACATATGTGCCCGGCGGTCTTGCCCTGTGCCCATGACAGAGCGAGGAAGTCGCCCGAGGTATCCTCGCCGATCCCCAGGGGACCGTAGTCGGTGCCTATGTGGGTGCGTGAATGGAAGGGGGTCGACACATCCTCGAACGAGATGAAGTACTCCTGCACCGGCTGGACCGTCAGCCCCCCGACGGAGCCGTCGACATCCTGCGGCCCGCCGGAGTCCGCGAACGGCTCCGACGGGCCCCGGACCCGCCGGACCCGTGCTATCAGCTCCGACCTCACCGACCTCGCGATGCCGTCGCGGCCGAGGCGCCCTCTCGGTGCGCCGGGGTCCGGGGTGCCTGACGGTTCATCCAAAACGCGCTCCTCAGTCGAATGCCCGGCCAGTGTAACGCAGAACAGTGCGAACCGGCCGCAGGCTAGTCGCCTGCCTTGACGTCCGCCAAGCGGAAGGGCTTTCCGTGCCCTGGATACACAGCGGCCACCTGCAGTCTTCTCAGTCTTCCCAGACTGGTCTTGGCCGCCGCCATATCATTGATGAGCACGCCCAAGCTGGGACTGAGGAGGTTATCTAGGAGGTCGCCGCAGATGACGTCTTTGTCCGGAGTCAGGACGCCGATCGAGCCTTTGGTGTGCCCCGGTAGACCCAGGACCGTAGCGTCGCAGCCGTAGCGAAGCAGACTCTGCCCGTCGCCCAGGCAAGCATCAGGTTCGAAGACGTCGAAGTCGTCTCTCTTCGCCCTGAAGAGCGAGAGCAGTCGGAACGACCAGGCCACGTGGTCGGGCTTCGGTTTCTGGCCCCACTTCCAGTCGCCCCGCCGCACGCGGCCCAGGTCGTCGTGGTGCATCGCCACCTTGACCTCGTACTTCTCACGCAGATATGCCGCGTTCCCCGCGTGGTTGTAGCCGCCGTGAGTGAGGACGATGACCCGAAGATCGCCCGGCCAGCAGCCCATCCGGGAGAGCTCCTGTTCGATCACGCTCCGCTTCTGCGGACTGCCCGTATCGATAAGCGCGAATCCTCGATCAGCCGGGAGGAGGTAGCAGTTGACCCCTCCAAGATCGATCCGTGTGACTTGAACCATTCTCTCCCCCAGGTGGAGAGGCAGTGGTCTGGACAGCGGTGTATGGGCGCGGCCGGACCGCGCCGTCCCTGGCTATGTTCGGCTCCGGCCGGGGCGTTCCTCCCGCGCAAGGGCACGAGGCGGGACGCGCCTCATCCCTCCCGTTGCCACGATCACGGGGGTGCTGATAAGGTCTCGTCAAGGACAAGCCGCACTACAAAGGAGGGTCGACATGGATCTTCCCCAGCCTTCGCAGACCCCCAGGCTACTCGAGATCCCCGCCAGGCCGGAACCCCTCGAGCTCGACCTTTCGCGCACCGCGCTCATCGTGGTGGACATGCAGAACGCCTTCACCAAGAAGGGCGGCATGGTCGATCTCTTCGGCTGGGATCCGTCGCCTCACGCCCCGGTCATCGAGAGGCACCAGAAGCTCATCCCCGCCTGCCGCAGAGCCGGGATAAGGATCGTCTTCATCAAGATGAGCTACAACAGAGACTACTCCGATTCCGGCGGCCCCGAGTCGCCCAACTGGCACAAGGAGCTGGCGCTGGTCCTCATGAGGCGGCGCCCGGAGTACTGGGGCCGGCTGATCACAGAGGGTACCTGGGACGAGGAGATCATCGAGGAGCTGAGGCCCGAGGCCGGCGACACGATCGTACGCAAGCACCGTTACAGCGCTTTCGCCGGCACGGAGCTCGACCATATCCTGAAGACATACCGGATCAAGTACTGCATCTATTCCGGTCTGGCCGCCAATGTGTGCGTCGAGTCAACCCTCAGGGACGGCTTCTCTCTCGACTACTGGCCCATCCTGGTAAGTGACGCCACCAATCCGCTGATGCCTGGTCCGACCTACGAGGCGACGCTCTGGAACGTGGAGAACATCTTCGGCTGGGTGACCACCACCGACGAGCTCGTCGAGACCCTCGCGAACGGCTGATCGTCGAGCGATATCGCCAATAGCTTGCAGAGTGTAAAGCTGGAGGGCATATCGGGCGATATTAGAGTCTGGATGGCCTTTTCGTTGGGAAGAGCGCCCAGACCGGCGGTTTCGAGCCGGCAATGAGTCTTCTGGGAAGAGAGAGTGAGACGACCATGCAGTCAGACGGTCCCATGGGCTATGCGAAGCCGTCAGCGGCGGCGGACACCGCCGCCGCTGACGGCACAACGGAGACCTGGGTGATATTCCAGCTCGACGAGCAGACCTACGCTCTTCACATCTGGGAGGTCGAGAGGATCGTACGCGCCGTCGAGGTCAAGCCTGTGCCGGAATCCCCGCCTCACATCCGCGGCGTGGTCAACATCCAGGGCCGGGTTCTACCCGTCGTGGACCTGCGGAAGCGTTTTGGGCAACCGACCCGGGACATCGCCCTCGACGACCACTTCATCATCGCAAGCACCTCGACCGCCTCGGTGGTGCTCCCTGTGGACGCGGCGCTGGGCTCTCTGGAGGTGTCGGGCGGGTTCGTGCCTCACGACGACGACGAACGGACGCGCTGCCTACGAAAGATAGTCCCCGTAGACGGCGAGCTCATCTACGCCCTAGATCTCGAGAGAGTGGTGTTCAGAGATGGATCCTTCTCCGACCGTGACTTCGCTTCGGTTCTGGCCGAACTGGAAATGACATGAGCTACGACCTGTCGGTGCCGGCGAGTCTTATTGCGGAGCGCATGGGGCTCAACTTCCCCGAGGACCGTTGGCCGGACCTCGTGAAGGGACTGGAGAAGACCGCGCAAAGCCTGGGGCTGGAGAGCTCCCACGCCCTCGTCGCGCGGCTTCTCTCCGACTCCTTCGGCCAGCGCGAAGTGCAGGCACTGGCAGCTCACCTTACGATCGGTGAGACCCACTTCTTCCGCAGTCCGGATACCTTCGCCATGTTGCAGTCCTGGCTCCTTCCCGAACTGATCGCCGCCCAGCAGAACACCACGCGGAGACTCAGGATCTGGAGCGCGGGGTGCGCCACCGGGCAGGAGCCCTACTCTCTCGCGATCCTGATCTCGCGTCTCATCCCCGACCGAGCCGATTGGGACGTGACCATCCTGGGTACCGACGTCAATCCTGAGGTCTTCGCCGCGGCGGGCAAGGCGGAGTACACGCAGTGGTCCTTCCGCGGCACGCCGTCATGGGTGGTCAACGGGTACTTCAGCCGGACCCCGGAGGGACGCTACCTGCTCGATCCCGCGATACGCGACATGGTGACCTTCCGCTTTCTCAACCTCGTCGACGACGTCTACCCGTCGCTGGGGTCGGACGTCCATGACTTCGATCTGATCCTATGCCGCAACGTACTGATGTACTTCTCCAGAGACACCGCGGCGCGGGTCGCCGAGAGGCTTCACAGGTCTCTGAGAGAAGGGGGCTACTTCCTGGTGACGCCCAGCGAAGCCTCGCGAGAGATCCAAGGCGACCTTGCTTCTCTTATGAGTAACGGCGAGATCATCTACAAGAAGACTCCCAGGATAAGCGGAGCCGGGTACGGTGACCCCCACGTTCCGGTCGCGGACAGGCGGGCGGCCGAACAGCCGGCCCCCACGACCCATGCGCGGCCGGCCGCGGCCGCCGCGTCCCACCCGCATCGGGCCGCCCACAAGAGCAAAGACCAGCGGCATCCGGCCGCGCCGACGAAACCTGCGCACACTCCGAAGAAGGCGGCGTCATCGGAGAGCCCCCGTGTGGAGCGGCGTGGCAAGGACAGGCCGTTCGCCGCCTACGCCCAGAAGCTGGCAGCCGAGGCCGCGAAGCGGCCGGCCAAGATGATCGACCCGGTGGAAGCCGCCAGAGAGGCCCGGCTTCTCGCCGACAGAGGCGAGCTGAGCCAGGCGTTGGCGCGTTGCGAATCCGCCCTTGACTGCGACAAGCTCAACCCCTCCCTCTACTACCTGAAGGCCAGCATACTGCAGGAACTGGGCCGCCCCGACGAGGCGGAGCAGGCCCTGCAGTCGACGCTGTTCCTGGACGGCAGCTTCGCTCTCGCACGGATAATGCTGGGCGCCATCGCCCGCAACCAGTCCAGATCGGGCGAGGCCGCCAAGCACTTCCGCGAGGCGCTCGTTCTACTCGCGCAGATGCCGTCGAACACCGTGTTGCCTGAGACGGACGGACTCACTGCCGGCGAGATGGCCGAGACGGTGGCGTCCCTGATGGGAAGTGAGTGTGTATCGTGAATGTAGTGTCCATGCCAGAACCTGAAGCAGAACCGCTCCAGGAGGCCGTCGAGTCGCGCGGGAACGGCGCCGACGCGGATCCGGTCCGCGAGATATTGAGGCGTCGCGCGAGGGAACTGGCCAAGACTCCGGATGCCGAAATGGGCGGGGCACGGCTCATGGAGATCCTGGAGTTCTCCCTGGGTCCGGAGCGCTACGCGTTCGAGACGTCCTTCGTCCGCGAGGTGTTCCCTCTCACGGAGATCACACCGCTGCCGGGCGTACCGCCTTACATCCTCGGAGTAGTGAACGTACGGGGCCGCATCCTGTCCGTCATGGACATACGCCGCCTTCTTGACTTCGCCAACGTCGGCCTCACCAATCTCAACAAAGCGATCATCCTGCATGACGGGGACATGGAACTGGCGGTCCTGGCCGATGAGGTCGCAGGGGTGTACGCCATCGACGGCGACGAGGGCCAGCGCGCACTCGCCACGTTATCGGGGAGGCGTGAGGAGTACCTGAAGGGAGTCACTCAGGACAGGGTCGTGGTCCTGGATGCCGAGAAACTGCTTGCTTCTGAAGACCTGTTGGTGCGTAGCGGACTGTAGCCGCGCCTGAATCGCGTGTAAGAGAGGCCCGACATGACCGAAGACGAGGAATTCCTTAGAGACTTGATGGAGACGTTCCGCCAGGATGCGGAAGAGCACATCCGTGCTTTGTCCACGGCGCTGGTGGAGCTCGAGGCCGCCGGGGAAGGCTACGCCGCCCAGGCTCCTCTCGAGACCCTCTTCAGGGAGGCGCACAGCCTGAAAGGGGCGGCAGCCGCCGTCGAGTACCCCCTGATGGTCTCCATCTGCCAGAGTGTGGAATCGGTGTTCTCGGAGCTGAAGCGCGGCGAGCTCCAGGTCACCTCTCCCGTGGTCGACGCGCTCAGCGAATGTGTCGATTGCCTCCAGGGGTGCTTGGTCGCGGGCGAAGCTCCCATGGAAGCGCGGGCCTCCGCCGCGCTGGAGAGATTGTCGGCAGTCGGCGAACCGGCCCCTGCGGGACTGGGGCCGCAGCAGACCCCGCCGGTCGCCGCTCCCAAGATGCCCCCGAACGGATGGCAGCCGGCGGCACCCCATGCGGATGAGCATGCGCTCCCGATCGAACCGCAACGGGCCCAGCCCGAGAGCCGACCGGCGCCGGCGGCGACTCCGGCGGCCCAGGGCGCGCCGGCCGAACAGCAGGCCGCTCCTTCGGCCCCCATGGCGACGGCGACCGATACCGTCCGCGTGGCTACGAACAAGCTGGAATCTCTCATGCTCCAGGCGGAGGAGTTCATCTCCGTCAAGCTGTCCTCCGGTCAACAGGCGACCGCCCTGCGCGACCTGAGCGCCCGTTTGGACATGTGGAAGCGGGAGTGGTATCAAGCCCGCATCAGCGACGATCGTGACAAGATCGAGGAGTTCCTCGAGTGGAACTCCACCTTCATGGAAGGCGTGATCGCCGACATCCGGACGCTGTCCAAATCCACGGATGATGAGCGGCGCACGATAGGCCCGATGGTCGACGACCTACTGGAGGGGATGAAGCGCGTCCTCATGCTGCCCATGTCCTCGCTGCTCTCGACCTTCCCCAAGATGATCCGCGACCTGGCCCGCTCCAAGGACAAGCAGGTGGAATTCTCCATCATCGGCGCCGATGTCGAGATCGACAAGCGCGTGATCGAGAACCTGAAGGATCCGCTCACCCACCTACTGCGCAACAGCGTCGACCACGGGATCGAGACACCCGAGATCAGGATGAGCCGAGGCAAATCGCTGCGCGGCCTGATACGCGTCGCGGTCTCGCAGCTCGAGAACAACAAGATAGAGATCTGCGTCTCCGACGACGGCGGCGGCATAGACGTGCAGCGACTGCGTGACACGGCGGTCCGCGAGGGCTATCGCACCCAGGTGCAGGTGGACGACACCGACGACAGCGAGGCCCTCCGTTTGGTCTTCGCCTCCGGTCTTTCCACGACCCAGGTGGTGTCGCAGGTCTCCGGCAGAGGGCTTGGGCTGGCCATCGTTGAGGAGAAGGTCGAGAACCTCGGCGGCTCCGTGGCCATCGAGACCGAGTTGGGCAAAGGGACCACGTTCCGCATCACCATCCCGGCGACACTGGCCACGGCCCGAGGCGTGGTGGCTCAGGTCTCCGACTGGCCGTTCGTCATGCCCGTCGTGGGCGTCGACCGCGTGGTCAGGGTCCACAAGAGCAACGTGCGACTCGTGGAGAACCGCGAGACCATCCAACTCGAGGGCCAGACACTACCGCTGGTGTACCTGCACGAGGTGCTGGATCTTCCCCTCAAACCCCAACGGGGTGTCGCCGAGTACATCCAAGCCGTGGTGGCCGGCAGCGGGGAGGAGCGCGTCGCGTTCGCAGTGGACCGCATCATCGACGAGCAGGAAGTGCTGGTGAAGACCTTGGGGCCGCAGCTCGCACGGGTACGTAACATCGCCGGTGGGACGATCATGGGGTCCGGAAAGGTGGTCCCCATCATCAACATCAGCGATCTGCTGCAGTCGGCCCGGGGCGGCGTCTCCTCTAGAGGCCGGGACGGGGCCTCCTCCAACGGCGGCTCCCCCAGGAAGGCCGTGCTGGTGGTCGAGGACTCCATCACTTCCCGGATGCTGCTCAAGAACGTCCTGGAGGCGGCAGGCTTCTACGTCAGGCCCACTGTGGACGGCGTTGACGCCCTCTCCGCCCTCAACGAAGAGGACTTCGACCTGGTCATCAGCGACATCGAGATGCCTCGCATGGACGGCTTCGAGCTGACCAGCAAGATCCGTGGCGACGCGCGCCTGTCGCGACTGCCCGTCATGCTTGTCACCGGCATGGAGTCGCAGGAACACAAGGAGCGCGGCGTCGACGTAGGGGCCAACGCCTATCTCACGAAGAGCTCATTCACACAGGGTACACTCTTGGAGACCGCCCGGAGTCTCCTGTGACGCCCAATCCAGTGCGGACGATCAGACTGCTGATCGTCGACCATTCGCCCACCGCGCGGGAGAGACTCCGCGGGCTGTTCGACCATGTGGCCGATGTCGATGTGGTGGGCGAGGCGGCGACCGTGGACAAAGCGCTGCACCTCGTGGAGGAAGCCACGCCCTCTGTCATCCTGGTCGACTGCGACCTGCCCAACCCAGGTAGCTACGCTGCCGTCTGGGAGATCATGAGCCGGTATCCGGTCCCCATCGTCATGATGTCCAAGCAGCCTGACGCGCCCGTGGCCACTCTCGAGAGCCAGGCGCTGAACGTCGGGGCGGTGGCCTTCGTCACCTGGACCCCTACCAGCTCAGGCGCCCGCACCAGCGGCGACAACCTGATACGCACCGTGCGCGCGATGTCCGAGGTCAAGGTCGTGAGACGGAGGGACCGCCGTGCTCAGTCGCGTCCGCTTCCCCCGGAGGCGGTCCCGCCTCCCGTACCGGCCCCGCCGGCCACCCGCATCGAGGTGGTGGCGATAGGGGCGTCGACAGGAGGGCCGCCGGTGCTGCAGACCATCCTGCGCGGGCTCACGCGGCCTGTTCCCGTGCCCATCCTGCTCGTCCAGCACCTGAGCCCCGGCTTCCAGACCAGTATGGTGTCGTGGCTGTCCGAATCGACAGGCACCCGCATCTGTGTCGGTGAGCACGGCATGCCCCTCCATCCTGGCCTGGTCTACCTCGCGCCCGACAACCGCCACATGACAGTGAACCGTCAGGGCCACCTGGTGTTGAACGACGACCCGCCCGAGAACGGCTCTCGCCCGTCGGTCTCAGTGCTCTTCCGGTCGGTGGCCCAGTACTACGGCGCGAACGCCATCGGCGTCCTGCTGACTGGCATGGGCAGAGATGGAGCCAAGGAGCTCCGGCTGATGCGCGACAAGGGCGCTGTGACGATCGCCCAGGATGAGGAGACGTCGGTGGTCCACGGCATGCCCGGGGAAGCGATCAAGCTCAAAGGCGCCCGCTACATCCTCCCGCCCGACCGCATCGCGCACGTGGTGGAACACCACGTCGCCGCGCTGTCGAACGGCCAGCGCGAGCAGGGCGCCCTACCTCTGGCCGCCTGCTGATCGAACCGTTGCCCGCCTGACGACGGCTCATCCGCTCGCGAGCTGCGTCCGCATCCTGCGGATCAGCGCCGTCAGTCCGAGCGCCAGGACCGCGCAGATGGCCAGAGCGACCACCAGTTCCACCCATACATCTGGCAGGCCGGCGCCGTTCACCGCCACCTCGAAGACCGGGTCTATCGCCCAGTAGGTGGGGAAGATCTTGCCCAGCCACTGTGGCCAGTCGGGGAACAGGAAGAAGACCACAGGCGCGAACAGCAGCAGGTTGAGTCCCTTGAAGAGCGCGTAGAGCGTCTTCATGTCCCGCGACCCCGCGCCGTAGACCAGGCCGACCTCGACGCACATGAGGCCCGCGACCAGGAGGGTGACGAACAGGGCGAGCGGACTCGAGCCCTGAGCGCTGTTCATCGCGAGGATGATGAAGCTCATCAAGAGCGAGAGTACCAGCCCCAGGATGGCCTTCGCGGCAACCACCTCCGACAGCTTCACGGGGCTCACCAGTATCGCGGAGAGCGTCTTGCGCTCCTTCTCCTCCACCAGGCTCGTCCCGGTGAGAAGCACGCCGGCGATGAGCAGGGCGAAGATGACCACCATCGGCACGAGCCTTTGAGCGACGCTCAGCTGCGGAGCCTCGCCCATCTGGACCACCTCGACCTCGACCGCCGCCGCGGCTCCCTCCACCGTCCGCACCAGGTCGATGGTGTTGGCCGACAGGATGATGCGGTTGGAGGCCAGGCTCTCCCCCGATATGAAGAACTCCAACAGCGGCATCTCTCCCGCCCGCACGGCCTCGTCGAAGCCGGCCGGCAGGATCAGCCCGGCGTCGTACCGGTTCTCTTTCACCCGGTCCTTGAGCTGTGCCTCGTCGTCCAGCAGCTCCACGTCGATGCCCTCCATCTGCCCGTAGGCGGCCGTGATCTCCGACGACCCGAGGTCCACGATGGCCAGCCGCGGTTGCGGCGCGAAGAGGCCGCCGAACACCAGCTGCAGAAGCAGAGTGGCGACCACCGGCATGACGATGGCCCAGAGGAGGATGGGCGAACGCGGCCCCAACTCCAGGTCTTTGCGCAGCACCTGCCATATACGTCTGGGGCTCATGTTGACCTCACAGGGCTTCCACTCTGCGTTTGAGCACTACCAGGCCCACTGCGAAGAGCGCTGCGCACCAGCCGAGAGCCATCAGCAGATGGGGCGCGACGTCCGCCCATCCCCCTCCTTCGCTCGACAGCGTGTGGATGGCCTGCACGATGCCGTAGCTGGGAATCACCTTCACCCACACCGACGCCACCCCGGGGAACATCAGGCTGAAGGCCGGGACGGCCAGGGCAAGCATGAAGATCATGCCGATGAAAAGCGTGCCCATGAAGTCCCTGCCGGCGGAACCGGCGATCATCCCCACCGCGGTGGCCAACACCGCACCCAGCAGCACCGTCACCAGCAGGCCTCCGATGTGGGCGCCGAGGGCCCGCACGGCCAGCAGCATGATCACCGCTTCGGTGAAGGCGAGCGCGGTCCCCGTGACCGTCTTCGCGGCAAGGACGTCCCCCGTTCGCGCGGGAGTGACCAGTAGGGCGGTGACGGTGCGCTGCTGTATCTCGCTGCCCACCAGTGAGGCCAGGGCGAACGACTCCACCAGCAGAATGAAGATGACGAGCAGGGGGCGCACCCGTTCCCTGAGCGGCGTCTGATCGCCCGCCCGGTCTTCACCCAGGATGACCGTCTCCTGGGCGGGCTGCGTCACCGGCAGGTCGCGTCCCGCCGCCGCGAAGGCGATCTCGCGCACGTAGGCCGACAGAGCCGTGCGCGTCTCGGCCGGCACCGCAGCATCGACCAGCAGGGTCACCGTCGCGGTGCGTCCCCCGGCGACCGCTTCCACGAAGCCTTCCGGGAAGACGACCCCCATCGAAACCCGCGGCTCGCCCTCCCCTTCCACCGCCGCCCGCAGCTCCTCGGCGGAGTCGAAGCCGACGAAGCCCAATCCCTCGCCCTGCTCCTGCTCCAAGGCGCCCAGCACCGCTTCCATTCCCGGCGCATGCACCCCCACGTCGATGGTCTCGTCCACCGTGCCCGGGAGCACCCAAAAGACGAGGATGAACATCGCCAGCCCGAACACTGAGAGCATCACGTAGAGGCGGTCGCGGCTGAATTCGACCAGATCCTTCTTGATGATGGCGCCTATGATGGCGGCCCGCCTCATCCCTCCAGCCCTCTCCCCGTCAGCTTGATGAAGATGGCCTCGAGCGTGGCTTCTTCCGTGTGGATGGTCATGAGCCCCTCGGAAGCCACGGCGGCCTTGATGCGCTCGCCGGCGCCGGCTTCGTCCAGGCCGATGACCTCCTCGCGCACCCCGCCGTCCTCACGGACCCCCGTGGAACCACGGTCCCCCGCGTACTCACGGTCCCCCGTGTACTCACGAGTCCGGATCCGGACCGCGCGCCTGCCGTGCTGCAGCTTGAGATTCTCTGGAGTGTCGAGCGCGGCGATCCTGCCCTCGTTTATGAACGCCACCCGGTCGGAGAGGGCGTCCGCCTCCAGCATGTCGTGGGTGGTGAGGAGCACGGCCGCACCCCGCCTCGCTTCCTCCTCGATAACCTCCCGTATGGCCTGGGAGGAGACCGGGTCCAAACCGTCGGTGGGTTCGTCCAGAAAGAGCACGCTGGGCTCGTTGACCAACGCCCTCGCGATCATGAGCCGTTGCTTCATGCCTTTGGAGAAGTCCTTGGCCCTGTCTTTGGCCCGCTCCGCCAGCCCCACCCGCTCCAGAAGCGGCAGGGGATTGAAACGCTTGATGCCGAAAAGGCGTGAGAAGAACACCAGGTTCTCCTTGGCCGACATGTTCGGATAGAGGTTCTTCTCTTCGAAGCACACTCCGATGTGGGCCTGCACGGCGGCGTTGTCGCCCCGGACGTCCATGCCCAGGATGGCGGCGCGCCCGGCTTTGGGGGTCAATTGGCCGGTCAGCATCTTGATGGTGGTCGACTTACCCGCGCCGTTGGGTCCGAGGAAGCCGAGGATCTCGCCTCGCGCCACCTCGAAGCTGATGCCGTCGACGGCCACCCGGTCGCCGTAGGCGTAGGAGAGGTCCTCCACCTGGATGACCGGCCCCGGCCCAACGGCGTTCGCACCCTCATCGTTGCCACTCAGGCATCCGCCGTCGCCGCTCGTGCGCCCGCCGGCGCCGCTCACGACTCCCCCTTCACATAGTCGGCCAACTGCCGCTTCAGTGAGCTGACGTCGTAAATCCCGACCCTCCCCGCTTCGACCCCCAGCATGCGGCCGACCGCCACCTCGAACGCCTCGATCATGTCGAACCAGCCCGCGGCGACCGCCGGGTCTTCCACCTGCATGGAAAGGGCCGACTTCGACCGTCCCAGGCCGAACAGCAGGGCCACCACCAGCTCCGACGTCAGGTCCGGGCGATCGATGTGGAACAGACCCTCTGCGACCCCCTGCTCAATGATGTGCTGGATGATCTCCTGAAGCAGAGCCCCATACTCGTCGGTCAGGCGTTCCAAGACCACCCGGTTCTCGGGTTGGCGGAGCAGTCGCCCCATGGGAAGGGTGACCTGGAGCATGTCCATCTTCGCCTTGGCGGTCCCTCCGGCAAGGATTCGCAATTTCTCGACGGCATCACCGTCCGACTCCGCCAGCCGAACCCGCACCTCATCGAAGATATGGTCGGCGAAGTAGAAAACGAGCTCGTTGAGAAGCGCGTCCTTCGACTCGAAGTAGTGGTAGAAGGTGCCCTTCGCGATGCCGATCTTGTCGGTGATGGCCTGGACCGGAGTGTTCTCGTACCCGCGCTCGGTGAAGAGCTCGAGCGCCGTTTGGAGCAGCTCTTCCTTGCGTTCGTCGGCGTCTTTGACGATCCGCGCGCTCACTGCGGCCCCCTTTCGTCGACCCTCGGCATCGGCCGGCGCTGCGGAGCATCGGGCGCTCGAACCGAGTTACCGACTGACGGTCGGTCACCGACCGACCGTCAGTCATTATGGGGCTCTATGCGGCGCGCGTCAAGTCCGGTATCGGTGACGCTCAAGGTTCAGATACGAAGCACCCGTGACGTTCCATCACGCCGGCTCGACCCCCGCACTGTCCGAGCGCCGACCTCCGGTAAGTTCAGCCCAGGACACGGGAGACAGGACCAGAGCAACGACTCCCAGGAGCAGGGAAGGAACGGTCCAGATGGCGAACGCCACGAGGCTGAAGCCGGCGGCGTGAGCGGTGGGCACCCCGAACAGCCCCAAGCCCAGGATGCAGAAGAACTGCCAAGTCCCGATCTTGCCCGGAGCATTTGGGATAAGCGTGCCTATCGTGATGATGCCGAACAGCGCGGCGACTTGTGACAAGGATAGATCGATGCGATAGGCATACAGCATCAGCCACATGACCGCGACCTGTATGCCGATCATCCCCACGCCGGTGGAGATGGAGATAGGCATCGTCCAGGTCTTCACGGCCTTGGCGCCGGCGAGTAGTTCCAGTGAGGCGGACTTGAGCCTTCTTCCCGCCCGGCCGGGTGGCTCTCGAGAATCGACATAGCTATGCAGCCACCGGTGCTTCAGTATCACGACGAGACCGACGAGCATCGTAGCTGCCACCAGGACCACAAGCGCCAGCAGGGCCCGGTCGACGGCGACGGGCACCCGCAACCCGCGGATGCCGAGCCAAGCCACCGCAGCAAGGGCAAAGCCGTCGGCGGCCCGCTCCACCACCTGCGAAAAAAGAACCCTGACCGTCCCCGTGCGCGTGCTCCGCGCCACCATGACACCACGAACCAGATCACTGGAGCACAGCGGAAGAATGCCGTTCATGAGGGTGCCGACGTAGATGGCATGGAGCAACACGCGCGTACGGGTCTTCACGGGCTGCAACAGATATCCCCAGCGCCAAGCCTGCAACACGCGGGGCGCTGTGTGGAGTAGAATGGCCAAGACCACGGGCCACCAGATCATGTTGGATATGCCCTGGCGAAGATCGGATAGATTCAGGTTCCAGACAACATAGACAAGCGCCCCCGCGGCCATCGCGTAGACCAGCCACTTCACCCACCGCGAACGCCGAGACCCACCGAACCTATCGCGACGCCGGGCTTGTTCCGTTCGTGGTTCCAGGTCGCTCAACCGGCGTCAGCGCGACGGGGTCTTTCAAGGTGTTGTGCGAGATCCGCCTGACCCCTCGCATCTTCCTCGCTCGGGCTGAACCCCTGGGTCAGACGACCATCGCGCCAGACGCGCCAGACCCATAGCGGTCGCTTGGATGTCGATGCTAATGACTCGTGTACTTCGATCCTCATGATCATCAATCCCTAGATTCGTCCCTCCGCGATCGCAAAGACAACGGAGGGCCCTGCCGGCACCGCTGCGCTCAGACAGATTTGCAGAGGAGGAAAAGGACGGGAAGGCAGAAGGTGGGGTTGCGCTCGCTCGGCGCATCTCACAGGCTGCGAAGCCCATTCTGGCCCTTCAAAGAGCAGAGAGCTTCTCTGCTGACGTGCATTATACGCCTGATCCGATCTTCCTGCCCGGTAGTGCAAGTCCTCCCGCTGCGTTATCCTCACCAGACACTCGAGCGGTTGAACGGACACTCGCGCGGTAGAAAGGGCTCATCTCATGCATCTTCCCGAACGTGTCTTCTGCGGAGAACTGGCTCCCTCCGACGCCGGCCGCGAAGTGGTGGTCGCCGGCTGGGTGGACGCCTTCCGGGATCACGGCGGCCTGTTGTTCGTGCATCTCCGCGACCGGAGCGGCATCGTCCAGCTGGTCTTCAGCCCTGAGGAGGCGTCGCGAGAGCTCTGCGAGCGGGCCGCCGCGCTGCGCTCAGAGTACTGTGTCGCAGTCAGGGGTGAGGTGAGACACCGGCTTCCGGGCACCGAGAATCCGGGGATAGAGACCGGGACGATCGAGCTCATGGTCGCCGAGCTTGAGGTGCTCTCCAAGTCGGACGCCCTCCCCTTCACCGTGTCCGAGAAGGGCATGGTCGCCGGGGCCGCCTCCGCCGAGGCCGGCCACGTGGCGGAGGACCTGCGGCTCCAGTACCGGTACCTGGACATCCGCCGCCCCTCCATGCGCGACAACCTGGTGCTCAGGCACCGCATCTTCCAGTCCGTGCGGCGCGTGCTCGACTCTAAGGGTTTCGTTGAGATAGAGACTCCCATGATGACGGCCAGTACCCCTGAGGGAGCGCGAGACTACCTGGTGCCCAGCCGGCTTCACCCGCAGAGCTTCTACGCCCTCCCCCAGTCGCCGCAGCTCTTCAAGCAGCTCCTGATGATCGGGGGTATGGAGCGCTACTACCAGCTGGCCCGTTGTTTCCGCGATGAGGACCTGCGGCCCAACCGCCAGCCGGAGTTCACCCAGCTCGACGTCGAAGCCTCGTTCATCGACGAGGAGTTCATTCACGAGCTGGTGGAGGAGCTCGTGGTGGAGATGTTCGCAACCGGCGGCATCTCACTCACCAGGCCTTTCCCCCGCATCACCCATGCGGAGGCGATGGACACCACCGGCTCGGACCGCCCCGATCTGCGTTTCGGTCTGCGTTTCGTCGACGTGACCGACCTGTTTGCCGGGACCAACTACTCGATCTTCCGTCAGATCCTCCAGCGGGGTGGATGCATCAAGGGACTCAACCTCAAGGGTCAGTCCGACAGGCTCAGCAAGAACGTCCTTCAGAACGAGTATGCCAAGGAGATCGCACCGTCGTTCGGCGCCAAGGGCATGACCTGGATGCGGGCCGAGAACGGGGCTCTCGCATCCAACATCGTGCAGTTCTTCAATGAGAGCGAGTTGCGGGGGTTGCGCGAGCGGTTCGAGGTCGCCGACGGCGATGTCCTCATCATGATCGCCGACCCCTCGTACGCTGTGGTGACCTCAGCGCTCGGCCAACTCCGCCTGCACTTGGCGGACCGCCTCGAGCTGATCCCGGCAGACAGCTTCTGCCCGGTCTGGGTGACCGACTTCCCTCTGTTCGAACCCACGGACGAGGGCGGCGTCACTTCCAGCCATCATCCGTTCACCGCGCCCGACCGCACAGATTTCGACCCGAAAAACGTGGAAGAGCTGCTGACGCTGCGCTCCCGGGCCTACGACCTGGTCGTGAACGGCGAGGAGCTGGGCGGAGGCAGCATCCGCATCAACGACCGCGAGGTGCAGCGCAAGATCTTCACGGCGCTGGGACTGAGCTACGACGACGTCAAGGAGAGGTTCGGCTTCTTCCTGCGGGCGTTCGACTTCGGCCCCCCGCCCCATGGCGGCCTGGCGTTGGGGATGGACCGCGCCGTATCGATGATCCTGCAGACGCCCTCTATCCGCGAGGTCATCGCTTTCCCCAAGAACCGCAGCGCTGCCTGTCCCCTCACCGGCGCGCCCGCCCCGGTCAAGCGTGAACAGCTGGCCGAACTGGGGTTTCTCGACCTCGGCGGCCAGAACGTGCTGCCCGGTACCGCCGAGAGAGAGAACCGGGTGGACCGCATCTCGTGGCTGTCGCGCATCGGCGTGGCTCCCGAGGAACGCCCCGTGATGGAGAGCGTCCTCGACCAGGCCGAAGAACTGGCCTTACTGGCCGCCAGGGAGGCAGGTGAGCAGGAGCCGATGTACTCGGTCACGCCTGTCGCCAACCGCACGCGTCCGGGAACCACGGAGAAGCGCTCGGAGTTCGCCGGAACGGGCGACCTGCTCAAGAACGCCCCCTCAGTCAAAGGCGACTATTTCAGAGTCGCGAGCATCCTGGAATAGGGAGACACCTCATGAAGTCCATTCTTCAGCGGGATCTGACCGTCGCGGTGCCACCCGGCATATCGGTGCAGGGTCGGCCGGCGGAGGCGGGTTCGAACGCGCTCGCCGGCTACACGGCCCTGGAGGACGCCACGGTCGTGCGGCGGCTGCGCGAGGCCGGAGCCCGTCTGCGCGACTCCGGCTGCACAAGCGAGTTCGGGTTCGGCCTGTCGGACGGGCAGCCGGGCGTCCTGCAGCCGCAGCCGGCGGCCAAGGAAGTGGGTGAGAGAGGCGCCGGCGCGGCCGCCGGCGAAGTGGCTGTGACAGGCGCCGGCGTGTCCACCGGCGAAGTGGCTGTGACAGGCGCCGGCGCGTCCACCGATGATCCCGATGCCGCCGACGCCGAACTGGTCGTGGACTTCATGGGCGAGAGCCGCTTGGCCGCGGCACGTGCATCGATCTACGGCTTCAAGCCCAGCTACGGGTTGGTGTCGCGGTCCGGTCTGATCGGACTCATCCCCTCCATGGAGTGCTGCGGCATCGTCTCCGGGAGCCTGAACGCCATCGGGGAGGTCCTCAGGACCGTTGCGGGCCGGGACGGCTTGGACTTCGCGATGCCCGAGGAGGATATGCCCGGCTTCTCTCCTCGGGCGGTCGACCCGGGAGAGATCACCATCGGGATCATCACCGAAGCACAGGGCGAACCGGCACCCCGGGGCTCGCTGGGCGAACCGGCCCCTGGTGGCGCGGGGAGTTCGCAGGCGGCCGAGGGCGCAGAGGGCTTCCGCGCGTGCGTGGAGGAGCTGAAGCGGCTGGGCTTCACCCTGCGGGAAGTGTCCCTCCCCGGCTTCGCGCTCTTCTCGCTCGTCCACAGGATCGTCGGCTCCGTGGAAGCCTCGTCCGCCGCCGGACGCTACGATTCGGTCCGCTACGGCCCGCGCGCGCCGGGCGCGAAGAACTGGAACGAGATGTATCTCATGTCGCGCGGCGCCGCCTTCGGCACGCTCGTGAAGAGCTACCTCATCCAGGGAGCCTTCTTCCAATTCGAGCGTTACGAGGCGTTCGTCGACGCCTGTCGCATCCGCGCCCGTCTGGTCGAAGACATGCGGCGACTCGAGTCGCAGGCCGACTTCTTCGTGCTACCGATAGGTGGCAGCCCCGCGCAAGGAGCCGGCGGCGCGCAAGGAGCCGGCGGCGGCGCAGGCGCCCCGGCTCCGTCGGCCGGCGAAGGGCCGTCCGCGGCTCCGGCGTCGCTCGCCGACGTGTACGCGGAGTTCGCCTCCACGCTCTTCGCGAACGTGACCGGGCAGCCGGCTCTCTACCTGCCTCCCGCTCCGGGCTCCTCGCGGACGGGGTTCCACCTCACAGGGCCGAGGCTCTGCGACGGACGCCTGCTGGACCTGGGCAGACTCATCTCGGAATCCCGAGGAGGTGAGTAGACATGGAATTCGAAGCCGTTATCGGCCTTGAGATCCATGTGGAGCTCAACTGCACGACCAAGATGTTCTGCGACTGCCCGAACCGCCCCGGCGATGAGCCGAACGCCAACACCTGCCCGACCTGCCTCTGGCTGCCGGGAGCTCTACCCCGACTGAGCCAGGAAGCCCTTGAGAAGGCGTCACTTCTCTGCCTGGGGCTGGGCGCGGAGCTCCAGCCCAGGAGCGCCTTCGACCAGAAGGTCTACTACTACCCCGATCTGCCCAAGGGTTACCAGTTGTCGCAGGCCCATCTTCCGCTCTCCCGCGGTGGAGGCATCGACATCGTCGACGAAGACGGCGCCACCCGGAGGCTGCGCATCCACCACATCCACATGGAGGAGGACGTCGCCAAGCTGGTGCACGAGATGGAGGGACGCCTGCCGGTCAGTCTGGTGGACTTCAACCGCGCGGGCGCGCCGCTGGTGGAAATCGTCACCGAGCCCGACTTCCGCACGCCCTATCAAGCCATGGAGTTCCTCAAGGCGCTCCGGACCCGAGTGCGCTACGTCGGCTCCTCCGACTGCAGCATGGACAACGGCACCATGCGCGCCGACGCCAACATCTCCATACGCCCCCGCGGCACCGACCAGATGAACACCAAGGTCGAGGTCAAGAACATGAACTCCGTTCGCCACGTGGGCGATGCCATCGCCTACGAGATCGCCCGCCAGACGGCGGCCGTGCAGGCGGGCGAGGCCGTGGTGCTGCACACCCGCCTGTGGGACCCGGACAAGAAGGCCACCCTCCCCATGCGGGCCAAGTTCGAGGGGCCCTGCGTGCCCGATCCCTGCGTTCCGGCCATCGAGCTCTCGCCTGAGTGGATCGACGAGATGCGGGCCCGCCTTCCGGAGATGCCGGCCGAGCGCGCCGCGCGCCTAGCGGCGCAGCACGGGCTCACGCGAGAAGAGGCTCTGTCGCTGAGCGCCGACCCCGAGGTGGCGGCCTACTTCGACGCGCTGGTCGAGCACGGCACGGCGCCGCGCAACGCCATGCACTGGTTGACCACCCAGTTGATCCCGGCCGTCAAGGAGCGGCAGCAGGAACTGGGCGCCTCGCCGGTCACCGCGGAACGCCTGGCCGCGCTCCTCGGCATGCTCGCGAAGGACGAGATCAACGCCAACGCGGCGCGCGAAGTGCTCGTGGAGATGTTCGGATGCGACGAGACCCCGGAGGCCGTCGTCGCCCGGCGGGGGTTCAAGCAGGTCTCCGATGCCGGCGCTCTCGGTCCGCTCATCGACAAGGTCCTTGCCGAGCAGGCGGGAGCTGTGGCCGACTTCCGGAACGGTCAGGCGAAGGCCCTCGGCTTCTTGGTCGGCCAGGTGATGCAGGCCTCGGGCGGCAAGGCCAACCCCAAGGTCATACGCGAGCTGCTGGGCAAGGAGCTGGGCGCCGGGTGAGGCCGCGCGGCTGCTCCGGAACCTCTATCGGAGAAGGGTAGAGTAGAAGACTCAGAGGCCGAGCCTCCGGGCGATCACGAGCCGTATCACCTCCGAGGTGCCCTCGCCGATCTCCAACAGCTTGGAGTCGCGGAGATAGCGCGCCACGGGGAACTCGTTGATGTAGCCGTAACCGCCGTGGATCTGGATGGCCTCCAGCGCGGCCTTGGTCGCCATCTCCGAGCCAAAGAGCTTGGCGTAGTTGGCCTCCAGTGAGTAGGGCTGGCCACTGTCCTTGAGCCACGCGGCCTTCAGGTACATGTTCCGAGCCAGCTCGATGTTCATGGCCATGTCGGCCAGCTTGAACTGGATGGCCTGGAACTTCCCGATGGGCCGGCCGAACTGGCAGCGCTCCTTGGCGTACTTGAGAGCGGCGTCCAGGCACGCTTGAGCGATGCCGACCCCCATCGCGCCTATGGCTATGCGGCCGCCGTCGAGCACCACCAGAAACTGCTTGTAGCCCTCTCCACGGACCCCGACGAGGTTCTTCTCCGGTACCCTCACATCGTCGAAGAAGAGCTCTGTGGTGTTGGAGCCGTGGAGACCCAGCTTCTCGTATCCCGCCCGCACGGTGAACCCGGGCGCCGTGGTGGGCACAATGATGTCGCTGATGCCCCGGGTGCCCTTGTCCCTGTCGGTCACCGCCGTTATGGTCACGAACTTGGCGTAGCTGGCGTTGGTGATGAAGCACTTGGAGCCGTTGATGACCCACTCCCCGTCTTCAAGGACGGCAGTGGTCTTGGTGCCTCCTGCGTCGGACCCGGCCTCCGGCTCGGTGAGGCCGAAGGAGCCGATGCTCTCGCCACTGCATAGCAGCGGGAGGTACTCCTGTTTCTGCTCCTCCGTCCCGTAGTAGTAGATGGGCATGCACCCCAGGGAGATGTGTGCCTCATAGGTCAGCCCCGTGGATCCGCAGGCCCGGGTGACCTCTTCCAGGGCGAGACAGTAGCTGGTGTAGTCCCCCCCGGCTCCCCCGTACTCCTCGGCGATCGGTAGGCCCATGAGGCCGAGACCGGCCATCTGCCTGAGGATGTCGAGCGGGAAGGTCCCCAATCTGTCGATCTCCTCGGCCTGGGGCGCTATCTCGCGCTGGGCGAAGTCCCTGGCGGTATCGCGGATGAGTTGTTGATCTTCCGTCAGCTTGAAGTCCACTTCGGCTCCCGTTTCTCTAGAAAGGCACCACAACCCTCGCAGGGTTCGTCGGTAGAGAAGACTACCGCATAGAGACTCGATTCGAGATGGAGAGCCTTCTCCAGGTCCATCTCCTGACCGTGGTCCACGGCCTCCTTGCTGAGCCTCACGGCCAGTTTCCCGCGGGAGGCGATCCTCTTGGCCATATCGAGACAGTAGTCCAGCAACTCGTCAGCGGGCACTACTCTGTTGACCAAACCCATCTCATAGGCCGCCTGAGCATCGTAATGGCCGCCCGTGAACAGCATCTCCTTGGCCTTGCCGGGGCCCACCAGCCGCGGCAGCCTCTGGGTCCCGCCGAAACCGGCGATCATGCCCAGTTTGACCTCCGGCTGGCCGAACACCGCCTTATCGGAGGCCACCCGGATGTCGCAGGCCATGGCCAGCTCGGTGCCGCCGCCCAGCGCATAGCCGTTCACGGCGGCGATAACAGGCTTCTTCATCTTCTCGAGCATGCCCACCGTGCCCTGGCCGTACTCCGACCACTCCTTGGCCTGCTGAGAAGAGAAGTCCTTCATGTGGGCGATGTCCGCGCCGGCGATGAAGGCCTTGCCCGTGCCGGTGACGACCAGTACCAGGATGTCGTCGTCACGCTCCACCTGCTCGATGGTCTCGCGCAACTCGGCGAGCATGTCCACGTTCATGGCGTTCAACGCCTCAGGCCTGTCGATGGTCAGCACCGCGACTCCGTCTTCCTTGCGTAGATCGATATACATGCCGGCTCACCGACCTCCCCATGCCGCACTCATCGCCATCGACGCGCACGCAAACGACGTCGAAATCCTCCCAGGCAAGCTAGAATACCTCGCACGCGCATTCGCGACACTGTGGAAAGAGAACGGATGATCCAGATCCGCTGGCACGGCAGAGGCGGGCAGGGCGCCATAACGGCGGCCAAGATATTCGCCACGGCGGCATTCCAGTCCGGGTACACCGGGGTGGTCATGGCGCCGACCTTCGGCACGGAACGGCGTGGCGCTCCGGTCTTCACCTCGCTGAAACTGGCCAAGGAGAAGATCTACGACATCTCGCCCATCGAGGTCCCCGACATCGTGGTGGTCCTCGACCACCTGCTGTTGACCGAAGCCGATGTCACCGGCGGGCTCAAGGAAGGGGGGCTCATAGTCCTCAACACCCCCAAGCCTGTGGAGTCGTATGACTTCGGCGCCGGGCGGCTGGCCGTGGCCGACGTGACCTCCTTGGCCGTGGAAGCGGGGCTGCCCCGGGGCGTGGTGAACTCCGGGGTCATCGGGATCCTGTGCCGTGCGTTCGACATCGTGCCTTTCGAGCTGGTGCTCGCGGAGATCGAAGCCGAGTTCAAGACGAAAAGGCCGCAGGCCAACGCCCAGGCGGCGAGACTGGCCTACGAGAAGACGGCCGTGAGCGACTCCGTGGCGGACGGCGCCGGCGCGGTTGCCGGGGCGGTTGACGCCGGTTTGGCCGCCTTGGCGGGCGATCAGGGCCTGACCACCTCCGGAGGCAGGTGATGGGGACCAGGGACTATCGCTTCAAGACCTCGCACAGCCTTTCCGGCCCCGGTGACGGTGGCAGGACGGGGTTCTGGCGCGTGCAGCGCCCGGTCATCGACCTGGAGCGATGCACCCCGGCCAAGCGCGGCAGCGAAGCCTGCTTCATCTGCTGGCTCTACTGCCCCGACGCTGTGATATCGCGCACCATCCCCCCCACCATCGACTACGAGTACTGCAAGGGTTGCGCCATCTGCGCCGAGGAGTGCCCGACCAAGGCCATCACCATGGTTGACGAGACGGAGAGGCCCGAGGAGGTCGAAGCGCCGGACACCTGCTCGTTCGAAGGACCCAGACCGTGCACGTGATCGAGAACGGCAACGTAGCGGCCGCCCTGGGAGTCAAGCTCGCCGGCGCGCAGGTGATCGCCGCCTACCCCATCACGCCACAGACCCCGCTCACCGAGAAGCTCTCCGAGTTCATAGAGGCCGGGGAGATGAAGGCTCAGTACATCCCGGTGGAGAGCGAGCACTCGGCCCTGGCCGCCTGCATCGCCGCGAGCTCGGCAGGCGCACGGGCCTTCACGGCCACCAGCGCCAACGGGCTCCTCTACATGCACGAGCAGGTCCACTGGGCGGCGGGCGCCCGGCTGCCCATCGTCATGTGTGTGGTGAACCGGGCCGTGGGCGCCCCCTGGAACATCTGGAACGACCATCAGGACTCCATCTCGCAGCGCGACACCGGTTGGATCCAGATGTACGCCTGCGACCACCAGCAGATCATCGACAGCGTGATCGAGGCCTTCGCGTTGGCCGAGGCCGTCAGCATTCCGGTCATGGTGTGCTACGACGGCTACCTGCTCTCGCACACCTACATGCCCTTCGAGGTGCCGGAGGAGGAGCAGGTCAGGCGCTTCTTGCCGCCCTTCAAGCCCTCGTACGCCCTCGACCCGCACAACCCGGCCAACCTCAACACTGTGACCCTGCCCGACGTACGCATGGACGTCGAGGGCGAGATGGCTCACGGGTATATGGAGATCCGCTATCTTCTCCAGGAGGACCTGAGAGCGACCTTGACCGTCGCCCAGGAGACCGAGGAGAGATTCGCGCTGATCTTCGGACGGGGCGGGAACGCCCTTCTCGAACCCTATCGGTGCGACGACGCCGAGTACATCGCCGTGGGCCTGGGTTCGCTGACGTATCAGCTGCGTGACGTCGTGGAAACGCTGCGGGGCGAAGGGCTGAAGGTGGGTGTGTTGGGGATCCGGCTCTACCGGCCCTTCCCCGATGAAGCAGCGGTTAAGGTCCTGCGGAAAGCCCGTGGGGTGTTCGTCATCGAGAAGGCGCTGTCCTACGGCTATGAGGGGGCGCTCTGCTCCGATATCAAGGCTGCGTTGTACGGGTGCCGCGGTGATGGCGCCGGCGCTAACGCCGCCGGCGGCCTCCCCACCGACCGGTCCGGCGCCGCGCAAGGCGGAGGCTCCACCGTCGCCGGTCCCTTTGTCAGAGGTCTGGTCGCCGGCATCGGCGGGCGCGACATCAGGACCGCCGATCTCGCCGACACTCTGCGCGCCGCCATCGCCGGCACCCTGGAGGGCCCCGGCTGGATCGGCCTCAAGATCTGAAAGGCTGACATGTCCGCCAAGACCACCATACTCACACTCCCCAAGGAAGAGCTGGTCCACCCGGGCAACCGGGCCTGCACCGGCTGCGGCCTCAGCATCGCGTACCGCATCGGGCTCAAGGCCTTGGGACCGGACACGATCCTAGTCGTGCCGCCCAGTTGCCTCACTGTTCTGCAGGGGCTGTTCCCCGTGGCCTCCACCAAGCTGCCCTGCCTGAACGTCACCTTCGCCTCCACCGCCGCCGCGGCCACCGGCGTACTCGAGGCGCTTAAGGCCCAGGGCAAGACGCACATCAAGGTGGTCGGCTGGGCCGGTGACGGAGGCACGAGCGACATCGGCATCCAGGCGCTCTCGGGAGCCGCCGAACGCGGCGACGACTTCCTCTTCATGTGCTACGACAACGAAGGCTACATGAACACCGGGGTGCAGCGTTCGGGCACCACGCCCCAGGGCGCCATCACCACGAACACACCCTTCAAGGGCAAGCAGCAGAGGAAGAAAGACGTACCGGCCATCATGGCCGCGCACGGCATCGACTACGTGGCCACGGCCTCGTCGGCCTACCCTCTCGACCTCTACGACAAGATACGGAAGGCCCTCTCGCTGGGGGGCACCAAGTACATCCACATCCATACGCCGTGCCCGCCGGGATGGGGCTTCGACACCCGCTACACCATCAAGATAGGCCGGCTCGCGGTCGAGACCGGGTATTTCGACCTCTACGAGGTCGAACAGGGCGAGTTCAGGCTGACCGGCGCATCGGAGAAGCTCCTCGAGAAGCGGCCGTTGGCGCCGGTGGGTGAATACCTTAAGACCCAGTCACGCTTCAGGATCATGACCGAGGAGCAGGTCGCCGACATCCAGGAGCAGATCGACGCCAAGTGGGCCGCCTACTTGCAGGGCAGCGCCTGAAGCAGGTGCTCATGATCGAGGTTGCCTCCGGACATGATCAGCACAACTTTCTTGCCGGCCAGCCGCTCCCTGATTTTGAGCGCGGCGGCGAGCGACGCCGCTCCCGCCGTCTCAGCGAGGTTGTGTGTGGCCTGGAGGGCCAGCCGCACCCCTTCCAGGATCTCCTCCTCGCTTAGCAGCACCACGTCCGAGATGAGGTCCTTCATGATCACCCAGGGCAACTGGAAGACGCTCCGCGCCGCCAGGCCATCGGCCACCGTGTCGGCCCCTTCTATCGTGACGCGCTCCCCGTTCTTCCACGACTCGTAGAATGCCGCGGCCCGTTCGGCCTGAACTCCGATGATCTCTAGGCCGGGATCGATGGCCTCGGCCACCCGGATGAGCGAGGCGCAACCAGAGCCACCACCGATAGGGCAGATGATGACGTCCACATCGGGGAGGTCCTGGAATATCTCCAGACCCATGGTGCCCAGGCCGTTCAACATCTCGGGTTCGTTACCCTGCTCCACGTAGTAGTAGCCGGCGCTGTCGACCAGTTCGTCGCAGTACGACTGAGCATCGTAGAAGTCCTGCCCATGGACGATGAGATCGGCTCCGAAGCTCTCCACGATGCGGTTGATCTCGGGATTGTTGTGCTCAGGGACCACAACGGTGCAGGGAACGTTGAAGAAACGCCCGGCCCAGGCCATGGCGAGCCCGTGGTTGCCACGAGTAGCCACGAGCACGCCCGCCTCCAGCTCTTCCCTGGACATGTGATGGAAGAAGTTGAGCGCGCCGCGGATCTTGAACGACCCCGTGGGATTGTGGTTCTCGTGCTTGACGAAGACCTCGCAGCCCGCGAGACGGGACAGTTCCGAGTAGTAAGTGAGATTCGTCCGGTTCAGGTAGCGGCCGATGACCGCCGCGGCCTTGATGACACCTAACAGGTTGACGTCCTTGCTGAGCGCCTCATAGTTCCTCATCAACGACCCTCCGGCCTCGCTCGTGGTAGACCTTCCACCCACCGCGGGTGACGCGAGTCCAGGCCTCACGCCACCCGCGCCGCCTTGAACAGCCGTCTAGAAGCCGAACCCCTCGGGCAGCGCCTCGGACTTGGTGCCCGCGGGCACCCAGGAGAGATCCAGGATCGTATAGGTCGGGTTGTAGTACTTGAAGACAGGCACGACCCGCATCCCGATCTGGGGCTCACCTACCAGCAGATAGCTGAAGAGTATGGTCGACACGCCCTGGAACTCGATGTTGATGAAGCGGATGGGCTTGTCGAGCATGTTGAAGGCCCCGGACCTCTCGCACACCATGTAGGTGTGGATGGTAGCCGTCTTCTTGGCGACGTCGGTCATGTCGATGACCACGTTCTTCGAGAGGCAGTCGGGGCAGTAGATCCTGAAAGGCTGGAAGATCGAGCCGCTCGACTCGCACGCGGGGTTCTCACACTTGGTGGCCAACAACTTGCCCTGCGACAGCGACTCGAAGAAGATCGCCTCGCCGCCGTACGTGTGCACGTAGGTCATGTCCCTCGGTTTGGTGACGCCGACGAGCTTCCAGTTGTTGTCGGCGTCCCTGATGGGCATATGCTGCTCGAGGCGGTGGAAATCGCCCCGGAACTTGTAGCGTCCGTCCTTTACCTGAACCTGTCCGTATGAGCTCATCGTAGGCCTCTCTCACGCGTCTTTCGTCAGTAGATGATCGGGGTCCATCAGGATGGTCGCCGTCACGTGCGACCCCACTCCGGCGTGACTGATGGAGAGGGCCCTCTTGGCGCCCTTGACCTGCAGGTCGGTCCAATCCTCCGGCTTGTTGCGACCGAATTCCTTCCAGCGCTTCTCGTCGCCGTGGATCTCGGCCCACCGTCCCCAAAGCTGAGTGGCGATCTCGAACACCTGCATGATCCCGCTGGCGCCTACGGCGTGCATGCAGCCTATCAGTCCGCCGGAGAGGTTGGACGGGAGTCTGCCCGGCTTGCCGGTGAGCGGGTTCTTGTGATAGCAGTCGCCTGATTCGACGAAGTCGCGGCCTTGGCCGTACGGCCTGAGGCCGATGTCCTCGTAGGTCTGCACGTCGCTGATGGTGAAGGCGTCGTGCAGCTCGATGACGTCGAGGTCCTCCATGGGATCCGCGATACCCGTCATGTGATAGCCGTAGTATGCGGCCATCCTCGCCGCGAGGAAGCCGGTGAAGCCCGGGTAACGGTCGCCCCCGGGGAACTCCTTGGCCAGGTCCTTGTACTGGTCGGCCGTCTCGTGCGGAAGTAGCGGGATCTCCATGTCGCGCCGGTCGGCGGGACGCAGGGTGTGGGAACCCGCTGTGACCCAGACGCGGAGCGGCTTGTTCTTGCTGTTCTTGGTGAGCTCCATGGCGGTGGGCTCGTCGCAGAGGATCGCGCACGCGGCTCCCACGCTCATGAGGCAGCAGTCGAGGGCCCGCAGCGGGTCGGCCACCATCGGCGAGACCAGGACGTCGTCGGTGGTGATCTTCATGCCGCCGTGGGCAAAGGGGTTGAAGCGGGCATAGTCATGATGCTTCACCGAGATCTCGGCCAGAGTGCGCCTGAACGAGGCCTCGGCTTTGCCGAACACCTGCCAGTATTTCTGAGCCATGACCGCGTAGTAGCCGGTGTAGATCTGACCCATGGGCGATTCCCAGTCCCGGTCGGCGGCGGAGGCGATGAGAAAGTTGCCCTCGTCGGTGGGGACCTCGTCCATGCGCTCCCAACCCATGGCGAGAACGCAGTCTGAATACCCGGAGGCGACGGCCTTGGCCGCTTCCCATAGTGTCGACCCGCCCGTGGCGCCGCCCGACTTGACGCCGATGTTGCCGAGGGGATCAAGACCGAGACGGTCGTGGATGACTGCCTCGCCCAGGAGCTGATCGCCGAAGTGGTCGGCGAAGTGACCGTAGTAGCAGGTGTGTATATGCCGCTTGAGCTCGGCGGGAGTGAGACTCAGCATCTCGGCCGCCATGGTCAGGGCGTCGACGCACAACTCCTCGGTCCGCTTCTCCGGGATCGCCCTCGCGTACTTGGACTGGCCGGCGGTCACCAGATAGACCGGCCGCATGAACTTGGGCGTCTTGAGCTGCCGCTCGCTGAACTTGATCATGTGTTCCCTCTTGTGTCGGATAGCCGGGCTCTGCGTGATCGGGCGAACCCATTTCCTGATAGAAGCTCTATGATAATGCGCGAACCCCTCGCGACCAAGGCCCACCAGCGAGATCGTGAGTCTCATCGAGCGTGCCGATGGCCATTGCTGGGTATTCGTCAGTACTGGGTATGAGAGTCCTGGGCATATGAGTCCATAGCCGCACGTGGAGGAAAAGACCATGCCGCGACCACTCTGGAGAGGGGCCATCAGCTTCGGTCTCGTGACCATCCCGGTCTCGCTCTACCCGGCCAAGAGCGCTGAGGACGACGTGACCTTCCGCATGCTCCACGCGACCGACCTCAAGCGTGTGCGCAACCGCTGGTTCGACGACGAGGACCATGAGGTCCCTTACGAAGAGATCGTCAAGGGGTATGAGTACGAGAAGGATCGCTACGTGGTCATAGGCAAGGCCGATTTGGAGGCCGCCGGGGTCGAGGCCACCCAGAGCATCGACATCATGCACTTCGTAGACGGCGCGGACATCGATCTGGCGTTCTACGAAACCCCCTATTACACGGAGCCGGCCAAGATGGGGCGCAGGGCATACGCCCTGCTCCGCGAGACCCTGCGAAAGACCGGCAAGGTGGGCATCGCCAAGATCGTCATCAGGGAACGTCAACGCCTGTGCGCCGTCATAGCGGACGGCCCGGTCATCCTCGCATACACGCTTCGCTGGCCGTATCAACTGCGGGCTGCTTACGACCTCGAACTGCCGAGCGAGGATCTCGAGTCGCTCGAACTGAGCCCCCAGGAGTTGAAGATGGCCGGACAACTGGTGGAGGCCATGGCCGCTCCCTGGGAGCCCGAGCAATACCGGGACACGTACCGTGACGAGCTTCTCCGGCTCATCGACGAGAAGATCAAGACGGGTGAGGTGACCACGGCTCCGGAGCCGCCTCCGCGGGAGGCACCGGAGGCGGAGGTCGTGGACATCGTGGCGCTTCTCAAACGGAGCGTGGAGGAGCGCAAGGGCAAATCGGCGGAAAAGACGGCGCGGCCAGGCGGATAGTGGATATCTCCACCTTGAAAGGCGCCCGAAAGGTGGCGGAGCTTCCCCGCTTCGTGCCCCCTCAGGCGGCTACCCTCGTGCAGCGGGCCCCCGACGGCGAGGACTGGCTCCACGAGATCAAGTTCGACGGATACCGCGCCCTCGCCAGGATCGACAACGGTTCGGCCGAGATACGCTCCCGCAACGACAAGGACTGGACACAGGCCTACGCGATGCTCGCCGCGGAGATGAGCGGACTGCCGGTAGAGAACGCCATCCTGGACGGAGAGGTGGTGGTGCAGCTCCCAGACGGAACCACCAGCTTCGAGGCGTTGCGTCGAGTGCCTCGAGAGGCCGGAGAGAAGCCTCGGCGAAGCCGCGGCGCCGAAGGGCCGGACGCCACCGGGAAGAGCGGGAACGCCGGTCCGAGCAGCGACGCTGCGGGACGCCTGCTCTACTACGCATTCGACCTGCTGTACCTCAACGGTTACGCGCTGCTCGATGTGCCCATCGAGCAGCGCCGACGACTGCTCGCTGAGCTGCTCGCCCGGCCGGGCGAGGGCGGCAGGATCCTTTTCTCCGAGCATATCCCCGGCGACGGCCCTTCTCTGCTGGCGAAGGCCTGTGCTCTCCGACTGGAGGGAGTCGTGAGCAAGAGAGCCTCCACTCCGTACCGGCCGGGTGTCAGGGGAAGCGACTGGGTCAAGACCAAGTGCCACCGCGAGCAAGAGTTCGTCATCGGTGGCTACACCGACCCTTCGGGGACCCGGACGGGTTTCGGAGCCCTCTTGCTGGGCGTGTACCACGATGGGCGCCTTAGATATGTGAGCAAAGTGGGTACGGGCTTCGACGAGAGACTCCTCCTCCGCCTGGGCGCACGCCTCCGCGAGATGGAGGTGAAGGATCCTCCGTTCGACGAGAACCTGCCCAGGAACCGGGCAGGCTTCCACTGGGTGAGACCTGAACTGGTCGCGCAGGTGGAGTTCCTGGAATGGACCGCGGCGGGAGGCATCCGCCACCCGAGCTTCAAAGGCCTGCGCGAGGATAAAGCAGCGCAGGAGGTGACGGCCGAGAAACCGCCGAGGACGCGGGGAGGGAGGCCGGCGCGTGGCTGACGGCACCGACTCCCTGAACGGTGTCACCCTCACGAATCCCGACCGGGTCTATTGGCCGCGCGACCACATCACCAAGCGGGACCTCGCCCACTACTACGCTCGAGTCGCCCCCTACATGCTGCCCTACGTGCTCGGAAGACCCGTGTCGATGGTGCGGTGCCCCGGAGGTCTCGTCGAACTACCGCCCGAGGTGCGCGAGGGAAGGCGAAGAGTCGATAGCTGTTTCTTTCACAAACACCCCTCCGATGACTTCCCGGGGCCCTTCGAGCGGGTCATGATCACAGAGTCGGGCGGGCCTGCCCCCTACGTCACCATCACCGAGGCCGGGAGCCTCACGGCTCTCGCCCAGATGGGGACCTTGGAGATCCATGTGTGGGGATCGACCTGGCCCGACATCGAGCACCCGGACACGCTGGTCTTCGATCTCGATCCCGATCCCGCCGTCCCCTGGCGGGAGCTGGTGGACGCAGCCCGCCTTGTGAGGGACCTGCTGAGCGGCGCCGGTCTGGCGAGCTTCGTCAGGACCACGGGCGGCAAGGGCCTGCATGTAGTGGCTCCCGTCACGCCGGAGCACGGTTGGGAACAGGTGCGCGCCTTCTGCCGAGGAGTCGCAGAGACCGCAGCCGGGGAGGCGCCGGACAGACTCACCGCAAACATGTCAAAGGCCAAGAGGACGGGCAAGATCTACGTCGACTACGTGCGCAACAACCGAGGAGCCACCGCGATAGCCCCTTACTCTACTCGAGCGAAGGAGAGGGCCACGGTCGCGGTGCCGTTGCGCTGGTCGGAGCTGAGCGGACGTATCCGGCCCGACACGTACACCGTGAGGACCCTGTCGAACAGACTCAGTCAGCTCGAGGGAGACCCCTGGGACGGCTACTTCGAGACCGGGCGTTCTCAAAGCATCCCCATGCTCTAGGAGCAACCGGGCCCCAGCGGGCAGCCGGGCCCACTGAGCGGACGGCCTCACCGGGCGACCGGCCGCCCCCGGCGCACGCGAGCGGCAGGTTTGACCCGTCCGGCGCGTGCTTGGTACAGTGCCCTTGGTCGCAGCCGCGACTGCACCGAGTGTCCCTGAAAGGCGGAACGAGATGGCGTGTTTTGTTGCACCTGCCGCCACGGCCATCGTAACGACGGTCGTGCAGAAGGTCGTTGAGAAGCGAGAGGGCGACCGGACCCCGGAACAGGCGGAGAAGATCCGAGGAAGATGGTCTCAGAGGCTACGGTGGCTCAACACCATGCTTTGGGGCGGAACGGCGCTCCTGGCCTTGGAGCACGTGTGGCACGGAGAACTGGTGCCCTGGCCGCCCTTCCTCACCGCCATGCAGACCCCGGGAGAGACCGGCCCCATGCTCCATGAGATCCTGACCTATGGAGTGACCATGACGGCTGTGGTCATCGTAGCCTGGGCGATCATGGTGGGCGTCGCCGAGCTCAGGGCCCGAGCCAAGAGCATGCCCGAAGGCGAAGCAGAAACAGCCGGCGGAGGCTCGTGATGTGGCTGCTGATCACAGCCCTGGCTGCGCTGATCGCAGGCGCTTTGTGGTACGCGAGCGCCCCATCAGATAGGTACAAGCTCGGCTTTCTCAGCCTCATCTATTGGGGAGCGACACTCATGTGGCTCGTGGACCACGTGATAGCGTACGCCCAAGAGGGCGGCCCGTTCTTTGAGATCAGCGCCCAGGCGACCGCGGTCGGCCTGTCGGCCCTTGCGCTCGGCCTGTTCGTGTGGCTGGTTCGGCTCCTGCTGAGCGATCCGAAGCGAGTGCTACAGGCGGTATTGAGGCGCTAGGAGGCGAAGTGGACTACCCCCGGCTCGAGGCCGACGAAGCGCGGAAGATCGCCGAGTTGTTGATCGAGGCGGCCGGAGACCCGGACAGAGACTAGAGGCACCTGTCCAGGCCGAGGTGCCTGCGCAGGCTACGTGAGAGGTCCGGCCGGCACGTTGCCTTCTGCCCCCATCATCCCGAGAAACGTCTCGAGATTGGCCCTGTATTGCTCGTGGTTGTAGCTGCGGGGGTCGAAGTTGTCCCACTCGAACGTCAGCACCGGTATGCCCAGTTCCTTCGTGACCACGTTCTTGATGGGGAGCGCGTCCCCCGCCACGTACCGGCAGCCCACGTGATAGTGGTTGAGCACCCCGTCGAGGTGTAGCCGCCTGCACGTGTCGAGGATGATGGCGAGCCTCCCGCCCAGGATCTGCTGGGCCGCCGAGTGGAGATGCTGGCCTACCACGTCGTACGGATCGTCCGGGTCGAGGACGCCGGCTCCATCGTAGCCTTGGCTGGAGGAGAACTCGAAGTCGGAGGCCGCGATGGCGATCCCCGCCTCGTTGGCGACGTGCTCCCATCTGGGGTCCGAGTGATGGCAGGGCAGCACCCCGAGTACGCGCGGCGCTCCCTTCGGCGTCGCCCCGATGCCCTTGTTCGCCCGCTCCAGCAGCTCGTCGGCGAGCGTGTCGAGCGCCACGGTGAGAGACGCCGCCTCGTCACCCTTGAACACGATCTCGTCGAGCGCGAAGAGAAGATGCAGATGGGTGGACGACATGGGGATGGGGTCGCTGTGGCGCATCAGGTCGTGCACGCGCTCCTTGGCCTGTGAGTATCTCTTCCTGACCGCCAGAGTCCGCCAGAGCATCTCGTCTGTGATCTCGATGCCGAACTGTTCACCGACGTCTTCGGCGAGAGTGCGCAGGCTCTTCGCGTAGAAGCTGGTGGAGCGCTTTGCGTGGGGGAACTCGCTTAACTCCCGGTCTTGCCAGCAGTCGATGTAGTATCCGGGAATCCCGAACCAGTCCTGGATCAACCCGATGGTCTTGGAGCCCGTGTCGCAGAGGAACCCACTCGTCACGGCCAGATCGGGTTTCGGGACTATGTTCAAGGCCACAGACCCCAGGGCGCACTTCACATTGCCGCAATGTGCCACCCCGCCGGTGCGGAGCCACAGCCTCTCGGCGGCCTCCATCAAACCGGCGCCCTTGCCGAACATGGAACTCAGCACGATCAGGACCGTGTAGTTGGAGTTGACCCAGGCCACGTTGTCGTAGTTCGCCATCATGGTGGAGCCCAGCACCTGACACCCCGGCGCCATGAAGGAGAACGCCACCTTGGTACCCTCGCGCTCCCGCAACAGAACGACGTCGGTGAAGTCCCTCAAGATCGCCCCCAGGACCTTCCTCACCCCGGACAATTCCACATCGAAATACGTGGAGATACGGACCTTGGCCTGCGGGAGGTCTGCGTCGGTTATCCCGACCGCCTCCAGAGCCTTGCCCACGCGGGAGGATTCGGTGTCGATCTCGCGCGGCTCGTATCCACACAGCTCCAGTAACTCACGCATCGGCCGGCCCTCCCTGGACGACTTCGAGGAACGCTTCGAGCCTCGTCCGGATCGATCCCGAGCGTAGATCGTCATAGTTCGATTCGATCATCAGCATGGGGATGTTCAGATCCCGCAGCTTGTTTTCGAAGAAGTACGCCTCCTGGTCATAGAACTCGCAGCAGAGAAGTTCGTACCAGATCACCCCCTCCACCTGGAACCAGGGGATGATCTTGGACATCAGATCGAACCTCGGACCCGTGGACGACCGCATGAAGGCCGCCGGCACCCTGTCCACGAGATGGGCCCGGGTGAGAGCGTCGAGCGGAGCGCCATCCTGTCCCACCGTGCACCAGTAGTCCCTGACTCCCTCGAAGACATCCTCCATGACGACGTTCGCTCCGGCGCTCTCCACCATCTTGAGGATCCCGTAGTCGCCGATCCCCACATTGGGGCCGATGAGCAGCAGTCTGGGCGAGTCGTCGGCCTCTCTCCGCGCGGCCGCCTCTTGCTGCGCAGCGCCTTCACCGGGTCCAGCGGCGGCGCGTTCGCTGTGGAACGCCTCGAGCACCTCGGCTGTGGCCACAGGATCGCCGATCAGAGAAGCGTGGTTGAGCTTCATGAACTCGAGGCCGCTCACGCCGGGCGGCAGGTTCCGGCGGAGCAGGCTGATGTTCCGAAGCGCCTCTCTCAGGCGATCGTAGACCGCGATCGCCTCCTTGATCGAAGCATCGGTGATCTCCTTGCCGGTGAGGCTCTCGAGCCTCTCTCGCAGGTCGGCCATACGGTCGCGGAAGTAGACCAGCGACACTTCTTCCCTGGGGTCGTACGGGACCCCGAGCTTGAAGATGTCGGTCCATTCCTGGTGCTCCCACACGTCACCCACCATCCTGTAGTGCTGGCAGGTGCTTGGGACCACCACCATGTCTATCGCGTCGTACACCGGCTTGTTCTTGAGCAGCATCTCGCCCGCCTGGGCGCGCGAGAACGGGCAGATGATGGGAGGTAGCAGCGATAGAGCGTAGTCAGAGACCTGAGCGTCACCGCCGTACGCCAGACACACGGGCAGGGCCCCGGATGCGTAGATGAGCTCCTCGGGCACGTACGGCCCGGGCAGGTAGCCGACCACCTTCACGCCCTCACTCTTGGCTTTCTGGATGGCCGCCAGTCGAGCGGTCACAATGGAGTCCAGACGCTCATCGTTCATGTGGCCCGCCTCACTGTGCTCGCTGTCCGCCGGCGGCCGGCGGCTCGCCGCGCCCCGGTACGATGCAGATGAACTCTATGGGAGTCTGGCCGGCGTTCTTGAAGGTGTGCTGGTCGTTCGGAGGCACGTACACGTAGTCGCCGGCGGAAACCGGAGTCTCGTTCCCTTCGCCGTCCACCGCCACCCCCTGACCGGTCTCCACCCTTACCAGGTGCGGGAAGTCATGGGTGTGATGGGGAGTGGCCGCCCCCACGCCCACGGTGAAGTAGCGCAGAGCGATCTCGTCCGACCCGTCGGCGGGCCCCAGGACCACCTGTTTGCCCACGCCGGGGCATCCCGCCACCGCCACCGAGGGGACGTCTTCACGTCGCTTGATCTTCACTCTTTCCTCCTCAGGTCTCGTCGGGGACCCCGGGCGGTCACGTCGTCGGCGGCACAGCTCGACCGATCTCCGCCTATGCTACCTCACCACGCCTGGGAGCCGGTACCCGGACGACGTCCATCGATGATACGCTCATGACGAGCGCAGATGACACCTGAAGAGACAGCCCGGGAATACGACACGGCAGCGGAGGCGACCGGTTGGCACGGACCGGAAGTCGCGTTCGGCCTCGTATACGAGCATCTCGCCCCAGGCCAGTCGGCGCTCGACCTCGGGATCGGCACCGCTCGGGCGGCGGCACTGTTCCGCAAGGCGGGGCTGAGAGTCTCCGGACTGGATGTGTCAAAGGAGATGCTCGATGCGTCCCGCACCAAGGGCTTCGACGACCTGGTGCAGCACGACCTCACCAAGCCGCCGTATCCCTACCCCTCGGCGGGCTTCGACCATGCGGTGTGCGTCGGAGTGCTCCCCTTCCTGGACGATCTCACGCCCGTCTTCGCCGAGGTCGCGCGCCTTCTCAGGCCGGGAGGGATGTTCGCGTTCATGACCCTCGACCGTGCCCCTGATGAGGCGGCTGCCTTCGTCGTCGGCCCAGAGCACACCGGCAGCGATACCTACGTCACCATGCACCGTCACGACGCCGAACAGATCGCCTCCCGTGTCGAGACGGCCGGGCTCGCGCTCCTACGAAGCCTTCCCTTCACCGCGTATCAGGACCCCGGGAAGACGCAGCCCATGCGGGCCCGATGCTACGTGGCCGCCAAGACGGAGTCCTAGCTGGAAGGCCATCGCATGGCGCATAGGAGGTGCACGGTGGACACATCCCTTGATGACACGGTACTGGAGCGCTTCCGCCGTCGCACTCTGGAGTTGGCCCGTGAGCACGCCCTCACCGCCGCAGCGGTCGAGGTGGTCTCCGCCCGCCCTCTGACTCCTGATGAAGCCATCGGCCGGCCGGAGCGCACGGATTTCCCCATCTTGAAGGGCAAGGAGTTCATGATGGAGGCCCGTTTCCGGGGCTGCCGGGGTCACGCCTTCACCTCCATGCCGGGGCACTTCCAAGGTACCGTAAAGGAGATCCTCGGCAGACCCCTCGACACCGACTTCGATCGCGCCCTCGTGGTGGCGACCGCCAACGCCCTTCTGGCCCACCTGGGTCTCACCGAGAGGACCGCCCACTGTCGGGACGACGGACCCCGGCGGTGCGCAGACGGCATCGCCGGATACATCCGTGACCGCTTCGGTTCACCTCGCTTGGCGATCATCGGGTTCCAGCCCGCGATGATAGCGGCCTTGGCGCCGGAGTTCTCCGTGCGCGTGACCGACATGGACCCCGACAACGTCGGACAGGAACGCGCGGGAGTGCTCATCGAGGGAGTAGAGAGTACCGGAGAGGTCCTCGATTGGGCCGACGTCGTGCTGGCCACGGGCACCACCCTCGCCAACGGCACCCTTGACGGTCTGCCCACCGCCAAGCCGAGCGTCTTTTACGGGGTCACCATCTCCGGCGCCGCCGCTCTGTTGGGGTACGAGCGCTACTGCCCCTGCGGGACCTGAGCGAACCACCCTACGTACTCTGTTCGTGGTTATAGATGCTAATGGCATCTATGTTGTGCTATGATGTACACATGCACGGGACGTATCCTTCGTCCCGCTCGATGAAAGCGAGGCACGTCATGCCCAGAGGCGATGGAACCGGGCCCCCTCAAGGAGGAGGCGGGAGAGGAAGCATGGGTGCACCCCGAGCCGCCGGACCGGGCGGATCCTGTATCTGCCCCGTTTGCGGTCATCGGGAAGCCCACGTGCCGGGGCAGCCCTGCAATCAGAAGTCCTGTCCCAAATGTGGCGCGGCCATGACCAGGGAGCCGTGAGCGCGCCCGTCGCGCAGGACCATTCACACCGGCCACACGAGACTCGCACAGAGAGACACACTCACAGACGTAGAGGAGGATCAAGATGCCAAGAGGAGATAGAACGGGACCCAGAGGCGCGGGCCCGATGACGGGTCGTGGAGCTGGATACTGCGCCGGCTACGACACTCCAGGCTATGCCAATCCCGGGTTCGGCCGAGGTTCCGGTATGGGTCGGGGCTCCGGTATGGGTCGGGGAGGATACGGAGGCGGCGGACGCGGATGGCGCAACATGTACTACGCCACCGGCCTGCCCGGGTGGGCGCGCGGCGGCGGGTATGCCGCTCCCTATCCGTACCCCGCGCCCTATACTGAGCCCGACCCTGAGGTGGAGAAGCAGGCGCTGAAGAGCCAGGCAGACGCCCTCCAGGCGCAGCTGGATCTGGTGATGAAGCGCCTCACCGACCTCGAGACCGGGTCCAATCCCAAGTAGACCAAGAACCAAGAACCCAACTGGTCCATCGCGGCACCACCGGCGACTTCGATCGGTGTGTCGCGATGGTTTCTAGGGGCTGAAGGAAACATCGGCGTGAGATCTTCCCTGGACTGCGTGCCCTGCTTCGTGCGCCAAGCCCTCGACGCGTCCAGGGCGATTTCCGACGACCCGGCTTTCCAAGAACGGACCGTGCGCGAAATCACCGGCTGGATAGCCGGGGTCGATCTTGACCTGGCTCCCCCCAGCTTCGGACAGCATATCCATAGACGACTCCGAGAGGTAGCCGCCAGCGCCGACCCGTTCAGAGCTGCGAAGGAACAACAGAACAGCATGGCTCTTCAGCTGCTCCCCGAGCTGAGACCGCTGGTCGCGCAGTCCGCCCACCCGCTAAGCACGGCCGTCCGTCTCGCGATCGCCGGCAACGCCATCGACATGGGAGTGACCGACCGAGTAACGAGTTCGGGTCTGCGCCAAGCGATCGAGCAGGCGATGGAGCAACCCCTTTGCGGAGACCCGGACGGGTTCTACGAAGCGGCCGAGGCGGCACGCAGCATCCTGTATCTTGCCGACAACGCCGGCGAGATAGCCCTTGACCGGCTGCTCGTGGAACAGTTGGGCCCACACCGGGTGACCGTGGCCGTCCGCGGGGCGCCCGTGCTCAACGATGCCACAGTCTTCGATGCGCAGGCCGTGGGACTCGACGATATCGCGGAGGTGGTCGACAACGGATCGGACGCGCCGGGGACCATCCTGCCCGACTGTAGCGAGGAGTTCAGACGTCGCTTTGCGGAAGCCGACCTCATCATTTCCAAGGGGCAGGGCAACTACGAGTCCCTGAACGACGAAACAGGGAACATCTTCTTCTTGTTCAAGGTCAAGTGCCGCGTGATCGCCCAACGAGTGGGAATGCCCGTGGGCACACATGTGGTCACCCGGCCACAAGGTCACGTATGCGCGCCCGAAGATCGGGAGGAGATATGAGAGGACCGGGAGGATACCAGCGACGCCGCCGGGGCCAAGGCCCCGGCGGGCCGGGTCCCCGAGGCTCGGGCGCCCCGCCCGGCGCGGGCAGCGTCGCCACGGGGGGAGCCGGGGAGCAGAAGCGCTCGCTGATCGAGACGGCGCTCCTCATCGCCCTGATCGAGGAGAGTGGGCACGGCTATGCCCTCATCGAGCGCGTCCATGAACTCGTGGGCGACCAGGTCTACGTGGACCCGGGAAGCGTCTACCGCATCCTGCGGGTGCTCGAAGAGGCAGGGGTTGTGACCTCATCTTGGGAACCGGGCGCGGCCGGCCCTCAGCGACGCACGTACACGCTCGAGCCTTCCGGACGCGACCTGCTACGCTCCTGGGCCGCTGTCCTGGCCGCAAGAGGCAACGCTCTTCTCCAGCTGAGCAGGATCGCGGAGGAGCGGCTCGCGTGACCTGTCTCTTTCTTCTCGATCATCATGGGCCTGAACGGCTTGGTCATCGCCACCCAGAAGATCGAGGACCTGTTCGGGACGAGCGACGTGCCCAGCACGGTCCTGACGGTCCTGACGATCGCGAACATGGTCCGCGCCCGGATCTGTGTGGAGGAGTGAGAGGACCGCAGCCGGGCCACCGGTCAGGCACAGAGATGCTGACCGAGGGCACTGGTGATGCCCGGTCGGCGCTCGCGGCGTCAAAAGACGATGCTCGCCCCCACGCCCATCTCGATCGCTCCCGCGCCGAACGCCTCCTTCATCCTGGTCGTAGCCGCCTCCCCCGTGCAGTGAGCCGGTCCGCAACTCCAAACGCCGAGATCCTTGAGTCCCTGGACAACACGGTCCACCTGCCCCGCCGACGACGATAGCAGGTGGAACCCGCCCATGACGACCCGGACCGGCTCGCCGGCGAGATCCGACGCGGCTTTCACCATCTCCACGATGCCCGGATGGGCGCAGCCCGTTAGCAAGACCCGGCCCCGCGTCGTCTCCACCAGGAGAGCGGACTCGCAGGGGTCGCCTGAGGGTCTGGTGACAAAGAGACCCGCACACACTGCGACGGCAGCCTCAACGGGAGCCAGCGCTGCTCCGGCCTCCGCGGCCGCGCGCACGAAGGCCCCGGTGCAGGTAGCCGGGTGGTAGACGCTCACCGCGGGGTTCTGGCCCAGGAACTCGACCAGCCCTCCGGTGTGATCACCATGACCGTGAGAGATGACCACCGCGTCTATCTGCCCCGGCTCGATCATCAGCGCCTTCATGTTGGATAGCAGGATGTCGCCGTGGCTGCCGGTGTCGAAGAGCACGGTCTTCTCCAGACCGCTCACGAGACACGAGAAGCCATGGCCGGCCTGAACGCCTGGGCGGGCGGCGTGGTCGTCGAAGAGGACGGTGAAGGTGACCGGCGCCCGTGGGGAGGTGGAGGCCGACGTCGATGCCTCGGCGGAGGTCACCGGGGTCGTCGTCACGGCATCAGATCCCGTAGCTGTCGCCGGAGCGGCCGTCGTGGGCTCCTCCGTGGCCTCTGGGGCGGCCGGCGCGGTGGACACCGCGAGGACAGGCGCCTGCGGCCCCGACAGGCCCGGCGAACTCTCGGCGCCACACGCCGAGACCGCCAAGGCCAGTGCGATCGCGGCCGACGCGCCGAGGACGAGCGCCCTCGTCAGAGGCCGCCTTCGCGTCACGACAACCTGGCCTCTCCAGAGCGGGCGCGGATGAGGAGCGAGAACAACGCGTAGACGACCGCCGGCGCCGCGATCATGGCGAGGGCGATCCTGAACCCGGCCGAGTCGGCCAAGGGACCCATGATGTAGGGGAACGCTATGCTGCCCACTCCGCCCGACAGGATGAAGAGCGAAGAGGCCACCGCCGACTGCCACTCGGGAAAGCGCCCCGCGTAGCTCCCGATGATGCCGTAGGAGGCCGACGCTCCCAGTCCCGCGCCGACCGCGAGGACCAGAGATGCGGCTTGCGACGGAGCCAGGCCGACCGCCACCGTGAAGACCGCCATGATGCAGGCGCAGATGAGCAACAACCTCGAGGGGGAGAAGCGCCGGGTGAGCGCCATCACGATCAGCCGTCCTACGATCAGACCCACCCAGAAGAGAGTCACCGAGAAGCTCGCCCAGGCGTCGCCGGCGCCGAAAACGTCGATCTGGAACTTCGGGAGCCAGACGTTCAGGGTCATCTCCGCGCCCACGTAGAAGAAGCCCGCTCCCATCATACCCAGGAGGAGCCCGGGGTCGAACCTCACCACCTCGCGAAACTGCGAGAGGCGCACGTTTCGCCGCCCGGAGATGTCCAGAAGAGGCGCCGCCGCCAGACTCAGGGCCGCCAGCCAGGCGAGTCCGCCCTCGACGAGGAGCACCCAGCGCCACGTGGCTCCGGCGTCCAGCGCCAGCCCGATGACCAGGGGCACGCTTATCATGGCGAGAGCGAAGAACAGGATCATCTGGAGGGCGGCGGCCGCCCTGTTCTCCTTCACGTGCGCCGAGATCCACATCCAGCAGGTGGCGTTCAGTAGGGCGCCGCTGAAGCCGACCAGCAGGTAGATGGCCAGTAGCGACCAGAGGCCCCGAGCCACCGCCGCAGCGAGGATGAGCCCGGCGCCTTGGAGAGCCGTGCCGCCCGTCAGGGCCCACTTCGCCGGCACCCTCGCCATGGCCGTGTTGAGAACGACGATGCCGGTCACATTGCCGAGGAAAAGCCCGGCGCTGATGAGCCCTCCGCGGGCGAGAGGGACCCCCAGGTCGCGCATCATCGGGTCGAGGAGGGGTCCCAGCGAAACGATCGCCATCGCGCACAGGAACTGGCACGGATAGAGCGGCAGACGGTGCCGCAGACTGGGGTTTATCGCCGGGCCGGCGGCGACGCCGCCGGCCCTCCCGTCCTCTGCCGTCACTTCAGGTCGTAACCGCTCAGGGTCAGTGCCGCCGAGTGCCGCTTCTGGCGTGCCTCACGGCGGCGCTTCGCCTGTTCGTCTTCCTGGTAGACGCCGCTCTTCGGGCGCCACTTGTCCACCGAGACGGTCTGTGAGTGCCACATGTCCGTGGTCAGCCAGAGCGCCTGGGTCTCGCCGCCGACGACCACTGTGTTGATGCCTCCGGGGTCGGCGTACGGCGCGATGAGCTCGTCCTTGGGTGCCTTCAGGAAGGATGCCAGCGGCTCCACGCCCATCCGCGCGGTAGGCTCCACCAGGGAGTAGACGACGTCCGACCCCCAGAACTGGCCGGCGGTCATCTTGAAATTCTCCGATAGGTATCTGGAGAGGTTGTCGGGATGGTCGAACCCGTGCTCCTTGAGGTGCTCGGCCACCAGGGGGTCCATCACCAGCGTCAGCGCGCCCCTCAGGCAGGGGAAGGCCTGCATGATGATCAGCATCTCCTCATGCGCCGGACGGCAGCAGCCGGCGGCCCCCATGCTGTTGATGGCGCTCCAGCCTTGGAAGAGGCTGACCGTGCTTTCCTCCTTCTTGAAGCCTTTGCGGACATGGAACGGCTCCCACACGCTCCGCTCCTCGTTCTCGGCGAACGTCATGTTGTTGTAGTTCATGTTGTTGCCGGTCGAGGCCAGGAAGGTGTCGCTGAGACGCGCATCGCCCAGGTTGATGGTCATGAGCGTCCAGGCCCGGCCCATGACGGTGTTGGCATGGTTGAAGGGGCTGAGAGCGCCCAGGCCTGAGTTCATGCCTATCTCGTTGCGGATGGGCCCGTTCACCATAGCCATCCTGCCGAAGGAGGTGGTGGAGCTGGGCATCGATGCCTCGCCGCTGGCCGCGATCGCGAGGATCACGGGCAGGTGCTCCGGACCGGCGCCCGCCATCACGGCGTTGACGGCCACTTTCTCCACCGTGTATTCGAGCTTCTCCTCATGGACGGTCACCGTCATCCGGCCTATCACCTCGTCGGGATCGGCGGCCGTGCCGGTCAGCATCCGGGCCACTCGCTCCTCTGTGGGCAGCACTATGGGGGCGCCGTCGGTCCACCCGTTCTCCAGGAACAACCGGTGGAGGTTCGCTTCTCTGTCCGGCTTCAGCAACCTCGGTCGCGGAGCGCCGCGCGAGGGCTTGGGATCGCTCTCCTCCGGGGTCAGGGGCTTGGTGAGCGCGTCGATGATCTCCTGCATGAGAGGCCTGCCCGTGACCGGGTCGTTGCCCTCCACGTACCTTCGGAGGACGTCGCGCGGCCTTCCCACCAGCGGGTAGGGGGCATAGTGGAACCGAAGGTTCATTCCGTGGTTCTGCGCATCCAGAGCCAGGAAGTCCGCGAAGCGCGCGCTCGAAAGGGGGGCGGTCGGAACGCCGTACTCAGACTCCAGTTCCCTACAGTATGCGGCGACACTCGCCGCACAGCCGTCTCAGCCGCCTACACCCAGGATGACCGCATCTGCGTTCGCCTTCGCGTCCTCCCACATCTGGGGCGCGTCCACGAACATGATGCCGTCCTTGCGCTTCAGAACGGTCTTCACGCTGGGCATGTGGCGGGCGAACCAGGCGACCGTCTCTTCGAGGAACTCCCATCCCCCGCCGAACCCTATGTCGATCAGGTGTATGGTCTTCCCTTCGAGCGTGTCCAAGCGGGGCGCCAACGGTTTGGGCTCCACGATGTTGGTGGGTTGGCCCCTCGGGTCGAGAACGGTGACCAGGGGACTAGAAGACTGCTGCGCCATGTGACTGTCTCCTACTCAGACTGACTGTGGATCATCGGTATGGAGCTAACCGTACCACCTGCCGGGGTGTCAGGCGAGATGAGAAAGGCGCATGACCGTGGGATAGGGTGAATCTCCGGTCGGACATGCGGCTCCATGGTTTCCCAACCCGGCAGCTGCGGTACACAGCAACATGATCCGTTGCGAAAGGAACATGATGACCGACCTGATCTCGGAAGCAACGGGGTGGCAAGGCAGAGACCTGTTCGACGCGGCCGGCGAGAAGATCGGCACTATCGCAGGCCTTGCCTATCCTCGCAAGAAGTTCGGCGTGACCTGGCTGCTGGTGGAGACCGCGGTCGGGACTACCCTCGTGCCCGGAGAGCAGATCCTTCGCTCGACGGAACGCCTGGTGCTCCCCTATCCCAAGACCTACGTGGACGGCGGACCGGTCATAGACCCGGACCGCCCACTGTCCAAACCTGAGGCCCACCGTCTCTGCATGCACTACGGACTGGACACGGCCATGCCCAACAGAAGCTGCCGCCAAGGCTGCGGGCTATGCCAGGCCAAGCGGCGCGAGAAGCAGTTGCGTTAGACTCTAGGCCGAGCCGTCGCCGTCCGGACGGCCCAACAGGTCCTCGAAGCGCCGGGCCGCTCTCTCATGCTCGGCGTCCTTCGCCGCCAGGACCTTTGAAGCCGCTTCGTCCAGAGCGGGCTTCTTTCTCTGCGCCCGCTCCAGCAGCCCATCGATGCTGACCTCGGGCTGGTCCCTGGCCGCCTCTCTCAATATGTCCAGCAACTCGTGCTGCAGGGAACGCTGGTTGTTGGCGGCCCGGTTGCGGAGACCGCGGACGACCTCGTCGGGGACGTTCTTGATAGAGAGGTTGACGGGCATCCGGGTATCTCCTCTCTCCTCGTGTGCACTCACGTACGCGTCGATTCTAGCGCGGACAGGCAGCCATCCGTCGCGCCGTAGCCCGCCGCCGGGATACCGGTTCGAACCACGCGTGGAGAATTCGGGTAGGGGCCGGGCTCACCCCGGCCCCTCCCACACCACCGGACATGCGGGCCCGCATCCGGCGGTTCGCCGAGCATCCCGAAGCTGACGGTCTTCATGCCGTCAGGGCCGGGAGCCCCGTGGTTTTGCTCGACGCGCTTGAGCGCCCGGGCGAGGTTCTCCCGCGAGAGAAAGCTCTCGAAGAGGCTCGCCGGGGCGGGGTGAGGATCGGAGCTTTCCGCCGCTGGGAAGAGACTCTGCCCTCCATGGGGACCCTCGGGCTTCACCCTACTCCCCTCCACAAAGGCTCCGTCTTCGGAGTTGGCTGCTATCACCGCTTCTTCCACAAGTTCGTCAAGGGACCCTCGCTCGTGCGTTCGGCCCTTCCCGGCTCATGCTTCTTCCCCGCCGGTACTATGGCCTCTGCTGACTTCTCCTTGGTGGGCGAGGGCGTTGCCGCCTCCGCCGTCCATTCCCACCCGGCGAACATGTGTTGAGCATGACCGGGCATCTATCGGACCCCAAGGAGATCTCCCTGGATAAGAACGACCGCTTTCCCCCTACCGCCGCCGCATCTACCTGACGG
>CAZQDY010000017.1:0-45853 GCA_964592075.1 uncultured Gaiellales bacterium
GCGCACCATCCTCGACATGGGCGGCCAGGACTGCAAGGTCATCCGCTGCGACGAGAGGGGCAAGGTGCTCAACTTCATCATGAACGACAAGTGCGCGGCCGGCACCGGGCGCGGCATGGAGGTCATCGCGGACGTGCTTTCGGTGCCCATCGAAGATATCGGGCGCCGGTCTTTCGAGATAGACGACGAACCTCCGCCGGTGAGCAATGTATGCACGGTCTTCGCCAAGTCGGAGGCGACCTCACTGCTTCGGGCCGGGTGGAGTGTCAACCGGGTGCTTGCCGCGTACTGCGCGGCCATGGCCCAACGGGTGGCCGGGTTGATAGAGCGCATGGGCGTGGAACGCGAGTTCTTCATCACCGGCGGGATCGGAAAGAACATAGGCGTGACCAGACGCATCGAGCGGCTCATCGGCGTGGAGGCCGTCGGACTGCCGGCTGACTCGGTCCTGGATCCTCAGGTGGCCGGCGCCCTTGGGGCCGCCCTGTTCGCCCATTCGCTGCACCGGAAGGCTCAGAAGTCATGATCGCGAACTACGGATACGAAGACGGCTCCGGCTTCTACTACATCACCATCGATGGTGACCTCTGCGCCAAGTGTGTCGAGCGCTCCTGTGTGGCTGCCTGCCCACAGGGAGTCTATGCCATCGAGATGGACGACTACGATGACTTCGTGGCCGTGGTGAGAGAGGTCGCTCGGAAACGCCTGCGCGAGCTCTGCTCGCTGTGCAAAGGGCAGAACGGCGGTGGAGGGACTGAGCGAGCTCTGCCATGTACGGACGCCTGCCCCGCTGGAGCCCTGCGGCACAGCTGGTAGGCGACATGGACCGGCAGGAGGTCGTAGACATACGAGTCGACGGCGAGAAGCTTGCCGTCGACGAAGGGGCCACCGCCCTTGATGCCTGCGACGCGGCCGGCAGGTACGTCCCCCGTTTGTGTCACCACCCGGGCATCACGCGCCGCGACGCCCGGAGCGTCCGATGTGATCATGGGGCGGACATCCCCCCGTGCGGTCTCTGCGTCGTACGGCTGGGAGATGGTCCGGTGGTGCGTGCCTGCGCCACGGTGGCATCAACAGGCATGGAGATAGTCACTGAAGACCCGGAGTTGGGGGCCATTCGCGTGCAGCGACTCGCCTCAATACTGGACCGGCACCCGCATATCTGCCTCAGCTGTCCCGACCGTGACGGCTGCGCTCGGGACGACTGCACCTACGGGATCCCCGTTGAAGCACGCTGCTGCTCGGATTTCGGGCACTGTGAGTTGGGCCGCCTTGTGGACTACATCGACCGGGGCGGCGCCCTGCCGCGCGCGGCCGTCACGGCCGCGCGCGAGGCCTCCGTAGAAGGGCGCATACGGCGCGAGCCGGGGCTCTGTATCGGGTGTGGCCGCTGCGTGCGCGTCTGTTCGAACGCTCCAGACGCGGGCATGGCGCTGCAGATGGTTGCGAGACCGGGAGAAAGGGCGGAGCGACGTGCCGATGAGGCCGATATGGTGGCTCTTCCCAAGAACGGCGATCTGCGCGGCTCCGGCTGCACGTTCTGCGGCCTCTGCGTCATGGTGTGCCCGACTGGAGCCTTGACCGCGCCGGGTGAGGCCGGGGCTCGGTGGTTGTCGGCGCGCCGGGAGAAGAGCGGCCTCGTGCCGCCGGTGTATCCGCCGGAGAGCCGCGAGGCCTTCGCCGGAGAGCGGATAGAGTCCGTGCCCCGTGCGCCGGGAGTGTTCCGGCTGTTCGACCGCGCGGATGAGGTGATCCGCATCAGTGGGGTGGAGGACCTGCGGGACGGTCTGATCCGGGCTCTTGACGACCCCGTCTGCGCCGAGGGCAGGTCGTTCCAGGTGGAGCTCGACCAGATGTACACGCAGCGTGAGAGCGAACTGCTGGCACAGTACAGCCGGGAACGAGGACACCTTCCTCCAGGTAACGACCTGGCTGACGACCTGTTCGACGACGAGGACGGGTGAGATGGAAGCGATCGGCCGGTCATCGAGCCGCAGAGTCGTCATCGGTGTGATCTCCGATACCCACGGGCACCTTTACCCCGAGGTCAAGGAAGCTCTGCAGGGCGTCGACCATATCATCCACGCCGGCGATGTCGGTTCTCCTCAGGTGCTGGGGGGGCTTCGGGCCATCGCGCCCGTGACAGCCGTACGGGGCAACTGCGATCTCGACCGGTGGGCCCAGACGCTGCCCGTCCGTGCTGAAGTGGACTTCGGGGAGGTGCGGGTCCTCGTGGGGCATATCGCGGCACGTCTGCGGGACGCCGAAGGGAGCGGCGAGTTCTCCATCGTCGTCACCGGTCACAGCCACATGGCCTGCATCGAGCGGGAGGGTGGGGTGCTGCACATGAACCCCGGCTCGGCCGGGCCGCGGCGTTTCGAGCGCCCCCGGACCATCGGTCTGCTCGTCATAGAGTGCGCTGGGGCGGAGGGAGCAGGCGTACTGGCGCATGAGGGCAGGTCGATCAGTGCCGAGATCGTGGCCGTGACGGGAGGCTAGCGGCAGCCATCCGCGTCCGCGCACAATAAAACGCCCCCCTCTCGCCGGGCGCGAGGAGGGGGGCGCCTATTAGTGGGAAGGAGGGCGCAGCACTTCCCGCATAGAGTCTCCACCGGACCGCATCCATATGCAACACGTCCTTCTCTGGTCTGAGGGAGTATCCCGTCTAATGAGATGGGATACTGCTCAATGGGACTGCGCCCAGGCCGAAACCTACAGGCTCTTCGCCACGTGGGAGGTCAGTTCCCCCAGACGGTAGGTGTAGCTGCCCATCTCGTTGTCGTACCAGCCGAAGATCTTGACGTGCGTCAGCGGGATCCGGTGCTCACCACAGCCGCCGGGAAGCTTGAGGTCGACGAACCCGGTCCGTGTGTGTGTCTCGATCCCCTCGATCACCACCGCCGCATCCTCGCCCAACATATCGGCGGACACGTTCTGTTCCTCGCTGTACTTCACCAGTCCGCGGGCTTCGCCTTCGGCCGCCTCTCTATAGATGGCGTTGATGTCGTCACGATCCACCGATACGGTGCCGTCGGGCAAGGCCTCGGTCTGGAACGTGACGTTGAGGATGATGAGGCTCACGCTGTTGGTAGGGATGCGGACCGAGTCGGCCATGAAGCCGATGCGGGCGATTTCGGGCATGACCTGCTCGAGCGCGCTCGCGGCGTTGGTCGAGGTGAGGACGATGTTGCCCATGGCGCCGCGTTTCTTACGCATGTCCTTCTCGCCGGCGCCGGGCACGGCGTCCAGCACGGGCTGGCTGTTGGTGACGGCGTGCACCGTGCTCATGCCGGCCGTGATCATGTTGCGGGTGAGGTCCCGGGCCAGCAGCGGCCGCATCATGTGAGCAAGAGCGGTGGTGGTGCAGGAAGCAGCCGAGACCAGCTTGTGCTTGCCGGGGTCGAAGTCGAGATGGTTGATCCCGTGGATGAGCATGACGGCGTCCTCGGGGGTCGGCACCCCCTTCAGCTTGCTCTTGAACGGGGAGCTTTGCACTACCGCCCGCGCTCCGGCGGCCAGATGGCCCCGGAGCGCCCCCTTCGGGTCGTCGGCGTCGGTGTGCGGATCGCGGAACTTGCCCGTGCAGTCCACTACGAGCGTGACCCCGTGGTCACGCCAGGGTATGTCCTTGGGATTGCGCACCTCGCGCAGGAACACGATCTCCTTGCCGTAGGCCTTGATCAGGCCGCCGCCCTCGTCCACCACGTGTATGTCCGGCCGTCCGCGATGCCCGCTCAGGAAGCGATGGAGAGGCCCGTAGGTGCTGTCCTTGTTCACGTACTCGACGACAGACTGGAGGGAGGTGCCTACCGACCGGCCTACGTTCACCACGAAACGATCGAAATCGTCGTGACCCAGGTGATACCAGAGGGTCAGCTTGCCGATGCGGCCCAGCCCGTTGATCCCCAGTGTCCTCGAACCACTCATTCCAAGCCCCTTTCTCGTAACTGAGGGTGACCGAAGCGTGGCACCCTATAGTGGATGGGATGCGCGGGCTATCGTTGGCACCCGGCCCAGGAAGATGTTCCCGGTACGGCCGTCGATGGACAGCCAGTCGCCCGCCTTCAAGTCGCTGCCCGCCAACCGAGCCGTGCCCTGGTGTTCGAGAACCTCCAGGGCCCGGCAGTCGACGACCGCGGTCTTGCCGAGACGTTTCGCCGTGACGGCGGCGTGTGAGGTGGCTCCGCCCCGGGCGGTGAGGAGGCCCGAGACGCGCGTGATCATCGCGATGTCCTCCGGAACGGTATCCGGGCGTAGAAGGACGATGTTTTCGCCGGGCGATTCCGCCAGCAACTGGTCTATCTGAGCCATGTCGATGGCCACCCTCCCCGAGTAGGCGCCGCCGGCTACGCCCATGCCCACAGCGATGCCAGGGCCGAAACTGGGCGCCGACGCGTCGAAGAACGGGGCGTCGTCCTGCCGTTCGTGGACCATGGCCCGCTTCTGCAGGATGTAGAGGTCCTTGCCGGAAGCCGACTCGAAGGTGAACTCGATCTCCTGTGGGTCGTGCTCTCGTTTGCCCACCAGATCGCGCGCTACCTCGAGGAGCGCTTGGTACACCTCAGGAAAATCTCTCTCCAGAGAATGGTCTATCCCCTGATAGGTGGGGCTGCCGAGCCGCTGGGCTTCGGAGATAGGCCACGGGAAGACAAGCCCGCCGACCAGGTCTTCACCCTGGCTCCGCACAGTGAAATCGCCGAACAGGCGCACCTGGCTGCTGTAAGGCTCGAGAGGGTTGCGTGTGAAGGTGACCCCGGACCCCGATTCCCTGCTCAAGTTGCCAAACACCATCCGTTGCACGACCACGGCCGTGCCCCACTCCGGCGCCACGCCGAGATACCGCCGGTACAGCTTGGCCTCCGGAGAGTCCCAGGATTCGAGCACCTTTCGCACGCATCCGACCACCTGCCGGAAGGGGTCGTCGGTGAACCTGACCCCCAACTCTCGGGCGCGCGCCTTGTAGGTAAGGGCGAGTTCACGCATGTGCTCGGCCGGGAAGTCCAGCTTGCGCTCGATGCCATACCGCATCTTGAACTCAGCCATGATGTCGTCGAAGAAATCGCGCTCCACCCCTGAAGCCATGGCCCAGGACTGTAGGAAGCGGCGGTAGGAGTCCCAGGCCGCCCACTCGAAGCCCGGTTTTTGCGACAGCGCCTCGGCCAGCCGGTCGTTGAGCCCCACGTCCATGAAGGTGGACATCAGACCCGGCATGGAGATGGCTGCACCCGACCGGATGGAGAGGGTGAGCAGCCGGGCCGGGTCGCCCAGGCGCAGCCCGGTCTCCTTCTGGAGCCGGACGATACCGGCTCGGATGCGCTCGAGCGTGTCGTCGAACAGGGGACGATAGGCCATGGCCGGCATGGCGCTGAAGAGCTCGGTCGACAGGATGAAGCCCTGCGGCACCTGATGGCCGTAAGACGCCATCTGCTTGAGACCCAAGCCCTTGAAACCCAGGGTCATCTGGTCGTCGATGGCGGGCCGCGGCTCATGGATGGGCGATACCAGACGCTCCGGGTCGTAGTTCATCATCCTTGTGAGGGCGTGGTTGCTGAGCCGGCCCGTCAGGGTGGATATCTGGCGAAGAACCGCTGAGACGTATCGGTCGAGAGCCTGCATACCGAGAGCCGACACCAGAACCTCGCGAAGCACCATCTCGGCCACCGCGTCCAGCGACATCCTGCGGACCTCGCATTGGCGGGGATCGTGCTCCAAGACCGTGTGCAACACCTGGTCATGGCTCAGGATCGAGGTGCGGGACAACTCGGTGACGGAACCCACGATGAACTGGAAAACGTTGCGGTACTGGTGGAAGGTGAAGTTGTGGCTGCTGAACCCGGATTCGAGTAGCCGCAGGTTGGCCGCGAGGTTTCGCGAATCGATACCGTCCGTGGCCAGGGCGCGCTCGAAGAGCCGTATGTTGGCTGCGGTACGGCGGAGTGAGTCCCGGGTGACATAGGTGTCCACGGTCTCCGCGACCAGGTCATCCAGCAACCTGGCCACCAGGTTCTCGACCCGGAAGGACAGCCCCAGCGCGTCGAACTTCGGCTCGGTGTACGTCCCATACATGGAGGGGATGCCCGCCGCTATGTGGCGCTTCTGGTAGATGTTCTCCACGGCCACGGAGGGCGTGGGACTGAGCACGATCGCCTGCAACTCCTCCAGCACGGACAGCGCGGTGTCAAGCAGCCGTTCGCGCGTCGCGGCGGCAGGCTTCTTCTGCCACGCGCCCAGGGCCTTCGCGAAAGCCTTGCGCGTCATCGCCTTGAGCCGCAGGCTGCGACTCACCGCAAGACCGATGCCGTCCGCCGACAGGGAGTATTTCTGGGCAAGAAGCTGATGAGTGCGGACCATGAGAGCTACGCGGCGCCGGCCGCGAGACGAGGAGCCATCTGTTTGCGGCAGCCGGTCCAATAGGTCCTCGAGGTCCTCCAGCGACAGAGCGACCAACCGGTCGAGGAAGGTCTCTGTATCGGGCAAGAACGCGCGGAGCGACTCGAGCACCGCATGCGGTTCCTCTGCCCACTCGCGCTCCCGTTTCACCGCCGCCAGCGTATTGATCGACAGATAGGGCTCCAGGCCCGACGTGTCCAGCGTCATCCAGTAAGTGAGCACCGCCCTGCTGAAGACCACCAGCCGATTCGAGGATTCAGCGTGGGACTGCTTGCGGAGGAAGTGCATCAGAGTGTCGTGGCGCCCGCAGATCTCGTCGATCTCCGTCGAGACGGAGCGTAGCTCGCCTTCCGCCCCGACGTCGTTGAAATACACGGGGAAGGCCCGCAGCAGTTGCTTGGCCACGAAGTAGATGGGGCGGATGTCGGCGTTGAGGAAGCGCGTCACGTCTCGTTGGAACAGGTCCGTGTCGGCGATGTAGACGCCGCCCAGACGCAGCTGGACGTTCAGCGCGGCCGCAAGACGCTCGTAGAGAGCGGGGTTGGATTCTATGATGTGCATCCAGCACCGGATCTTGGGCAGGTGGAACGGGTTGACCACGGTCTCCCAGTCGTCGGTGGCTCCTTGGATCTCGGGATACTGGAAGCGCCAGGAGAGCACGTCCTCGATCAGGTGGTCGGCCGCCGCGGCGTTGCCGGCCTCGCCGATGGCTACCCCGATAGCCTCGTAGCACAGGAAACGCATGAGCAAGAACTGGTTGTCGCGGGCTCGGAAGAAGCGGGTGAGGCGACTGAGGATCCGGTCGACGTCGAGATGCCGCTCAGGCTTCATCAACTGTCGTACGACGGCCAAGAGGTCGACCATCACCTCGTTCTGCCTGTACCCCAGGGTGTCGTCCTTGAGGAAGTACAGGCAGATGGCGAAGCGGTCTTCCATATCGTCGATACGGAAGATCTGGTCGATGGCCTGATCGAGGATGGCTGAGAAGGTGGGCAATTCAGGGGACAGGAGCTCGGCCGTGGTCGCGGTCTTCGCTTTGTCGATCAACCCACCGACCACGTCCGGCGCGAGGCCCGCGAAACCTGTGGCCACCGCCTCAGGGTTGGTGAGTTCCGCCTCGGCGGAGGCCGCCCACTGTGGGATGGGCAGCCGCTCGGCCACCCGGCGATAGCCGAGGAGGAGCAGAGACCGATAGAGCTGGGTGTAGGCGCCGGCCAGGGCCGGCCGGCCGGCCGCCAGCTCCACCAGGCCGCGGAGAAGCGTGTCGCGCTCCAGTGACGCCAGCGACTGGTTGGGCACGAACCGGCTAAGACAGTCCGCGACGTTGGCCAATGGTTCATCGTATTCATCGGCGTGCGGCCCCGCCAGGGCGGCGGTGCACCAGGTCAGGAGCTGCCGGAGCAACAACGAGGCCTGCTGAGTGGTGAGCGGGGTGTCCAATAGGTCGAGGACCAACTCGGACAGGAGCGTGAAGCTCTGAGCCCGGCCCTCGGAGCGCTCGAAGTATGTCCAGTTGCGCAGCAGTATGGTCTGGAAGCCATCGACCAGCAGATCCACGTTGCGATAGGTGTGGAAGTACTCCGCGAGGGTCTCGGAGAGAGGGGCCTTGACCCCGTGGTACCCCTCGACCGCACGGATGAGCGGAAGGTAACGTTCGGGGATCACCACCTCCTGCGCGGTTCCCGGAAGGTTGGCCCTGAGGGCGTCGGAGTCGACAGGTATCTCGACCGGGTCCATCAATCCTCCCGTTCGTTGTCCCCGGGCTCGGCGCCCTCGACCTCCTTCGACTCGACCTCCTCGTCTTCTTCCAGATCGGCGCGCGTCAGGAGCACCCGGCAGATCCGCATGCCGTCCACCTCGAGCACCCGGGCATGGAAGTTACCCAACAGGACCTCATCTCCAACCTGAGGACGGCGCTGAAGCTGCTCGAACACCCGGCCTCCAAGGGTGGGGAAGCCCTCCTCAGGGACGCTGAGCCCGAGGGACTCCTCGAGGAGGTCGACGCGCGCCCCGCCGTCGACGGAGTAGTTGCCGTTTCCGCGGTCCTCCAACACGGGCGCCTCCAGGTCGAACTCATCCTGGATCTCGCCGATGAGCTCCTCCACCACGTCCTGGATGGTGACGATGCCGGCCGTGCCCCCGTGCTCGTCCACCACGATGGTGAGCGGGGTGCGGGTGCTCTGAAAGCGCTGCAGAGCGACCTCGATGTTGGACGTCTCGGCGATGAATCCTATGGGGCGCAGCAGGCGGCGTAGCGTAGCGTCGCGCGGCGCTCGGTACAGGTCCTTGACGTGGACGTAGCCCACGATGTTGTCGACATCCTCTTCGTACACGGGATAGCGCGTGTGGTTCGTCTCGGCGACATCGTCGATGGCCTGAGCCACGTTCAGCGAGGTGGGCAAAGCGGTCATCTCAGTGCGGGGCACCATGATGTCGCCCACCGATTGGCCGCCGAAGGTCAGGGCGCGTCGCATGAGGGTCTGCTCGACCTCGTCGATGTGCCCCACTTCTTGACTTGCCTCGATGATCATGCGCAGCTCCTCCTCCGAATGGGCCAGCTCGCGCTCGGAGGCGGGTGTTATGTGGAAGAGCTTGAGGACGCCGGCAGCCGAGATGTACATCAGCCAGGTGATGGGCCGGGTGACCAGGTAGAACCAACGGAGAGGCAGAGCTACGAGCAGCGAGGACCTTTCCGCCTTCCGGATGGCCACCGACTTGGGAACCAGCTCACCGAAGATGATCGTGAGGAAGGTCACGAAGACGAAGGCGATCACGGCGGCCAACCACGGGGCCATCCCGGTGTAGCCGAACACCGTGCTGAAGGCCTCCGCCCCCAGCCAACCCAGACCCATGCTGGCCACGGTCACACCGAGCTGGGTCGCCGACAGATACGCGTCGAGGTGGTTGACTATGTGGTTGGCGACGCGCGCGCGTCTACTCCCCGAGGCGGCCAGCTCCGCCATCTTGGTATCGCGCACCTTGACTATCGCGAACTCGGCGAGGACGAAGAAGGCGTTCACCAAGACCAGGATGATGACTCCGACGATCTGAAGGGCGGTGGTGTTCATCGCCTGCTCACCCGGTGACCGGGCATCGACAGAAGACGGAGACTGGAGGGATCGTCGAGCGTGTCCATTTCGCTGCAGACAAGGATAGCACAAGGGCACGGACGGCCTCGCGGGACGCCCGGACGCCCGTAGCCATAGCGCGCGTAGAGACAAGGACGTAGTATTCCCTAGCAGATGAAGGAGCGGGAGAGGTCGATCATGGCTCTGAGAGCGCGCATTCGGTGGTACTTACTCGGTCGCAACCTCTTTGCAGGCCGGCTGCTCGAGAGCTTCCTCGTGTCCGGGGCGGCTTCCATCGTGGCCGTGCGCGTCTACCTCGCCTTGGCCGACTATCCCAAGTTGGCGCCTGGCGGTCTTCACATAGCCCACATGCTGTGGGGCGGTCTCGGTATGCTGGTGGCCCTGGTCCTTCTGTTCGCGTCTCTCAGCCCTCTCAGCGCCCCGGTCGCCGCAGTCATCGGGGGTATCGGGTTCGGGGTGTTCATAGATGAACTGGGGAAGTTCGTCACCAGCGACAACAACTACTTCTTCGAACCGACCATCGCCCTCATCTACGTCATCTTCATCATCCTGTACCTGGCTGCAAGGGGCCTCACCAGAGACAAGAGAAGCTCGGAGGAGACCTATCTCATCAACGCCCTCGAGATCATGAAGGGCGGGACGCTGGGCCGCTTCTCCGCGAGTGAGGACCAGAAGGTGCGGCAAATGCTCGCGCAGTGTGATCAGACTCACCCCATGGTTCAGGCGCTCCAGGGTCTGCTGCACGAGATGGAGGTCTCCAAAACCCCACCTGGGCTGCTGGCGCGGACCCGAGCGGCACTTAGCAGGGGCTACGCGCGTCTGCGGTCGAACCGTTGGTTTGTGTGGGGCGTAATGCTGTTCTTCTTCGCCGAGGCGGTGATCGGCCTCGCCTTGGACATCTTCGCGGTGAGGGAACTCGGGCAGTGGCTGTTCATCTGGATCGTGGTCATGGTGATGGCGCTGATAGCCGTCTTCTGGAGGTCGAAGACCCTGCGACGAGCCGCGCGAGGCCGCTATCTCGCCGTACTCGTGGTCCTCGCGATCGGAGGGCTTGCGGCCTTCTGGTTCGCGGTGCGACAGATCGACGTGCCCCGTTTCGAGTTCGCATCTTGGGGCGAGGTCATCTCCTCGGGCATCGCCCAGGTCGTGGTCGTCATCGGTCTGCTGCGGATGAGGTCTTCGCGGCTCGCGGCCTACAAGACCTTCAGACTGGCTCTGCTGATACTCATCTTCTTCACGCAGTTCTTCGCGTTCTACAGATCGCAGCTCATCGCGGGCCTGGAACTGGTGGCCCATCTGATCATCTACGGGATCGTGCGCTACATGATCAGGGAAGAGGAGGAACTCGAGACGACGGTCTCTCTCGACAGGACTCTCAGGGCACTCGAATCTGAGCCCGGGTCGGGTCCACAGGACGGCGAGTAGACCGAGGCGGACGGAGATCAGCGCCGCCGTGCCGCGGCTCTCAGGACCGGCTCCAGTGTCGTCCAGGCCTCCTCGGCCGTCTCGACGTACGAGAAGATGTCGAGGTCCTCGGGGGCGATCACGCCCTCGTCCACGAGGGCCGGGAAGTCGATGATCCTCTCCCAGTATTCCCGGCCGAAGAGCAGCACCGGCATCGACTTGACCTTGTGCGTCTGGATGAGGCACAAGACCTCGAACAGCTCGTCCAGAGTGCCGTAACCCCCAGGGAAGACCACCAGCGCCACCGCTCTCATCATGAAATGCAGCTTCCTGAGGGCGAAGTAGTGGAAGTTGAAGCAGAGATAGGGTGTGATGTACTCGTTGGGTCGCTGCTCGAACGGGAGGACGATGTTGAGACCCACGCTCTCGGCCCCCACGTCGCAGGCTCCCCGGTTGGCGGCCTCCATGACGCCGGGGCCGCCGCCGGTGACGACCACGACTCTATAGGGACCGCGGACGGGCTTGGCGTCACCCGTCTTAGCCTGTCCGGCCAGCGACCCGGATATCATCTGGGCCAACCGGCGGGCCTCCTCGTAGAAGCGGCTCTTCTCGGCGAGGGCCCGGGCGGCGCGTTCTTTCTGCGCCGCTCTGGGATCGTCCGGGTTCAGGGCGGCTGCCCGGCGCGCGTTCTCCACCAGGGCGGCGGCGTCCGCAGGTGCGGGGATGCGTGCGCTGCCGAACATGACCACGGTGGCTGAGATGCCACGGTCCCGCTGGAGTATCTCGGGCTTCAGGTACTCGAGCTGCAGACGGGCGGAACGGAGTTCGTCGCGGAGCAGGAACTCCGGGTCGGCGAAACCCAGTCTGTAGGCGGGCGAACTGGTTTGAGGGGTCTCTGGGTCGAGGTGGGCATGAAGGCTATCCTCTTCAGCGGATGGAAGGATCCTGCCGGGCTCGCCCTGTCGCCCGGTTCGCCTACGGTCGGGCTGTGCCATGAGACCAGCTCCTTACGAGACGCTCTTTTCCTTGCGCAGGTCTATCACGCGCTGCGCCTTGCCTTCACTTCGCTCGATAGAGCCCGGTTCCTTGAAAGTCACACCCGTGTTGATGCCGATGATGTCCTTGATGTTCTTCTGGATGTTGCCCTTCAGGCGGACGAGGGTCTCGTGCTCGGTGAAGGTGGTGATGTCGTCGGTCGAGAGGATGCCCTGGGTGACCTCCTGATAGAGAGTGGGGCTGATCTCGACCTGCACGTCCAGGTTGTCCAGAGCGCCCTTGCGGTCGACCACCAGCCGGTAGTGTGGCTCGACCTGGGGCGACATCAGGAGCACCGATTCCACCTGGCTTGGGAACACGTTCACCCCGCGGATGATGAGCATGTCGTCCGACCGGCCGAAGACCCGGGCCATGCGGGTGTTCGTGCGCCCGCAGCTGCAGGGCTCGGTGGTGAGTTGGGTGATGTCGCCCGTCCTGTATCGCACGAGCGGGAAGGCCTCCTTCGTAAGGGTGGTGATGACAAGCTCACCTCGTTCACCCTCGGGGAGCGTCTCACCCGTCTCCGGGTCGATGATCTCGGGCAGGAAGTGGTCATCGGCCATGTGAAGCCCGGACTGAGCGCCCACGCACTCGCATGACACTCCAGGGCCGACGATCTCGGAGAGACCGTAGATGTCGCAGGCCTTGATGTTCCATTTGCGCTCGATGTCCTGGCGCATGGCTTCCGACCAGGGCTCGGCCCCGAAGACGCCCACCTTCAAGGGGAACTTGGTGACGTCCAGTTCCAGTTGCTGGGCGACATCCCAGACATAGAGGGCGAAACTGGGGGTGCAGCAAAGGACGGTGGTGCCGAAGTCCTGCATGAGCATGAGCTGCCGCTGGGTGTTGCTGCCGGAGATGGGGATCACCGACGCGCCCAGCAGTTCCGCGCCGTAGTGAGCCCCCAGGCCACCTGTGAAGAGGCCGTAGCCGTAGGCGACCTGCACGATGTCGTCTTCCGACGTCCCGGCCCCGGCGAGAGAGCGGGCCATGACCTGAGCCCACATGTCGATGTCGTTGCGCGTGTATCCTACCGTGGTGGGCTTGCCGGTGGTGCCTGACGACGCATGGATGCGCACCACGTCTTTCATGGGGGTCGCGAAGAGTCCGAAGGGGTACTCGTCGCGGAGGTTGTACTTCCTGGTGACCGGAAGGCGCTGCAGGTCGTCGAGCGTGCGTATCTGCTCGGGCTTCACCCCGTTCTTGTCAAATAGGTACTTGTAGAAGGGGACGCGATCGTAGACCCGCTTCACCAGGGCCCCGAGGCGCTCTTCCTGGAGCTTCTTTAGGTCCGCCCGGTTCATGCACTCGTGTTCGCGGTCGAAGATCATCTCAGATTCCCCTTGTGTGGTGCCCGACGCCGGCTCGTGTTGCCTGAGCGATGGTATAGGCAGCCGGTCCGAGCGTCAACCGTGGGACCTGTGTGGAGAACGTCCGCTCCGTGAGGGGCGTCCGGGCCGCCGCAGGGCATGCGGGCGCGTCAGACCTTGAAGGCCGAAGGGCAGATATCCTGAAGAGCGCACTCGGCGCAACGAGGGCGCTTGGCGTCACAGACCGCGCGTCCATGTTCGATAAGCAGGTAGGTGAGCTGGAACCAGTCCTCCCTGGGGACGATCTCCATCAGCTCCCGCTCGATCTTGTCGGGGTTCTCGGAGGAGGCCAACCCCAGTCTGCGGCTGAGTCTGTTCACATGGGTGTCGACCGCTATCCCGGCGTCGGGATCGGAGGCATAGGCCTGAGGGTGGGCGTTGCCGAGCACGATGTTGGCCGTCTTCCGGGCCACGCCGGGCAGGGTAAGCAGTTCGGCCATGCTGGAGGGGATCTCCCCGCCGAAGTCGGCCAGGACCTTCTGAGCCGCCCCGGTGATGTGCTTGGTCTTGTTCCGGAAGAACCCGGTGGGTCTGATGTCGGTCTCGAACTCAGCCGGGTCGGCGGAGGCGTAGTCCTCGACGGAGCGGTACTTCTCGAACAGCCTGGTCGTGACCTGGTTCACCATCTTGTCGGTGCACTGGGCCGATAAGATGACGGCCACCAGCAACTCCCAGTCTGTACCATAGTCGAGGACTATCCCGGCTTCTGGGTAGGCGGCCCGAAGACGGGCTACGATCTCGCCCGCCCGCGCCGCCTTGCCGCTCTTCTTCGCCATGGCTGCCCAGCCACCCCTCGGTTGTGGTTTCCGCTCACGCGACGCGACTCCGAAATCACTAAGAGCATCATACGATATCGAGGTCCCCTGGGCCCCTGTTGCGGCGGCTTCGCCTTGTTTACAATGGTCGCGTACACGTGTCTGAGCCGATCGGTATCCAGAAGGAGCTGCCGTGGACTTCTATCAGGGAAGGGTCTTGCGGGTCGATCTCAGCGCCGGAACCGCTGTTACCGAGCCTCTGAACATGGAGTGGGCCCAGCGCTACATCGGGGGGAAGGGCCTGCTTCTTCGCTACATGTGGGAGTACGTCGCTGCCGGCGTCGATCCCTGGGCCGCCGACAACCCGGTCTTTCTTGTGACCGGTCCGTTCGCCGGTACCACCGTCAGCACCGCCTCCCGCCTGGTGGTGGGGGCGAAGAGCCCCATCACAGGCATCCTCGACGACAGCTACGTGGGCGGTTCGTTCGCCCCCGAGATGAAGTTCGCGGGATACGACATCATCATCATCAAGGGGATAGCCGCGTCGCCCACGGTGCTGTGGATCAAGGACGACAAGGTGGAGTTCATCCCCGCCGGCGAGAAGTACTGGGGTCTCAAGACCTCTGAGATCGAAGAGGCCCTTCGCTCGGATCTGGATGAGAACGCCAAGGTGCTCTCCATCGGGCCGGCGGGAGAGAACCTGGTCCCCTGGGCTTGCCTCAGCACCGACCAGTACCACAAGGCCGGCCGGGGCGGCCACGGAGCCCTGTTCGGCTCCAAGAACCTCAAAGCTGTGGCGATCCGTGGCACCGGCTCTGTGCGGGTGGGAGACGCACGGGCCTTCCAGGCCGACATCGAGCGCATCAACCGCGAGCACGTACTCACCGACTTCAATCTATGGGCCAATGAGGAGGGCACGCCCATCCTGGTCGACCCCGTGAACGGCGCGGGGGCCCTCCCGACCCGCAACTGGTCGCAGGGGAGCTTCGAGGACGCGGACGGCATCAACTCCGAGGCGTTCCAGAAGGTGAAGGTGGCCAACCGGGCCTGCTACCAGTGCGCCCTTGGGTGCCGCCAGGTCCATCAGGCGGGCGGCGTCAAGTGCGAAGGGCCCGAGTACGAGACCATCGCACTCTGCGGCTCGAACTGCGGGGTCGGCGACATCGAGGCGCTGATGCGTTTTAACCACGAATGCGACGAATGGGGTCTTGACACCATCTCGTCGGGTTCCGTCGTGGGGCTGGCGATGGACATGACGGAGCGGGACATCGTAGATTTCGGGCTCCGCTTTGGCGAAGTCAAAGGGTATCTGGCGGCGCCTGAACTTATCGCCAAGCGTGAAGGAGTGGGCGCGTATCTTGCTCTGGGAGCCCGGGCCCTCGCCGCCGAGCACGGGGTCCCAGAGCTGGCGATGGAGGTCAAGAACCTGGAATGCCCGGGGTACGACCCTCGCGGCGCCTTCGGGATGAGCCTTGCCTATGCGACCGCCGACCGGGGAGGCTGCCACATGCGCGCCTACCCCATCTCGGACGAGGTGCTCGAAGGAACGCGACCCGCCGACAGCCTGGACGGCAAGGCGGAGCAGATCATCAAGGGCAACGTGGCCAACGGGTTCATCGGGCAGAACTTCAGCTCGCTGAAGTTCAGCGGCATCTGGTGCGATTTCTGGGCCGTCGACCCCGACCAGCTGTGCCAGATGCTGAAGCACGTGTGGAAGAGGGGATTCACGGAAGACGACATCATGCTCATGGGCGAGCGCATCTGGAACCTCGGCAGGCTCTTCAACCTCCGGGAGGGGGTGGGGCCCGACAGGCTGCCGCGCAGGATGTACTCCCCCGAATTTGCCCACAAAGAGGGGCCCTCGGCGGGCAAAGCGATAGGTGAGGACGCTCTGGAGAGCGGGCTCCAGGAGTACTACCGGCTCCGTGGTTGGGACAAACGGGGCATACCCACCGAGGCCAAGTTGGCCGAGGTGGGGGTGGACGTACGTCTGTAGCCGCCGAGCGCGAGAAAGGACACCCATGCCTCACGTGATGATCGCTCACAAGAAGTGCACCGGATGCCACATGTGTGAGTTGGCCTGTTCGGCCTGGCACGAGGACGCCTACCGGCCGTCGGTGGCCCGCTTGTTCGTCGATGTCGACCCCACGGCCGCCACCGTCAGAGGCCACACCTGCCTGCAGACCGCCTGTGCCAAGTGCGAGGAAGCCTGTCCGCAAGGTGCCATCAAGCGCCATGGGATCACGGTCACCGCGGTCGGTCTCGACCCCGTCGAGGGTGAGGTGCTCGTTGTCGACGAGGAGCTCTGCACCAACTGTGGGATCTGTTATGACGTGTGCCCCCAAGGGGTGATCCACGAGCACCCCGACCGGCACGTGGCGTTCAAGTGCGATCTATGCGGCGGACAGCCGCAATGCGTGGCCTTCTGCCAGAACCCGCATGTGCTGGCGGTGGAGGTGCATTTGGGCAAGTCCGAGAAGGCGGCGGCCTCGGCTTAGGGGGCAGGCATGGCAACGGCCCATATCAGACTTCCGGTCGGCATAGCCGGCTCTGAGGGCCCCTCACGCATGGAATGCGAGGGCCGGACGGTCTCCGATGCCCTGGCCGACTGCGTCGCGCGCGAACCGCGACTGCGGCCCCGCATCTTCCGCGAGAATGGCAGTGTTTGGGTGGGGGTCTTCGTCAACGGCCGCAACATCCGCCAAGGCGACGGCTTGGAAACGGTCCTTGCCGACGGGGACGAGATACGGCTTCTCCCGCCCCTCGGGGGAGGATAGGCTCATCAGCACGGCGAAATCACCATAGTGGGCTCGATTCGCCGGGAGGACCTCAAATAGGCAGTGCCATTCCACAACGTCTCATCGTGGGTATCACGGGTGCATCGGGGACGGTGTACGGGGTCAGGCTGCTCCAGGCGCTCCGCGAGATCTCTGTCGAGACTCATCTCGTGATGAGCGAGGCGGCGATACGCGTAGCCGAGCTCGAGACCGGGCGGACCGCCGAAGAGATCGCCGGGTTGGCCGACGTTTCCTATCTCCCCGACGAGATCGAGGCTCCCATCTCGTCCGGCTCGTTCGTCACCATGGGCATGATCGTGGCGCCGTGCTCCATCAAGACGTTGTCGAGCGTCGCGCGCTGCGCCAGCGACACTCTTCTGGCCAGGGCGGCCGACGTGGTCTTGAAGGAACGGCGCAAGCTGGTGTTGGTGGTGCGCGAGACGCCCCTTCATCTGGGACACCTGCGTCTGATGGAAGATGTCACGGAATATGGCGGGGTCGTCCTCCCGCCGGCCCCCGCTTTCTATCACGAACCCCGGACGATCGACGACCTTGTCGACCAGACCGTCGGGAAGGCGCTCGACCAGTTCGGGTTGGAGCACGCCCTCTTCAAGCGCTGGCGCGGCGGATGAGGGGTTCTTCTGAGGAGGCCGGCCTGCGCGCCCGCGTGGCGGGGTACCTCCGAGCGCACGACACCATGACCATCGCCACCGCCGATCCCGTCGGGAACGCCCCTCACGCGGCCTGCGTCTTCTACGCAGTGGATGAGCAGCTCCGGCTGGTCTTTCTCAGCAAGCCGGCGAGCGTCCACGGTTCGCATATCGGGGAGCTGGCGCCCGTGGCGGTGACCGTGACCGAGCAATACGTGGACTGGGAGAGGATACAAGGGCTGCAACTGTGGGGTGAAGCGAGACTCCTTGGCGGGACCGCCAAGGCCGCGGCGCTCACCGTATACCTGAAGCGTTTCCCGTTCGTGCGTGACATCATGGCTAAGCCCGGGCTTGCGGACCTGATCCGGGGCATGGGTGTATACAGGGTGACACCGCACCGGGCGGCGTTCACCGACAACACCACCGGGGTCTTCGGCCGCGAGGTGCTCGAACCGGTGACGGAGTGACGGCATGGAGATGAGACGGATCGATAGGACGAGCATGGAGCGACGGCGCCGCGAGCGGCGCCGTCGCCTCCTCTTGCGCTGGCTGGTGCTGGTCGCCTTTGGCGCCATCGTGGTGCTGGCGGTGCTGATCGCCATCCGGGGTTGTGGCGAGGATACGACCGAACCGGGCTCCGGAGGCCAGACCACCACCAGTTCGGGCGCCTCCGGCAGCACCGAGGGAACCGAAGGGAACGAGGGCACCGAGACCACAGACGGCGACGGCGGGTCGGACGGCCCCGCCACCTCGGGTACCCCTGCCGTTTCGAAGACCATCACCACGGTGGCTCCCGGGCGGGGGGATCCCGATGAACCGGGTGATATCCGTACACCGGGCTCCTTCTACGGTCCCATCAACACCACGTTCGAAGGGCTCACGATGTTCCGCGGGAATGCTTCCCGCACCTACTACGGCGAGGGTCCTGCTCCGAAGAACCCAGAGATCCTGTGGAAGTTCGGGCCGATGGTCGGCAGCTCCAGCGAGGCGCTCGCTTCTCCGACCGGAACAGGCTGGACCGGCCAGCCCTGCGTCTTCGAGCGTGACGGCAAGACGTGGGTGGTCTTCGGAGCATATGACTGGAAGATCCACTTCCTGGACGGCGCCACGGGTGAGGAGCTGCTACCCGCCTTCAAGGGCGGCGACATCTTCAAGGGCTCGGTCGTGACTGATCCTGACGGCTACCCTCTCATCTTCATGGGGTGCGCCGACGACAGGTGGCGGATTATCGCCATCGACCGGGACGCTCCTACGGAGCTCTTCCACTTGGATTCGAACGAGTTGCCGCGTCGCGTCTGGTACGGAGATTGGGACTCCAGTGTGGTCATCCGCAACGATTACGCGTTCCTCGGCGGCGAGAACAGCCACTTCTACATACTCAAGCTGAACAGGGGCTACGGCTCCGACGGCAAGGTGACCGTGGATCCGGAGATCGTGCTCGACTGGCCCGCCTGGACGGCCTCGCTCATCGAGAAGCTGGGAAGCAAGGACGTTTCCGTCGAGAACTCGCCGTGTTTGGTGGGAGACCGGGTCTACTTCTCCAACGGCGGCGGTCTGGTGCAGGGCCTCGACGTGAGCGCCACCCTCAAGGAGCTGGAAGAAGGCGAGGCGCCCGCCACCGGCGCGGAATCGTATCCGAAGGTCTTCCACTACTGGACCGCCGGGGATACCGACGCTACCATTGTCGCCGATGAAGAGGGCTACCTGTATGTCTGCCAGCACTCCGACAAGCGGTCGAGCACGGCCGTGCAGCGCTATGAGGACGTGGGGCAGATACTGAAGCTCGACCCACGCAAGACCGGCGAGAACGAGACCCCCCTGGTCTGGTCGCAGAAGGTGACCAAACTGTCCGGTGGCGAGTCCGGTGTATGGGCCACCGCGTGCCTCTACAAGAACATGCTCTACGTGCCCACGCATGGGGGCGCGCTCCTGGGACTGGACCGGGCGACGGGGGAGGTCGTTTGGCAGAAGCAACTCACCGAGCATGCTTGGGCGAGCTGCGTGGTGGTCGACCGCACGCTCATGGTGGGAGATACGTACGGGGTCTTCCACGCCTGGGACGTGACCGACACCCGGATCGATCCCCCTGTTCTCTGGGAGCTCAAAGTGCCCAGCGGGAGCGCCCTGGAATCGACGCCCGCGGTGTGGAAGGGCAGGGTCTACGTGGGTTGTCGCGACGGCTACTTCTACTGCTTCGGCGACCAATAGGCGGTCGTGCGGCCCTCTCGCTTCTCGAACGGGCCGCAACCTGACCAGAGTCTGAACACACGCACCGGACGCCCCGCCGCCCGCTCATGAGAAGACCCCTTCCGGCCGATAGTGGTCCTGAGGGAGGGTTTGTCCCCTACTGGCACAGTGTCTCGACTCCGAGAGGTCATGCGTAGCCCAAATACGTGGATTTGCCCCGGGTGCGGCAGGACTGTCGTTCTACCGGCGGACTGTGATACGGATGGCCTCAGGCAGGATCACCGCCGTCTGGATCAGCTTGCCCAGGCTCTATGCGGGTGCTGGGTAAGCCGGCTGCCCAGCGGCGGCGTCATCCGCTTTCTGGAGACCATATTGGACGGGAGCGGGTTCTCTGACGATCAGAATCTCGGCTTCTTCGCGGGGGAGGCCTGACCGCCGACCATCTCGTTCCAAGAGACTGTGTTGGCCACGTCAGCGGCGCGCAGCCAACCACGTCGCGCCTCCTGTATACCGAACCTCAGGTTCTCGAAGTCACTCGGGCTGTGGGCATCGCTGCAGATGACGACGGTGGCGCCCAGTGCGACCGCCCGGCGTGCGGCCTCCGCCGTGAGGTCGAGCCGGTCTGGTGAGCCGTTGATCTCAAGGTAGGTCCCCGTCTCAGCAGCCAGTCGAGCCAGAGCCTCCACGTCCACCTCGTAGGGCTCGCGACGCCCGATGAGACGTCCGCTGGGATGGCCTATGGCTCGCACATAGGGGTTCCGCATGGCCATGGTGATCCGCTCCATGATCTTCTCCCGCGGCTGGCTGAACCCCGAGTGGATGCTCGCGGTGACGTAGTCGAGGCGGGCCAGAGCGTCGTCGGGCAGGTCCAAGCGGCCGTCGGCCAGGATGTCCACCTCGATGCCCGTCAGGACCTGGATCCCCTCCAGTCCGGCGTCCAGCGCGCGGATGGCCTCCATCTGGGCCAGCAGCCGCTCTGGCGTCAGGCCTCCCGTCATGGCCAGCGACTGGGAGTGGTCGCAGAAGCACAGATATTCCAGCCCCCGTTCTCGGGCTGCCAGGGCCATATCCTCCAGGCCGGCACGGCCGTCGGTCCAGTCGGAGTGGACGTGCAGGTCTCCTCGCAGGTCCAACGGCTCGATCAAATCAGGAAGGGATCTTGTTTCGGCCGCCTCGATCTCGCCCTGGTTCTCCCGCAACTCAGGCGGGATGTAGTCGAGGCCCAGCGCTTCGTACACCTCCTGCTCCGTGGGGCAGGTGATCAGGCGGCCGGAAGCGAGTTGCTCCACGTGGTACTCGCTGATCCTGTAGCCGAGACGCTGGGCGTAGCCGCGGAGAGCTACGTTGTGGTCGGCGCTGCCGGTGAAGTGCTGCAGCAGGTTGCCATAGGACTCGGGGCGAACGATGCGGAGGTCGACCCCCAGACCGGTGTGCGTCTTCGCTGCCAGCTTGGTGTCGCCGCGTTCGTCGACCCCGGATATCTCGGGCAGGATGGAGAACGCTTCCATGACCGCGCTCGGGTCTGCGGAGGCCGCCACCAGATCGATGTCGCGGACCGTGGCGCGCAGACGCCGCAGGCTGCCGGCGTACTCAACCGCGGTTACCGCCGGCATAGCGCGCAGGGCCTCCACCAGGCGCAGCGCCTGCGGTTCGACCGAGGAGCGGAGACGGCGGAGCTCGGCGCCCCCGGCCGCGCGGGCGTCCCAGGCCTCCAGGGCCCGCAGCAGCTTGGCCTCGGTCTTCTCACCCATCCCCGGCACGTCGCGGATCCTGCCCTCGCGGCACGCCCGCTCGAGGTCCCTGAGGTCGGCGACACCAGTCGACTCCCACACCAGCCGGGTCTTCTTTGGGCCCATCCCGGGAAGCCGCATGACCTGCAACAGCCCTTCCGGGTAGCGTTCGCGGAGCCTCTCCAAGAAGGCGATCTCACCGGTCTCCAGGTACTCGAGCACCTTGGTCTCGATCGCCCGGCCCACACCGGGCAGCTCCCGCAGCTCACCCCTGGAAGCCATCTCCGCTATCGAGACCGGATGAGCCGCGAACAGAGCGGCTGCCTTCTCGTAGGCCAGGATGCGGTACGGGGAGTCCCCGTCCAGCGACAGATAGTCGGCTATCGTCTGGAACACCGCGGCCAGGTCGGGGTTCGAGGGCATGCGGGGGGCGTCAGCGGACAATGCGGTAGCACCTGTGGATGCGGGGATTGCGGGCAAAATCGGGAGGGACGGTCTGTTTGGTGACGTCGGTCACAGCGAACTCTTCAGTCAGTCCCTCATCGAGCTTGAAGCGGCGGTAGTTGGTGGAGAAGAGCAGTACCCCCTCCGTCGAGAGAAGCCGGGCGGCCGCTCGGATGAGCTCCCCATGATCGCGCTGGATATCGAGAGTGCCCGTCATGCCCTTGGAGTTGGAGAAGGTGGGAGCGTCGAGGAAGATGAGGTCGTAGGCGCCGTCAGGCGGGCCTGCCGTCCGGGCCAGCCACTGCCGGCAATCAGCCCGCACGAGGCTGTGCCCGGAGCCGCCGAACCCGTTCAGGGTCAGATTCCGGTGCGCCCAGTCGAGATAGGTGGCGGAGAGGTCGACCGTGGTGGTCGTCCGGGCTCCTCCGGCGGCCGCGTAGACGGTCGCCGAGCCTGTGTAGGCGAAGAGGTTCAGGAACCGCCTCCCGGGCGCGAGCCGCCGGATGATCTGCCGGGTGACCCGGTGATCGAGGAAAAGGCCTGTGTCGAGGTAGTCCGTGAGATCGACGAGAAAGCGCAACCCGCCTTCTCTGACCTCGAGGAAGCGACTGTCGTCGTTCAGCTTCTGGTACTGGTCGGCTCCCCGCTGGCGGCGGCGCACCTTCAGCACCACGTGCTCCGGCGGGATGTCGAGGACCTCCGGCACCACCGCCATGACGTCGCGCAACCGGCGGCGTGCGCGCACCGGGTCCACGGTGCTGGGGGCCGCATACTCTTGGACGTGGGCCCAGTCCTCGTAAAGGTCGACGGCGACGGCATACTCGGGCAGATCGGCGTCGTAGAGACGGTAGCAGTGGATGTCTTCACGGGCCGCCCAGCGGCGCAGATGCTTGAGGTTCTTGGTCAGGCGGTTCGCGAACATGACGGCGCCCGCGTCGCGGATCGCCGGCGGGCGGCCCTCCCGGGGGATAGAGGTGGAGGCGCCGCCGCCCGGCGGCGCGCCGATGTGAAACAGGAGCAGCTTGCACTCGAGCGGGCCGTTATATAGGGAGTTGACCCGGTGGGCTCTCAGGCCGAGATAAGCCCCGAGCTCAGGGTTGCCGGTGAAGACCGCCGCCTCCCAGCCCTGGAAGCCTTCTTTCAGTCTGCTTCCGAGGGTCTCGTAGAGAGTGGTGAGCTCCGCGAACTCCCCCAGACGCTTCCCGTAGGGCGGGTTCGTGATCACCAGGCCGGGGGCCGCGATCGGGCCGGTCGTCGTCTGCCCGGCACCCGGCGGGGTCTCCACGGCCGGAGCCAATACGGGCCGGGTTGCCGCCGGCGGAGCCGTGAAGTGGGCCAGCGCTCTCTCCTCGAAGACGATACGACCGGCCAGGCCGGCTCTGCGCGCGTTGGCACGCGCTGCGCCGATGGCGCGCCTGTCGACATCGGAGCCTGCGAGCGGCGGCAGCCCCTTGAGACCCTGCTCGCGACGCTCACGAGCTTCTTCGAGGAGCCCCTCCCAGACCGCCGGGTCGAAACCCTTCCAGCGAAGAAAGCCGTAGTAGTCGCGCAGCAGCCCCGGAGCGACGTCGGCCGCCATGAGCGCACCTTCTATGAGCAGAGTGCCCGACCCGCACATGGGGTCGACCAGAGCGCCACCTGCACCGGCGATCCGGGGCCAGCCGGCTCTGAGGAGGATGGCGGCGGCTAGGTTCTCCTTGAGGGGCGCCCCGCCTCCCTCGAAGCGGTATCCGCGCTTGTGCAGGCCTTCACCTGACAGGTCGAGGCTGAGGAGAACCTCCTCCGGGGTGACGTGGAGGTTGATGCGCACGTCGGGCCGGGCCAGGTCCACTCCCGGCCTCGTCCCGGTTCTCGCTCGGAAGCGGTCGACGACGGCGTCCTTCACGCGCTGCTCGGCGAAGTGGGTGTTCAGGTTCGCCAAGGGCCCCTGCCGGACGACGGTGGTGGCTTCGACCGCCAGGATGCCCGAGGCGGCCAGATGCTCCTCCCAGGCCACAGCGCCGGCTCCCTCGTAGAGATCGTCAGGGCCCGCGGCGGGGAAAGACGTCAACTGCATGAGCACTCGGCTCGCCACGCGCGACCACAGACAGACTCGATAGGCCATCGGGAGGGTCGTGGTAAAGGCGATGCCCGCCCGCGTCTCCCTGGCGTCGGCGATACCCAAGGCGCGAAGTTCGCCCAGCAGCAGACCCTCGGTGTTCCGAGGGCAGGTGGCGAAGAAGCTCTGATCTGCGGTCGACGGGTAAGCCGGCATGGTATCTCAGAGTATAGACGCGGGGCGGGGCGCGACGCGCCCCGCCCCGGCGGATGGCTCTACCCGGCCGGCAGAACCGGCAACCTGACAGGCTCCATCAAGTCTGAGTGGCGGCGGGCAGTTCCGAGGTGCACTGCGGGCAACGGGTGGCTTCGAGCGGCACGGTCGACTTGCAGAAGGGGCAGTCCCGCGTAGCCGTTTCGGCCGGTTTCTGGGTCTTCATGTAGGCCTTCATGATGAGGAACAACACCAGGGCCACGATTATGAACACGATGATGGCGTTGATAAAGATGCCGTAGTTGATGGTCACAGCGCCGGCTTCCTTGGCCGCCTCCAGAGTCGTGTTATCGGGAAGTGGACCGCCGGGAGCATCCCTTATCACCGCGTAAAGGTTGGCGAAATCGACTCCCCCGAGACCCAAGCCGACGGCCGGCATGATCACGTCGTTCACCAATGAGGTCACGACGGCGGCGAACGTGACACCCATGATGAACGCGATGGCCAATTGAAGCAGATTGCCTCGATCGATGAACGCCTTGAAATCCTTGAGCATCCCTGCTGTCTCCTTTCTCGGTTTGCCGCGCCTCTCCCGTTGGGTTCCGGTGCGTCGGGACTCTCGCCCTATCTCATCCCCACGCGCCCATCAACGAGCCGCTCTCGTCCTGCCAGTAAGGCATCCAGACGAGCCCCAGTGAATCAACGGTTATGTCGCTCTTGCGAGGCCGCATAAGCACCTTCTCCAAGGTCTCGCTCTCCGGGTCGATCTTGGACTCCAGCGCCTCGAGCGCCTCCTGCTCCTCTGTCTCGAGGTCGGCCAGTTTCTGCTTGAGGGCCTCGATGGACTCCTCGGCGCGTTTCACGTCGCCACCCTGGTCCATGCTGCGTCCCACGTCTCGCATCGCGGTCGTAGCCTTGCCCAGAGTGGTGCTGCTCAGCTTCTTTCTGCCTGTGAACATGCTGAGGATGGTCGCCCCGAACGAGATGGCCGTCTGCATCTTGCGTCCTTTGGCCTGCTCGGCCTCCCGTTCCCTTGTCTGTTCGGCCTTGAGCAGCTTCTGCTCCAGCGCAGCCTTCTTGGTCGAGAACTGCTTCTTCAGCTTCTCGCTCTGCTCGTCCCGCTGCTGATCGGCTGCCTTGCTGAGCCGGGCCCTGAAGTCGTCCTCGGTCTCTCCCGGGTCAGAGGAGAGCTTGAAGCCGGGGCTTTTCAGAATCTCGACCGTCTCGGTGCGGAAGGCCCAGTCGGCAAAGTCACCTCCCCATGAACGGTAGGAGGCGACCTTGGCCATAGCAGCGGGAAGCGGAGCGAAGGTGGCTCCCGGGTAGGGCTCCCGATCGAGATCCTCGAGCGTGGCCTCGAGTTCGGTGGCCTTCTCCCAGTTGAGGGCGAGCGCGGTCTCGGGAGCCTCGGCGATACGCCGGATCCTCGTGGAGGCGCTGGCTCCCGTCCCGGTGCTCACGAAGTTGACGGTGGCCGCCGCGAGGACTCCGGCCCGGTACACCAGGTTCGGGCTCGCCGGGGTGGCGCCCCGAAGAGGCAGGTAGTACTGCGGGATCTCCGAGGGAAGCAGCGGAGGCGTGCCGGAGTCGATGGCCCCGGTCGCGGCGGGTGCGACAGCGGCCGTGCCCATGGCTGTGCCGGCGGCGCCGGCTACAGCCGCGACCGGGGCGCCGGCGGGTGCGGGTTCGGTTGCGACCGCGGCGGGCGCCGGGGGCTCCGGAGCCATCGCCGGCCGGCGAGGATCCATGAGGGTCTTGATCTGGGTCCTCGTGAGCGGCCCCGCCAGATAGGACAATGCCCAGCGGGTCTGGAAGGTGACGGGTGCGGACTCATGTACGTTGTAGAGAAGGAAGACGCGCTTCCCGAGGCCGGCCAGGGTCTCCTCCATCTTCTGGCGGTCGAACCTCGCCTCGGTCCCCGCGGCCACTCCCTCGAGGCCCTCCAGAAGGCGGGCCTTGTCGCGCTCGGTCTGAAGGCGGCCTATGAACCAGGTGCCGGCGTTGGCGAGTCCCTTGTAGTCCAGGTCCACCGGGTTCTGCGTGGCGAGCAGCACTCCGACGCCGAAGGCCCGGGCCTGTTTGAGCAGTGTGAGTAAGGGCTTCTTGGACGGCGGCTCGGCCACCGGGGGGAAGTAGCCGAAGATCTCGTCCATGTAGATGATGGCCCGCAGACCACCCGTACCCGGCTGGGCCCTCACCCAGCCGAGCACCTCGTTCAGAAGCAACGAGACGAAGAACATGCGCTCTGAGTCCGACAGATGGGCGATGGAGAATATCGACACCCGGGGCTTGCCCTCGCCGGTGTAGAGCATCTGCTGGATGTCGAGCGGGTCGCCCTCGAGCCAGGACTGGAAGGTCGGGGCGGCCAGGAGGTTGTTGAGGAGCAGCGCCAAGGACGAGCGGTCCTTGGCCGGATAGAACGATTCGAGGCTGAGCACGCCCACCTGCTGGAAGGGCGGCTCCTGGATCTGCCGGATCAAGGTGGCGAGGTCGAGGTCCTGTCCCTGCGACCAGGCCGTCTGGAACAAGCTCGAGAGCAGGATGTGCTCCCGGCTCTGTATCGGGTCGGCCGTGACGCCCACCAGTCCGAGGATACTCGTGACCGCTGTGTCGATCCGGTCGTGGAGCGCCTCGTCATCAGCCCGCACTACCTGCCCCGGCGCCGCGAACGATTTGAGGATGCTGACCGGCAGACCGGCGTTTGAGCCGGGCGTGTAGATGGCGAAGTCGGCTGCGTCCTTCAGCCGCTGGATGCGGGCCGGCTCCTGCCCCCAGTCTGCCAGGCCCTTCCTCCACGCGTCGGCCTGCCGCTGAGAGAAGTCCTCCGGGGTGAGACCTTGCTTCGCGGCCTCCTCCTGGTTGATCCAGGGCCGGAAGTCCTCCGCGCGCAGCTCGGGGAACGTCAGCAGGAGATCGACAAGATCTCCCTTGGGGTCGATCACGATGGACGGGATCCCGTCGATGGCTGCTTCCTCGAGCAGGCCGACACACAGCCCCGTCTTGCCACTACCGGTCATGCCCACGCAGACGCCGTGAGTGACGAGATCTTTGGAGTCGTAGAGTACGAGGCCCCCGGCTTCTTTCGTGGATAGGTCGTACTCTCGTCCGAGGTAGAACTGTCCCAGCTTCTCGAAATCATCCATGAAGGAGCGCCTCCGTCAGATCAAGACCATCCGATTCTCACAATATGCAACCTAACGGGAAAAGACAAACCTGGGACTCGCGAATGGTTAGGTCTCGCGAGGCGCCGGGTAGTAATCAAACATACCCCCTGCGACCACAGGCCGCACCTTCCAGGAACCGAAAGGGGACAAGATGGCCGACAAGAAGGTCGAACGCTCCGGCAGAGAGCGCCCTCTCACTCCCAGGCAGAAGATGAACGCGGCGCTTTCAGAGCCGGGAACGGTGAACATGGCGGCGCCCACCCACGACAAGGGCAAATCGGCCCTGGCCGACAAGTTCCGTGAGCGAGAGGAGCGCTGGCGGAGGGAGCAGGCCCTCCATGACCGGCAGGCGGCTCGAGAGTCGGAACCCAGCGCGCCGGAGACATCCGAGGCCGGTGAAGAGGGAGACTCGAAGGGCCAAGAGGAAGGCGGCGATGCATGATCGGCAGCGTCATCGAAGCCAAGCAGAAGGTGAAGATCTTGGCCGGGGCCCGAGCCGTCGGGGACGCCTTCCTGACCGTCACGGTCTCCACCAGCCGCTTGGATGATTGGCGAGTGGTCGCCCCTACCTTCTTGAACAGCGAGTTCAATCGCCTGACCAAAGAAACGGGAGTATCGAGAGAGGCGAAACGTCTCCTCCAGGCCGACTTGGACTACGTGCTCGACCTGCTCAAGTACGACGTCACGCCTGGGACCGAGGGTCTCGCGGTCTTCGCCGACAGGCAGGGTGGCTTCTTCGAGCGCATCGAACTACCGTTCAGGCTGATGAACCGCCTGATGATAGAGCCCTCTCCCTATGTGCGCCCGGTCGTACACGCCATCGCGCTGCTCGAGCCGTTCGTTCTGGCGCAAGTCAGTCGCGACGAATCGAGCCTGTATCTGGTCGACGAGTGGGGCGCGTCGCAGGAGGACGAGCTCACAGGTCCCTGGTTACGAAGCAGTGATCCGGAGACCGGAGAGATGTCCGTGAAGCGGTACTACGCGGCGGCTCGTCAGGACAGCTTGGTCGACCTGCATTTCAAGGAGGTCGGTGCATCTCTTGGCAACCTCATCGAGTCCTCCGGGGTCAAGCGGGCCGCGCTCTGCGCCCAGCATGACATCGCGAGCGGCTTCCGGCGCAGCCTTCCCGCCGGCGTCGCGGCCAAGATCGTGGCGGAGATACCGTTTGACGCGGCGGCCACGACCGGTCAGATGGTGGTGAACGCCCGCCAGGCCATCGAGAAAGCGCGGCAGGAGGAGTTGGCCGCTCTGGCCAATCGGATTAAGGAAGGATTGGGCAAGGGCGGCCACGGCATCGCCGGGTTCGACGACGTCCTCGGCGCGGTCGCGCGCCACCAGGTGCAGACTCTGCTGGTCGACCGCAACTACCGCGTGCCCGGCTGGCGTTGTCTCGATTGTGCGTGGGCGGGTCTGACGGCCGCCGAACGGTGCCCTGCCTGCGGCGGCGGGACGGCGCCGGTCGGAGATGTGGTGGGCGAGATCGTCCGGTTGGCCATACTGCAGAACGGCCAGGTGGAGGTCGGAGAAGACATACCCGTCCTCGACGAGCTGGGCGGCGTGGCCGGGGTGCTGCGATACGGGTAGACGGGCGGTGCGGCACGGAACGGCCAAGTCTTGTCGACGCGGCAGCGAGCGGCATCGTCCTATGCGCCGGGACTGCGGGCCCTCGTGGCGATAGACTGACACCATGGCGGACGGGACGGTCCATAACGGGATCGAACTGGAGTGCCCTCAGTGCGGGGCCCCGGTCGTCATGCCGGAGTACGCCGACATGGCCGTCTGCGCCTCCTGCGGGTCGACTCTGGCGCGACAGCGCAGACTCAGGGCTGTGGATGACGCGGAAGCCGCGCCTCCCGCCGCTCCAGAGGAGCAGGTATTGCGCTCCGTCCAGTGCTCTCAGTGCGCGGGGCCCCTCAGTGCGCGAGAGGGCCGGCGCATCCTCGTCTGCCGGCACTGCGGCGTCCGTGTGGTGGTCAAGCAGCGCGGAGGCGTCACGCGCTGGTACTTCCCCTCGCGAGTGGACCGGCTGGACGCGGCCGCCGCCGCCGCGGGATGGCTTCGTGAACACCCGGGGATCGCCAAGGCGGCCCGCGGGGCCCGTCTCGTGGAGAGCCATCTGGTGTATGCGCCTATCTGGGAGCACCGAACGCTGCTCGCGGGGTGGGAGTTCGGGTACAAGCTCAGGCCTCAGACCGAGGTGGTTTCCTCACCGGTGAGGGCGCTGTTCGGCCGGTCCGGAAAGGAAGAGGATGTCAGACTCGACGTGCGGCTGGTGAAGGAGGGGGTCGAAGAAGCCCACCTCAAGGAGCGCCGTTTCTATCAGCCGGCCACAGACTTCGAAGGACTGGGAGCCACCAGGCCTCGAGTGACCGGGAGGGAGTTGCTGGTGCCCCTTCTGGCGGGGGAGCTGGAGCCCTCGGCCACCGTGCTCGTGGCACAGGGTTCTGCGGCCGACGTTGCCGACAGGGGGCGCAGGGCGGCCGTGGCGCCCCTTTCCGGAGCGGTGGCTCCCGACAGCCACCTGTTCACCTTCAGGGAGTCGATGGCGCTCCTCTACTATCCTCTCTGGCTCGTGCGCTTCCAGGCGGGGGACCGTGCCTGCCGCGTGGTGGTGAACGGCCGGGACGGCACGGTGAACTCGGGCGTCGCACCCGCCTCCAACCGGCGCCGGGTGGCCCTGCTGGCGGCTCAGGCCGTCCTGGCCGCCGCAGCGTGTGCCGTCCTGGTGTGGTTGGCGGCGACGAGGGACTCCGGGCGTGCGACAATGGTCGCCCTGGCCGTGATAGTGTTCGTCGCGGCTGCGCTGGCGATCTGGCGGTTCCGCATGGTTGGGGAGGTGGAATACCACGAGCCTTTCTCCGGGTGACCTCGTGCCCTTGCTCTGTCACAACTGCGGTCTGGCCCTCGGGGGTGGCGACGACGCGGCTCTCTTCATCTGCCAGGGATGCAGCTTGGTGTACGCGCCGGGCGAGGGCGGACTCAGCTCGTTCTCCCCGTGGACGGCGGCGGTCACCTCGGAGCTCGCCGTGGCCGGGGACGTGCGGTACCTGGCGGTGTGGCGGGTGACTCCGTCGGTCAGGGCCGCGGTGGACTCAGCATGGGAGCGTATCCGACGGGTCGTCACGCCGGCGGAACCCGATCTCTACGTCCCCGCCTTCACCCTCATCAGGCCGGTGGTCCAGAGGCTCGGGGTCCGCCTGACAGAGGCCCAACCGTCGCTGGAACTCGCGCGCGGGCTCGCGAGGGAGGTGACCAGCCGCCCCTCGCTGGTGCGGGTCGGCCGGGACGGGAGTATGGGAGCCCGCGGCTCAGGTCCGGCCGACGAGCCCGGTTTCGGCACGTTCTCTCCGGTGTTGGCTGGCAGGGAAGACGCACGGGTCCTGGCCCACTTCGTGTATCTCGCGGTTGAATCCTACGAGACTCACGATCTTCGCTCGGTGGACTACGAACTGGAGACGACCGGCGAAGAGCTGATCTTCATCCCCGCCGTCTGGGACCCGCGCCAGATCCATGAGTCCAACTGGAGATTGCTACTGCGCGAGTTCGATGGTCTGGTAGCGTAGTACGTGACACCGCGCACGGGTGGGTCGATCACGAAAGCAAAGGGGAGATCATGGCTGGGATCGACGATAGGATAGAGGAGAGCAAGAACTGGTTCGAGCGCTTCATGGAGAAGATCCCCGGCTACAGAGGCTACAAGCAGAAGGAGCTGCGCCGGGAGGCCGACAAGATAGAACGGGTTCATCTGGCCGAGCATCTCGACTCCTGTCTGGGTAGGATCGACGAGCTGAAGCTGGATCTCGTGAACAGCGGCAACCTGAAGGCCGTGGGAGAAGTCGACGTCACCATGCGCAAGCTGCGGAAGGTGCGGGACCGTATCCAGTTCGCCGACTACGGCTACGCGGGTCTGTTCGATACCACCAAGGTTGGCGCGGAGAAACTGGACGAGCTGCGCATGTTCGACCAGAGCCTGGAGACGGAAGCGGCCGGTATCCGCGACCTGGCGGCGGCTCTGGCCGTCGACAGCCCATCTCTCAGCACGGACATCAAGTTGCTGGACGACCGGATCGAAGCGCTGGACGCGCGGTTCTCCGAGCGTGAACATCTCATCAGCGGAGCAGGGAGGTAATCGATGGCCCTCATGGATCTCATCGAGTTCGTCGACGAACAAGGCCGGGAGATGGCGCACCGCATCCCCGAGCAGGGCTCGGGAGAGTTCAAGCTGGGCTCCCAGCTGATCGTGCGGGAGAGCCAGTGGGCTGTGTTCTTCCGGGACGGCAAGGCCTACGACGTGTTCGGCGCGGGCCGGCATACCTTGACCACGCAGAACATCCCCTTGCTCACCACGATCCTGACCACGCCTCTGTATGGCGACACCCCCTTCCGGTCCGAGGTCTACTTCGTCAGCAAGCGGACCTTCACCGATTTGAAGTGGGGCACCGTCGAGCCCATCCTGTTCCGTGACGCCGAGTTCAAGATGATCAGGCTGCGCTCCAACGGCATCTACACCTTCCAGATCACCGATCCCAAGCTGTTCGTGGTCAAGATCGTGGGCACCAGGGGCATCTACACCAACTCTCAGATCGAGGACTTCCTCCGCGGCGTGATCGTGGGGCGTCTGGCCGATATCCTCGGCGAGAGCCTCGAGTCGGTGCTCGATCTGCCCCGGTACTTCGATGAGCTGGGCGCCGGCTTGAAGGCCCGCATCAAGGACGACTTCGCTCAGTACGGCCTGGCGGTGGTGGACTTCATCGTGAACGCCATCTCGCCGCCGGAAGACGTTCAGAAGCGCATCGACGAGCGCTCCGGCATGGAAGCCGTGGGCGGCATGGACCGGTACTTCCAGTACAAGGCCGCGCAGGCGATCGGCGACCTGGCCAAGGCCGGCGGTGGAACGGCCGGGGATGGAACCAGCGACATAGGCACGGCCGCCACGGCCGGGTTGGGCTTGGGCGCCGGCGCCGGTCTGGGGATGATGATCCCCGGCATGCTGCAGCAGGCCATGGCGGGAGGCGCGCAACCCAAGGTCCGCTGCCCCAACTGCCACGCCGACATCCCCTTCGGCAGCAATTTCTGCCCCAACTGCGGCACGAACCTGGCGGCGACCGTGAACTGTCCACAGTGCCAAGCGACCCTACCGGTGGGCTCCAAGTTCTGTGCGAACTGCGGCTATAACATGACCGCCGCCGCGGCGCCCGCCGCCGCGCCGGAGACTCCCCCTCCCGCTCCTGAAGAGAACACCGGCGCCGGTCCTGAGGGCGACGCCCAATGAGGAAGCGCCGTCTCTGGTGCGCCGCGATCCTGATTGCGGTCTCGACCCTCGTGGTATTGCCCGCAGGGTCGGTGGCCTCGGCTCAGTCCGTGAAGGAATGGCGCATCGACAACATCGACGTGGTGCTCGACGTCCAGGAGAACGGCGACGTCATCGTCGACGAGACGTACACGTACACGTTCACAGGCAACTACCACTGGGTGGCCCGCGACATCCCCATCAAGGAGTACGGCGGCATCACCGACATCGAGGTACGGGACGCCAACGGTGTGCCCCTTCCTGAGGGGGAAGGGGCCGGCACGTTCAAGGAGTACGAGTCCGGAGGCCTCCATTCCATCGAGGTCTACTTCGACCTCACCGACACCTCGGCGACATACACGTACCACTACCGCGCGAAGAACGTGATCTTGTTCTGGGATCAAGGGGACGAGTTGCGGTGGTATGTGTTCGATGCGGCGACGGCTGTGCCTATCGGGGCCGCCAGAGCAACGGTGAGACTGCCCGGCTCCGTGCCGATCGCGGACATGACACATTCCGTGCAGGTGGGCTACGGAGTTCAGGCTTTGGTGGACTCTCCCGCAGCCTCCACCGTGGTGTACGAAGCCGCCGATATCCCTCCTTACACGAACTTCTGGATCGTGACCGGGTTCCCCAAAGGGGTGGTGAAGTACACGTGGACGGCGCGCCGCCTGGCGGAGTTCCTCATACCCAAGATAGGATTCCTGCTCCCCATCGCCTCCCTCCTGGCCATGCTGTTGATCTGGCGCAAGCGTGGGAGGGACGAGCCGGGAGTGGTCCACGCCAAGTACGTGAGCGAGCCTCCGTCCGATCTCTCCCCCGGACTGGCCGGAGCGCTGATCGACGAGAAGGTGGACACCAAGGAGGTGATCGCCACCATAGTCGACCTAGCCAGGCGGGGGTACATGGAGATCACCGATACCGACGCCGAGGGGGCGGCGGGCAAGGCGATGACCATCTTCACCCGTCGCAAAGCCTTCGACGATCTCAAGGGTTTCGAGAAGAAGGTGGCCGAGTCTCTCTTCGACGGGAAGCACCCCGACCAGGTGACCACCAAGGATCTCAAGAACAACTTCCACAGCCACGTACAGCCGATCGTCGACCAGGTCTACGTCGATGTGACCACCGCGGGCATGTTCTTCAAGAACCCCAAGAAGGCGCGGGAGCGCTGGTTCGGGTACGGTTTCCTGGCAGCCGTCATCCTGGCGACCCTTACCATCATCATGTTCTCCGCTAAGCTCGCCGGTTTCGGCTGGTTCATGCTCGGCTCCATCGTCGCCGTGATCATCATCTGGTGTTTCGCCCCGCACATGCCGCAGCGGACACCCAAGGGAGCTCAGGAGCAGCGCAGGTGGGAGGCCTTCAAGAACTATCTCAAGGATCTCACTCGGTTCCAGGAGATGGAGACGGCCAAGGAGACCTTCGAGAAGTACCTGCCCTACGCCATAGCCTTCGGCGTGGAGAAGGAGTGGGTGAGGCGCTTCGAGGGGGTCACGGTCTCTTCGCCTGACTGGTATCACCCGCCCGTGATCGTGAATGTGCCCAGCGGCCATGCGGGCGGGCTGGGGGGCGGTCTCGGCGGCGGCACCCTCACTCAGGCAGGAAGCGGCCCGGGCCTGCCGGGTGGCGGCTCCGGTTCGCCAGGTGGCGGCTTCAGCCTGGACAGCATCTCCGACGGCCTGTTCAAGAGCCTCAGCAACATGTCGAGCGTGCTCACGGCCGCGCCGTCGTCCAAAGGCGGCCGGTCGGGCGGTGGCGCCTGGGGCGGTGGCGGCTTCTCCGGTGGAGGCGGGGGGTTCGGTGGCGGTTTCTCCGGCGGGGGCGGTGGAGGAGGGTCTCGTGCCGGGTAGGGGATGCTGGAGCGATGATGGCGGCCGGCCCTTCGGGTCGGGCGTGGGCCTGTCCCAGAACTAGCAGGAGGCAGCGATGCGGACCAGGATACTCGGGATCGTGCTCATGGTCGTCGGCCTTGGCGTCGCGGCCTGGCTCATCGTCGGTCTGACCGAGCTCAATCCGGGAGAATCCAAGGCGGGTTACGTCTTGGGCCTCGTGTTGTTCTCGCTGCCCTTCTTCGCCGTCGGCCTGTACCTGCTCCTCACATCCCGCGGGGAGATCAAGGCGGAGACGCAGGCCGACAAGCAGCGGACGATCCTGAACGCTGTGATGACGCGGGGTCGCGTCAGCGTGGCCGACCTTGCTATTGAGTGCAACCTGACCCGCGATCAGGTGAAGCAGAACGTCTACGACCTCATCGGCAAGGACCTCTTCAGAGGCTACGTGAACTGGGAGCGCGGCGAGCTGGTCTCAGCCGAAGCGGCTCAGATCAAGGAAGACACGTGTCCGAACTGCGGGGGGAGGGTCGAACTGGCCGGAAAGGGTCTGGTCCGCTGTCCGTATTGCGGCACCGAGACGTATCTCTCGCCCGCCTCCCCGGCCGCTCAGGTTCCTCCGGCGGTCACTCCGGCTCAAGCTGCACCGGGGCCGCCGGCCAACGCACCGCCCGGGACCGCGCCGCCCTCGCCCGAGCCTGCGTCCCCGTCAGGCGCCTCGCCCGCCTTCTCGCCGGGGCCGGCCGACGCGCCCGGCGAGCCACCGGGTCCGGGGCCGGCCACTCAGGTCTAGGAGAGGACGGCACCGATGCGGCTCATGTATAAGATATGGCTGGATTATCGTGGCAGGGCCTTCGGAGACGGCCCTGCCCGGCTTCTTGACGGCGTACAGGAATGGGGATCGCTCCGAAAGGCCGCCCAAGAACTGGGCATGTCCTATAACAAGGCCTGGCGGATACTGCACGCCGCCGAGCAGCGCTTGGGCTTCCCCCTGCTCGACCGTAGCGTGGGCGGCAGCCTGGGCGGGGGCTCGAATCTCACCGCCGAGGCGCAGGATCTGGTGAGACGATACAGGGCTGTGGCCGCCGACGCGGACGAGGCGCTCGAGGCGGTCTTCCAGAAGCATTTCGCTGATTGGGAGGATCCCGTCCCAGACGAGCCGTCCACTGAAGAAAGGGCCAAACCCTAGGGGTGTCCCACTACTTGCACCGACTGACCGGTTCACATTATACTGCCGTAAATATAACGCCCTTACACCGGCGGTCCTGGTCCGGAGCGCCGTCAGACATGGGGAGCTGATGCCGGCCCCACGCGTCTGCCCAGCATAGGAGTCACGAGATGAGACCGCTCGACGAAGACCTCGAAGCCGCGCAAGCCTTTCACGGCCACCTTTGCCACGGGATGGTCATGGGGGTCCGTATGGCTCGCTACGCCTGCCGGGAGCTGGGCATCGACGACCCTCGCAAGAACCGTGACCTGATCGTCTACGTGGAGATGGACCGCTGCGCCAGCGACGCCGTGAGCGTCGTGGCCGGCGTGACGCTCGGGAAGCGCCGTCTCAAGTGGGTGGACTACGGCAAGATGGCGGCCACTTTCGTGGACCTCTCCACCGGCCGTTCGGTCCGGGTGGCTCCGAGACCCGAGGTGCCGCACGCCGGCCGGGACACCGACCCCCTGGAGTACTGGAAAGACTGGACCGACGAGCAGTTGTTCAGTTGCGTGCCCGTCGATGTCTGCATGCCCGAGGAGGACAAGCCGGGGAGCCCGTTGCGGACGGCCGTCTGCGCTCGGTGCGCTGAGAAGATCCAGGATGCCCGCGAGGTCGTGGCGGACGGCGAGACACTTTGCCGGGCCTGCGCGCACGGGGCCTACTATCAACTGAAGAACGACTGAGAGAAGGCGCCCGCGGCTCGTCCCGGAAGAGCCCGCTAGAACTCAGTGACCACCGGGCTGGTGGACGTGGACCCCGTCCCCCCCTTCGTGGTGGTGGTCTTGCCCGTCGGCTTCGTAGTGCTGGTGGGTTTGGCGGTGGTAGTGGTCGTGGTGGTGCCGGTGCTCACCTCTATGGTCTTCGCATAAGCCGGGTAGTAGCTCTTGAAGACGTCGGTCTTCTTGGTGCCGTTCGGCCATGTGACGGTGCGTTTCACCTCACAGTATCTTGCCTGCTGACCGGCGACCAGTATGTTGGTCTTGCCGGGGCCCAACGACGAGTTGGTCACCGATACGTCCGGAAGGATCTCACCCATCGTGAAGCCGCTGAACTTCGAGGTCACCTTACGGCCGTCCTTGGTGCCGTAGACGTTGAACGTGGTGCTGTATCCGTCGGAACGGCCTCTGATCCAGACGTAGTGGTCGGTGTTGTTCCTGAACCTGAGGTTCTTGCCGCCCCCCGTCACGGTGGCGTCGCGGCCGTCAGGGTAGTGGCTTATGTAAAGGGAATGGTTGTGCCGTTCGACCACTTCGAGGCCCGCGACGAACACGGCGTTGAAGAGGGTCGTGGACACCTGGCAGATGCCGCCTCCCAGAACGTCCTCCAGCTTGCCCTGGCCGGTGATGCCCTTCGCCAGCTTGTAACCCCGTTCCTCGGTGCGGGCGCCGATCTGCTTGTCGAAGTTGTAGACCTCGCCTGGGGCGAGCAGGACGTTGCTGGCGTACTTGGTGGTGATCTTCACGTTGGTCTGACGGTCGGCGGTGCCGCTCCACTCGGTGGTGTAGGTGCCGAGGACCTCCTTGATCCCCATGGCCTCGGCCTCTTTGGTGGTGCGGTCGGGTTCCGAGGTGGTCACCACGGCCTCGGCCGACCGGCCGCTTGACTTCAGGGCGGCGGTCGTCAAGGCCTCCGCGGTCTTCTCGCGGTCCAGCTTCTTGCCCATGACCGCCGGCACGACCCAGGCCTTCTTCCCGTCACTGTCAAAGGTCGCGTTCACAGGCTTGGTCGCGATCTTGTCGGAGATGGAGTCGAAGAACCTGCCCAGCTTCTTCGCCGAGAGATACGGCACGAGGGTGGCCACCCCACCGTGGTCTTCAGCGGTGAAGTCCATGTAGGCGGCGATCTTCTCGGGGCTCAGGGTCCACACATCGTCTCCGCTCGTGAGCTTCACCGAGGCGCTGATCATCGTCTCGGCCTGCTCGAGCGCCTCCTGGTTGTCCTCTGCCTGGACCTCGGGCTCTTTGACGACCAAGGGGACCTCGAGCTCGGTGGCGTGGAGGGTGAACAGGAGGGCTTTCAGCTCTTCGCGCAGCGTATCCTGGTCGACCACCTTGCCTCTCTTGCCCTCAACCGCCCTGACCTTGCCGTCCTCGATGATGATGCCGGCGTCGATCGGTGGGTTGTCGAGCTCCTGGGCGACCATATGTAACAGGTCGTCCATCTTGTAGGTGTCGATGGTCCCCTCCAAGGGGATGTCGATATCGGAGAAGTAGAGCTTGAGCCGTTGCCCGAAGTCGCCGAAGAAGTTGCTCTCGTGCGTGATGTTCATCGCGGTGTCCACGGCGCCCACGATGTCCATCTTGGCGCCCACGTCCGCGGCCATCACCTTCCAGGTCCGGGTGCCGGCCGTGAGGACGATCGGGTTCCTCTCAGCGTCGTCGATCTCCCGGGTGAGCACGGCCACCGCCTCGTCGTGGGTGAGGCCGCCTATCTCGTGGCCGGCCACGCTGATCCCGGCGTGGACCTTGTTGTAATAGAGGGCAGAGTCGATCAGGATCGCAAGGACGAACAACGCCAGTATGGATCCGACCGCTATGAGTATGGCAAGCCGCCTGCGGGCGCGGCGGCGCTTCTCGCTGATTCTCCGATTGCTCAAGAAGGACCCGACTCCTGAATGTGAGGATGGTACAAAATAGCAGATGTCACGCACTCCAAAAAGGCCCTCAGGCCGGATATGGCGGCGTTCATATGCAGGATGTTCTTACCCAGAAACTAGAGAAGGCAGTATCACGGGGCCTACTGGGGCTCGGTTGCGCGCACAGAGTGAGCCTGGCGGCGCGACTGGTGACCACGCTGCCCGGTGATGAAGGGGGAGCGACCGAGGCCCTTTCGGGGCAGGCGCTGGGCAAAGAGTTGGGCCTGTCCAGGGCTGCGGTGCACAAGCACATCGAACAGTTGCGCGCGCTGGGTGTCGCGATCGAGCCGGTGGCCGGCGCAGGCTACCGGCTGGCGCGTCCGTTCGCGGACCTGGTGGCGGCCGAGACGGCGCTGCCCTACGTCCTCAGATCCATGGACGCAGGCGCTGCGTGGAGCGCCGGGCTGCCCTACCATTACTTCTCCGCCTGCGACTCCACCAACCGGGTGCTGAAGCGGAAAGCGGCCTCGTCTCCGGCGGGAACGGTCGTGGTGACCGACGAGCAGACGGGTGGTCGCGGGCGTTTGGGTCGCACCTGGGTCAGCGGGCCCGGAAAGGATCTGACCTTCTCGGTCCTGCTGCGTCCGGCCGTGGAGCCCGCGCGGGCGCACCTCCTCTCTCTGGCGGGGGCGTTGGCCGTGGCCGAGGTTCTCGAGTCCATGGCCGGTCTCGAGGGCTTTGTGGGCATCAAGTGGCCCAACGACGTCCTCCTGGGGAACAGGAAGGTGTGCGGAGTCCTTCTGGAGGGCTCTATGGACCCCGACCGCATCGAGTGGGCCGTCGCGGGCATCGGGCTCAACGTGAACAGCGACCCTGACGCCTTGGTCGCCTGCCTGCCCGAGGAGCAGGCTTCCCGGGCCTCAGAGTGGCGGGGCAAACCGCGGCCCACCTCGCTGCGCGCCGCTCTGGGGTGCGACCTGGCCCGGGCGCCGTTGCTGGCCCGAATCCTCACCCGCTTGACCGAGCGGTGGAGCGGCGTGGACGACGACGCCGTTCTCGCGGGGCTCCGCGAGCGCGACGTGCTCGCCGGCCGGCGGGTGACGGTGCTGTCGGGGCCGCCGCGGGACGAGCCGGTGCTGAGCGGAGAGGCGTTGGGCATAGGCGCGGAGGGGCAGCTCCTGATCGAAGACTCGTCGGGCGAGACCGTGGCGGTCTTCGCAGGGGACGTGACCGTGCGGGAGGCCGGCGGCGATCGGGGACCCACGGGCCGGACCCGGCGGAGACGTCAACCATCCACAGCAAGCCGGTTGACATCTTCCGAGGATCACGGCTAGACTGCGACAGTCGACGAACACCACGCGGTGACGGAGGGCCATAGGATGAGATCAGACGGCGGAGTCTCGGCACACGCTCTCACGCACACTGTCTTCCACCGGACGGCTGCCGCCAGGCTCGGCCTGGTGCTGGCGGGAATGGGGGTGTTGACGGCCGGCGCTCTGTGCTCGGTACCGTTCTATCCCGTACCTCTCACGATGCAGACCCTGGCGGTGCTCGTGGTTGGAGGACTCCTCGGCCCCAGACTGGGGGTCTGCGCCGTGGCCGGTTATCTGGCCCTGGGGGCGGCCGGCGCTCCGGTGTTCCACGGCGGTCTGGGCGGCCCGGGGGTGTTGGCCGGCCCGACGGGCGGATATCTGATGGGGTTCCTGGTGGCCGCCTCGGTGATGGGCTTCGCAGCGTCCTGGGCCCGGCGGACCGGTGTCGTCGGGCGCGGTGGCCGGGTCGGCGCCGCAGGCGCATCCCGGCTGCGAGAGACAGCGGTGCTGGCGGGGGGCGCTCTGTTGGCCGAGGCGACGGGGATCTACGGCTTCGGACTGCCCTGGCTCGCTCTCTACGCGGGCGGCCTCCGCAACGCGGTGACGGCGGGCCTCGTGCCCTTCCTTCTCGGCGACGCGCTCAAGACGGCGGTGGCCGTCGGAGCCGTGCGGAGCGGGCGGAAGCTGCTCTCCCGTTGGTCGCTGGTGCCGTTCTAGGTGATATCCTCCCTGCCAGCGTGTTCTGCGCGGCAAGGAGACAGACCAGGTCTTGACCGTTCTTGATGCTCTCATACTCGGAGTGGTGCAGGGACTCACGGAGTTTCTCCCTGTCTCCAGTTCCGGTCACCTGGTGCTGGTACCCGAGTTCTTCAACATCCCGGCTCCCACAATAGGCTTCGACGTGCTCGTCCACGTGGCGACGCTGGTGGCCGTGGTCGGCTACTTCATCCGCGACGTGGTCAATATGGTCCTCTCCGTGGTCGCTCCACGACGTCTGCGCAGCCGGGAGGAAGTGAAGCACTGGAGGCGCCTTCTTCTGTGGCTGGTGATCGGCTCCATCCCCGCCGGGCTGGTCGGGCTCCTGCTCTCCGACTTCTTCGAAGGGCTCTTCCAGAGCACGCTCGCCGTGGGCATCTTCCTCATTGTCACCAGCCTTCTGCTGTGGGGGGCCGACTTCGCCGTGGGCCGCGTCAGACCGAGGACTCTCGAGCTCGGGAGGATGCGGGCCGGCGACGCTCTCATCGTGGGGTGCTTCCAGGCTCTGGCCATCGCCCCGGGCCTGAGCCGGTCGGGCGCCACCATCACCGCGGGAGTGTTCCTGGGCTTCGACCGCGAGTCGGCCGCCCGCTTCTCCTTCTTGCTCAGCATCCCGGTGATCCTCGGAGCGTTCCTGACCCAACTTCGAGACATCGGGGGCGGCTTCGCCGGCGCCAGCGGAACGGCGCACGCGGTCGGGGCGATCGCGGCGGCCGTGTCAGGGTTCGTCGCCGTCTACTTCCTCATGCGCTACGTCAGGCAACACCGGCTGCGGGTCTTCGCCGTCTACACCCTGCTCCTCGGCCTGTTCGTGATCGTGCTGTCGGCTGTCTAGGGGGGTGTGATGCGGATGGACAGGGCGACAAGGTTCTCCCGGCCGGGGCTCCGTGGATGGGGCGTCGTCCTGATGGCGGTTATCGCGCTCTTCCTGGTATGGACCGGTGTGGCCTCCGCCGCTTCGGCCACGGTTATCCACAAAGGCCCGAGCGACCGCAAGTACATCGCCCTCACCTTCGACGACAACTACGTGGCCGCGCAGAGCGTCGCCACACTGCGGGCCCTCATCAAGAACGAGGTGCCGGCCACCCTCTTTCTCGTGGGTTCACCGGTGAGCAGCACGTCCGCCATCAACAACGAGATCCTCAAGGGCATGCAGCGGGGTCTTTTCGAGGTGGGTGACCATAGCTGGTCGCATCCCCAGTTGACCAAGCTGTCCGTCGCGGCCATGGCGCAGCAGATCGGCGGCGGTACCGACGCCTTCCGGGCCGCCACCGGCGCCCGGACCGTACCTCTTTTCCGCCCGCCCTACGGCGCAACCAACTCCCAGGTGGCGGCGGTGGGCGGCAGCGAAGGCTTCCGCTACCTGGTGCTCTGGGACATTGACCCCCGGGACTGGGAGAACCGCTCCGCCTCGTCGATCGCGGAACACATCATCAGCCGTGCACACAACGGGGCCATCGTGGTCCTGCACCTTTCCGCGGCCCACACGGCTGAGGCCATCCCCGTCATCGTCTCCACGCTGCGGGCCAGGGGATACGAGTTCGTCACGGTGTCGACCATGATGAAAGGCGACCGGCTCTTCGTGGATCTGGAGACGAGTTCGGCTGTGGGGCAGGCGGTCTCCCGCATGGTCCAGCAAGGTCACATGAGCGGCTACGACGGCAACTACTTCGGGCCCACCGACACCATCACACGGGCGCAGGTGGCCAAAGTGGCCACCCTGGTGGGCGGCCTGCACACCGACACGGTGGAGAACGCCGGGCGGCCCAGCTTCTCCGACGTCCGTCCGCTGCGCGACTCCAACGGCGCTCCCGTCGCATATCCCTTCGACTTCGTCGAGGAAGCGGCGGCCGCCGGATTGGTGGTAGGCAGCGCGGGCCCCGGGGGGACGATGGCCTTCAGGCCCAACGAGGCGATCAGCAGGGTCCAGCTCGCCCAGATACTGGCCCGCATGGTCAGACAGTTGAAGGGCTACGGGCTCGACTCGCCGGCGGTACGGCCGGCCTCGTTCACGGACGTCCCGGGTTACGCGGCGGCCGATGTCGCGCTGGTGGCCGGCCTGGGCCTGATGTCGGGTTATTCGAACGGCACGTTCGCCCCCTGGGCGGGGGCTCAGCGGGGCCACGTGGCCCTGACTATGAGCCGCTACCTGGATTTGCCGGCGTCCCCGGGGTCGACGGCGCGGCCGGCAGAGCGACCGTGACCCTCAGGCCGCCCGTCTCGGGAGCCTCCAGGTCGACCGTGCCGCCGTGGGCCGTGACGACCGACTTGACGATGGACAGCCCCAGACCGAAGCCGCCGGTCTTGCGGCTCCGCGACTTGTCGGGCCGGTAGAAGCGGTCGAACAGACGGCTCAGATCGGCGGGAGCGACCACGGGCCCGCCATTGGCGATCTGAAGAACGGCCGAACCCGCCGCCACGTAGGTCTTCACCGAGAACCAGCCGTCCGGGACGTTATGACGGACCGCGTTCTCCACCAGGTTACCGACCATGCGTTCGAGCAGGGACCGCTCGCCCCTGACCGCGGCCGGCTCCAACTCCAGATCCAGACGGAGCCCCATGGTCTCGGCCTGGCCCGAGATTCTCTCCACCTCGCCGTTGACGATGCCGGCCAGGTCGAGGTCGACCATGGCCGGCGTGGTGTCCGCGTTCGCCAGCACCAGCAGGCCGTCGATGAGCTTCTCGCTCCGGTCCACAGCGTCGGTGACCGCCGTTCCCATCTCCTGCAGCTCCTCCGCGGAGGGGTCCGGGTCGGCCAGAGCCACGTCTATCTCGGTGCGGATGATGGTGAGCGGGGTGCGGAGTTCGTGTGACGCGTTGGCGACGAAGTCCTTCTGGGCCGTGAAAGCGGTGTCCAAGCGGCCCAGCATGCCGTCGAAGGTGTCGGCCAGCTCCTTCAGCTCATCACGCGGGCCTCTGAGGTCGATGCGCTCGTGGAGCGTTGAGCCCGACAACCGTCGAGCGGTGTTGGTTATAGCGTGCAGGGGCCGCAGCATCCGGCCGGCTACGATCCAAGCGCAGCCGAAAGTGATGACAGCCATTATGGCGAGTGCCAGGAGCGATCGGAGCCAGAGCCGGCGAAGCGCCTCATCCCTCAGCTCGTTCTGAGCCTCCCGGAGCAGCTGCGGGACTGAGAACTCGAGAAGCGTGCCGTTCTTGGTCAGGACCAGGATCTTCTGTTCCGTCTGGCCGGGCGGCCGGTCATCCAGCCCACCCGGAGTGAAGCCCATCCCGGGGGTGTCGGCAGGGAAGCTGCGCTCCAGCACTTCCTTGGGGATGTTGAACTGCTCGGCCACGGCGACCCGGGCCTTCTCAGGCGCCACCGACAGGTCGTTACGGACCATGAAGTAGTTGATGGTGACCAGCAGAATTCCGGCCAGCAGGAACAGGCCTCCGTACCAGAGGGTCAGTTTGAGGCGGATGGTCAGGCCGCGTTGACGCTTGGGGGTCACGGGCTTCATATCTTGTAGCCTATGCCGGGCACCGTCTCGATCAAGGGAGGATCGCCTATCTTGCGCCGCAGAGTCATGATCGTGACCCTGACGACGTTCGTGAAGGGATCGGCGTTCTCGTCCCACACCTTCTCCAGGAGTTCCTCGGCGCTGACGACCCGGCCTTCGGCGGCGAGCAGAGCCTGCAGTACGCCGAACTCCTTCTTGGTCAAGCCCAGGTCGCGACCGGCGCGCTGGGCGAAGTGGCGGGCCGGGTCGAGCGTCAGATCTCCGGTGACGAGCACCGGGGGGACGAGAGGGGCGGCCCGCCGGCCCAGGGCCCGTATCCGCGCGACCAGTTCTCGAAGTGCGAAGGGCTTGGGCAGGTAATCGTCGGCCCCCAGGTCGAGCCCGGTCACCCGATCTTGGATGGAACCGGCCGCCGTCAGCATGAGGATGCGGGATGTGGTCTGCTCGGCCACGAGCTGTCTGCAGACCTCGTCCCCATGTACGACGGGGAGGTTGCGGTCGAGCACGACCACGTCGTAGTTGTTGATCGCCGTCTTGGTGAGGGCGGACTGCCCGTCGTAGACCACATCCACGGCCATGCCCTCGCGCCGCAGCCCGCGGGCGATGGTCTCAGCCAGTCTCTCTTCATCTTCCACCAGGAGGACCCGCACCGGTGCTCCTCTTCACTCGCGATCTCGTGGGCGCAGTGATGATACCCTGTCGCGCCGCATGGTCACACAAAAAAGCCATCCTATGCGGGGATTCTACGGCCGGCCGGGTAAAACTTCCGTAAAGCGGGCTCGCTCGGTGGGGCAGCCGTGCCCCTTTCGGTGAGCCGGCCGCGTCCCGGTCGGGAGCCCGTGAATGCCGGGGGCCAGCCGGCTTTATGGTCGTCTTACGTGCCAACGGGTATGCTCCCGTCGGCAACTGGGCGCCCGGGGTTCGCAGGCCGGGTAGTCCGGGTAGAATAGGCCGCGAGTACTGAGTCTTCGCGGGGAGGGATCAGAGATGTCGCACAGTGACGCGGAGCCCGCGGGAGGCAGTCCCGGTAGAGCATCGCGAAGCATCAAGCGGGCGTCGGTCAAGATAGCCGTCGTCGTCTTCATAGTCGCCCTGGTGGGGGTGGGCCCGGGCGCGTGCACCTTCGAGTTCGGAGAGGGCTCCGATACCACTGCGTCGACCTCTACGCAGTCGACCCCCAGCTCGTCCGCGCAGACGACCACGACCGCGGGTGGGGCGACCTCCACCACCGGCGCCACATCGACGACAGGCTCCAGCAGCGTGGTGGAGACGGGCGATGGTGTGGCCAGCCCAGCGCAGACGGCAAGCACGGTCCTCGGTCCGAGTGTGGTCAACATCAAGGTCACCGGCATCACCAGCCAAGGACCGTTCGGACGGCAGCAGTACGAAGCCGAAGGCTCGGGGGTCATCTACACGGCCGACGGCATGATCATCACCAACAACCACGTCGTGACCGACTACTATGGGGATGTGGTGGATGAGATAGAGGTGACTCTCGCCACCGGAGAGAAGCTTCCCGCGACCATGGTCGGCACCGATCCTCTCACAGACCTCGCGGTCGTGAAGGTGAACGCCGGCTTCGCCCTTCCCGTGGCGACCTTCGTCACCGAGCCGCCGAAAGTGGGCGAATACGCGGTGGCCATCGGCAGCCCGCTCGGGTACGAGAACTCCGTGACCCTCGGCATCGTGTCCGGCCTCGACCGGAGCATCGAACGCATCGGAGGCGACGAGGGCACGGCTCTCAGCAATCTGATACAGACCGACGCGCCCATCAGCCCGGGCAACTCCGGGGGCGCACTGGGGAACGCAAGCGGCCAGGTGATGGGCATCAACGTCGCGTATGAGTCTCCGTCCTCAGGCGCCGTGAACATCGGCTTTGCCATCCCCTCCGTGGTGGTGACCAAGGTGGCCGATGAGATCATCACCACCGGCCGGGCCACGCACGCACAGATAGGCATCCGGCCGTGGACCGTCACGAGCGAGCTGCAGGGGCAGTACAAGCTGAGCCGTTCGTCAGGGGTCCTCGTGTACCAGGTGGTCGCCGGCGGACCGGCAGACAAGGCCGGCATCCAGCAGGGCGACATAATCATCAAGGTCGATGACAAAGAGATGATCGAATCCAGCGACCTGCTGATCGCCATCCGGGACAGGAAGCCGGGAGACAAGGTGGATG
>CAZQDY010000018.1:0-43495 GCA_964592075.1 uncultured Gaiellales bacterium
ATCTCAAGGCGCTCTACATGTCGGGCTACACCGACGACGCCATCGTCCACCACGGCGTGCTGGACCCCGGCACACCCTTCCTGCAGAAGCCCTTCAACATCCGAGACCTCGGCGCGAAGGTGCGGGAGGTCCTGCAGACCGGACCCGGCGATGATGAGGACTGAGGGCCCAAAGGGATGGAACGGCCACCTGCGACCGGAGCTGCGTCCGGCGGGCCGCCTCGCGCCGATGGAGGACGGTTTCTGATGGCGGATCTTGACCCCGTGATCTACATTGTCGACGACGAGCCCGGGATCCGCGACTACCTGACCACGATGCTCGGCGCCCGGGGGCTGCATGTCGTTGCCATGGCTTCCGCGGAAGAGCTTCTCGAGATGACGCCCTCCGACGGCCCCGGCTGCCTGGTGCTGGATGTCTTTCTCCCTGGGCTGAGTGGTCTTGACGCCCAGAAGGTCTTTAAGGACGCCTACAGCCATCTGCCCATTATCTTCATGAGCGGCCGGGGAAGCATCCCCATGAGCGTCGAAGCCATGAAGGGCGGCGCGGTTGACTTCCTGCCGAAACCCTTTTCTGGAGACGATCTCTATGCCGCCGTCGAACGGGCAGTGGCGATCAGCGAAAGCATCTGTGCCGAACATGCGGAGCAGCTCGAGTTGGAGGCCCGGTTCGCCGGGCTGACAGAGCGCGAGGTCCAGGTGCTACGGCTCGTGGCCGCCGGCAGGCTGAACAAGCAGATAGCGATGGAACTCGGGATAGTAGAGAAGACCGTGAAGGTGCATCGCGGCAGAGGGATGCAGAAGCTGGGGCTGAGGTCGGTTACCGAGCTTGTCCGGCTTGCCGACAAGCTCGGCTTCTGAGCCGCTCTCAGCTCCTCCATGCAGCATCTTGCCGGGTGTCGTCGGGCGGCGGGCGGCCGTCCCGTGCGGTGGTCTTGCCCAAGGAGGCAACAGGATGAACACTGACCGGCCCATCCGCATCCTCTTCGTGGAGGACCCGCTCCACGGCGTGGATCTCGCCGTGCAGGCAATCAGCAAGGGTGGGCTGTCTTTCGAGTTCGAGAGGGTGGATACCGAGTCCGGCTTCCTCGACGCGCTCGTGGGGTACCGCCCCGACCTGGTGGTAACCGACTATGCTCTGCCGGGGTTCGATGGCCTGCGGGCCCTGGAGTTGTCACGCGCCAAAGATCCAGAACTGCCCTTGATAGTCCTTTCCAACAGTATCGACCAGGAGACCGCGGTGGCCTGTATGAAGCGAGGGGCCGCAGACTACGTCCTCAGAGAACGCATCGCCCGGCTTCCAGTGGCCATCAACGAGGCGATCGCGAAGCGCGAGATGACTCGCCTACGGGACGCGGAAAGACAGGCTTTGAGGGCCAGCGAGGCGAGACTGGCTAGGATCTTCCGGGTGGCGCCGGCGGGCATAGGCGTCGTGGCCGATCGGACGATCATGGATGTGAACGACGCCTTCTGCCGCATGGTCGGCTACCCGCGCGAGGAGCTGGTGGGCCGGGACGTCGGTCTCCTTTATCCGACCCGCGAGGAATACGACCATGTGGGTGAGGAAGGCTACAGGAAGATGGCGGAGACCGGCTCAGGGATGGTGGAGACGCGCTGGCGGCGCAAGAACGGCAGCATAATCGAGGCCATAATCGCTTTGACGGCGCTGGATCCTGCAGATCCGTCCCAGGGTGTGACCCTCACGGCTCTCGATATCACCGAGCGCAAGACCGCGGAAAGAAAGGTCGGAGAGACCGCTCATTTCCTGCAAGATCTCATCGATGCTATCCCCAACCCGATCTACTTCCGGGACACTGAGGGCATCTACAGGGGCTGCAACCGGGCCTTCGAGACCCACGCGGGTCTTCCCAGGGACCAGATCATCGGCAGGTCGGTATTCGGTGTCGCCCCAAAGGAGCAGGCCGAACGCTACCAGCGGTCCGACCGGGCCCTGCTGTCCCGGGGAGGCGGGACCGAGGTCTACGAGGAGCGGGTGGCCAGGGGCGATGGAAGCATCCGGAACATGATCGTCAACAAGGCGACGCTCACGAACGTAGACGGCAGCCTGGCAGGCCTGGTAGGCGTGCTCATCGACATCACCGACCGCAAACGGGCTGAACAGGAGCTGCGGTTCAGGAACCTCGTCCTTAGCACGCAGCAGGAAGTGTCCCCGGACGGCATCCTGGTGGTGGACGAGAACGGGATGATCGTCTCATGCAACCGTCGCTTCCAGGACATGTGGTCCATCCCCGCGGAGCTGATCGAAAAGGGAGTCGATGAGTCTGTCATGCATCATGTAGCGGGCCTGACGACCGATCCGGCCCGCTTCCTGGGGGGCGCGAAGCTCCTCCACCAAGACAGGCAGGAGGTACGCGGGGGTGAGATGCCGCTCACCGATGGCCGCATCGTCGAGTGGTACTCGGCGCCCATGTTCGGGGCCGACGGCCACTACTACGGACGCGTCTGGTATCACCGTGACGTTACCGAGCGACGCAACGCGGAGGAGGAGCGGGTAGCGCTCCGGGAGCAGCTCCTGCAGTCTCAGAAGATGGAGTTGGTGGGCAAGCTTGCCGGGGGTGTGGCGCACGACTTCAACAACATCCTCATGGTGCAGAAAGGCTACTGCGAGCTCATGGCGGCCGATCTGCCCGCGTGCAGCCCGTCGGCGGATAGCCTGGCCCAGATCGAAGCCTGCACCGAGCGGGCCGCTGCCCTTACCCGCCAGCTGCTGGCCTTCAGCCGCAAGCAGACCCTCCAGCCCAAGATCCTCGACCTGAACCTCCTAGCGGAGGGTCTGGCCGAGATGTTGCGCCGGGTGGTGGGAGAGGACTTGGATGTGGTGATCGAGCTGGCGCCCACGGCGGCGATGGTGGAAGCCGATCCCGGCCAGATAGAGCAGGCGCTGGTCAATCTCGCGGCCAACGCCCGGGACGCCATGCCGCAGGGAGGTACGCTGACCATCAGAATCTCGACGGGTGACGCCAGCTCCGGCTTCTGTCGCGATCATCCGAACATCGCCCCGGGTCGTCACGTCAGCCTCGTAGTGAGCGACACGGGGTGTGGCATGGACTCGGACACGAAGGAGAAGATATTCGACCCCTTCTTCACCACGAAGGCGGAGGGGAGGGGCACGGGTCTTGGTCTCTCCATGGTGCAGGGGATCGTCATCCAGTCGGGGGGCGACATCTGGGTGTCGAGCGAGCCTGGGGAGGGGGCCACCTTCACGATCTGTCTACCCTACGCCGAAGGCGAGCCGGACGAGCCGGCGCCGGCTGCGCCGCGGCCGGCTCGGGGCAAGGGGGAGCACATCCTCGTGGTGGAGGACGAGCCCGCCCTCCGTGAATTGGTGACTCTGATGATCGAGGACCTGGGGTATCAGACGAGCGGGGCCGACAGTGGAGACTCCGCCATAGCCATGGTCGAGGAAGAGGGGCTGAGGCCGGATCTGGTCCTCACCGACGTCATCATGCCCGGATTGAGCGGTCGGGCTCTTGCGGATACTCTGAGCAGGACCCTTCCGGGAGTCAAGGTGGTGTACATGTCAGGGTATACCGACAACGCCATCGCCCACCACGGCGTCCTCGACCCGGGTATCGAGTTCATCCAGAAGCCTTTCTCTATAGCGGTTCTGGCGGACAAGATCCGCACCGTCCTTTCTTCCGGGGAGTAGGCGCCGGGCTGTTAGGATTAGGTCCGGTGTCCTTGAGGGATAGTGTTGGGGGGATCCGGGTGGCCCCGGGTCCCGAACAAGGGAGTGGAGAGACGATGGAGCCGCCGCTATCCGAGATGCTCGATGCCGGTCTGCTCGACCAGGTGGACGCCGGCGTCGTCGTCTACGGTCCGGACCTGAGAATCGTGGCGGCGAACCGGGAGGCGGGCCGGCTTTTGGGCCTGCCGCCTGAGGCGCCGGCCCGGACGCGGCTCCAAGATCTGGAGAGCGCGCTCGTCCGCGAAGATGGGACCCCGATCTCCGCCGAAGACCACCCTGTCCACCGGGCCTTCGTCAACCGAGGTCCCGTGCGCGACGTGACGGTGGGGGCCGGCCCGGCCGGGTCCGATTCGCGCAGATGGCTGCTTATGAACGCCCTGCCGGAGTTCGACGAAGAGGATGGCGGACTGCGTCGGGTGGTCCTCACGATCACAGACGTGACAGGCGCAAGGCGGGCTGAAGACAGGGTGCTGCACCTGAGTGCGCTGTTGCGGGCGATGCGCGAGCTCGAAGAGTTCTTGAGTAGCGAGAAGGACCGCGACACCCTCGTGACCGGCGTGTGCCGGCTCCTCACCGACACGCGAGGCTATCGTTCCGCATGGATCGCCTTCAGAGACCACCACGGCAGGCTACAGGCCGCCGGGGAGGCCGGTATCGGAGCCGACTTTGCGTCTCTACAGGCTCAGCTGGAGGCCGGTGAGTGGCCGGTGTGCTGCGAGCGGGCCCTGGGCCAGGCGGATGTGCTGGTGGTGAGGGATGTTGAGGAGGAATGCGCGGGCTGCGGTCTGGCCTTCGCGGCGCGCGGCGGGGGCGCTCTCGTACGTGGTCTGGATTGCAGGGGCAGGGGTGAGGGTGTGCTCGTCGTGGAACTCTTCGCCGGGCTGGTGGACGACGAGGAAGAGCGGCTGCTTTTCTATCAGGTGAGCGAGGGGATCGTCGCTGCGCTGTGCGCTCTTGAGGACGACAAGGAGCGGGGGCGGATGCAGCGGGCCCTTCGCGAGAGCGACGAGCGACTTCTGGCCGTGCTCGAGCATGCCCAGGATGCCATCTTCATCCATGCGCAGGGGATCATCTCCTATGTGAACCCGGCTGCCGTGGCCCTGTTCGGTGCCGCGAGCAAGGAGGCGCTCATAGGGAGCTCGGTGGTGGACCGCATCGCTCCCCAGTATCGAGCCATGGTGACCGGTCGCATCCGGGCTCTCGAGCAGGAACGGCGGCGGGCCCCGCGCCTGGAAGAGCGGGTCGTCCGTTTCGATGGGACCGAAGTCGACGTCGAAGTCATGGCGGTCCCTTACGAGTACCTGGGGAGGCCGGGCGCGTTGGTGTTCGCCCACGATATCACCGAACGGAAGGCGGCTGTGACCGCGCTCAGGCAGCGGCTGGAGCTCCTCGATCAGTTGGCCAAGATCGCCGCTTCGGTGCCGGGGATGATCTTCTCGTTCATGCTGCGCCCGGACGGTTCGGCCTGTCTGCCTTTCGCCACGAGGGTCATAGAGGATCTGTGGGGGCTGCGGCCCGAGGATGTGCGCGAGGATTTCACGCCTGGTTTCGACCGCATCCACGCGGACGATCTTGCCCGCGTGAGGAAGAGCATCAACGAGTCGGCGGAGTCGCTGGCGCCATGGCAGGACAGTTTTCGCGTGCTCCACCCCGAGAAGGGGGAGCTCTGGCTCGAGGCTCGTTCGGTGCCGCGGCCGGAGCCGGACGGAAGCGTCGTCTGGCACGGCTTTGTGGAGGACGTGACCGAGCGTAAGCGGGCCGAGGAGGCGGTGAGGACCTTGGCGCTCCGGCTGCAGGCGGCGCTGGCCAGCTCCACCGATGCCATATTCATAGTCGACTCAAGCGCCCAGGTAGTCCAATCCAACGATGCTTTCGCCACGTTCAACAGGTTCGGCCGTGTGGAGGAGATCCCTCGGAGTGCGGACGCGGGCATGCAGTACATGGAGGTCTCGCAGGAAGGCCGGGTGATACCGTTCGAGGACTGGGGGATGTCAAGGGCCCTCCGAGGGGAGGTGGGCAGGAATGTCCGCTACGACCTGAGACGCAAGGACACCGGCGAGGCCTGGGTGGGCAGCTTCAGCTACGCTCCAATCCGCGGTGCGGACGGCGCGATCCTGGGGGCCATCGTGATCGGGCGCGACATCACCGACCAGATTCTGAGCGAGCAGGCCCTGCGGGAGAGCGAGGAGAGGTTCCGTACCGTTGTGGAAAGCGCGCCCGATGGGATCATCGTGCATGTGGAGGGTGAGGTAGCGTTCCTGAACACGGCCATGGCGCGGCTGCTGGGCGCGTCTTCTCCCGACGAGTTGGTCGGACGTGGCGTCTCGTCGTTCATAGCTCCCGAGTACCAGGCGGCGGTCGAGGCTCTTCGGGGAGCGGATCTTGAGGCCGGAACTCCCCCGGCGGCCATGGAACAGGAGTACGTGCGTCTCGATGGTTCACGGGTCCCCGTGGAGACGATATCGGTGGGGTTCCAGTTCAGAGAACGACCCGCGCAGCTGGTCTTCGTGCGCGACCGCACGGAACGGCGCAGGGCGGAGACGGAGAGGGCCCACCTTCAGGAGCAACTACTCCAGGCCCAGAAGATGGAATCGATCGGTCAACTGGCGGGAGGAGTGGCGCACGACTTCAACAACATCCTCATGGTGCAGAAAGGCTACTGCGAGCTCATGAAGATGAAGCTGCGGGAAGGCGACCCGCTCGCGGAAGGCGTGGCGCAGATGGAGGCCTGCACGGACCGGGCCACGGCTCTCACCCGTCAGCTCCTCGCGTTCAGCCGCAAGCAGACGCTCGAGCCCAAGGTCCTCGATCTCAACGCGCTCGTGATGAACATGAACGACATGCTCCGGCGCCTGATTGGCGAGGACATGGATTTGGTCACTGTGCCCGATCGGGATCCCGCCATGATCTTGGCGGACCCGGGCCAGATCGAACAGGTGTTGGTCAATCTTGCCGTGAATGCCCGGGACGCCATGCCGGGGGGAGGCAGGCTGAGCGTGGAGGTCTCTCAGGTCGTGCTGAGCGGGGACGACGGACAGCACTCGCCGGATGTGGTTCCCGGGCCGTACGTCATGCTCGCGGTGACCGACAGCGGTCACGGGATGGACGCCGCGATCGCGAAGCGCATATTCGAGCCCTTCTTCACTACCAAAGGGGAGGGCAAAGGCACCGGACTCGGTCTTTCCACGGTGTACGGGATCGTGCGCCAATCGGGCGGGGACGTCCGTGTCCAGAGCGAGGTGGGCAGGGGGACCACTTTCACCGTGTACCTGCCGAGGGTGGACGTGGAGAGGAAGCAGACCATCTCGGAGGGCGACGTGGCGACCATCCAGGGCCAGGGGCAGTCGGTGCTGGTGGTGGAAGACGAGCCGGCACTACGCGGGTTGGCCGTGCTGATGATCGAGAGGCTGGGCTACAAGGTGGCCGAGGCGGCCAGCGGGGCCGAGGCGCTGACGCTGATCGATAGACAAGGCCTGCGACCGGACGTGCTGCTCACGGATGTCGTGATCCCAGGCATGGGCGGTCCTGCGCTGGCCGAGCAGTTGAAGGAGAGAGTGCCCGGCCTCAAGGCCATATACATGTCTGGCTACGGCGACGACGCCGTGTCCGGCAGAGGCGTCCTCGGGCCGGATGTGGACTTCCTGCAAAAGCCCTTCACCGTATCCGATCTCGCGCGGGCCATCGGAAAGGTACTGGGCGCGGGCACTGCGGCTGGGCAGTAGCTCGGGGCGGTGGCGGGAATGGGCGTGCGGGTATACCATGAGCAAATGGTCGTGAGACGGTCGTGATGCGCATGCACAAGAATGATCTTCCAGACAGAGTGACACAACTGACCGACGCCTTCGATGCGATCCAGGACGGGATTGTGATTATGGATCGCGAGGTAAGGATCGTCTGGGTCAACGCGTGGATAAGGACCCACTATCCCGAGCACGCGCCTTTCGTCGGGCGGTCGTTTCCAGGGACGTTCGCGAGCATAACCGGTTCGACGTTCGAGCCGCCCTGCGTGAGGGCCATCGCCACCGGCGAACCGCAGTCCTTCGTCAGAGCCTACGCCGATCCGACCGGCGCCGAGCGGTGGCTGGAGGTGCGCATCCACCGGGTCAAAGGGTCAGGCGATGGTTGCGCGGGCGCCATCGCGCACTTCACCGATATCACGGAACGCAGGCGGATAGAGGAGGAACGAGAGGCGGAGGCCGCCAGGCGCCGCGTCTTGGTGGAGCACTCGAGAGACGGCATCGCGGTCGTCAATCTCTCCGGCGAGGTGGTTGAGGCGAACGAGGAGTATGCCCGGCAGCTCGGCTATACGCTCGACGAGGTCTACGGGCTCCACATATGGGACTGGAACGTCGACTATCCGGCGGAAGAGCTCCTCGAGAGCCTGAGGGCTGCGGAGCCTTACCAGTACCGGTTCGAGACCAGGCATCGGCGCAAGGACGGTTCGTTCGTCGATGTGGAGGTCACGACGAGTCACGATGAGATCGGGGGCGAGAAGCTGGTGTTCTCGATCTGCCGGGACATCACTGAACGCAAGCGTCTGGAGAGGCGGCAGAGGCTCAGCCAGCACTCGGTGGACCGCGCCAACGCCCAGATCTTCTGGCTTGATCGTGACGGCAGAGTGCGGTACGCGAGTGAGGCCGCCTGCGAGTCGCTCGGTTACACCAGGGAAGAAATGCTCCAGATGAGCATCGGCGATATCGATCTCGCCGCCCCGGCCACATGGGAGGACGATTGGCGGACCCTCGTGGAGCAAGGCGAGGTCGCTTTCGAGACGTCCCACTACACTAAGGACCGGGTCGCCATCCCGGTGGAGGTGAGCGCCAGCTACGTGGACTTCGAGGGTGAGGAGTACAGCTTCGTCTTTGCCCGCGACATAACCGAGCGCAAGGAGCTGGAGCAGCGGCTCGAGGACGAGATCGCCTGGCGGCGCATGCTGGTCAGGCAGTCCAGGGACGGGATCGTGGTCCTCGATCGGGATGGAGGTGTGGTCGAGGCCAACGAGAGGTACGCCCACCAGCTCGGTTACCCGCTCGACGAGGTGTACGGGCTTCACATCTGGGATTGGGACCTCTCCTTCCCCAAAGCTGAGTTGCTTCGCATGCTCTCGGAGGTCGACCCCAGCGGCGATCACTTCGAGACCGTACATGGGCGCAAAGACGGCTCCACGTACGACGTGGAGATCAGCTCCAACGGGGCCGAGATCGGGGGGCAGAAGTACATCTTCTGCGTGTGCCGCGACATAACCGAGCGCAAGGAGCTGGAGCAGCGGCTCGAGGACGAGATCGCCTGGCGGCGGGTGCTCATGCGGGAATCGCGCGACGGCATGGTGGTGATGAACCGGGCCGGAGAGGTTGTCGAGGCGAATGAGGAGTTCGCCCGCCAGATCGGCTACTCTCTCGAAGAATGCCAGAATCTTCACATATGGGAATGGAACCCCGATGTGCCCAAGGACGTGCTTCTGCAGATGATCGCGGAGGTGGGCGTCGCGGGTGAAACCGTTGAGACGACGCATACGCGCAAGGACGGTTCCACCTACGAGGTCGAGATCAGCTCGCAGGGGTCGGAGATCGCGGGCGAGAAGTACGTTCTTGCCATATGCCGCGACGTGAGCGAGCGCAACCGGCTGGAGCGGCTCCTGGAGGCGGAGATTGCCTGGAGGAGGATCCTCTTCGGGGAGTCGCGCGACGGCATCGTGGTGATGGACAGGGACGGGGCCGTGGTCGAAGCCAACGAGCAGTTCGCCCGGAGACTCGGCTACGCGCCCGACGAGGTCCAGAGGCTGCACATCTGGGATTGGGCCGTGGATGACGGATCGAGGGAGGAACTCGTCAACCGCATTAGGGCGATCCCTCCCGGCGGCGAGCTCTTCGAGACCAGGCACAGACGCAAGGACGGCGGCGTCTTCGACGTCGAGATCAGCTCGAACGGAGCCGAGATCGAGGGGCAGAGATACGTGCTCGCCGTCTGTCGCGACGTGAGCGAGCGTAAGCGTGCCGAGGCGGAGCGGGAGAGGCTGATCGGAGAGCTGCAGGAGGCTCTGGCCGAGATCAGGACCTTGAGGGGTATACTGCCGGTCTGTTCCTACTGCCACAAGGTGAGGGACGACGAAGGCTACTGGCACCGCGTGGATGTGTACATCCGCGATCATTCAGAGGCCGATGTGAGCCACGGCATCTGCCCGGACTGTCTCAAGAAGTACTACGGCGACTTATCCCTCAAGGAGGACTGAGGTCACCTGAGGTCCCCGGAGCGGCCGGTGTCCGCCCAAGCGGACCGCGTCCGTAAACCCCCGTCTCATCCGCCCGCCCGCCCGTCTCGTAGGTTCGTAGCATCCTCTCGCATCGGGCCGTTCCTTAGGCCGTGTGGCCCTCCTTTCCGCGCCTTCTGTCCTTATTGGACCAAGGTCCAAGGGTGGACTTGAGTCCAATACCCGGGCCCCAGGCCCGCGCCGATTGCCATACAAGAGCAATCGTGCCGTAACAGGCCTGGGCGAAGGGAGCGACCGTGAACCTCGTAGCAATGCTGGGAGCGCCGGTGTGGAAGCGGATCCTCACCGTGGCTGTCGTGACGCTCATGGTGATGGTCCTGCTCGGCGCGTTGGCTGCCGTCCCTGCTCAGGCGGTCACTATCAAGGGAGGAAGCGCTTCCCACAACGGGGCGGTCGTGAGCGTGCTCTCCAGCCGTCCCAATCTGCTCTCGTATGTCGAATCCCGGTGGCCGGGACTCTACGTGCGCGTCTGCTACGGGGGACACGCCTGGCCCGGCTACTTCGACGTCGACATGAGCCGCCAGGGGAAGGCATTCACCGACCAGGTGGCCCACGAGTTCTCGCATATGCTGCAGATCAACAACCCCGAGCTGGAGAAGGCGTGGCTGGCGGAACTGACCTGCCGCGGGTATGGACCCGAGACCTGGGTCTGGGGTCAGTGGGCGCCTCTGTACGGGAAGCAGGACCCGTGGGAGGCTTTCGCTGAGAATGTCAAGCGGGCCTTCTTCTCCCCGTTCTATACCGTCACGACCACCCCCGACACCCTCCTTGCATGGCTATCAAGGGCCGAGATGACCGCATTCCTGCAGGCCAACGGCATCGAACCCTAGGCGCAGCACGATAGCCCGCGAGTCCCCCACCACCGCTCGTGGGCGAAGCAGCAGGTAGATTGTCCTGCGAATTCGCCCACGCGGTGGCTCGCGTATTGTGAGTTCAATGTGGAGGTGCGGCGGTCACTCAGGAGTTGGGCGCGAAGCTCGACCGCTGAGACAGAAGCGCTTCTCACCGATCTCCCGATACGGTACGATTAGCCGACCTTTAATCGAGCCCCGTGAGGCCGAAAGGAGACGCTAGGCATGAGCATGCGCCCGCGCGCCCGTCTGGGCAGCCACCGTCCGCGGACTACCCACCCCTCACACCCGGTGGTGTAGCCATGCCCCGCCGCACCGATATCCACAAGATCATGTTGCTCGGCTCCGGTCCCATCGTCATAGGGCAGGCCTGCGAGTTCGACTACTCCGGCACCCAGGCCTGCAAAGTGCTCATGGAGGAAGGCTTCGAGGTGGTGCTGGTCAACTCCAATCCGGCCACCATCATGACCGACCCCTCGTTCTCCCACCGCACCTACATCGAGCCCCTGGTGCCCGAAGTGGTGGCCAAGATCATCGAGGTGGAGCGGCCGGACGCCCTGCTGCCCACCCTGGGGGGCCAAACGGCCCTTAACCTGGCCGTCGCCCTCTCCGAGGATGGCACCCTCGAGAGGTACGGCGTGGAGCTAATCGGGGCCGACTACGCCGCCATACGGCGCGCTGAGGCGCGTGACGAGTTCCGTAGCACCATGGCCTCCATCGGCCTGCGGGTTCCGGAGAGCGCGGTGGTCAGTTCTCCGGCTGAGGCTCGGGCCGCGCTCGGCGCCGGCCGCGGCGTCGGTCACGGCGCCGACTGCGGCCGAGGCGGCGCCCACGACGGCGCCGGCCGAGGCGTTCTCCACCTACCGCTCATCATTCGGCCCAGCTTCACCCTGGGTGGGCACGGGGGAGGGGTGGCCGCCACCGACGCAGAGTTCGACGCCGCGGTCCAAGCGGGCCTCGACGCCTCGCCTACACACCAGGTGCTGCTCGAGGAGAGCGTCATAGGCTGGAAGGAGTTCGAGTTGGAGGTCATGCGCGACCGCAAGGACAACGTGGTCATCGTCTGCTCCATCGAGAACATCGACCCCATGGGTGTCCACACCGGCGACTCGGTCACCGTGGCGCCGCAGCAGACCCTCACCGACCCCCAATATCAGCGTCTGCGCGATGCCTCGCTCGCCATCATCCGGGCCATCGGGGTAGAGACGGGCGGCAGCAACATCCAGTTCGCCTACCACCCTGAGACCGACGAGCTGGTGGTCATCGAGATGAACCCCCGCGTCAGCCGCTCCTCGGCTCTGGCCTCCAAGGCCACCGGATTCCCCATCGCCAAGATCGCCGCCAAGCTGGCCGTCGGCTACACGCTGGACGAGATCGCCAACGACATCACCCGCAAGACGCCGGCCTGCTTCGAGCCCACCATCGACTACGTGGTGGTCAAGACGCCGCGCTGGGCCTTCGAGAAGTTCCCCCAGGCCGACGCGCGCCTGACCACGCACATGAAAAGCGTGGGGGAGAACATGGCCATCGGCCGCACTTTCAAGGAGGCCTTCCAGAAGTCCATGCGTTCCCGGGAGCTCGATGTGAGGCCCGATATTCCGGCCGACAACGACGCCCTTGTGGCCTCGATTGCCATCCCCTCGGCCGAGCGCTACGACCTCATCCTCGAGGCCTACCGCCGCGGCGTGACACTCGAGCGGCTGTTCGAGGCCACGCTGATCGACGAGTGGTTCCTGAACGAGCTCTGGGAGATCGTTGACGCCGAGAAGCACCTCCAGTCGTTCTCTCAAAAAGGCGGCCTCTCCGCCCTTCCGCGAGAAGAACTCCGCCACGCGAAGCGGCTTGGGTTCAGCGACGCATACATCGCCAAGTTCCTGAGCACCGCCCAGACGCCGGTGACCGAGGACGAGGTACGGGCCCGCCGCAAGGCCGAGGCCGTCATCCCCACTTACAAGGCGGTAGACACCTGCGCGGCCGAGTTCGAAGCCTACACCCCCTACTTCTACTCAACCTACGAGGAGGAGAACGAGGCTCTTCCCGTCCCCGACAAAGAATCGGTGATCATCCTCGGCAGCGGCCCCAACCGCATCGGGCAGGGCATCGAGTTCGACTACTGCTGCGTCCACGCGGTCCAAGAGATGCGCGAGCTGGGCTACCAAGCCATCATGGTGAACTGCAACCCCGAGACGGTGTCCACGGACTACGACACCTCCGACCGCCTCTACTTCGAGCCCCTCACCTTCGAGGATGTGCTCAGCATCATAGAGAATGAGAAGCCCAGGGGCGTGGTGGTGCAGTTCGGGGGGCAGACACCGCTCAAGATCGCCGAACGCCTGGCGGTTGCGGGCGTGCCCATCATGGGGACCTCGCAGGATGCCATCGACCTCGCCGAGGACAGGGAACGCTTCGGGGAGGTGCTGCGCCGTCTCGGCCTCAAGGCGCCTCCCTTCGGGACCGTGCGCAACGCGGAAGAGGCGGTCGCCGTTGCCGAGCGTATCGGCTACCCGGTACTGGTGCGCCCCTCGTACGTGCTGGGCGGGCGGGCCATGGAGATCGTCTACGACAAGGAAACCCTGCGGCACTATCTGGCCACGGCCGTCAAAGCCTCGCCCAAGCACCCCGTGCTCATCGACCGCTTTCTCGAGCACGCCACCGAGATCGACGTGGACGCCCTCTGTGACGGCGACGACGTCTATGTCGGAGCGGTCATGCAGCACGTGGAGCAGGCGGGGGTGCACTCGGGCGATTCGGCCTGCGTGATCCCGCCGGTGTCGATAGGCGACGAGGTGGTGCGCCGTATCGAGGAGCAAACCGCCGCGCTGGCCCGCGAGCTGGGCGTAGTGGGGCTCATGAACGTCCAGTACGCGGTGCAGCAGAGCGACCACGGCGGGGCCAGCATCTACGTGCTGGAGGTCAACCCGCGCGGCAGTCGCACAGTGCCCTTCGTCAGCAAGGCTACGGGAGTGTCGCTCGCCCGCGTCGCGACCCGGGTCATCGCAGGCCGGAAGCTTCGCGACATCGGCCTCCCCGGCTGGGACGAGTCTCTGCGCGCCGGCCGGGTCCCCTGCCGGCGCGACCTGCGGCACGTCACCGTGAAAGAAGCGGTCCTGCCTTTCCCGCGCTTCCCCGGTGTGGATACCACTCTGGGTCCCGAGATGAAGTCCACCGGCGAGGTCATGGGTGTCGGAGCCAGCTTTCCCGAGGCCTTCGCCAAGGCCGAGCTCGCGGCCGGAGACCGGTTGCCGCGAGAGGGGACCGTCTTCATGTCGGTGGCCGACGCCGAGAAGGACGCGATGATCCTCATGGCGCTCACTCTAAGCACCCTGGGCTTCCGTATCCTCGCCACCGGGGGCACGCAGCGCGCCCTGACGCTGAACGGCATAGAGTCGGAGGCCGTGCTGAAGCACACGGAGGGACAGGAACTGCGTGCGGCGCGGGCCGCGCTCGGGGCGGCGGCGTCAAGCGGCGTGGCCCCCGACGGCATCGCGCCCGGATCTCTGGCCGCGGCCGGTACGGCCGCCTCCGCCGGTCGCGTGAGCGAAGGACCGGAAGGCGCGCCCCCCGTCACCACCATCGTCGACCTCATAGAGGCGGGGGAGGTCGACCTGGTCGTCAACATCCCGCGGGGTCGGGGTGCCCGCGCCGACGGCTACGAGATACGCCGCGCAGCTCTGCGGCGCGGCGTCCCCACCATGACCAACGCGGCGGCGGCGCACGCTGCGGTGCAGGCCATGGCCAAGGCCCGAGCCGGTAGCGAGCTCACCGTCACCTGTCTGCAGGATCTCCACGGGCGTCTGGCGGTCTCCGCCGCTGGAGGCTATGCTCATACTAGGGAGGTACGCTTTTGAGAGATCGGCCGGCCGGCGACATGACTGACGAGGCTCACCAGCCGCTGGGTCACCGGGCGCTGGGGTCCGTCCTCCGGGCTGAACCCTTGGGCGTGATGACCCGCCTGGAGGTCGAAGTCCCCGGCTGGTGTTCCGCGGAGCCGGGCCAGTTCGCGCTCCTGCAGGCGGAGCCGTCGGGGTGCTTCCTCGCCCGCGCCATCTCCGTGGCCGACGAGGCCGGCGGGCGGGTCTCGTTCCTCGTCGCTTCCGTCGGCGAGGGCACCAGGGAGCTGTGTGCTCTGGCCGAGGGAGATCTGGTCTGGGTGCTCGGTCCGCTCGGCAAAGGCTTTGACGTCGACGCTCTGGTCACCAGCCCGGGGCGGGCCGTCATCGTGGCCGGCGGCGTGGGGGTGGCGCCGTTCCCGCTTCTCTTGACGCGGATGGCGCAGCGATACCATGCGCTTTTCCCGGAGCCGACGGGTCAGGAACCCGGCAGTCCAGAAGCCGCCGGCCCCGAGGTCCTGGTGCTTCTGGGATTCCGCGACGTCGTCCAAGCCGAGGCTTCCGCGCCGCTCCGTGAGGTGGCCGCGCGTATGGGTGAAGCCGGGCTGCGCTGCCGGGTCGAGGTGGCCACCGAGGATGGGTCGCGAGGACCTGCGGAGAAAGTGACCGACCTGCTTGCCCGACACCTTCGTTCGGGGGACCGGGTGGCCGTGTGCGGTCCCGTCCCGATGGCGGAGGCGGTATGGTCCATCTGCGCCTCGGTGCCCGACGTGGATACTTGGTTCAGCCTGGAGACGGGCATGGCCTGCGGGGTGGGCTCCTGCCACGGCTGTCTCGTCACCCTGGCCGACGGTTCCGACGCAAGGGTGTGCAGGGATGGCCCGGTGTTCCCCGGGGAGGCGGTCTTCGGTGCTTGACCTCTCCGTACAGCTGGGCCCGCTACGTCTGGACCATCCGGTGATCAATGCCTCCGGCACGATGGAGATCTTCGAGCTGGCCGAGACGTTCGGTCCGCACGTGCTTGAGCGCCCGCCGGTCGGCGCCTATGTCCCCAAGACGGTGACGCTCAAGCCTCGGGCCGGCAATCCTCCACCCCGCATACTCGAGACGGCCGGCGGCATGATCAATGCCATCGGTCTCCCGGGTCCCGGACTCGACGCCTTCGTGGGGGAGGAGCTGCCCCGCCTGCTCGGACTACCGTGTCCGCTCATCGTCAGCATCGGGGGCTTCTCGGTCGATGAGTACCTGGTCCTGGCCGGGGGGATCCGGGACGCGCTGAAGAGGCTGGCCGGGGACGAGTGGGCCGAGCGGGTGGGTCTCGAGCTGAACATCTCGTGTCCGAACGTTCACTGCGGCTGCGCCTCCATCGGAAGCGACACGCATGAGACGGGCGATCTCGTCAAGACCATACGTAAGACGTGGCCCGGACTGCTGGTGGTGAAGCTCACGCCCAACGTGGCGGACATCTCGGCCATCGGGAGGGCGGCTGCATCCGCGGGGGCGGATGCCATAGCCGCTGTGAACACCTACAAGGGCCTGGTAATCGACCGGCAGACTCTCAGACCTTACCTGGGCAACATCACCGGGGGTGTGTCGGGGCCGGCCATCAAGCCCCTGGCTCTGCGCTCGGTGTACGAGCTGTTCGGCGCGGTGGAGGTGCCCATCATCGGCATGGGAGGGATCGCTACTGTAGAAGACGTTCTGGAGTTCATGTCGTGCGGCGCCAGGGTTGTCGCGGTCGGATCGGCGGGATTCAGGGAGCCCGGCTTGGCGGGTGTGCTTGCGCACCAGTTGGCCGCGGCGCTGGACGAACGCGGTCTCACTCCGGCCGGGTTGTTGGGCCTGGCCCACGGGCTTGTATAAACCTGTACCTTAGGTACAGGTTTTTAGGCAGGAATGGCCGTATTTTGCTGTTGCGTCCCAAAGGGGGGTGTGTATAATGGCCGCTGTGAAACAGATTCCGAGCACTGTTCCCCAAACGCCCGAGCGGAGCCAACAACAGAGGTTGGAGGCGCTTCGCAGGGCCAACGATATCCGCTCAGAGCGGGCGCGGCTCAAAGAGCGGCTGCGCAAAGGGGAGGTCGCGATAGGCGACGTGCTGGTGGACCCTCCACTCTGCGTGCACACAGCCAAAGTGCTCGATCTGCTGCTGGCGGTGCCCAAGTACGGCCGGGTCAAGGCCAACAGGCTGCTCGAACGCTGCAGGGTGAGCCCCTCGAAGACTGTGAACGGACTCACCCCACGCCAGCGCAAGGAACTGCTCGACATGCTGGGCGACTGAGCGACTCTCACTGTCTGGGGGCGGCCATCGCCAGGCTCATCGTCATCTCCGGCCCGTCGGGGGCCGGCAAAGGCACTCTGATAAAGCGCGTGCTCTCGTGCATCGACGGGATCGTACTGTCGGTGTCGGCCACCACTCGAGCACGCAGGACCGGGGAGAGAGAGGGCCGGGAGTACTTCTTCCTGAGCAAGGCGGAGTTCAGACGGTGGATCCGGGAGGGGCGGTTCTTGGAGTGGGCGGAGTATACCGGCCATCTGTACGGCACGCCCAGGGAAGCGGTGCGCGAGAATCTGGGGGCCGGCCGGGACGTGATCCTCGAGATCGAGCTCAAGGGAGCCAAGAAGGTCCTGAAGCACTGCCGAGACGCTGTGATGATCTTCATCATGCCGCCTTCGCTGGAAGAGTTGGAGCGCCGCCTGCGCGGCCGGAAGACCGAGAGCGAGGAGGCCATCCGCGGGCGCCTGGCCAGGGCGAAGGAAGAGATGGCCGAAGTGGAGAAGAAGATGCTGCGGGGTCTGCCGCCGCTCCACTATGCTATATTGAACGATAGCGTCACAAGGGCGGGTGACGAACTCGCCGGGATAATCCAACGTATCAGGGAATGGGATGAACAAGCCGACAATCGATGAGATCCTCCAGGGTCTGAGCAGCAGCTGCGACTTGGAATCGGAGGAGCCCAACCGCTACACGGCGGTCATGGTGACTGCCAAGAGGGCTCGTCAGATCAACAGCTACTACCACAGCCTGGGTGAGGGCGGGGCCCTGGATAGCTTCACCCCGCCGCCCGTATCGACGTTCTCCAAGAACTACCTCAGCATCGCCATGGCCGAAACCGCCAGAGGCGAGGTGGCCTGCAGGCTACGCCCCAACCGTCAGTAGGGCGATAGGGAGCGCGTGATGGCTGACCGGCCCGTGGTTCTCCTTGGGGTGACGGGAGGGATAGCCGCCTACAAAGCCGCGGAGCTGCTAAGGGGCCTGCAGAAGGCGGGGATGGACGTGCGCGTGATCATGACGAGCGCGGCCACCCGGTTCGTCGGCCCTATGACTTTCGAGACCCTCTCCGGGGCTCCGGTGCGCCTCGACCACGTGAGCGAGCTGCGGGCCGACTCCCGCATCACCCACGTGGAGGACAGCATCGAGGCCGACATCATGGTGGTCGCGCCGGCCACGGCCAACACCCTGGCCAAGATGGCCAACGGCATAGCCGACAACCTGCTCACCTCGATGTTCCTGGCCTTCGGCAAGACGGTCGTGGTGGCACCGGCCATGAACACCAACATGTGGGAACACCCCGCCACACAGCATAACGTCGACGTGTTGCGCGAGCGGGGGGTCTTCGTGGTGCCGCCGGGCGCGGGCGAGCTTGCCTGCGGGGACTATGGGTCCGGACGCATGGCCGAGCCCGACAGCATCGTGGCTGAAGTCAAGTTACGGCTGCAGGTGCAGCGTAAACGCGACCTGCGGGGCCTGCGGGTGGTGATAACCGCCGGAGGCACCCGCGAGCCGATCGATGCGGTGCGGTTCATCGGCAACCGGAGCTCGGGCAAGATGGGCTTCGCCCTCGCTCGAGCCGCCTACGACCGTGGGGCTCGGGTGGACCTCATCGAGGCCAACGTGAACATGCCGGCCGTGCCGGGGGTCAACCAGGTCGACGCGCCCACCGCCGGCGAGATGCACGCCGAGGTCATGAAGCGCCTGTACGACACAGACATCCTCATCATGGCGGCCGCGGTGGCCGACTATCGGGTGGCCGACGGACCGGCCGGAGGCAAGATAGGCAAGGGCCGCGACGAGTGGGAGATCACCCTGGAGGCTACCACCGACATCCTGTGCGATGTGTCTGAGCACCAACAGGGTCAGTTCGTGGTGGGCTTCGCGGCTGAGTTCGGATTGGAGGGCTTGGGCAGAGCCCGGGACAAGATGGAGCGCAAGCGCCTGGACATGATCGTGTTCAACGACATCTCGCGCGGCGATATAGGTTTCGACTCGGACTTCAACGAGGTACGTGTCTTGACGCGTGATTCCGAGGTGCTGATAGAGAGAGCGCCTAAGGAGACCATCGCCGAGCTCATCCTGGACAACATCGCCCAGACCGTGCGCGGTCGCCAGGGGGAGACCCCGCTGCCGGCATAGGTCACGCGGCGGCTTCGCTCCCGGGCTCACCGCCCTTTCCTGTCGAGAAGGCTCGACGCTTCGCGGTCGACTCATTCCGCCTTCACCATTCCGTACCGTGTTTTGACAGCCTGAGTCGTCATTGGTACACTACTCCGCTAGTGAACCAGTCGACACGGCAGCCTGGCGCGGACCCGGGGTTCTGGTCGGCGCCGCGGAAGTTGGAGGCAAACCATGTTGGACGAAGCAACACCACTCTTCATGCAGATTGCCGAGCGCGTGTCGGAGGAGATCGCCGATGGCCTTCGGACCGAAGGACAGCGGGCGCCGTCAAGCAACGAGCTGGCGATCCAGTATCGGATCAATCCTGCTACCGCGGCCAAGGGATTGAATCTCCTGATCGACCAGGGGTTGTTGGAGAAACGCCGGGGGATCGGTATGTTCGTAGCTGCAGGTGCTCGCGAGAGGCTTCTTGTGGCAGGCCGTCTGCGCTTTGGCAGGAAGTACGTGGAGCCAATGGTTACCGAGGCGGGCCGGCTCGGCATGTCCACCGATGAGCTGGTGGCGCTGATCCTAGAGTTCGGCGGGGCAGTGGGCCTGCCGGCCTCCAAGGGGAGCGTGACGGCTTGACCGCCGCCATCTCGGTGTCCGGGTTGACGCGCCGCTACGGCAGGCAACTCGCCCTGAATGGCGTGACCGTGGACTTCGAGGGCGCGTCCATCACAGGGCTACTCGGCCGCAACGGCGCGGGCAAGACGACTCTCATGCGCATCATCGCCGGTCATGAGCTGGCCTCGGCCGGGAGCGTCCGGGTGTTCGGAGCCGAACCACTCGAGAACAGTGCGCTCCTGCGCCGGATGGTGTTCATCCGCGAGAACCAAATCTACCCTGAGTTCAAGGTGCGGCACGCCATCCGGACGGCATCCTGGTTCTATCCCAACTGGTGCGGTGAACTCGCGGAGACCTTGCTGGAGGAGTTCGATCTCCCCACCGATCGAGCCATCAAGAAGCTCTCGCACGGTATGCGCTCGGCCTTGGGGATCGTCATAAGCCTTGCGGCCAGGGCGGAAGTAACGCTCCTCGACGAGCCCAACTCGGGACTGGACGCCGTGGCACGCCGGCGGTTTTACGACCTGCTCCTGCGCGAGTACGCCGAATACCCTAGGACAGTGCTGCTTTCTACGCACCTGGTCGACGAGGTGGCCGATCTGCTCGAACGGGTGGTGGTGATCGACCACGGATGTGTTGTGCTCGATGCCTGCAGTGACGACCTGCGGGGGACCGCCACGCGCGTGAGTGGCCGGCCACTGGACGTGGAGGAGTTCGTGGCCGGAAGACTGAGCTGGGGTCGCGCCACAAGCAGGTCGCACGAGTCGGTGGTTGTCGGAGGTGTTCTGGACGATGCCGACAGGCTCTGGGCGAGGGAGCTTCATCTCGATCTGAGAACGTTGTCCCTGCAGGAGATGATGGTTCATGTCGTGGACCAGACAACCGAAGACTACGCTAGGGAGACGGTCGCATGAGCACCCTTGTGAAGGTCGTCCGCTACCATCTGGTCAAGCCGGACAACTTGGTCTTTGTCCCTTGGGCCGTCCTGGTGGTGGGTTTCGCCGTCAATGTGATGGTTGTGGCCACGACGTTCGGGGGACAAAGCACGATCCGTTACATGGGCACTCTGGCCGCACTCTACCTCACCTTCTCGGTGGCCGGGGTCACCAGTATCACTCGGGCACTGCCCCTCGGTCTCAGCCTGGGCCTGAGCAGGCGTTCGTTCTATCTCGGGACGGTCCTGACGGCCGTCTCCTTGGCTGTCGTTTACGGGTTGTTCCTGGCGTTTCTGCAGGCCATCGAGCGCTGGACGAACGGCTGGGGTCTTTCCATAGGGGTCTTCCGCGCACCGTTCATTCTGGACGGACCGTGGTATCTCACCTGGGTGATGTCGTTCGTGCTGCTCACCCTCCTGTTCGTTTGGGGAGTCTGGTTCGGGCTCGTCTACAGGCGATGGAACCTCATCGGTCTGTGGGCGTTCATGGCCGCCCAGGTGATCGTGGGGGTGGTTGCAGCGCTCGTTGTCACCTGGATGGGGGCCTGGCACCACGTCGGCCACTTCTTCGTGACCCTCAGTGCACCTGGGATCGCGGGGGTGGTCGCTCTGTTCGCCATGCTGTTTCTGGCGGGCGGCTTCGCAACGATTAGGCGTGTGGCCGTCTGACTCGCGGCTGGTGTGTTGGGCGCCGCCCTCAGCCCTCCACGTTCCCAGCAGGCTTCTAGGTGAACGCGAGCAGCTCGAAGATGAAGAAGACGACTCCGGCCAGGATCAGCACGACCGCGACGGTCACAGCCGATCTGCCGCGCACATCGTTTTCGCTCGCTGGCGCGTGCTCATTGCAGACCAGACGCACGGTCTTGCCTGTTCGCAGGGGAAAGAGATTCATGATGCTCATGCCGACCGTCACGTAGGGTCGCCGGTGCCTCCTGCCCGCTACCCACACGACGGCGAGTGCTACGAAGACGGCCGTGTATATCCAGGCGGAGGCCTCAAGCAGCGACGCGGCCGATTCCCGATGGCTTTGCACCGCGATCACCGGCGTCAGAAAGAGCGCGAATACGACCAGCGCGGCGAGGGTGTCTATCGCGCGCGCCACCCGGCGCCGCCATGCGGGCGCCTCGGGAAGGGGGTCTTGAGCTTGTGCCTGTTCATCCACGGCTCGTCTCCAACCGCTGAGTCGACGGATGACCGCCGTCTCCAAGACAATCGGCACGGGACGCGCATTCTTTGAACTCACGCCGAACCGCAACCAGGCGATCGTCTCACAGAAGAAGAAGACGCGCTCTGCGGCGCGCCTTCTCAGTGTTCTCGGTGGATCGCGGCGCCTGCGGCGCCGCGCTGCTGGAAGGGGCTGACTAGGCCGACTCCCTCATGGCCTGGATCTCGGTCGCGGCCTTGATCTGCTCCAGGGCCTTGGCCTCGATCTGGCGGATGCGCTCCCGGCTGACGTTGAAGCGGGAGCTGACCTCGGCCAGGGTGCGAGGATGCTCGCCCTTGAGGCCGAAGCGGAGCTCGACCACCTTGCGCTCGCGCTCATCCATGGACTTGAGCACCCGGTCGAGGCAGTCCTTGGCGATGTTCCTTGCCACCTCGTCGGCGGGGTCGGGCGTGCGCTGGTTCTCGATGAAGTCTCCCAGCTCGGCGTCCTCTTCGTCGCCGATGGGAGTCTCGAGCGAGGTGGTGCGCTGCGCGATCTTGCGCATCTCCTGCACCTCATGCGGCTCGATGCCGAGCTCCAAGGCAAGGTCCTCGTCGTTGGGCTCCTTGCCCGTCTCCTGCAGCAGCTTCCGCTCGGTGCGGACCATCTTGTTGATCTTCTCGATCATGTGCACCGGGATGCGGATGTTCCGATCCTGGTTGGCTATGGCCCGAGTGATGGCCTGCCTGATCCACCAAGTGGCGTACGTGGAGAACTTGTAGCCCTTGCGATAGTCGAACTTCTCCACGGCGCGGATGAGGCCGGTGTTGCCCTCCTGGATGAGGTCGAGCAGGTCCATATCCTGGGTGTAGTAGTTCTTGGCTATGGAGATGACCAGACGCAGGTTCGACTGGATCATGCGGTCCTTCGCCCGCTTGTCCCCGGCTTCGATGAGCTTGGCCAGTTCGATCTCCTCGTCCTTGGTCAACAGGGGGATCTCGCCGGCTTCCTTGAGGTAGAGGCGCAGGGGATCGTGGGTGACGGTCTCTATGGAAAGATCCAGGGTAGGCTCGGTCGGCTCCAGGACGCCCTGGGTGACCGGGCTCTGCTCGTAAATCTCGATGGACTGATCGAAGAGCTGGGAATAGAGATCCTCAATCTCCTCCATGGCCATGTCGAACTCTTCGACCAGCGCCATGATCTCGTCACTGGTGACGTAGCCGCGCTCCTGGCCGACTTGGAGGAGGTCTTGGACGTCCACGATGGCCCGGACGTCAATGGTTGCGATGTCACTCTCTCTTTGCACTGTCTTCTGCTATCCTAATGGTAGATTTATGCTTTCCCAATTCATACCGTTGCGTGACGCAAACCGCAATAGTATACTCTGCGGCGCTCTGGGGGTCAATAGGTCGCCCTCTCCTAAACTACCCACAATTGTAGCGAACAAACGTTCGTAACGCAACACCCGTCCTTGCGACTTTACGCCCGCCTTACAGAAGACGTCGCGACGCGGTGCTGCGTTCCGTCACGTGCTGTGTTCCGTCCACTATGTTGGCCGCGGCCGCCCCGCCTCCTTCCCGGGCGCTGCACTTTGTGAGACATTCGTGCTGATGGGGATGGCACGATGAACCGCGTAAGGAGACCCGTTTGAACGACCAAGAAGCAAACCTGGCGATGTCCGAGCGGCCGGAGACCGCCGGCGCCTCGGTCACACTCGCACTCGATGCGGAGGGTGGAGACAACGCACCAGCGGAGGTCATCACCGGAGCGCTCGAGGCCGCTTCGCGCGACCTGCGCGTGCTCTTGGTGGGCCGCCCTGAGGTGATCGAACCTCACTTGAGAGGCAAAGACCGGACGCACGTGGAGGTGGTCCCTTCCGCTTCCGTGATCAGCTTCCACGACGAGCCTGCCGCGGCGGTCAAGAACATGCCGGACTCCTCGATCGTGGTGGGGGCCCGCACAGTGGCCGAAGGCCGTTCACAGGGTTTCGTCTCGGCGGGTAACACAGGCGCCATGCTCGCCGCCGCCCTGCTCGTGGTGAAGCGTGTCGGTGGCATCCGGCGGCCGGCCATCGTCACCCCGCTGCCGGGGCTTCGGGGCCCGGTGGTGTTCCTCGACGCCGGGGCCAACGCCGACTGCCGCCCGGAGCACTTGGTGGAGTTCGCTGTGCTGGGCACCGCCTACGCGCGGACGGTGTTGAACCTGGCTCAGCCACGGGTGGGGCTGCTCAACATCGGCGAAGAAGACAGCAAGGGGAGCGAGTCGGCCAGAGCGGCCAACCGGCTGCTGAAGGAGTCGGGGCTGCATTTCGTGGGCAATGTGGAGGGCCGCGCCCTGCTCGACAACACGGCCGACGTGGTGGTGACCGACGGCTTCACCGGCAACGTCGCCTTGAAGCTTCTGGAAGGCTGCTCTTCGACCATTTTCGCGCGGATGAAGGAGGCCGCCGCCGGAGGGCTCCGCGCAAAGACCGGCGGCCTGTTGCTGCGGCCTGCTCTTCGCCGCCTGCGTGCCGGGTTGGACCCGGAGGAGTACGGCGGCACCTATCTGCTCGGCGTGCGGGGGCTGGTGGTGATCTGCCACGGCAACTCGTCGAGTCGGGCTATAGCCAATGCGCTTCGCTTCGGGGCCGAGGCCCTCCGCAAGGGGGTCCTCCTGGCCGTCGAGGAAGAAGTGGTCAGACTGACCGGGCGGCGGGGCTCTGCCGCTTCTTGACCGCCGTTGGTACAATGGCCGGGTTCCACACGCGGCTTGCCCGGTGGTCCCGAAAGCGTCTACAAGGAGTTGCAGATGAGCAAAGACGAGATCCTCGCTAAGGTGCGCGACATCCTGGTCGAACAGCTGGGCGTGGAGGCTGAAAACGTAACGCTGGAAGCCTCGTTCCAGGATGACCTCAACGCCGACAGCCTGGACCTGGTGGAGCTCATCATGGAGCTCGAGGACCAGTTCGGCGTGAAGATCACTGATGAGGAAGCTCAGACCCTGACCACGGTCGGCGCGGCGGTCGATTTCATCGCCGCCCGCGTGTAACACACGCCCACGGGACAGGATGGAGATGCGGGGACTGCCGGCTCTGGTGCGGGCCGTCCCCGCGCGTCTCTTCCAGAGACCGCCGCGCTCGGGCGCCCGCGCGATGACGCCGCGGTCCTCGATGGGGTCCTCCCTGACGGAGTTGATAGTCGGCCTGCCTCTCGAGCAGCGTGAGAAGGCCCTCACACACTCCTCCTGGGTGGACGAGCGCACCAAGTCCTACGAGCGCCTCGAGTTCCTCGGGGACAGCGTCCTGGGGCTTGCCATAGCGTCGGCTCTGTGCCAGAGGTACCCGGAGAGCGAAGAGGGCGATCTCGCCAGGCTGAAGGCCTTCGTTGTCAGCCGGGCCAGTTGCGCGGAGGTGGCCGAGCGGCTCGACATAGCGGGGCTGATCCTCGAGCAGGCGCCGGCCCCCGAGGCCAAGCGCCGGGAGATCGCCGGCAGCACCACGATATTGGGCAACGTGCTCGAGGCTCTGATCGGCGCGGTCTTTCTCACGTATGGCTTCGAGCAGACACGACTGGCCGTGGCGGCGGCCTTCGAGGAACAGATCCGCTACGCGGTCACCGGGCACGTTGATCACAAGAGCGCTCTCCAGGAACTGCTCGCGCCTCGTGGCCTGCAACCCAGCTACCGGCTGGTGGAGGAGGCGGGTCCCGCGCATGCCCGGGTGTTCACCTCGGAGGTGTCGGTGGACGGAGTCGCCCGGGGCTCCGGCACTGGGACCACCATCAAGATGAGCGAGCAGGCCGCCGCGCGGGAAGCCCTGGCCTCTCTGGGCGCCGAAGGGGGATCGAGGGGGCGCGGCGGGGGCGGACCCTCACGCGAGACCGACGGCGGGAGGGACTGAGTTGGTCTTCCTCCATTCGATCCGGCTGCGGGGTTTCAAGACGTTCGCCAGGCCCACGGAGCTTACGTTCGAGCCCGGGGTCACGGTGATCATCGGCCCTAACGGCAGCGGCAAGAGCAACATCGCCGACGCGGTCCTCTGGGTCCTGGGCGAGCAGAGCCCCGGCAACCTGAGGGGCCGCACCATGCAGGACGTGATCTTCTCCGGCCCTGGGGGGCAGCGTTCGAGCGCGGTGGCCGAGGTGAGCCTGGTCTTCGACAACGGCTCAGGCACCCTGCCGCTCGATTGCAGCCAGCTCGAGGTCACCCGGCGGTTGAGCCGGGACAGCGGCTCGGAGTACCGCCTGAACGGGAACGGGTGCCGGCTCCTGGATGTTCAGGACCTGGTCGGGGGCATGGGTCTGGGCAGAGAGATGCACAGTGTCATCAGCCAGGGCAAGGTGGAGGCGTTACTCAATTCCACCCCGGCAGCCCGTCGCGCCATGGTGGAGGAGGCGGCCGGGCTGGGCCGCTTCAAGAAGCGCCGGGAAAGGGCGCAGGCCAAGCTGGAGCGCACGCGGCAGAACCTCTTGCGGGTGGGGGACGTGGAGCGCGAGGTCAAGACCGCCCTGCGGCCGCTGCGCCAGCAGATGGCGGCGGCTGAACGCTTCGCGGCGGCGACGGAGGATTGGGCTCTGGCCAAGAGCCGGTTGGTCCTCCACAACCTCGCGGGACTGCTGGCGTCGCGCGCCGAGACTCGGAGGCTTCTGGAGGAGGCCGATGCCCGCCGGGCCGAGATAGAGAAGGCGCTCGGCGACCTGCGAACAGAGAAGGCCGAGGAGGAGCAGCGCTTCAATGCCGCCCTCGAGGAACGGGAGAGACTGGGTTCGGCCCATCACCGGGCAAGGGCGGCCGCCGAGCACCTGGAGGGACGCGCCGCCACCTTGCGGCAGCGGCTGGTCCGCCTGGAAGGAGAGACGGACCGGGCGCGGCGGCGGTTGGAGCTGGCCCGCAGCGAAGCGGAGTCCCTATCCGCGAGAGCCGGTGAGGTCTCCGGCGCCACGCCGGACGAAGCGCGGCTGGAAAGGGTGGCCGAATGGGCCGAGATGCTGCGGGGAGCTCTTGAGGAGTCGCTCCCGGCCTACAGAGCGGCCGTGGAGGAAGAGGACGGCCTCAAGGACTCGGTCTTCGAGCTGGAGACAGCCCGGTCGCGGGCCTTCCAGGACAGGGAGTTCCTACGCCGCGAGGTAGAGGAGAGGAGCCGGGTGGGGGTCGAGCTCGAAGGCCTCGCCGGTGAAGCGACGACGCGTCTGGAGCAGTTGCAGGCGGACGGGGTCCGGCTGCAGAGTGAACTGGACCAGTCCTTGAAGGCTGCGCTCGAGGCCCAGGCGGATGTGAGGTCGGCCGCGGACAGGCGCGAGGAGGCCAGGGCTGCAGCCGAGGAAGCGGCCAGGATCGAAGCGGGCCTGGCGGAGGAGTCCGCCGGGCTTGAAGCAAGGCAGGCAGTGCTGGCCGACCTTCTCGCGCGCAAAGAGGGCGCGTCGCCGGGGGCGCGGGAGCTCGTGGCCTCCCTTGAGGGTTGCGTTCCCCTGGCCGAGGTCTTGGTGGTTGAGCCGGGCTTCGAGCGCGCCGTCGCAGCCGCCCTCGGGCCGGTGGCGGGAGCTGTGGTGGTACCCGCCTCTCACGATCTCGCTCGAGTGTTCGATGTGGAAGGCGCGGTGGAGGCCATCAGTGGGTCGGTGCAGGTCCCGGCGGCCGACCGGTCCCTCGTCCCACCTGCGGGTGCACGCGATCTGTGGGACGTCATCTCCGGACCCGAAGCCGTGCTCGCCACCCTGCGGAGGCTTGTCCGGCCGACGGCTGTGGCGGCGGACGGCGAACACTTGGGCACCGGGCGCGTTGAAGGCCAGGAGTCGGCATGGAGGCTGGTGAACCGCAACGGCGAGCTGTTCCAGGCCGGAGTGCACGCCGCGCGCCGGCGGGAGATGGGAGCCGAGACTCTGATGACGGCTCGCAACGAACTGGCGGCGGTGTCAAGAGCCCGCGAGGAACTGTCCGCGAATCAGGAGTCCGCCCGCGAGGCGAGCATCCGCGCGGCGGCGGCGGCCGCTGAGGCTGAGGAGCGTTTCCGCGGGGAGGACGAGCGCCTGCATGAGGCAGAACGACGCGTCATCGCGGGCAGGGGTGAGCTCGACCTGCAGGAACGCCGGCTGGAGGAGGCCAGGTCGCAGTGTGCCGAGCTGCAGGGCCGCCGGGACCGGGAGACGAGCCTGAGCGAGCGGCTGCTCACCGATCTCCGTGAGGTCGAAGAGGGCATGACGGGGAAGGAGACGGAGCTGGAGCAGGCGCGCGCCGCGCTGCGGGCGCTGCAGGGACGGGTGGAGAGCATGCGGCAGGCCGTGGCAGCGTTGGAGGAGAAGAAGGGCCAGGCTGCGCTGGTGGAGGTCAGGCTCCGGGAGCGCTGCCGGGCGCTCGAGAACGAGCGCTCCCGGGTTCGCAACCAGAGGGGCGCCGCGGAGCTGGAGGCGGCCCGATGCGGGCGCCGGGTGGACTTCCTGGACCGGTACCTCCCCGTCGTCGGCTGCCTGTTGGAGGTGGCGGAGCGCCTGGCCGAGAGCTCTCGCGTGGCTGCGGGGGAGATGGAGGCTGTGGTGGAGGCCGCGCGGACACGCACGGAGGACACCGCGCGTGTCATGCGCGACCGCGGGGGTGAGGAGGCCGGTCTGCAGCGCGAGCACGACTCCCTGGCTTCCCGCCTGGCCGATCTGAGGGTGCAGGAGGCCCTGCTCGAGGAAAGGCGCACTCTGCTGGAGGACGAACTGAGCGAGCTCAGGCGCCGCCACCTGTCGCCGCGGGGGCTGACTCCCGCCGACGTGGATGGCGAAGAAGTGGAGGCATTGGCGGCCGCGGTGGAGCGGGCGGAGCGCCGCCGGGAACGCATCGGGCCCGTGAACCCGCTCGCGGAGCAGGAGTGCGCCGAGATGGAGGAACGAGCGGGCTTCCTGGCCGAGCAGCGCCGCGATCTGGAAGCGTCCCTCAACCAGCTTCAAGAGGTGATCGACGAGCTCGACGAGCACATCGAGTCCACATTCGGGGAGATCTTCAAGGCGGCTCGGGAGCACTTCTCGGCGGTGATAGCGTCGGTGTTCCCGGGAGCCAAGGGGACTCTCAAACTGACCGAGCCGAAGGCGTCAAGGCGCCGGCAGGCCGAGGACATGGAGGGAGGGCTCGAGGAGCCGGAGGAGGAGAAGGAGGCGGCCGGAGGCATCGCCCTGGAGGTGAAGCTGCCCAACAAGGCGCCGCGCAGCCTCAGTCTGCTGTCCGGCGGAGAGAAGGCCATGACGGCCATCGCCTTCCTCTTCGCCCTCTTCCTGGCCCGGCCCTGTCCGTTCTACATCCTCGACGAGGTGGAGGCCTCTCTCGATGACATCAACATCCGCAGGTTCCTTGCTTTGGTGAGGAAGTATCGGGACAGGGCGCAGTTCATAATCATCACGCATCAGCGGCAGACCATGGAGATTGCCGATACTCTGTACGGAGTGGCGCTGGAGAGTGACGGCACGTCGCGGGTGCTGTCGCGAAGGCTGACGATATCGAAAGGGGCGTAGAGCTTTGAGCCACGACTGGTCGGAGGTGTTTCTGGGGGTCGCTGAGAAGGCCGTCGTCCAGACTCCTGAAGAGGTTCAGAGATCTCGCGGGGGCTGGCTCGCCCAGCTCCGGGACGGCCTGTCCAAGAGTCGCAAGGCCCTCCAGCAGCAGTTCGCCTCAGTGCTCTTCGATCGCTTCGACGAGAGCCTGTGGGAGCGGATAGAAGAGGCGCTCATCTACGCCGATGTAGGCGTGGAGACGACGGTGTCGATCGTGGAGGCTTTGGAGGCCGAGGCCGACAAGGGCGCCATCAAGGACTCGGCGAGCCTGGTGGCCGAGCTGCGCAGGATCACCGCGGAGCATTTCTGCCAGGCGGACACGCGCATCGACGTGGCCCACTCACCGGCGGTGATCCTCATGGTCGGGGTCAACGGCACCGGCAAGACCACGACCATCGGCAAGATCGCCTGGCATCTTAAGGAGCTGGGCAAGGAGCCGCTGTTGGTGGCGGCCGACACCTTCCGTGCGGCCGCCATCGAGCAGCTGGTGGAGTGGGGCCGGCGGGTGGGCTGCGAAGTGGTGCACCATGAGCGCGGGGGAGACCCGGGGGCTGTTGTGTATGACGGCATCGCCGCGGCCGAAGCCCGGAAGGCCGACGTGGTCATCATCGACACGGCGGGGCGTCTCCACACCCAGGTCAACCTGATGAAGGAGCTTGAGAAAGTGCGGCGCGTGATCGACAAACGCCTGCCGGGCGCCCCTCACGAGAGCCTGCTGTCCATCGACGCGACGACCGGCCAGAACGGGTTGATCCAGGCCCGCATGTTCAAGGAGGCGGTGGAGCTCACCGGCGTGGTGATCACCAAGATGGACGGGACGGCCAAAGGAGGTATAGCGCTCGCTGTGTCGCACGAGCTCGATCTGCCCATCAAGCTCATCGGCACGGGGGAGAAGCTCGAAAGCCTGCAGCCGTTCGACGCGGCCGATTTCGCGGCGCTGCTCTTCGACGACTCTCTCGGGCACCGCGTTTGACGGGACTACTGGCTGCTAGTAAACTCCCACCCTCGCGGCCCGCAGGGGCCGCCTCGAGCGCGGCGCGCGTGGAGCGCCGCCGGATGGCAAGGTGACAGGTGTTCGATTCCCTCTCCGATAAGTTGCAGACAGCCTTCGACGGCCTCAAGAGGCAGGGCAAGCTCACGGACAAAGACGTGGAGCGCGCCGCCCGCGAGATCCGTCTGGCCCTGCTCGAGGCGGACGTCAACTTCAAGGTGGTCAAGCAGTTCGTCGACACGGTGAAGGAACGCGCGCTCGGCGCCGAGGTCCTTGAGAGCCTGACACCCGCGCAGCAGTTCATCAAGATCGTGAGCGAAGAGCTGACGGCCCTCATGGGCTCGGCCACCACCAAGCTCACCTTCTCTCCGCGGCCGCCGACCATCATCATGATGGTCGGCCTGCAGGGCTCGGGCAAGACCACCGCCTGCGGCAAGCTGGCCAACTTCCTGCTCGCCCAAGGCAAGAGCCCCGGTCTGGTGGCGGGCGACGTATACCGGCCGGCGGCTATCGACCAGCTCAAGACCCTGGGGCAGCAGCTCGGGGTGCCGGTATACGACGAGGGCGACCAGGTCGATCCGGTGGACATCGCCAAGCACGGCGTCAAGTGGGCGCAGGACAAGGGGCGCGACGTACTGATCATCGACACGGCCGGCCGTCTGCACATCGACGAGAAGCTCATGGACGAGTTGGTGCGCATCCGCCACGCTGTGAAGCCCCACAACATCCTGCTGGTCCTGGACGCGATGACGGGCCAGGACGCGGTGAACGTGGCCCTCCAGTTCCAGGAGCAGGTCCAGTTCGACGGCGTGGTGCTGACCAAGATGGACGGTGACGCCCGCGGAGGGGCCGCTCTGTCGGTGCGCGCCGTTACGGGCAAGCCCATCAAGTTCGCCAGCAGCGGCGAGAAGCTCGACAGCTTCGAGTACTTCTACCCGGACCGGGTGGCCTCGAGGATCCTGGGGATGGGGGACGTTCTCACGCTCATCGAGAAGGCCGAGCGCACCATCGACGAGAAGAAGGCCCGGGAGCTGGAGCAGCGGCTGCGCAAATCCAGCTTCACCTTCGACGACTTCCTGGAACAGATCCAGCAGGTGCGCAAGATGGGCTCCATCTCGAGCATCCTCGGCATGATCCCCGGCATCCCCTCGGGGAAGCTCAAGGGCATGCAGGTGGACGAGAAGGCCTTCGACAAGATCCAGGCTGTCATCTTCTCCATGACCCCGGAGGAGCGCGGCCACCCGGAGCTCATCAGCGGCAGCCGCCGCCGGCGCATCGCGGCCGGCTCCGGCACCGACATCCACACCATCAATCAGTTGCTCACCCAGTTCAAGCAGGTCCAGAAGATGATGAAACAACTGGGCTCGGGCCGTGTACCGAAGAACCCGTTCCAGATGTTCGGGAACTCTAGTTAGCGTGAGGAGGTGACGAATGGCAACAGCTATCAGACTGGCGCGCCGTGGCAGTAAGAAGCATCCGACCTACCGCATCGTGGTGGCCGATTCCCGCAGGGCTCGTGACGGCCGCTTCATCGAGACTATCGGTTTCTACAACCCCCTGACCGACCCCTCGGTGATCGAGGTGGACGAGGCCAAAGCCAAGCAGTGGTTGGCGACCGGCGCCCAGCCCTCCGATACCGTGCGGAAACTCCTGAGTCTGAAAGGTATCGTCTAGGTGAAAGATCTGCTCGAGTTCCTGGCCCGCTCGCTCGTGGACCATCCGGACCAAGTGCGGGTGGAAGAGTCCGAGTCGGCGGACGGTGTGCTGCTGCGTCTCTTCGTGGCAAAGGAGGACGTGGGCAAGGTGATCGGCAAACAGGGCCGCATCGCCCGGGCCCTGCGCACCGTGGTCAAGGCGAGCGCCGTCAAAGACGGCAAGCAGGCCACGGTGGAGATCGTCGACTAGCAGCGAGTCCGGGGCCTGGTTCGCAATGGTATTTCGCCGACAGGATGCGGTGGGCGCGCGCGAGGCAAGGACGCAGGGAGCGTGGCGCATGCATGCGCAAGCTGGGCTACGGGCGGGACTGAGGACGAAGCATCGCGCCGCCAGGCGCACACTCGGCGGCCGGCACCTCATCTCGAACCGGAGACGGTGAGGCATGGCGCGCCCCGAGTGGATCGAGGTGGGGCGGATCGTGCGCGCGCACGGAGTGCACGGGGAGGTCCGGGTCAGACCCGATTCAGACAACCCGGAGCGCTTCACTCCAGGGTCCGTACTCCACGCCCGTCCCCAGAGGCTGGGCGTAGCGGGGCCCAGACTGCGCGAGCAGGTGCGTCTGACCGTCGAGGACGTACGGGGCGAAGGCGACTTCCCCATCGTGGGTTTTCGCGAGGTGGCCGACCGGGATAGGGCCGAGGCCATGCGCGGGTACATCCTTGAGGTCCGGTCTACCCAGCTGCCCGATCTGCCTGAAGACGAGTTCTATCCCTTCGATCTGGAAGCCCTGCAGGTGCGGGATCCCGCGGGGGCGACCGTCGGCACGGTAACAGGAGTGGTGGAGTCTCCGGCTCACCCCATCCTGGTGATCGAGCTCGACGCGGGCGGTGAGAGGATGGTGCCGTTCGTCTCGGCGGCCGTGCCCACCGTGGCGGTGGCGGAGGGCTATCTGGTGGTGGAGCCGCTGTTCCTGGACGAGGCCGGCCGGGGCGAGGCCGGGGGAAACGCCGCCAGATGAAGCGCTTCCATGTCTTCACCCTGGTCCCCGAGGCCTTCACCTGGTTCGTCTCGCAGCATCCCGTCTCCGCGGCCATCGGGTCGGGAGCGGTGTCCATCTCTGTGCACAACATCCGGGACTACAGCGTTCTTCCTCATCATGAGGTGGACGACACTCCGTACGGCGGCGGCCCGGGTATGGTGACGCGCGTGGACATCGTGGCGGCGGCGCTCGAAGGAGTGTTTGGGGAGCCCGCCACCCGGGTGCGGGACACGCGTGACGTCTATGTGCTGGCGGCAGGGGGCCGGCCCTTCGAGCACGGTCTCGGACTGGAGCTGTCTCGGACTGAGAGGGATCTCGTGCTATTGTGCGGACGGTTCGAGGGTTTCGACGCGAGAGTGGAGACGCTTCTGGCGACAGGGTCGATATCGGTGGGTCCCTACGTCCTGGCGGGTGGAGAAGTGGCCGCGCTGGCCGTCCTGGAGGCCGTGATCCGTCAGGTGCCCGGGTCCCTCGGCAACACGGACAGCGTGGTGGAGGAGTCGTTCAGCGAGGAACTGGGGGGGATGGTCGAGTATCCTCATTACACGAGACCGCGGGAGTATCAGGGGCTGGAAGTGCCGCAGGTGCTTCTCAGCGGGGACCACGCGGCCATCGCGTGGTGGCGCAGGGAGAACGCTCGACGGTCTCCGTGGGCACAGGGCATAGGCCGTCCCGGCCCGGCGGACGGCGCTTCGACATGCGACGGAGAGGGTGAAGCGTGAGTACGGACCACGATCAGGCGGGCACCGTCCCGAGAAGCGCATCGGTTTCTCGAGGCGAGCCGGCGCCCGGAGGCGGGTCGGGCCTGCAGAGTAGGCCGGTCCCACCGGTGGACGACGGCCTCCAGGGGAACGTGGGCTCCAGGAGAGAGACAGAGCCCCGGCAGGCGGCCGTTCCGACGAGAAGGAGGAGGGCCGCGGAGGGAGAGAGGAAGAAGCGCACTCCGCTGGGGATGGTCATCGAAGTGGTGATCATCGTCGCCGCGGCCTTCGCGATCGCGATGCTGGTGCAGGCCTTCATCGTCAAGCCCTTCACCATCCACCAGATTTCCATGCAACCCACGCTGCAGGAGCGCGATCGCATCCTGCTCAACCGTCTCTCGTACCACTTCCGGGATCCCGACAGGGGAGACGTGGTGGTGTTCCATTCGCCCATGGTCGAGGGCGAGGACCTGGTGAAGCGGGTGATAGGGGTGCCGAACGACCGCGTGGCGGTCAAGGACGGCGATCTCTATATCAACGGAGTCCTACAGGAAGAATCATACGTGCTGGAGCGCGAGATCTTGGACGAGGACCAGGAGGTCCTGGTGCCAGAAGGTCACGTGTTCGTCATGGGCGACAACCGCAACAACAGCGGTGACAGCCGGTTCTTCGGGCCCATAGAGATCGACTCGATCATCGGGTGCGCTTTCTGCGTCTACTGGCCTATCGGGCACTGGCGAGGGCTGTAGGCCCTCGTGCTCCCGACGCCGGCCGCGAGGGGCGTACGAGCGAGAAGCGGGTTGCAATCGGGACCGCGATGCTCTAAAGTCTGCTGGCTTTTCTTCAGGTAGGTAGTCGAACACACGCCGGAACAGATCAGGGTCAGGTATGCACATGGGCGTCATTCAGGAATTCGAACGGGATCAACTCCGCCAAGACATCCCGGATTTCAAGGCCGGCGATACGTTGCGGGTGCACTTCAAGGTCATCGAGGGGAGCAGGGAGCGGATCCAGGTCTTCCAGGGCTTCTGCATCCGCAGGCAGGGTCACGGCGCTCGGGAGACCTTCACCGTCCGCAAGCAGTCCTTCGGAGTAGGGGTGGAGAGGACTTTCCCGCTTCACTCTCCGAAGATCGACAAGATCGAGGTCACCGCCATCGGCGACGTGGCCAGGGCCAAGCTCTACTATCTGCGTGAGAAGCTCGGCAAGAAGGCGCGCGTCAAAGAGAAGCGCATCTAGGGGCACGGCTGCATGGAAGAACCGGATCGAAGCTCTCTTGCGGAGCCGGAGCCGGTTGGTTCCGGTGAGGCAGCCCCAGCAGATGTAGCCGGGACCGCCAAGAAGGCGAAGCGGCACGTTAGCAGGACTCGTTGGATCGTCGAAGTGGTCGCCATCGTGGCGGCCGCTTTCGTTTTGGCGCTGGTGGTGCAGCAGTTCCTGGTGAAACCGTACGAGATCCCCTCGGAGTCCATGGAGCCGACCCTCGTGGGTGGCGATCGAGTGCTGGTCAGCCGGGTCACCTACCACTTCCGCTCTCCGGAGAGGGGCGACGTCATCGTCTTTCATCCGCCCGGGTACACAGATGCCGTCCCGTTGATCAAGCGCGTCGTCGCGGTGGGCGGCGACACGGTGTCGGTGCACGATGGCAAGTTGTGGCTGAACGGAGTCGCACAGGACGAGCCCTACCTGAAGGAGTGCCTTATCGAAGGCGACTATCCGGAAACGCCGATCGCGCCGGGGTACGTCTGGGCCATGGGTGACAATCGCAACGACAGCGGTGACAGCCGTTACTTCGGGCCCGTGGACGAGGATGAGATCATCGGGGTGGCTTTCGCCATCTACTGGCCGCCGCGCGATGTCGGCGGACTCTGACCTGCCCTCGTCGTGGCAGGAGCCCTCGGCTTGAAGAAGAGCCGCCTCTCGGACCCGTTCCGGTTCGATCGCGACCTGCTGCGCGAGGCCGGTGCGACCCCGCAGGACGGCGATCTACGTCTGGCCGGCGCCGACGAAGCCGGGCGGGGTTGCCTGGCGGGCCCGCTGGTGGCCGCCGCCGTGGTCCTGGACTACAGCACGGCCCCCTTCGCCGGATTGGAGCGTCTCACCGATTCCAAGCTCCTCACGCCCGAGACGCGGGAGGCTCTCTATGGGATCGTCCTTCGGTCGGCGGTGAGAATCGCGTGGGTGGCCTGCTCACCCGGCACGATCGACAGGGTGGGTCTCCATCGCTGCAACATCGAGGCGCTCGGTCGCTCGCTCGAAGCGTTGGCCGGGGAGTACCGGCTGGCCGTGGTGGACGGGTTCGATCTCAAGCGGCCCGAGCTACGGGCGCGCGCCATGACCGCCGCGGACTACAAGAGCGGGGCCGTGGCGGCCGCTTCCGTCGTGGCGAAGGTGGTGCGCGACAGGTTGATGAGGACGCTGGCACCCCTCCATCCCGAGTACGGTTTCGAAGAGCATGTGGGGTATGGGACCGAGCGGCACCGGGAAGCTCTGCGACACCACGGCCCCTGCGAGCTTCACCGGCTGAGCTTCCAGGGAGTGGGCACCAGCCAGTTGGGGTTGTGGGACGAGTGAGGCGGAGGAAGACAAGGTGAGCGGGCTGGAGGACATCGTGCTGGCGTTCGGGCTGCTGCCCGACAGAGTCTTGCGACGGGTGATCCGCGCGCGCGTCGAGGGCTTGGTGGATGCGCTGGAACGCCAGAGCCCGGAGGAGTCGCGAGAGCGCGAACAGGAGTTGCTGGCCGCACTGGAGCGGGGCCTCATCACCATCGACCCGGAAGACGCCAACCGGCAGCACTACGACCTCCCGCCCGGCTTCTTCCAGGCCGTCCTGGGCCCGCGTCTCAAGTACAGCTCCTGCTACTGGCCCGAGGGCGTCGCGGACCTGGGCCGTGCAGAGGAGGCGATGCTGACCCTGACCGCCGAACGCGCCCGATTGGAGGACGGTCAAGACATCCTCGATCTTGGCTGCGGCTGGGGGTCGCTCGGTCTTTGGGCGGCGGAACGCTTCCCCCGATGCCGTATCCTCGCGGTGAGCAACTCGCGCGAGCAGCGGAAGTACATCGAGCAGGTCTGCACCGCCCGCGGTCTCACCAACGTGGAGGTGCTCACCAAGGAGGTGGGCGCCTTCGAGCCGGGGCGGACCTTCGACCGGGTGGTGTCGGTGGAGATGTTCGAGCATGCCCGCAACCACGGGCTGCTGTTGCGACGCATCTCAGGATGGCTGAAGCCCGAGGGGAAGCTCTTCGTACATGTCTTCTGCCACCGCAGGCATCTGTATGCGTTCGAGCCGGGCGGCACGGGCGGATGGATGGCGGAGCGTTTCTTCTCGGGGGGCATCATGCCCTCGTGGGACTACCTCACCCGGTATCAGGACGACCTGAGGCTGGACGGACGCTGGGAGGTGGAGGGGACTCACTATGCCCTCACGTTGCGGGCCTGGCTGGAGAACCTCGACCGGCGCCGCGAGGCGGTGATGCCGCTTCTGGACTCGACCTACGGGCGCGAGAAGGCCCGCTTGTGGCTCGCATACTGGCGCGTGTTCTTCATCGCATGCGAGGAGACCTTCGCCCTGGGCTCGAGGAGGGACTACTTCGTGGGCCACTACCTGTTCTCGCGGCGACAGGCTGAGGAGACCGCTCAGGCTACCGAGTAGCCGCCGTCGTCCCGGACCAAGAAACCCTCGGCGGTGAGCTCGTCGAGGACGGCGGCGATGTCGGGCTCGGCGGCCGCGAACGGCAGAGGCCCGACCCTCACTTCAGCGGGCGTCAGGGCTTCCGGCGCCGCCGCGAGCAGAAGGCGCAGGATCTCGGCCCGCAGCTGCCGGTGAGAACCCGCGAAGGGAGTCTGCATGGTGTGATGCCGGCTCCTTCGGCCGGGATTCGGCCGACTTCTCTTGAGCCACGCCCCATAGTCCATCAGAGCGTAGTACCAGTCGCGGGGCTGCTCGCGGTCGAGGGTGAGCTCGACCAGGGGTAGGATGGCGGCATCGGGGATCGACACGCATTCTTGAAAGAAGAAATGGATGTATGCCGCCCGGATGTTGGTCTCGATGAAGACCAAAGGCCGGTCGTAGGAGAAGACGCACACGGCTGCCGCCGTGGCCGGGCCGATGCCGGGCAGAGCGCGGAGCAAGGCCGGCGAGTCGGGGACGAGACCGCTGTGGTCGGTGACGATGGACTGAGCGGCCTTCTGTAGCGCCAATGCCCGGCGGTTGTAGCCGAGCCCCTGCCAGACGCAGAGCACTTCGGCGATGGTGGCCCGGGCCAGATCGAGGACGGTGGGGAAGGAGGCCAGGAACTCCTCGTATTTGGGGATGACCCGCGGCACCTGGGTCTGTTGGAGCATCACCTCGGAGACGAGGATCGCGTAAGGGTCACGGGTCCGACGCCAGGGCAGGTCGCGCCCGTGGCCCCGGTAGTGCTCGACGACGGCGCGACGGAACGCCTCGATCGAGCCGGCGCAGGGCGGCCTCCCTCGGGTCCGCTCCAACCTGGTACCAAGGTCTGAGCCCGCTTCTCCCATTTCTCCGTTAGTCTCCGCATCCGAGTCAATCGCCATGCCACATCGTAGAGGAGGCCATCCTGAACCAGGGACTTCCGGCACACGTAGATCGAGCGGCGCGAGGCCGCGCGGGTGAGCAGGCGGCCGCCCTGTTCCTCTCTGCACGAGGGTACCGCGTGCTGGCCAGGAATCAACGCACTCCGCTCGGAGAGCTGGACCTCATCTGTCGCGAGGGATCGCAGGTCGTGGTGGTGGAGGTCAAGGCCCGCTGCGGTTCGGCATATGGTGGAGGGTTGGAGGCCATCGGTCCTCGCAAGGCCCGCCGTCTGCGGGGGGCCGCGGCCTGGTGGCTGTGCGACCGGGGATGGTTCCCCTGCCCGGTGCGTTTCGACGCGGTCGTTGTGGCTCTGGACGGTCAGGGCCTGCCTTGCAGCCTCGAGCACGTCAAGGACCTGCTGGGAGCATGACGGCGCCCATGGGAGTGGCGTCCATCTGGGGCTTCGCCATGGTGGGTGTCGACGCCGTGCCGGTGAGGGTTGAGGCTCATGCCAGGAACGGTCTGCCGGGGGTCACCATCGTCGGCCTTCCGGGAGCGGCGGTGCGGGAGGCCAGCGAGCGGATCCGCTCCGGCGCGGCCTCGACCGGGCTCGCCCTCCCGGCCCGGCGCATCACCATCAATCTCAGCCCCGGCGATGTCCACAAGGAGGGGTCTGGGTTCGACCTGCCGGTCGCTCTGGCCACGCTCGCGGCGTGCGGCCACGTTCCGGTGGAATGTGTCCGCGACGTGGGAGCGGTGGGGGAGGTCTCCCTGGAGGGAGTCGTGCGGCCGACGCGAGGGATGGTGTCGGCTGCGGAGTCCGCGGGGCGCATCGGCGTGAGGCTGGTCGTCACCGCCGTCGAGGGGCTGCCGGCCGCCGTGGAAGTCAGCACGGCTCCTGTCGCCGGGGTGCGGTCCCTGGCCGAGGCGGTCCTGGTGGTGAGAGACTCTCGATATCGAGACCGGGTGATCGAGCGTGGTATGAGGTGGCTGAACAGGCGCCGCGCCGTCCCGATGGTCGGCGCACCCGACGACCTCGACCTGACAGACGTGGTGGGTCATGAGGCGGCGAAGAGGGCTCTCGAGATCGTGGCGGCCGGAGGGCACCACCTGCTGATGTTCGGGTCGCCCGGAGCAGGGAAGACCATGCTGGCCCGCCGGCTGCCGGGGATCCTGCCGCCGCTCACCAGGGACGAGGCCGTCGACGTCACCAGGGCGTGGAGCGCCGCCGGTCTGCAGGGCTCTCAGACCGGGTTGGCTAGGGAGCGGCCTTTTCGCGCCCCTCATCACACTGCCTCGCGCGCCGCCCTCATCGGGGGCGGCGCCGCCCTTAGGCCCGGCGAGGTGAGTCTGGCTCACCGGGGGGTGCTCTTCCTCGATGAACTGCCCGAGTTCTCGAGAGACGCTCTGGAGGCCCTCCGGCAGCCGCTCGAGGAGGGTCGCGTGATCATCTCGCGCCGGATGGGGACGGCGGTCTTCCCGGCCGCATGCACCCTGGTCGCCGCGATGAACCCGTGTCCGTGCGGGTACCTGGGGCACACGGAGAAGGCCTGCCGCTGTTCCGGCGCTGCCGTGGAGCGATACCGGGCGCGCGTGAGCGGGCCGCTTCTTGACCGGATCGACGCTCTGATAGAGGTTCCCCCGCTCACACTGGCGGCGCTCGAGCGGACCGTGGAAGGCGAGGCGTCGGCTCTCGTGCGAGATAGAGTCGGCGCGGCCCGCGAGTTCCGGCTCCATCGAGAGAATCATCAAGACGACCAGGCCCGGGTGCCTCTGGAGGAGAGGAACGGGCTGACCGAGGAGGCGCGCGGATTGCTGCGCGACGCGTTGGTGCGGGATGGTCTGAGCGGGAGGGCGTATGTCAGGACCGTCAGACTGGCTCGGACCATCGCGGATTTGGATGGAGTGCGGCCGGTGCGCGTGGACCATGTGGCGGAGGCGCTCGCTCTCCGCTTGGACCAACGCCGGGTCGGTCTGTTCTAGGATCCCCGGCGGGCAGGCTACCGGCATGACACCACGAGACCCATCATCGACCGGCCCCGACCGCGGTGCCTACGAAGCGGCTCTGGGGTTGGCTTGGATGAGCGACTCGGGCTGTCATTCGCTGCTCCGACTCCTAGCCCGGGAGGGGCCGGAGGCGATCTGGAAGGCCTCGCCGCGAAGGCTGTCCGAGTGGGGCCTTGCGCCTCGCGCTATAGTCAGGTACCAGGAGAAGAGACGCTGTTTCGTCCTCGAGGAGGCCCTGGCGGTGATGATGTCCACAGGCCTGGGCTTCGTTGCATTCGGGTCAGGGCTGTATCCGCGCGAGTTGGCGCAGCTCGTCCACCCGCCCGCCGGCCTCTTCTTTCGTGGGGAGGTGGAGGTTCTGGAGCGACTGACCGAGTGCCCGAGGGTAACCATCGTGGGGACACGGCGGGCGACCGCATACGGGCTGCGGGTGACGGACGCTTTCGCTTCGGCGTTTTCGGGCCAAGGCATAGCCGTGGTGAGCGGCATGGCGCTGGGCATCGACACACAGGCCCATAAGGCCGCCCTGGAGTCCGACGGTCTTACTGTGGCGGTGCTCGGGTGCGGAGCGGATGTCGTCTACCCACGCCGTCACCGGTCGGTGTACGAGCGGATCGCGAGAGGCGGGATCGTCCTCAGCGAGCTCCCACCAGGCAGCGGACCGGCGCGGTGGACGTTCCCGCACCGTAATAGGCTCCTCGCGGCGCTCGGCGACGCGACGGTGGTCGTAGAGGCCTCGTGCACGAGCGGCGCGCTGCAGACGGTCGACCATGCGCTCGAGCTGGGGAGACCCGTCTTCAGCATCCCGGGATCAATCTACGCAGACGGCCACAAAGGTTGTAACGCACTGCTCTATCAAGGGGCGTTTCCGGCGCTCGACCCTTGCGTGACGGTGGAGGACTTTCTCTTTCTGACAAGAATGGAAAGGCTAGGCCGCCGGCCCATTTGGACGCTCCGTCTGAAGGGTGGCGGGGCGAGAGACGGTGGTGGCGGCCCCAGCGAGGTTCAGGACCCCAAGCTTGCGGGCATTCTGGAGTCCCTTGCGTCCGCGCCGTGCTCGGCGGAGAATCTGATGGCCGAGAAGGGTCTGACCGCGCGCGAGGTCATGGCCGCGCTCGGCGGACTGGAGTCGCGCGGCTTGGTGATGCGAGGCGGTCCGGGCCTGTACATCCGAGCTCCGTGAAGACGTGGAGATGGGGCGGGAGGACGATGCGATCAGAAGGCGAAGCGGTATCGACTGGCCCCGGCTCAGATATCGAGCAAGCCGTTACCTCGTTCGTCCGGGGGCTGATAGCGGCGGACTACAGCGCCCGCACCGTCGAGGCATCGACGCGCGACCTGAGACAGTTCACGGCGTTTCTGGCCGCGCGCGGGACGGATCAGATCGGCGATATCGGGCGGGTCGACGTCACCGACTACGCCGCTGCGCTCGCCGATCCGGCCGGGTTCGTCTCTAACGTGGCCGGTGACGTGGCCGGCGGGGCTCACTCGAACGCTCCCAAGCGTGGGGTGCGACCGTACGCCCGCGCCACGGTCGCGCGCAAGCTGTCCACGGTGAGGAGTTTTCTGCGTTTTAGTGAAGAGAACGGTCTGATCGATTCCAGCCCCGCGGCGGGCGTCAGCTCACCGAAGCTGCCACGGAGGCTGCCACAGGTGCTGAGCCCCGAGCAGGTCTTCACACTGTTGGAGGCCATGGGGGGCACGAAACCCCTGGACCTGAGGGATAGAGCCCTATTCGAGTTGGTATACTCGTCAGGCCTGCGCTGCCAGGAAGCGCTGGACTTGAGGCTCAGAGACGTCAGTTTCGAGTCTTGCGAGATACGGGCAAAAGGAAAAGGGCGCAAGGTGCGTATCATCCCCGTCGGGGAGTTCGCACTTAGGGCTTTGGAGCGCTACCTGCAAGAAGGACGGACTCGATTGGTCACGGGTGGAACGCAGGAGGACCACGTCTTCTTGAGCCGGACGGGTCTACCGCTCTCCTCGTCTGACGTCCAGCGACGCCTGACCAGGTATCTCGCCCGGGCCGGTGTGCCCAGCGGCACGTCGCCGCACACCCTGCGACACTCGTTCGCCACCCATCTGCTCGAGGGGGGAGCGGACCTCCGCGTGATCCAGGAGTTGCTGGGGCATTCCTCTCTCCGGACTACGCAGGTGTATGCGCATGTCTCTGCGGGTCACTTGCGCAAGACGTATCGACGAGCACACCCGCGAGCGTAGACGTGGCTGCGATGATCATCGACCCTGCCAAACAGCACGACATCGCCCAGGCATGGCGGCTGTACAAGGACTTCGGTGACGCCAAGGCCCGGGACCAGCTGATCCTGGCCTACTCCCCGTTGGTGAAGTATGTGGCGGGCCGCATGAGCAGCGGTCTGCCCGCTCATATCGAAGAGGGAGACTTGGTCTCGTACGGCCTCTTGGGCCTTATCGGGGCTCTTGAGCGCTACGATCCGTCGCGCAACATCAAGTTCGAGACCTACGCCGTGTCGCGTATCAAGGGGTCTATCATCGACGAGCTGAGGGCGTTGGACTGGGTCCCTCGGTCGGTGCGCAGCTGGGCACGCAAGGTGGAGGGCGCCGTTACCGACCTCGAGAACAGGCTCACGCGGGCTCCGACGGACGACGAGATCGCCGCGGAGTTGGGCGTGGAACCGGAGGAGTTCCAGGACATCCTGAATCAGATCAGTTGCGCTTCGATCGTCGCTCTCGACGAGTTCTGGGACTCGAGCGGGACGGGCCAGGACAAGGTGAACCTGATCGACACGATAGAGGACTCCGATGCGCCTGATCCCTCCAGGGCGTATCGCGTCCAGGTGGTCAAGGAGACCCTGACCGCGGCCATAGAGCGCCTGCCGGAGAGGGAGCGGATAGTGATAGGCCTCTACTACTACGAAGGTCTCACGCTCAAGGAGATCGGAGAGGTCTTGGGGGTGACGGAGTCGCGGGTCTCGCAACTCCATACCAAGGCGGTCCTTCGTCTGCGCGGGCGCATCAAAGAGGACTTGGATCTCGACGCGCTGGCGATGTAGAAGGCTGCGTCTCACCCGGGACAGTGTCGGCGCGTTTCGAAACGCGGCTCCGACGCCGCGATCCGGCTCCCCTGCGTCTTGTGGTAGACTGCTTCGGCCAGTCAAGCGAACCTGAGGACCACCGCTGTGGTGGTGCCGGGAGACCGGTTCCACAGCCTCCCTCGGAGAGTACGTCGAACATAACCAGAGTGAGGTACGCATGCCCGCAGCATCAATGAAACAGCTCCTGGAGTCGGGAGTGCACTTCGGCCACCAGACCCGCCGGTGGAACCCCAAGATGAAGCCCTACATCT
>CAZQDY010000019.1:0-43270 GCA_964592075.1 uncultured Gaiellales bacterium
TCGGGTTATGAGCCCGACGAGCTACCGGACTGCTCCACCCCGCGCCGCTTGAATGGTGCAGTATAGCACAGGGCGTCAGGAGCACGACATCCGGGTGGCGTGGGCAGCACCCGCGCCCGTCCCACTGGCGCCGGTCCGGCGGTCGGACCGATCCACCTGGCAACGCTGGGCCGCGGCGCCGCACGGGGCTGCGCCCCCACTTGTGGCGGCGTTCCCGGTGATAGCCCCGCCGCCCGCGCCCCCCCTGATGGTCGATCCCCCGCCTCAGGCCGCGCCGCACGCACCCGAGCTCGGTCGCGGCCGGCGCCAACCTCGTTCCTAGGTCCTATCCAACCCAAGCGGCCACGCGGTAGAATCGGTCCCGGCGTTGTTGACAGGCGAGGGCAGGCATCCACGGCGGCGAGGCGAATCACCATTGAACGGCGGATCGCGCAAGTGTTCGCCTCTTCCTGCCGATAATCCGACGGAAGGCAGCCAGCGAAGGGTCGTACTCGTACTGATGGCTCGTAACCGGTCCGGCAGCAGATGTTTCTCCGACGCGTTCCCGAGCGCGTGCGCGCGCGCACGCTCCGCGCGTCCTTCGCGACTCCTCCCCGGCGCGCCCCGGTTCCTGCCCGACGTCCCTCGCCCGGTCCTGGCGGGTATCGCCCTCCTGGTCGTCACCGTGATCTGTTGCGCCCTCTTCCCGTTGGTGAGCGCGCCTCAGGCTAGGGCCGTCCCGCTCGACCTGCGCTCCGTACCGCTTCCCGACGACCTGGCGGTCGAGGTCAACGACCTGAGCATCAAGGCGAACCAGGTGCAGAGCGAGATCGACGCGCTCGACGAAGAGCTCGAACGGTGGACGGAGAACTTCAACCACCTGCAGGTGAAGCTCGACGAGGTCAACGTGCAGATGGCCTCGCTGCGCCGCGACTATCAGGCGGCCCAGGCCGAGCACGCCTACCGGGTCAAGAAGTTCGAGGAGCGCCTCTGCGAGATCTACAAGTCGGGAGGCAAGACCGATCAGTTCCTGGCCCTGCTCCTCGACTCCGACGGGCTCGACGACCTCTTCAAGAGGGTACGCTTAGTGGCCAGCCTGGCCGACCAGGACCAGCGCATCGTCGACAACCTCAGCGAGAGCACCAAGAAGCTCGACTCCCTCCTCGCCCAGATCGAGGAGGCCAAGCGGGAGCAACTGACCATCAACCAGGAGATCGGCGGCCAGCGTAACCAGATCGCCGCCTCGCTCGCCGAGCGCGAAAGGACCCTCGCCGGCCTCGATGGCGAGATCCGCTCGATCATCGAAGCGGAGCATCAGCGGCAGGAGCAGGAGAGGGCCGCGCTGATGCAATCGCTGAAGACGACGCTCTACGGCCGGTCATACGGCGGTCTGCTTCCCAAGACCGACGACGAGGTCGTCGCTCAACTCCTCGAGACGGCCGCCTTCTATCTCGGAATATCGTACGTGTGGGCGGGCGACCGGCCGTCGACCGGCTTCGACTGCTCCGGGCTGACCCAGTACGTTTACGCGCAGCACGGCGTCTATCTGCCCCACTACTCCGGCTACCAAGCCCAGATGGGCCGGCCGGTGATGCCCGAAGATCTCAAGCCGGGCGACCTGCTCTGCTTCGGCGATCCGGTCCACCATGTGGGCATCTACATCGGCGAAGGCATGTTCATCCATGCGCCCCGCACCGGCGACGTGGTCAGCATCTGGATGGTCGACTGGAAGACAAACCTGTCCCACATCCGCCGCTTCGACCTGCAGCCCAGATACGGGCTTCCCACAGTGGACTAACACCGGCAGCCCGCGGGTCAGGTAGAATGGCGGCATGACGGTCGCCACGATCATCATGATCGTCCTCATCTGCGTGGGTTGCGCCCTGCTGCTCGCCGGACTCGCGGTGGCGGGGATCCAGGCCTACCGGCTCACCAAGGCCGCCCGACAGGCCGGCATCTCCTCCAAAGCCGATCTGGAAGAGGTGAAGCGCCGCATGCGCTCCGTGGAGGTCCGCGCGAGAGAGGTCCAAAGAAGACAAGAAGTCGTGGCCGAAGGACTGAAACGCCTTTCGGCCACGACTAGTCAGTTGGCCTACCTGAAGACCGAGTACGACCGGTCTATCGGCCGCCTCTTCAGGCTGAAGTCCTAGACCGCCTGCACCTCGACGATCTCGGGGATCTGCTCCTTCAGCACCCGCTCGACGCCCATCCGCAGGGTCATCTGCGACATGGGACAGCTCCCGCAGGCGCCGACCAGCTTGACCTTGACGATGCCGGCGGTCTCGTCCACGTCGACCAACTCGACGTTGCCGCCGTCGTTCTGCAGGGCCGGCCGGATGAGATCCAGTGCCTTTTCAACGCGGTCTTTCACGTCCTTCTCCTGTCTTGCTGCTTGAACTCAGACCTTTATGATGGTCGCGATGCCCTGGCCGCCGCCGATGCACATGGTGGCGAGACCATAGACGCCACCCTCCTGCTTGAGAGCATAGATGAGAGTGGTGAGGATGCGGGCGCCCGACGCGCCGATGGGGTGACCGAGCGCGATGGCGCCGCCGTAGAGGTTGACCTTGCTCATGTCCAGACCCAGTTCCTGGGCCACGGCGCCGGCCTGGGCGGCAAAGGCCTCGTTGGCCTCGATGACGTCGATCTGATCGAGCGACATGCCCGTCTTGGCCAGTACCTTCTTGGTCGCGTGGAAGGGGCCCATGCCCATGTACGCCGGGTCCAGAGCAGCGGTCGCATAACCGACGATGGTGGCGAGGGGCTTGATGCCCTTCTTGTCGGCCCACTCCTTGGACGCCACCACGAACGCGGCAGCCGCGTCGTTGATGCCGGAGGCGTTGCCGGCCGTCACCGTCCCACCTTCCTTCTTGAAGGCGGTGGGCAGCTTGGCCAGAGCTTCGAGCGTGGTATCGACCCGCACATGCTCGTCGGTGTCGAAGACCTTGGGGTCGCCTTTCCTCTGCGGGATGACGACCGGGACGATCTCGGCCTTGAACTTGCCTTCGGCGATGGCCGCGGCGGCCTTGCGCTGGCTGTCGTAGCCGATCTGGTCCTGCACCTCACGGGTGATGCCGTACTTCTCGGCCACGTTCTCGGCCGTGACGCCCATGTGATAGTTGCCGAGAGCGCACTTGAGGCCGTCTTCGATCATCTCGTCGACGAGGACTCCGTCCCCCATGCGGTAGCCCTGGCGACCTTTCGGGACCAAGTAGGGAGCCCAGGTCATGTTCTCCATGCCGCCGGCCACCATGATGTCGGCGTCGCCGGCCTTGATGGCGTTGGCAGCCTCGTGCACGCTCTTCATGCCCGAGCCGCACACGATGTTGAGCGTCCAGGCGGGGATCTCCTGGGGGATGCCCGCGGCCAGTGAGGCCTGCCGGGCGGGGTTCTGGCCCTGGCCTGCCGTGAGGACGTTGCCCATGATGACTTCTTCGACCTCAGCGGCGTCGATGCCGGCGCGCTTCACAGCCTCGGCGATGGCGATAGAGCCGAGCTTCCAGGCCGGGATGTCGGCCAGGGTGCCTAAGTAGCGGCCGACCGGGGTGCGGGCAGCGCTAAGGATCACAACTTCTCGAGACAAGGGGGATCTCCTTTCCTATTCAAACGTGCATTGATGCACGAAATGTACCAAGAGAAGATACCACCCTTGACACCTCTTGACCCGTCGGACGCGCTGCTCCGGTCTACAGGTCTTCGGGGTGTGGACCCGCCCATGGTCTGGGACCGGCCAGCGCCCGCGATATCTCTATGCCGTTGTCGGTCAGCAACTGGACGATCCCGGGGGTCATGGGCCAGTACTCCTGCGCCCGCTCGCTGCCCACAGCGCCGTCGCGAGAGACGAAATGCGCGGTTATCCTCAGCTCTCCGTCGATGTCGTCGGCGAGGAGTCTGTACCCTTGGGACAGCCAGTACGCAAGCTTGGCTTCGTATTCGCGGAGGAGCACCGGGTCCATGTAGCCTCCCTTCGGGTGCGCGTGCGCCTATCCGCGTTCTAACCGTTTCGCACGACCCACAAACCCTCGAGTCAGGCTTCAACCGTCTGCGGCGGCCGCCACCCGGCGCTGAAGAGGAAGAACAGGGCCGACGTCCTGCCCAGGTGGGCGAACGTCTGAGCCAGTTGTTCCGCGGCTCCGTCCAGATCATCCGGCGCTCCCAGTCCGGCGAGATAAGAGTGGAACGAGGCGTGGTCCCCCAGGCTATCGACGAACCGCTTGGCGTTCTCTATGACCGCTTCGATCTTGCGCCGGTTGCGGATGACCCCCGGGTCGCCGAGGAGACGGGAGACGTCCGCGTCGCCCATCGCCGCCACCTTGGCCGGGTCGAAGCCGTGGAAGGCGCTGCCCATCTCCTTCCAGCGCGACTCCACCACTTTGGGACCCAACCCGGCGGAGAAGACGGCCCTCGCCAGGAGTCCGAAATATTCCTGGTCGGACTGCGGATACTCACCGGCCCGATGCATCCATGCCTGCCTCTCGAACATGATTCCTCCTTGCCCTCGATCGTCTACCAGCGCTTTCTCGACGTGGCGATGGTAGGGGGAGAGACGGCCGGGGTCTCTACAACGGAGGTTGAATCTTGGCGCGGGCGGGCGCGGGCGGGCGCCGGCTTGCGGGCGCTCTGCGCGCCCCGGTGTCCGGGCGGGCGGCGCGGCCTGGAGGCGCGGCCCCGGTCTGGTGCCTGCACACAGCCCGGCAGCCCGGCGGGGCGCGGCAGACCGGCCGGCGGAAGGTGGCTGAGCCACCCCCGCGCCCTGGCGTGGGCCCGGCGCCGCCGCCCTACAGCCCCAACCTGCGCCGCACAGCCTCGCCCTCCAACTCGCGGAGGGCGTCGGAGGCCACCCAGCGGCCGGCTCTGCTGCCGGAGGCGGCGATACGCCGCGCCGTCTCCTGCACCAAGGGATGGAGGCCGGCGTTGCGCTTGCCGATGTTGCGGAGCGCCCAGTTGACGGCCTTCTTGACGAAGTTGCGCTCGTCGCCGGCCTCCCGCTCGATGGCCGCCAGCAGCGGCAGGAAGCGTTCGTCGGGCGCGGTCTTGTCGTGCCGGGCCAGAGCCGCCATCAGCGCGAAGCCCGCCCGCTTGACGAACTCCTCCTGCCGGCCGCTCCACTCGACGGCTTTGCCCCAGGCGAAAGGGGTACGGTCGAACAGGTTGCTGCAGAGCTGGTCGCAGGTGTCCCACGAATCCAGGTCCGAGACCCAGGCCTCCATCTGCTCCTCGGACACCATCTCAGGCAGCTCGACCAGGGGCGCCAGCAGATGGGCCTCGTGAAGCCCCGTCCGCCACAGGTCGAGGGCGAAGTCGTGCCGGCGGGCGGCGTCGCGCCCTCCCAGCTCTTTCACGATCCGCTTCCCGAGCGCACGGACCTCCGGCACCGACATGCCGTGGGCGTTCTCGACGTTGATGCCATAGCGGACCATACCTGCGATGGCGGCCTCATCCCGATGCGAGCGTATCTCGGCCACGACCTCTTGAACGGTGATCATCCCCCTCCTCTACCCACCGAGTCGGCGCACTCCGCGCCCCGGCATGATCTCCACGATGCGGTCGGCCAACCGCCGCGCCTCGCCGAGATCGTGCGTCACGTACATCACCGTTGTCCGCCGCTCCCGGATGATGCTCTCCAGGATGTCCATGAGCGAGCTCCTGAGCGTGGTGTCGACACTGCTGAAGGGCTCGTCCAGGAGCAGTATGCGCGGCTCGACGGCAAAGGCCCTCGCGACCGACACCCGCTGGGCCATCCCGCCGCTCAACTCCGCCGGGTGATATCCCTCGAAGCCGGCCAGCCCGACCCGCTCCAGCCAACCGGTGGCGGCCACCCGCGCCCCGACCTTGTCACGCCCCTGGGCGCGGAGCGGCCCGGCGACGTTGTCGAGTGCGGTCCGCCAGGGCAGCAGCCGGGGCTCCTGGAACACATACCCGACCGCGCCCTCGGCGACGGTGACCGTCCCCGCGTCGGGGATCACGATCCCCGTGATGAGCTTGAGCATAGTCGTCTTGCCCGAGCCGGACGGGCCCACCACTCCGAGTATCTCCCCGGTCGCCGCATGGAGAGAGAGATGGTCGAAGACTTTGAGCGAATCGAAAGACTTGCTCACGTTCTGGAAGGTGATCATCCGGCCCCCTTCCTCCAGCGCATGATGCGCCTGCGGAGCGGACGAAGGACGCCGAACTCGATGACGGCCATGAGGGCCAGGAGCACGACGATCCAGGCGAAAAGCTGGGGAGCGTCCAGATTGCTGTTGGCCCGGCAGAAGGCGTGCCCGATGCCGCTCAGAGCTCCGAGCACCTCCGCCAGCACGGTCGCCCGCACCGCGATGCCCGTCGACAGAGTGAGCCCGGCCAGCACCGGTGATGCTATGCCGGGCAGGTAGACCTCGCCCAGCAGCAGGCGGCGCGGGAAGCGATAGACACGGCCCATCTCCACCAGTCTGGGGTCGACGGACCGGATGCCGGACACCGTGTTCACGTACATGGTGGGCCAGACGATCAGCGCCACGATGAAGATCACGGTGAAATCACCCAGCCCGAACCAGAACATGGCGAGCACCGCGATGATGACCGCGGGGATGGTCATCCCCGCCCAGCGCAGAGGCTCCAGGAAGGAGCGCACGCGGCTCTCCATGCCCGCCAGGACCCCCAAGACCAGTCCGGCCCCGGCCCCGATGGCCAGCCCGATCACCAGCCGCTTGAGCGTGATGAGCAGCTCGACCCACAGCTTGCTCCCCCAGGCCAGGTCGGCAAGCGCTCTTGCCGTGTCCACCGGAGAGGCCATGATGGCCGGGTTCACCACCAGCGACAGGAGCTCCCACACCACCAGGATGGCGGCGACCCCCAGGACCGCATAGAGCGACCCCCTATGGGACGTAGTAGAACGCATCGTCCGGCAGCCTGCCGCCGATGACCTCGGGGGAGAGCCCCGCCAGGTTCGTGTAGAACCGCTCCAGGTAGGGGCGCGCCGCGCCCGCCGGCGTGAATCTCCAGGTGATGCTTTCCAGCGAGGCCGTCATGATGGGAGCCTTGAGCCCGAGCTGAGGGAGTTCGGTCTCGACGAGCTGCCCGGCCGCCACGGGGTCGCCGAGCATCCAGTCCACCGCCGCTTGATACTCCCGCTGGAAGACCGCTACGGCCCACGGCGCATCCAGGACACGCGGCGTGGCCGCCGTGCCGGCGATAGGGGTGTCGTCGGAGCGGGTAGTAGCTGCGATCCAGGCCGCGTCGAAGGCGAGCGCTTTACGAAGAGGCCTCTCACCCCCCTTGGCCTGCATGACGACGGCGGTCGCGAGCGCCTCGCTCAGCACCGCGTTGTCCACCTGGCCGGTCAACAGCAATTGGGCGGCCTGAGTGGGATCGGAGGCGTAGCGGAACTCGAAGTCTTTCTCCGGGTCGAGTCCTTCCTTGGCGCACAGGAACCGGAACACCACGTCGGGCACGCTGCCCTGGAGCGACACCACCAGCGACTCTCCCCTGATGTCGCTGAAGCCCGCGGCGTCGGGGTCGGCCGTCACCAGGTAGGTGATGTTCCACACGGAGATGTCGAGCAGCTTGAGCTCCAGGCCCTTGTTGTGGAAGACGGCGGCGTTGTTGGAAGGCATGGTCACGAAATCGCCCTGCCCGCCCGCCACTATGGCCTTCAGCTGATCGGCGTTCTCCCAGATCACGAGCTCGGTCTGCTCCGCGGCCTCAGCCAGCTTGTCGTTCACGGCCAGGTACGCCATCGGGATGGCCATGGGCCCGGGAGGAGCGACCAGGGTCAGCTTGCCCAACCTGGGCGCCGGCGCGGTGCTCGACGTAGTAGCCCCGGCGGTGGACGCCGTGGTCCCGGTGTCCGGTGACCCGCATCCCACGGCGAAGAGCAACATCGCCAAGACGGCGACCGTCAGCAGCGTCTTGCGATAAACCGGCATACGTTTCCTCTGTCCGTCAGTCCTGGAAGTCCATCCTTTGGACCTCGACTCCCTCGATACCCTGAAGTTCCTCGAAGAAGTCCTCGATCTCAGGACCGAAGGCGTCGATAAGGACCAGGCCGTTGGGGGAGCAACTGGTCGGGCCCGCGTCGTGGATGCCGAGCCGCGTACGGATGCTGCACCCGTACTTGCTGAGCACTGCCTGGACGTCTGGAACGCTCTTGGCCCGTTGGCTGATGTGGATGCCGAAGATGGTGCGCTTCACGACCGCTCCTCTCTACATGGACGGGATGTCGACCACAAGCCGATTTTACATTGACGTATATGCCCCGGGGGAGTAAATTGTGAAACGCGTAACAGCGTTATCATCGTAACGATATCTTTCGTGAGGAGTGGGCGCTAGGGCGATGGCCACAGCGGGGAAGCCGGCGGTTTCTCGCAAGACGGTCAACAGGCTCAGCCTGTACCGGAGGTTGCTCGACAACCTGAGACAGTCCGGCACCACCAACATCTACTCTCACGAGCTCGCCCACCTGGCAGGAGTCAGCGCCACCCAGGTCCGTCGCGATCTCATGGTCATAGGCTACTCGGGCAGCCCCAACAAGGGCTACGAGGTCGAGACCTGCCTGGCCAGCATCGAGAGCCTGCTCGAAGGGACCAGCCGCCAGGACGTGGCCCTGGTGGGACTGGGAAGGTTGGGCCGCTCGCTCCTCGCCCACTTCGCCGGCCAGCGCCCGCTGCTGCGCATCGCCGCCGGTTTCGACACCGACAAGTCGCTCATCGGCACCTCGATCGAAGGCTGCCCCGTGTACGCGGTCGCCGACATGGAGCGGGTGGTCTCCGAGCTGGGTGTCCGCATCGCCATCCTGGCCGTGCCGCCCCACGTGGCCCAGAGTGTGGCCGAAGCCCTGGTCCGGGCCGGAGTGCGCAGCTTCGTCGACTTCACCGGCATCCCCCTCCAGGTGCCCGAGGACGTGTTCGTGGATCACATGGACATCACGTCCGCGCTGGAGTCGGCCGCGTTCTTCGCGCGGCAGGAGCATCCGGTCTCGCCGGCCATGGAAAACGGCTCGGACAACGGCTCGGAGCCCGACATGGACCCCATGATCCGCACCATCGACACCCTGTTGGCCGGGGCGAACATGAAGCTCGACGAGCTCGCCGCGAAGATCGGGGCCCGGATACTGACCCCCGGGCCGAGAGGCAGCGAAGAGGTGGCCCGCATCTACGCCGGCGACAGGGTGAGCGACCTCTTGAACGAGGCCTCGGACAAGACCCTGCTGGTCACGAACCTGGCCAACCTGCAGATGGTCCGGGTGGCCGAGCTCATGGAGGTGCCCGGCATCTGCTTTGTCGACGGGGTCGACCCGGGCCAGGAGATCATCGATCTCGCCACCGAGAACGGCACCCTGCTCATGGTCTCGCCCGTGGGTGTCTTCGAGACCTGCGGCCTCATCTACCAACTGCTGACCTCCAACTCCAGGGACTGACGCCACCATCGTCATGGAATTCGTCTCATACGACATAGCGAGCAACGACTTCCGCCGGGCGGGCGCCGCTTCACGCTCCATCAAGGAGCACCTCAAGCGGATAGGCGCCGATGCCGAGGCCATCCGCCGCACCATGATCGCGGCGTACGAAGCCGAGATGAACGTGGTGATCCACTCCGTGGGAGGCCGGCTGGAAGCGTCTCTCTCCGATTCGCAGATAGACGTGAGCGTCGTGGATGGCGGGCCGGGTATCCGTGATGTCGAGCAGGCCATGGTGGAGGGCTACTCCACAGCCAGCGCCGAGGCCCGCGCTCTGGGCTTCGGGGCGGGCATGGGCCTTCCCAACATCAAGCGCAACAGCGACAGGCTGCGTATCACGTCGCGCGTGGACGAAGGCACTCGGGTGAGCTTCACCGTCTATCTGATGCCCGAATGCGCCGACGGGCCGCGGGTCATATCGTTGTACGCCTTCACCGACCGATGCCGGGACTGCCGGGCCTGCCTGACCGCCTGTCCCACCCAGGCGATGCGGGTGAGGAGGGGCAGCCCGAGCGTGCTCGAGCACCTCTGCGTCGACTGCACCGCCTGCATCGCGGCCTGCAGCAGCCTGGCGCTCAGCACTCGGGAGGAGATCACCTCCCTGGACGACCTACCCGACAGGGCGGACACGCTCCTGGTCGTACCGCCCGCGGTGCTGGCCGGCTGCGGGCCGGACTACCCGCCGGCGCAGGTGCTGGCCGCGCTCCGCGCCCTGGGCTTTGCAGACGTGGTCGTCTCGGCCCCCTTCGAGGAAGCCTTGAGACAAGCCGCGGGAGCCACAGGAGCCACCGCCGCAGGGGCTGGAGCCGCGGGAGATCCTGGAACCGCCGGAGCTGCCGGAGCCGCCTCCGGCGGCGCTCCGTCGCCGCGACCGGTGATACTGCCGGTCTGTCCGGCGGTCGTCAACCTGATCGAGTTGCGGTTCCCGTCGCTGGTGCCGCATCTGGCGCCCTTCGACTCACCCCTGGAAGCCGTGCAGGCCGTCTACGGCGACCGGCACGCGGCCTACGTGGTCTCGTGCCCGAGCCAGCGGTCGGCCCTCCTGCAGGCCCAAGCCTACGGCGCGGGAGGCGGCGTGGGCGCAGGCGCGAAAGCAGGCGCCGGTGAGCAGCCCCGGGTCGAGTACCTCTCGCCGGAGGTGGTCCGGCAGGCGGTCATGATCAGACTCACAGGCCACGAGCCGGCCGGCCACGATACGGTTGCCGGCGATGCCGTTGCCGCGGATCTGGACGGCGCCGGAGCGGCCGGCGCCGCCGCAGTCGCCGCCGCCGCGCCCTCACCCGCCAAGGGCCGACCCGCCGAAACCAGGCCGGCCGGTCCCGCCCCCGCGGGCCAACCGCTCGTGGTCACCGGCACGACGCATGTGAGCGTGGTCCTGGAGGAGATCGAGGACGGCCTTCTCGACGACGTGGCCGTCGTGGAACCCTACGCCTGCGACGGCGGCTGCTTCGGCTCGCCGCTGCTGAGCGAAGATCACCACGTGGCTGCCCGGCGCTGGAGCCAGGGCAGAGAAGCCGTGGAGGCGGCAAGCGCTGCCCTGAACGGCGTCGCGGTGGCCCGGCGCCGGCCGTTCACGCCGCGCCCGGGCATCAGGCTCGACCCCGACATGGGCCACGCCATCCAGAAGCTCGGGGAGCTTCAGAGGCTGGTGCGCTCACTACCGGGAAGAGATTGCGGCGCGTGCGGCGCTCCCAGTTGCGCGGCCCTCGCCGAGGACGTCGTCATGCAGCGGGCCGGTGTCGAGCTGTGCCCCTACGGAGACACTGACAAGGAGGAACAGGACTGATGGAACTCCACGAACTGGCGCGCCTCCTGGACCTCCGGCCGTTGTCTCCCACCCCGGATCCGCACGCCGACGAGAGCGGCTACGCGGACGGCGCCGCCGACATCACCCATGGCTACGCGTCCGATCTCTTGAGCGATGTTCTCGCCAACGCGCCGGACGGCGGGATACTCATCACCTTGCAGGTCCACCTGAACGTGATCGCCGTGGCGAGCCATGCAGGACTCCGGGCCGTCATCTTCTCGTGTGGGAGGATCCCGGAGGATGACGTAATCCAGAAGGCCGCCGAGGAGGGTCTGTCGCTCTTTGTGTCCTCCTCCGACACCTTCGAGATCGTCGGCCGGCTCTACGAGCTCGGCCTGAGGGGGAGCACGGCTTGAGACACCCGACCGCCATATGCTTCCTGCCGGAAGGACGCCATGATTGAGCGCCGAGGCTACAGCCCGGGAGCCGCGTCTCCGCTCGCTGCGTGCGGACCTTCACATCCATACGGCCCTGTCGCCATGCGCCTCGGAGCAGATGACTCCTCCGGCGATCGTACAGGCCGCCTTGGTGAAGGGAGTTGAGGTGATAGCCATCTGCGACCATAACGCGACGGGCAACGTGGGGGCCGTGCAGCGGGCAGCCGAGACTGCCGGAGGCGGGCTGGCGGTGTTCCCGGGCATGGAGATCATGAGCGAGGAGGAGGTCCACGTGGTGGGCCTGTTCCCCGACCTGACCGCCGCCGAGAGCGTGGCCGAGTGGCTGCGCGCGCTCCTCCCGGAGGCCGACCCTGGTTACTACGCCTTTTTCGGCGAGCAACCGCTGCTGGCCGCCGACGGCCGGGAGGTCGGCAGGGAGACCGCGACGCTGGCGGCCGCCGTACCCCTCGACCTGAACGACACGGTGAAGCTGGTCCACGACCATGGCGGGCTCGCCATCGCCGCCCACGTCGATCGCAAGTCTTTCAGCGTCTACTCTCAGTTGGGCTTCTTCCCGCGCGACGCGGGCTTCGACGCGATAGAGGTGTCCCGCCACACAGATGCGGCCTCCCCCCGTATGGAGGAGTTCTCTTCACTCGGCCTGCCCGTGGTGGGTTCCTCCGACGGCCACTTCCTGGAAGAGCTGGGGACCGGCGCGACCATCATCCGGGTCCTGGAGCCCACGTTCGCCGAGCTTTCCCTCGCGTTCGCCGGGATCGACGGAAGGAGCGTGGCCCGTGCATGATCTGTCGCTCTATCTGCTCGAGGTACTCGAGAACTCGGTGCGGGCCGGCGCGAAGCAGGTGGAGATCGGCCTCACCATCGACGGGGCGACGGACACCCTGCAGATGACCGTGGACGACGACGGACACGGGCTCACCGCTTCCCCGGACCGGACTCTCGACCCCTTCTTCACCACCAAACCGGGCAAGAAGACAGGTCTGGGACTGAGCCTGCTCAAGGCAGACGCCCAGGCGGCCGGCGGCGACCTGCGCATCGGGCCCTCACCGACCTTGGGCGGCGTGCGTGTGGAGACCTGCATGCAGCTCGACCACGTCGACCGGCCCCCGCTCGGCGACATGGCCACCAGCATCATCGTGACCGCCGCCACCAACCCAGGCATCGATTTCGCCGTGACGCTGGCGGGGGATCACTTCTCACCGCCGCTGTTACGGGGCTCCCCCAAGGAGGCCGCAGAAAGACTCGCTCTGAAACGACCCATCGACCCGGCGATAGAGCAAACCGACGAAGCCAAAACCGACCAGGGAGTTCTGAACATGAATGACGAAGTAGACAAGACCGAACCCGGCTGCTCGGGCTGCTGCGGAGAAGAAGCCTCGGAGGAGGAGCTCTTGGCCCGGCTGGATGAGGTCATAGAGAGCTACCAGGGCAAGCCCGGCGCGCTGATCCCGGTGCTGCAGGTGGCCCAGGGGATCTTCGGCTACCTGCCCGAGGTCGCGCTGAAGCGCATCGCCGAGGGGCTCAGAAGGCCTTACAGCGAGGTGGCCGGCGTGGTCGGTTTTTACTCCTTCTTCTCGACGGTGCCGCGGGGCCGCAACCTCATCCGCGTGTGCCTCGGCACCGCCTGCTACGTACGCGGCGGCATGGCCGTTCTCGAGTCGCTGAAGAAAGAGCTCGGCATCGACGTCGGCGAGACCACCGACGACCGCGAGTTCTCCCTCGAGGTGGCGCGCTGTTTCGGCGCCTGCGGTCTGGCGCCCGTCATCACCGTTAACGACATCGTCCACCACAGGGTCAAACCCGCTCGTATCAACGACATCCTCGTCCAGTACTGCTCCGGACCGCCGGCGCTGGAAACGGCCGCGGCCGGGTCGGGTGAAAGGAGCAATTGACCATGGCCGACAAGATCAAGAGCCCCGCGGACCTACTCTCCATGGCCAGCAAGGCCAAAGAGGCCATCGACCTGCGCTCGGGAGCCAAGGAGATCAAGGTCACGGTCCACATGGGCACCTGCGGCATCGCGGCCGGCGCCCGCGACGTGGTGGTCTCCTTCATAGGCGAGATCGCCGACGCCAAACTGGACAACGTTACCATCCACCAATCCGGTTGTGCCGGGCTCTGCGAGATGGAGCCGATGGCGACCGTGGAGATGGCCGATGGGACCCTCTACCACTACGGTCGTCTTGAGGACCGCAAGAAGGTCCACGAGATCGTCCAGAACCACTTGGTAGGGGGCACCCCGGTGGCCGAGTACCTCATCAAGTCAGCGTAGACACCCATCTCATGGAATACCGAGGGAAGAACTAATGGACCAGATCACCAATCAAGTACTTGTCTGCACCGGAGGTGGGTGCATCGCCTCGGGGTCTCTCGAAGTCAGCGCCGCCTTCAAAGAACAGATCGCCGGCCAGGGTCTCTCGAACTTCAACCAGGTCATCGAGACCGGTTGTCTTGGACCCTGCGCGGTGGGCCCCGTGGTCCTCATCTACCCCGACGGGGTCTTCTATCAGAACGTCAAGGTCGAGGATGTCCCCGAGATCGTGTCGGAGCATCTGCTGAAGGGCCGCATCGTCGAGCGGCTCGTGAGCCATGCCCCGGGCACGGACCGGACCGTCGCCGAGATGGAGGATGTCGACTTCTTCAAGCGCCAGGTGAAGATCGTCCTCCGCAACTCCGGCATCATCGACCCGCTCAAGATCGAGGAGTACATCGCCCGCGAGGGGTACCAGGCACTGGCCAAGGTCCTCACGGAGATGGAACCTGAGGAAGTGGTGACCGAGCTCATCCGCAGCGGCCTGCGCGGCCGCGGCGGCGCAGGCTTCGCTACCGGCCTCAAGTGGAAGTTCGCCATGCACGCCGATTCCGACGTGAAGTACATGCTCTGCAACGCCGACGAGGGCGACCCCGGTGCCTTCATGGACCGCTCGGTGCTGGAAGGCGACCCGCACAGCCTGATCGAAGGCATGGCCATCGGCGCCTATGCCATCGGAGCCAAACAGGGGTACGTCTACCTGCGCGCCGAGTATCCGCTCGCGATCGAGCGTCTGCAGTACGCCATCGATCAGGCCCGTGAGTACGGCCTCCTTGGCAAGGACATCATGGGCACCGGGTTCGACTTCGACCTCGAGATCCGCAAGGGCTCGGGAGCCTTCGTCTGCGGCGAGGAGACGGCCCTCATGCGCTCCATCGAGGGGAAACGCGGCGAACCACGGCCCCGTCCGCCGTTCCCGGCGGAGAGAGGCCTGTGGGAGAAGCCCAGCGTCCTCAACAACGTTGAGACCCTTGCCAACATAGCCCCCATCATCCTCAAAGGATGGGAGTGGTACGCCAGCACGGGCACCGAGAAGAGCAAGGGCACGAAGGTGTTCGCTCTGGGAGGCGCCATCCAGCATGCCGGGCTCGTCGAGGTCCCCATCGGGGTCCAACTGGGCGAGATGGTGTTCGAGATCGGCGGCGGAGTGCCCGGCGGCAAGGAGCTGAAAGCAGTGCAGCTGGGCGGTCCCTCCGGAGGCTGCATCCCCAAGGCCAACCTGAACGTGCCGGTGGACTATGAGACTCTGCAGGACCTGGGAGCCATCATGGGCTCGGGCGGTTGCATCGTCATGGACGACGACAGCTGCATGGTCGACGTGGCCCGCTTCTTCCTCGACTTCATCCAAGACGAGAGCTGCGGTAAGTGCGTGCCCTGCCGGGTGGGGACGAAGCGCATGCTCGAGATCGTCACCGGCATCTGCAACGGTGAGGGCAAGGAAGGCGACATCGAAGAGCTCGAGACGCTGGGCGCCATCATCAAAGACACCGCCCTGTGCGGACTCGGCCAGACCGCTCCCAACCCGGTGCTCTCCACCATCCGCCACTTCCGGCATGAGTACGAGGCGCACATCAAGGACCACTACTGCGAGGCCGGCGTCTGCTCCAGCATGTTCACGTCTCGCTGCACCAACGCCTGCCCGGCGAGCGTCAACGTGCCGGGCTTCGTGAGCCTCATCGGCGAGCAACGCTTCGACGAGGCGCTCCGGCTCCACCGGGAGCGGAACCCGCTGGCCAGCATCTGCGGCCGCGTGTGCTTCCACCCCTGCGAGAGCAAGTGCCTGCGCGGCGGCCTGGACGACCCGGTGGCCATCCGCAGCCTGAAGCGGTTCATGACCGAGCAGGAGAGCCAGATGCAGATCCCCGAGGTCCGTCCGAACGCCGAGAACGCGGCGCGCAAGGTGGCCGTCGTCGGCAGTGGCCCGGCCGGTCTCTCCTGCGCCTACTTCTTGGCCCGCCTCGGCTACAAGCCCACCATCTTCGAGAAGGAGACAAGCCCCGGCGGTATGCTGGTGCAGGCCATCCCGGCCTACCGGCTCCCGCGCGAAGAACTGGGCCGCGAGATCAGCATGATCGAGAGCATGGGCGCCACCATCGAGACCGGCAAGGCTCTCGGGAAGGACTTCACTCTCGCCGACCTCAAGGACCAGGGCTACCAGGCGGTCTTCCTGGGCGTGGGAGCCCCCAACGGTACCGGACTGGGCATCCCCGGTGAAGAAGGTGAGGGCGTCACGGAAGCCCTCACCTTCCTACGCGACTACAACGTCACCGGCACCGCTTGGGTCGGCCAAGAGGTGGCCATCGTCGGAGGCGGTAACTCCGCCGTCGACGCGGCCCGGACGGCCCTGCGCCTGGGGGCGAAGCACGTGAACATCCTCTACCGGCGTCAGCGTGACCAGATGCCCGCCTGGGTGGAGGAGATCATCGCCGCCGACGAAGAGGGCATCACCGTGCTGCCCCTGACCGCGCCCAAGGAGATCCTCCGCGACGCCGCCGGCAAGGTCACCGGGGTCCTCTGTCAGCAGATGGCTCTGGGTGACTACGACAAGAGCGGCCGGCGCCGGCCGGTGGCGGGCCGCAATCCCGACTTCACCGTGCCGTGCGACCACGTCATCGCCGCCGTCGGTCAGTCCCTTGACGCACGGGCGCTGGTCGGCGACCAGGCTGTGGAACTACGCGACGGTTGGTTCAAGGTCGACCGGGCCACCGGCGCCACCAGCGTCGAGTGGATCTTCGCCGGCGGCGACGCGGCCACCGGTCCCGCTTCCGTTGTGGAGGCCGTGGGTGCCGGCGAGCGCGCCGCAGCAGGCATCGACCGGTATCTCACCGGCGTGGACCACGCGTTCTGGCGCCGCGACATCGTCGTGGACACCCACTTCGACCCCGATGCCGACCCGGTGACGACCCAACGAGCCGCTGTGGTCTGCCTCGATCCCGAGGCCCGAGCCTGCACATTCGACGAGGTGGAGCTGTCCTGGAGCATGGAGACCGCTTGCGGAGAAGCCAAGCGCTGCCTGCGCTGCGACTACGGGAAGGTGACTGCGAGCCCCGTCGGTTCAGAAGGGGACGGCGAGTGATCTATCTGCATCAGCCACGAAAGAAACCGGCGCGGGCCGGCTGACAGAAAGGAGAGGCCGGCCAGAATAGCCGTAGAAGCCCGGTGGGCGGCCGCAGAGGGCGCACCCCACCGGTAACTTGGGACCCGACGTAGCGACGAACAACAGAAAGGAAAAGAGAGCATGTCTGCACCAGTCGTCACGGCCGCCTGCAACGCTCCCGGCGAGGTCGCGCAGATCGCGTGCAACACGAGCAAGGCGAAGGCCTCACTCCCGCTGGGCAAGATGATCGTTCTGGGCCTCCTGGCCGGAGCCTATATCGGTTTCGGAGCTTATCTGGCCACCACGATCGGTCACGATGCTTCCAAGTTCCTCGGCAACGGGGTCGGTCAGCTCCTGTTCGGTTCGGTGTTCACCGTCGGCCTCATGATGGTGGTCATCGGCGGTTCCGAGCTGTTCACCGGCAACAACATGTTCATGATGGTCGGCGCGCTCGAGGGCACCACGACCTGGAGAAGCCTCTGGAAAAACTGGGCGGTGGTCTGGGTCACCAACCTCATCGGCGCCCTTATCCTCGTCATGATCATCTACGGCGCCTTCTACGCAACCGGTGACGGCGCGGGTCTTTTCAAGGGCGGTATTGGAGCGAAGGCTCTTGCCATAGCCAAGGGAAAGGTGGAGCTCAACTTCTGGGTGGCCCTGCTGCGCGGCATCCTCTGTAACTGGCTGGTCTGCATGGCCGTTTGGTTGGCGCTCGCTTCCAAGGACATCGTCGGCAAGATCTTCGGCATCTTCTTCCCGATCATGGCCTTCGTCGCCATGGGCTTCGAGCACAGCGTAGCCAACATGTTCTTCATCCCCATGGGCCTCATGGTCAGCGACAACGAGACCATCCTGAACGTCGCGGCCGCCGCCGCGGCCGGCCCCGAGGCCGCGCAGGCAGCTCTGGACGGCTTCAAGACCGCGGTCGCCGATCACCTCAACTGGGGGACGTTCTTCTACAAGAACATGATCCCCGTCACCATCGGCAACATCATCGGCGGTGGCATCTTCGTCGGAAGCGCGTACTGGTTCACCTATGTGCGCAAGTCCAAGAAGGTCAAGGCCGAGGAGACGCTCAAGGCCGACGCGGAGAAGTAACGCGCAGGTCGGAGACCTCTCTGCAGAAACCTGTCTGCAGAAACAGGGCGCCCCGGGAAGAGCACTGCTCTTCCCGGGGCGCCGTCTTCTCCAAGGCTCGTGTCCCGGCGGTCGGCGCCGCGGTCGGTGCCGTGACCGTCCGGCGGGCTCCCGTCAGAAGGCCTCCGGATAGCCGATGTCCACGAACAGGTTCTCCAGGCGCGTCTTGTGGCCGATCTCCATCTTGGCCAGGTTCTCGAACACTTTCTTCCTGTCCGCGTCGGGAGCGTCGTTCGCGAGGGCCTCGTAGCCGCGCGCGGCCTGCTCCTCCTTCTTCATGGCCAGCGCCAGGGCATCGGCGGGCGTCATGTCGAGGGAGAGGTCCGGCAGCGGAGTCGCCTCCGCGACCTTGTAGTCCGGTCCCACAGGGAAGTCCTGCAGCATGCAGGAGTCTTTCAGACAACCCTGCAGGAATACTTTGTGACCCAGCTCATCGCCCGCCAACTCGGCGAAGGTCTGCCGGACCACCGGGTTCGTCGCGCGCTGAGCGACCTCGGTGTAGAAGTCGTAGGCCTCTTCCTCGTTGCGGATAGCCGCCTCGAGGATGGCCGCGATGTCGTAGCTCTCTGCCACTTTCGTCTCCTTTGCTGAGGCCTATGGCCGGGCCTGGCGGGCCAGCTCGGACACCAGAGGCTCTCCGTCGCTGACCTTCTCGACCTTGATGGCGCAGACCTTGTACTCAGCGGTCTCGGTGACCGGGTCGAACGCATCGATCGTGAGGACGTTCGCGCAGGCCTCCGCGAAGTGGAAGGCCATCCAGCACAGACCTGGACTGGAGCGCTCGTTCACCCACGCGCGGAGCGTCACCTCTCCACGGCGGCTCGAGGCCTTAACCATATCGCCGCTCTCGATGCCCAGCGGCGCTGCGTCGGCCGGGTTCATCTCCAAGAGCTCCTCTGGAAAGAGGTTCTCAAGGCCCACCGAGTTCCGCGTCTGCGTTCCGCTGTGATAGTGCCAGAGCCGGCGCCCCGTGGAGAGTATCAGCGGATACTCAGCGTCGGGAAGCTCGGCCGGCGGGACCCAGTCGGTCTTGGTGAACAATCCTTTGCCCCGGGAGAAGTTGCCGTCCTTGTGCAGATAGCGCGTCCCCGGATGCTCGAGCGTCGGGCATGGCCACTGCAGGCCGGCCTGGTCGAGACGTTCGTAGGTGATGCCCGCGTAGCTCGTGGCGGTGCGGCGCATGTCTTCGAAGATGGCCTCCGATGAGGTGAAGCCCAGGTCGTAGCCCAGCCGCTTGCCGAGCTCCTGGAGCACCCACCAGTTGGGCTTGGCGTCCCCAGGGGCCTGGAGGGCGCCGCGCACGCGTTGCACCCGGCGCTCGGTGTTGGTGAACGTACCCTCTTCCTCACCCCAGGAGTAGTCCGGCAGCACCACGTGCGCCAGCTCGGTGGTGAGGTTCGGGAAGATGTCGCTGACGATCAGGAGCTCGAGCGCCTGCAGCTCCTTGATGGTATGAGCCATGTGCGGTTCGGTCTGCACCGAGTTATCGCCGATACAGTAGAGGATCCTGGTGCCGCCGTCCAGCGCCTTACGCAGCATGGTGGGCATCTTGTAGCCCGGCTTGTCGGACAGTCCGGTGACGCCCCAATCCTTCTCCATCTTCTCGACGATCTTGGGATCGTTGACCGGCTGATAGCAGTGAAACACATTGGGCAGCGCGCCCATGTCGCAGGCGCCCTGCACGTTGTTCTGGCCGCGGAGCGGGTTGAGACCTGCCGCGTGCTTGCCCAGGTTGCCCAGGACCATCTGCAGGTTGGCGAGCGTTTTCACGTTGTCGGTGCCGCAGATGTGCTCGGTGATGCCCAGTGTGTAGCAGACGCTGGCCGACTTGGCGGTGCCGAGCATCCGGGCGATCTCCTTCATCTCCTCCACAGGCACGCCGCAGATCTCCGAGGCCTTCTCGACCGGGTAGTCCTTCACCCAATCGCGGATCTCATCCGGGTTCTCGGTGTGCTCCTTCAGGAACTCCTCGTCGGCCCAACCATTCTTGAAGATCTCGTTGATGAGGCCGTTGACGTAGGCGATGTCAGAGCCGGACTTGATCTGCACGTGACGATCGGCCCAGCGGCACAGATCGGTGCGCCGGGGATCGTTCACGATGAGGGTGGCGCCCTTCTTCTTGGCCCGCTTCACGAAGTAGGAGACGATCGGGTGGGCCTCCGTCATGTTGGAGCCGATCACGAAGATGAGATCAGCGTCCTCCAACTCCTTGATGGAGTTGGTCATCGCGCCTGAACCGAAGCTGGTCGCCAGACCGGCGACAGTGGGAGCATGTCAGGTTCGTGCGCAATGGTCTACGTTGTTTGTCTTGATCACCGCCCTTGTGAACTTGGCGATGGCGTAGTTGTTCTCGTTGGTGATACGGCCCGAGCCGAAGGCAGAGAACACGTCGGGACCGTGCTCCTTGACGATCTTGTCGATGCGCTCGGCCATGTAGTCGAGGCACTCGTCCCAGGAGACCGTCTCGAGCTTGCCGTTCTTGCGGATCATCGGCTCGGTGAGCCGCTTATCACTGGAGGGGAATTCGAAGCCGTAGCGTCCCTTCACGCAGAGCATGCCGTCGTTGGGCTCGACCTCCCGGCCGGTGACCCTCACGACGCGGTTGGCGTCGCGGTCGACGTGGAGCGTCACCTGGCACCCGACGCCGCAGTAAGGGCAGGTGCTGTCGACCTTCTCGAGGTCCTTGGCGCGTCCCTTACCCACGGCCTTCTTGTCGATGATGGCTCCCACCGGGCAGATCTGGACACACTCGCCGCACTGCACGCAGGTCGACTGACCCATGGGCCGGTCCATATCGAACATGACGTGAGACTCGAAGCTACGCTCCCCCATGCCGAGCACTTCGTTCACCACGACGTTGTTGCAGGCCGCCACACAACGGCCGCAGAGGATGCACTTGCGCCGGTCGACAGTGACCATCTCGCTCGAGGTGTCCACGGTGATCTCAGCGCCCGACACCAAGAACGCGGGCGCCTCGATGCCGAGGTCGTAGGCGGCGTCCTGGAGCTCGCAGGCCCCGTTCTGCTCGCACGAAAGGCAGTTGTGCTCGCCGTTCGAGAGCAGGAGATTGACTATCATGCGGCGCGCCTCGATGACACGCTCCGTGCCGGTCCGCACCACCATGCCGTCCCGAGCTTCAGCGGTGCAGGCGGTCACCAGCGCGCGCTGACCTTCCACCTCCACCACACAGAGGCGACAGCGGCCCGCGGGCCCCGTCTTCCGGTGGTAGCAGAGCGAGGGGATCTTGACCCGGTTCTCTCGGGCCACTTCCAGTACCGTCTGTCCCTCGCGGAAAGCAACGGTCTTGCCGTCCAGCGTGAATTTGCCAGCCATGGGGCTCCTTTCAGAAACACGGTGCAGCGACCGGTCTCCCGGCGCTTACAACATTCTAAAGCAACCTCAACAGGAAGCCAACGGTCTGAGCAGCCCCTGGCCGCCCTTTTCTACTGCCTCGCTGCGAAGTGGCTCCTGCACCTGTCGAGCCGGCGGGACACTATCACCACCAGGCCTCTCATGACCCCGTAGCCGATGTTGGGATTCTCCACGAAGAGGCGGCGCAGCCGTTCGCTCTCGAACGATATGACCTCCGTGGGTTCCACCACGTCGACCGTGGCCGTGGAGATCCTGCGCTCCGCCAGAGCCGACCACCCCACGCTCATCCGCGGCCCCGCCTCGTCGAGAACCACGTCCTGCCCGCTGGCGCCGGTCATCTTGACCAGGGCCTTGCCCGACTTGACCAGATAGAGATAGGCGGCGGGCTCGCCCTCGGTGATGATCCTGGCTCCCGGCTCGAAGATCTCCTCCTTCGCCAGGGGGGCCAGCACATCCAGTTCGTCGTCGACCAGTTCGATGAAGATCCTGTAGCCCCGCAAGTCCCTGCCCTGAACCATGTCGACCCCTTTCCTCGCTGCTGTGCAGTCATGGTAGACGAAACAGCCTCGGATGGGAACGGCCCGGCCAGCTGAAGGCAGGGCCATGGTCAGCGAGAGCGCCGCTGGCGCCAACCGCTGGCGCCAACCGCTGGCGCCAACCGCTGATGCTAACATTGAGCGACGTGGTCTGACCCTCTGCTGTGGCTCTCGGCGGCAAGGAGGTTGCTTTCGTGTCGGGTCATTGGAAAGTCCTCGGAGGCTTCACGCACCATGACAACGCCTGAGGCCGCACTCATCCTGATCGTCGATGACGACTACGACTTCCTCGAGATAAACCGGATGATCCTCGAGAGGGCCGGCTACCGCGTGGTAACGGCCGCCGAACCCAAACAGGCGCTCGCGCGCATGGAAGAAGAGAGGCCCGACCTCGTCATCACCGACCTGATGATGACCACCCTCGACTCCGGCTTCTTGTTCGCGCGCACCATCAAGGAAGACCCGCGCTACGCCGACGTCCCGGTCATCATAGCCACTTCGGTGTCCAGCGCCCTGGGACTGGACTTCAGGCCCCGAACCGATGAGGACCGAGCCCAGATGCACGTCGACGCCTATTTCGACAAGCCTCTCGACCATCACCGACTGATCGCGACCATCCGCGAATTGTTGGAGCCCCGCGCCACCCGGCGGGACGGTGATTGCTGATGCCCACCTGGGACAACCCCCTCATCACCATCGTGACCGACAAGTGCCGCATGTGCTACGCATGCGTAAGGGAGTGTCCCGCCAAGGCCATTCAGGTCGTCGACGGACAGGCGAGGGTGATCCAGCCCCGCTGCATCGGCTGCGGCAACTGCCTGCGGGTCTGCAGCCAGAATGCCAAGCAGGTCCGCGACGACACCGAGCGGGCCTTCGCCCTCCTCGATTCCGACGCCTACGTGGCCGCCATGGTGGCGCCCAGCTTTCCGGCCGAGTTCACCGATATCCCACCCGGACGGCTGGTGGCGATGATCAGAGCTCTGGGCTTCGACTCGGTGCACGAGGTGGCGCTGGGAGCCGATCTGGTCGCCCGTGAGTACCGCCGCCTGCTGGAGGAGAACCCTGATAAGCGCTACATCACCACCCCCTGCCCGGCCGTCGTCTCCTACGTGCGCAAGTACCACCCTCGTTTGATGCCCTATCTGGCGCCGGTGGTCTCCCCCATGGTGGCGATGGCCCGCGTTCTACGTCACGATCTGGGGCCCGACATCAAGACGGTCTTCATGGGCCCGTGCGTGGCCAAGAAACGGGCTTCGATCGACACCACCCATCTCGAGGTGGAGGCCGTTCTCACATTCGCGGAGCTGCGCGACATGTTCGAGAAGCGGGGCATCAGGCCGGAGTCGCTCCCCGACGATGACGATTTCGACCCACCGCGTGCGGGGGTAGGGATGGTCTTCCCCATCTCGGGCGGGCTGCTCCAGACGGCCGATCTGGAGGAGGACCTGCTCTCGGCGGACGTGGTCATCGCCGAGGGCCGCAACGAGTTCGTCGAGACCATCAGCGAATTCGACCTCGCGCACGCGGACACCCGCCTGCTCGACATCCTCGCCTGCCAGGGATGCTACGCGGGCTCCGGGATGACCACCGGCGAGACGATGCTGCAGCGGAGGACCCGGATCAGCAACTACGCCAAGAACCGGCTGGCCGGCTATTCCGAGGAAGAGGCCGCCGAAGTACGGGACTCCGGGGAGCGCTACGAGGGCCTCGACCTTTCCCGCAGGTACAGGGCCGACGAGCAGACCCTCGGCGGCACGGTCACCTCGGAGGAGCTCGAGGAGATCCTCCACCGCATGGGTAAGTTCACGCCGGAGGATCTGCTCAACTGCGGGGCCTGTGGGTACGACACCTGCCTGGACCACGCGCGGGCCGTCTACGCGGGACTGGCCGACTCGGAGATGTGCCTGCCCAACACCATCGAGCAACTGCGCACCGCCTATGAAGAACTGGAGGTGTCCCACCGCTCGCTGGAGGAGGCCAAGGAAGCGCTCGAGCGTTCCGGTCGGCTGGCCAGCATGGGCCAGCTCGCGGCCGGTATCGCGCATGAGGTCAACAACCCGCTGGCCACCCTGCTCCTGCACGCCGACCTGGCCCTGGAGGAATGTGAAGAAGGCTCTCAGGTCAGAGAGGACGTCGAGACCATCGTCGACCAGGCCAACCGCTGCAAGCGCATCATCTCCGGCCTGCTCAACTTCGCCCGCCAGAGCCGGGTGCTGCGCCAACCCACGGACATGGCCGAGCTGGTGGAGAGGACCATGAGGACGGCACCGGCCGTGGACAGTGTCCGCGTGGTTGTCGAGAACAACATGAGGGACCCGGTGGCCGACATCGACCCCGATCAGATGGTGCAGGTCCTCACCAACCTCTACACGAACGCCCAGCACGCCATGCCCGAGGGAGGCCTCCTCACGATCGTGCTTCGCGACGACCCGGAATCCGTCACGGTAGAGGTGACCGACAACGGCACCGGCATAGCCGAGGAAGACATCGGCAAGGTCTTCGACCCCTTCTTCTCCACCAAGCAGGTGGGCATGGGGACCGGTCTGGGCCTGGCCGTCACGCACGGCATCGTCAAGATGCACAAGGGCCAGATCACCGTGAAGTCCAACGCCGACCACACCGCCGGTCCCACGGGCAGCACCTTCACCGTGACGGTCCCTCGCCATGACCAGGGGGTCGTAGGCTGATGGCCGGCCCCGAGAACCTGCTCAGAGTCGCCATGGTGGACGACGAGGTGCCGCTCTCGTTGGCGGTCCGCCGCATACTGGCCAAGTACCGGGTGCGCGTGGAAGAGGTGGGTGTGGAGGTGGTCTACACCTGCTCCCACTTCGCCAACGGCGAGGAGTTCCTCGCGAGCCTGACCGGAGGGGCGGAGTACGACCTGCTGTTGCTGGACCTCAAGCTCCCCGGCATGAGCGGGTTGGACGTACTGGCCGAGATCGGCGAACAGGGCCACACGATCATCCCCATCATGATCACCGCGTATGCGACGTTCGACACCGCGGTGCAGGCCACCAAGCTGGGGGCCTACGATTTCCTGGCCAAGCCGTTCTCGCCGGAGGAGCTGCGCTACGCGGTGCGCAAGGCCAGCGAGCAACTGGTCATCAGCCGGGAGGCCCGCCGGTTGGCCGAGGAGCAACGCCAGGTGCGCTTCAACTTCATCTCCGTACTGTCCCACGAGCTGAAGGCGCCCCTCAACGCCATCGAGGGGTACCTCAAGATACTGCAGGAGGACGAGCCCACCGAGCGGCGGCCGATGATCGACCGCAGCCTTATCCGTCTCGACGGCATGAGGAAGCTCATCTTCGACCTCCTCGACCTCACCCGCATCGAGTCCGGTCAGAAGGCCCGCCAGTTCAGCACCGTCGACGTGCGGGCGCTGGCCAAGAGGACCATCGAGCTCTTCCAGGTCGAGGCGTCCGAGCGCAAGATCGGCATCACCCTGCGCGACGGCCCACCCGTGGAGATAGTGGCCGATCCCGGCGAGATTGAGATCGTGCTCAACAACCTGGTGTCGAACGCCGTGAAGTACAACAAGGACTCGGGCAGCGTGACCGTGCTCGTGGAGCGCGACGGCGACGTGGTCAAGATCCAGGTGGCCGACACGGGTATCGGCATGACTCCCGAGGAGAGCGCCAAGATCTTCACCGAGTTCACGCGCATCAAGAACGAGGACACCTACAAGATCCTGGGCAGCGGCCTCGGGCTCTCCACAGTACGCAAGCTGGCCCAGCTCTACGGCGGAGATGCTACCGTCAAGAGCGAGCGAGGCTCCGGCAGCATCTTCACAGTGACGCTCCGCGACGCCGTGCCCGAGATCGGTGACGCCCCCCAGCCGGCCGAGGTGGCCGGAGCATCGCAGACTCCCTAGCGACCACCCGCCGACCCTCTATCCCCCGGCGACCAGCTGAGATACTATTCGCACTGTCTGGTGATGCCGATCGGCAAGGCCATGCCGCTCGGCAGTCGGAGACCTGCTGTCCGATCCAGGGGGTGCGTCGTGTACAAGGTCTTGGTGATAGACGATGATCCGGACATGGTGGAGGCCGTCCGGATCGTGTTGGAGCGCGAGGGATACACGGTCGAGAGCGCTTCGAACGTGTCGGACGGGTGGACCCGGCTCGAGGAAGGCCGGCCGGACCTCCTCATCCTGGACGTGATGATGGAGGAGCCTGACGAGGGTCTGATGTTCGCCCGCAAGGTCAGACGCGAGGGCAACCCGCTGCCTATCCTCATGCTCACCAGCGTCAACCGCGCCTTGGGCCTGCAGATCGGCAAGGACGAAGAGATAGTGCCGGTGGACGAGTTCGTGGAGAAGCCCATCGACCCGGCGACCCTGGTCGAGAAGGTCAGGTGGCTGACCGAAGAGCGGGGAGAGGCGCTATGGTAGCGGTCGGGCTGGACACGCTCCGCGATCAGGTCACGGCGATAGCCCGGCTGAGCAACTTCAGCCACGGCTCCCTCATCCCCATACTCCGGGACATCAAAGAGAAGTACCACGGCATCAGCACCGAGGCCATCCAGGTGGTCGCCGACGTCCTCGGCATCCCCTTGGTCGAGGTATACGCGGTCTCCACCTTCTACGCCTTCATCAAGCCTGAGAGCCAAGGCCGATACGCGTTCCGGCTGTGCCGCACGTACTCGTGCGAGCTGGCCGGCAAGGAGAAAGTCGCGCGCGAACTAGAACACCGGCTCGGCATCCGCTTCGGAGAGACCTCCGCGGACGGCTCGTTCACCCTGGAATGGGCCAACTGCATGGGCATGTGCGACCAGGGTCCCGCCATGCTGGTGAACGACGAGATCTACACGAGACTGACCCCGGAGAAGGTCGCGGAGATCGTGGCGGGGTACCGAAAACGGCTGGAGGATGAAGGCGCCGGCGCCGCGGCAGCCGCCCACGCGGCCGGCATCCGCGCGGACCTGTCGACCGCCGCGAACGAGCTGACCTTCTCCGCCATCCCCGTAGGCGACGGGCTCAAGAAGGCGCGGGAGCTGACGAGGGTGGACATCATCGACATGGTCCGCGACTCCAAGTTGAAGGGCCGGGGAGGCGCGGGCTTCCCCACGGGCATGAAGTGGAACTTCGCAGCCGCGGAGCGGCGTACGCCCAAGTACATCATCTGCAACGCCGACGAGGGCGAGCCGGGCACCTTCAAGGACCGGCTGATCCTGAGCGCGCACGCCGACCTGGTGATGGAAGGCATGACCATCGGTGCGCGGGCCATCGGGTCCCCCGTGGGGGTCATCTACCTACGAGCCGAGTACGCCTACCTACGACACCACCTGGAGGAGGTGATACGGCGGCGCAAGGAAGCCGGCCTCCTTGGTGAGCGCATCGGCGGCATCGAGGGCTTCGACTTCAACATCGTGGTGGCCATGGGTGCGGGCGCGTACGTCTGCGGCGAGGAGACGGCGCTCATCGAGTCCCTGGAGGGATCGCGTGGTGAGCCGCGGAACCGGCCCCCGTTCCCGGTGGTCTCGGGGTTCCTGGGCCGTCCCTCGGTGGTCAACAACGTCGAGACTCTCGCGTGGGTTCCCTGCATCCTCTCCCGGGGCGTGGACTGGTTCCGGAGCCTTGGAACTGAGAATTCGGCGGGCCACAAGCTGTTCAGTGTATCGGGAGACTGCGGGCGCCCCGGCATCTACGAGTTCCCGTTCGGTATTACGGTGGCCGAGTTGCTGCGGCAGGTCGGCGGTGAAGGCGCCAAGGCCGTGCAGATCGGAGGAGCATCGGGCCGCTGCGTGCCCAGCAAGGAGTTCGAGCGCCGGCTGGCCTTCGAAGACATCCCCACCGGGGGTTCCATCATCGTCATCGGACCCGACAGGGACATGTTGGAGCTGGCCCACAACGTCATGGACTTCTTCGTCGACGAATCGTGTGGCAACTGCGCCCCCTGCCGCCTGGGCAACCGAAAGCTGCTCGAAGCGGTGGAGTTGCTACGCAAAGGCAGGTTCACCACCGAGCATCTGGCAGAGCTGCAGGTGCTCTCGAAGACCATGCAGGACGCCGCCAAGTGCGGACTGGGTCAGACGAGCTCAGTGGCCTTCATGTCCATACTGGAGCACTTCGGGGACGAGTTGGGGGTGCGCCGGGACTGAGGGCCGGATTCCACACCGCCAACGCGCCACCCGCCCGCGCAACGGCTCCCTGTCAGACGGTCAGCCGCCCCTGCAGCACGGTCACGGCCCGCCCTCCCAGCTTGACCCGGTCGCCGGCCAGCTCGACGTGGATGATGCCTCCCCGGGCCGACGCCTGGTAGGCGACCATCTCCGTCTTCCCGAGGCGCCTGCCCCAGAAGAGCCCCAGGCAGCAGTGCACCGAGCCGGTGACCGGGTCCTCGTCGATGCCCAGCCGGGGCGCGAAGCAACGCGACACGAAGTCACAGCGCACCGCCCCCGGAAGACTCGTAACAACCACGGCTTCGCACGGCAGCGCCCGTAGAGCGCGGAAGTCCGGCTTGACGGCGAGCACCTGGGCCTCCGTGCCAAGCTCGATCAGGTAGTCGTTCCCGAATCTGCCGACGTATTCCGGTTCGACCCCCAGCGCCTCCAGCAGACCCTCGGGAGCGGTCGCCGGCTCCTCCGGCAGCGCCGGGAAGTCGAGCCAGATCAACCCGCCTTTGCGCTCGGCGATCAGCAGTCCGCTCCGGGTGTGGAAGACGGCTTCGTCGTAGAGCGCCACCTCGCCGAGTTCGTAGAGGATGTGCGCCGTGGCCAGCGTACCGTGGCCGCACAGATCGACCTCAGCCGCCGGCGTGAACCAGCGCAGCGAGAACCCGCCCTCCTGCCGGAAGACGAAGGCCGTCTCCGACAGGTTCATCTCGACGGCCACCTGTTGCATCCAGGTGTCTTCGTGCGGCTCGGCCGGCAGGCATACCCCGGCGGGATTACCCGCGAACGGGACCTCTGTGAAGGAGTCGACGTGGAAGAATCTACGGTCCATGGTCCCCTCCCTGCCGCGACGTCCGCTGTCATCAGGAAGAACGCACAAGGAGCCCCGGGTGGCCCAGAGCTCCTCGATCCAGGTGGGCGATGCTGGATTTGAACCAGCGACTTCTGCCGTGTGAAGACAGCGCTCTCCCCCTGAGCTAATCGCCCACGTCAGGGGGGAGAATGATACCAGCAGCGCCGCCGGGCCGCCAAGGTCGGGGGAGCTTCCGCATGGGCGAGAGCAACGCGCCCGGCGCCTCCCCGCCTACGGTTGCGATCCCACCTTGAACCGCCGAAGCCTGAGGGAATTCGAGACCACGCTCACCGAGGACAGAGCCATCGCCACCGCGGCATACATCGGATCCAGCAGGATACCGAAGGCCGGGTAGAGCACGCCCGCGGCCACCGGGATGAGTGCGATGTTGTAGCCGAAAGCCCAGCCCAGGTTCTGTTTGATCACCCGCATGGTCGCCCGGCTGAGCCGGATGGCTGTGCTGATGGGAGTCAGGTCTCCCCTTATCAGCGTGATGTCGGAGGTCTCCATGGCCACGTCGGTCCCGGTGCCTATGGCTATGCCGATGTCGGCCTGCGCAAGAGCGGGCGCGTCGTTGATGCCGTCGCCTACCATGGCGACCACCTTCCCACCGGCCTGTAGGTCCTTGACCGCTTGCGCCTTCCGCTCGGGCAGCACCTCGGCAAGGACGTTGCCCACTCCCACCTGCCGGGCGATCGCCTCCGCCGTGCGTCGGTTGTCGCCGGTGATCATGTATACCTCCAGGTCCAACGACTGCAGACTGCGCACGGCCGCCGCCGAGTCGGGCTTGACCACGTCGGCCACACCGATCATGCCGGCCATCGCTCCGTCAACCGCCACGAACATCGGGGTCTTACCCTCCTCGGCCAGCCGCTCGGCCTCTCCCTCCAGACCGCCGAGAGGCACGCCGCGCTCCTCCATGAGCCGCCGGTTACCGAGCAGCACCTGTATGGACGATGGGGTCTCGGGCGACGGGCTGGAGCCCATGACCGAGGGCCGAGTTCCTTCGGAGGCCGAAGCGTCCGCCGCCGTCTTAGAGGGCCTGAGCACAGGAGGCTCCAGCCGGTTGAGGCTCGCCTCCACCCCTCTGCCTGGGATGGCGGAGAAGTCTGCGGCCCTCAGCAGTTGCAGGTTCTGGGAGCGAGCCGCCTCCACGATGGCTTCACCCAAGGGATGCTCCGACCCCCTCTCGGCGGAGGCCGCCAGGCGCAGGAGGTCCTCCGAGGCATCCCGCCGGGTGATCCCCCCGCCTTCAAGAGCTATGTCGCTTCGCGCCATGATCTCCACAATGGGCATCGCGTCGGCCGGTACTACGTCGGTGACCTCGGGCCTGCCCCGGGTCAAGGTCCCGGTCTTGTCAAGAAGGACGGTGCTCAATCTGTGGGCCCGCTCCAGCGCTTCTCCCGAACGGATGAGGATGCCGTTCTCGGCTCCCCTGCCGGTCCCCACCACGATGGCCGTGGGTGTGGCCAAACCCATGGCGCATGGGCAGGCGATGACCACCACCGAGACGAAGGCCAGGAGCGCCAGGGTGAAGCGGGGCTCCGGTCCGATGAAGTACCAGACCAGGAAGGTCGCGACCGCAACCGCGAGCACGATCGGCACGAAGACTCCCGCTATGCGGTCGGCCAGACGCTGGATCGGCGCCTTGGAGCCCTGAGCCTCTTCCACCAAGCGCACGATCTGGGCCAGGACCGTATCGCGCCCGACCTTGGTGGCGCGGAAGCTGAAGGCACCGGTGCGATTCAGAGTCGCTCCGATGACCTCGTGGCCCGGCCCCTTCTCCACGGGGATGGATTCGCCCGTCAGCATGGATTCGTCGACGGCCGAACGGCCCTCCAGAACGACTCCGTCCACCGGGACCTTCTCGCCGGGCCGCACAACGATGACGTCGCCAACGACCACCTCTTCGACCGGGATGTCGAGTTCGCGCATACCGCCGCTCGCCGCGCCGGGCCCCGTGTCGCCCGACCGTCTCAGCACGCGGGCCGTCTTCGCCTGCAGGCCCATCAGCCGGCGCATGGAGGCCGAGGTCTGGCCCTTGGCGCGGGCCTCCAGATATCGCCCCAAGAGGACGAGCCCGATGATGATGACGGCCGAATCGTAGTAGACGGCGGCCTCGAAGCCGGCCCCCGCGGCTCCCTCGAGCGCCCCGGGGAGGAAGGTCGCCACCGCGGAGTAGAGGTAGGCCACCGACGTACCGACCGCGATGAGAGTGTTCATGTCGCTGGTGCGATGGCGCAGCGCGGCCCAGGCGCCCCGGTAGAACTGGGCGCCGGCCCAGAATTGCACCGGGGTGGCAAGCACGAACATGACCAGCCACTGCCGCGGCATGGCGACCCAGGATTCGGGGATGAGCATCATCAGCATGAGGATGGCCCCGACCACGAGGGCCACGATGAACTTCACCAGGAGCAGGCGGGTCTGCCGGCGACGAGCGGTCTCAGCCACCGCGACAGGGTCGCCGGCGGCCGCGCGTGCAGCGGCGCCGGACTGGGCGGCGTCGGCCGCCCCGTCACCGCGAGGGCCGGCGCCCGGCGCTCCATCCTCCGGCAGCGCCAACCGGTAGCCCGCGCCTGCCACCGCCTTGGCGATCTCGCTCGGCGAGATCGCCCCCCGCGCATACGTGACCGTGAGCGTCTCGGTGGCCAGGTTGACCACCGCACGCGTGACTCCCTGCAGGCCCTGCACGGCCTTCTCCACCCGTGCGGAACAGGCGGCGCAGCTCATGCCGATGACGGGGAAGGAAGCTGTGATGAGATCCGTGACGTCCACCGGTGCCTGCCCGGCCCCTTGGGTACGCGGCTCTACTGGACCCGGCTCCGAAGATTGCGGGTCTTGTCGATGGCCTGAAGCTTAGCCAGAGCCTTAGCCTCGATCTGCCGGATGCGCTCCCGCGTGACCCCGAAGCGTTTGGCCACCTCTTCCAGGGTGCGGGGGTGCTCGCCCTTGAGGCCGAAGCGCAGCTCTATGACCTTACGTTCCCTGTAGGGGAGCATGGCCAGCGCATCGTTCACTCCATCCCGATCGAGCTGGAGGGCGACGGCGTCGAAAGAGCGGACGGCGTCCTCGTCCTCGATGAAGTCTCCCAGCTCAGAGTCCTCCTCTTCACCGATGGGCGTCTCGAGCGAGACGGTGGTCTGGCTGATGCGCAGGATCTCCCGTATCTCCACGTCGGTCATGCCCATCTGGCAGGCGATCTCCTCCGGAGCCGGCTCCCGGCCCATGTTCTGCAGCAATTGGCGCTGCACCCGGATGAGCTTGTTGATCTTCTCCACCATGTGCACGGGGATGCGGATGGTACGGGCCTTGTCGGCTATAGCCCGGGTGATCGCCTGGCGGATCCACCAGGTCGCATACGTGGAGAACTTGTGGCCCTTGCGGTAGTCAAACTTCTCCACCGCCCGGATGAGACCCAGGTTGCCCTCCTGGATGAGATCGAGGAAGCTCATCCCGTCGGTGTGGTACCGCTTCGCGATGGAGACCACCAGGCGCAGGTTGGCCTCTGTCAACTCGTGCTTGGCGCGGATGTCTCCCCGCTCGATACGCTTGGCCAGCGACACTTCCTGCTGAGCCGTCAGCAGCTTGACCCGCCCGATCTCCTTCAGGTACATCCGCACCGGATCCGTAGTGGGGACGTCCACACTCAGGTCGAGCTCGTCCACGTTCCGGCGCCAATCGACCTGATCGCCTCCGCCATCGAGTTCCAGGTCGTCGTCAGAGTCGAGCGAACTCTCGTCGACCACCTCTATGCCCTGGTCGAGGAGCGTGGTGTACATGGCCTCGATCTGCTCGGTCGAGAGATCCAGTTCGGCCAACACCTCGGCGATGTCTTCGGTGGTGACGAAACCCCGGCTCCGTCCGACCTCGATGAGGGCGTCAACCTCTTCCAGATTGAGGAGCCAACCTTCTGAAGCAGGGGTGCTGGTCAATTCCCGCCTCCGTGCCCGGTACGATGGTCTATGTGATTACGCGCCGGGCGCGTGGTCGTCTTTCGCCGTCTTGGATTCAGCGCCGTCGCTGAGCCATTTGGCTCCGTAGTCGCGCATGTGTTCGATGAGCGGGATGAGATCCCAACCCATGCCGGTGAGGCTGTATTCCACCCTGGGCGGGACTTCGGCATAGCTCTTGCGAGTGATGATGCCCGCCTTCTCCAGCCCCTTGAGACGTTCCGAGAGCGTCTTCGGACTGATCCCGGCGAGCGAGCGCTCCAAGGCGCTGAAACGGTTGATGCCTTTGGAGAGGTCACGCAAGATGAGGAGCGTCCACTTGCCTGAGATGATATCCGCGGTCTTCAGAACGGGGCACGACTCGGGGTGCGCATCTGTGGATTGCACGACGCTGACACCTTCCTGGCATGTTCAGACTTTGCTCAACACCCTGCTGGATTCCGACGTTCGCCGGTTTCTGAAAAGGTAAGGCAAGGTACCAGAGATGGACCTGCTTTTCAACCGCGGGAACCCGATCTTCCATCTCAGGACCCCGTCTTGAACGGCCTGGAACCGACGCTCAGGCACCCGGCGCGCCCAGTCTCTTCCGTAGCAGATCGTTGACGATCTGCGGGTTTGCCTGGCCTCGAGTCTCCTTCATCACCTGCCCCACAAAGAAGCCCAGGACCTTCTCCCGCCCCTGCCGGAACTCCTCAGCCGGGCCCGGGTTGGCCGCCACGATACGCGCCACTATGGCCTCGAGCTCTCCCGTGTCGGAGATCTGCCCGAGGCCTTTCTCTGCGACGATGGTCTTGGCGTCCTTGCCGGTGGAGGTCATGGTCTCGAAGACCTCCTTGGCCATCTTGCCGGAGAGGGTGCCGTCATCCACCAGGCCGAGCAGCTCCGCCAGATGAGCCGCCTTCACAGGACAATCGGCCACCTCCACGCCGGAGGCGTTGAGATAGGCGGAGAGGTCGCCCAAGACCCAGTTCGCGGCCGAGCGGGCGTCCCCCGCCGCCGCGGCCAGCTCCTCGAAGTAGTCACCCAAGAGCTTGTTCCCGGACAGGGCGGCCGCGTCCCTGGGGGGCAGGTCATACTGCTCCATCAGACGTTCCTTGCGGGCGGCCGGCAACTCAGGGAGACTCTCCCTCAACCGCTCGACGTACTGCGCGTCCAAATCGATGGGCGTCAGGTCGGGCTCGGGGAAGTAGCGGTAGTCGTGAGCCTCCTCCTTGCTACGCAGCGTAGACACAGTGCCGGTGGCGGGGTCGAAGTGCACGGTCTGCTGCACGACGGTCTCCCCCGCCTCCAGGGTGCCGACCTGCCGCTCGATCTCAGCCTCCAGGCCTCGATGAAGGAACCGGAAGGAGTTCATGTTCTTGAGTTCGGTCTTGGTCCCGAACGGATCGCCCGGCCTGCGCACCGACACGTTGGCGTCGCAGCGGAGCGACCCCTCCTCCATGTTCACGTCTGATACCCCGAGTTGCTCCACCAGGCTGCGCAACTGGATCAGGAAGGCGCGGGCCTGGTCGGGGGTGTGGATGTCGGGCTCCGTCACGATCTCTACGAGCGGCGTGCCACCCCGGTTGAAGTCCACCAGAGAATGGTCGGCCCCGTCTATGCGCCCCGACGCTCCGCCGGCATGGATCAGTTTGCCGGCGTCTTCCTCCATGTGCACCCTGGTGATGCCCACCGTGAAACGACCCCCGTCCTCCAGTTCCACGGCCAGATGCCCGCTCAGCCCCAGAGGCTGGTCGTATTGCGAGATCTGATAGGCCTTGGGCAGATCGGGATAGAAGTAGTTCTTGCGATGGAAGACCGTGTGCTCCGCTATCCGGCAGTCGAGGGCCAGCGCGATGCGCGTGGCGTACTGGATCGCCTTCTCGTTGCAGACCGGCAGCACTCCCGGATGGCCCAGACAGACCGGGCATACGTGCGTGTTGGGCGGCTCACCAAACGTGACCCTGCAGCCGCAGAACATCTTGGTCAGGGTGCTCAGCTGCACGTGTATCTCTAGCCCGATAACTGACTCCCAGCTCACTGCGACACCTCCGCGAGCGGAGCCACGGTGTTCACGTCCAGGCACCGCTCAAGCGCGTAGGCCGCGTCGAGAAGGCGCCGTTCCGAGAAATGGGGCCCCACGATCTGGAGTCCCACCGGAAGCCCGGCCGAGAACCCGGCCGGAATGCTGATGCCCGGCAGCGCCGCCAAGCTGACCGGGACGGTGCAGAGGTCCGACAGGTACATCGCGAGCGGGTCGGCGGTGCGCTCTCCGATCTTGAAGGCCACGGTAGGCGAGGTCGGCGAGATGAGGAAGTCGAAGCGCTCAAAAGCCCGCGCGAAGTCCTGGATGATGAGCGTGCGGGTCCGCTGAGCCTGAGCGTAGTACGCGTCGTAGTAGCCGGCCGAGAGCGCATAAGTACCGATCATGATGCGCCGCTTGACCTCAGGGCCGAAGCCCTCGCTGCGGGTGCGGACGTACATCTCGTAGAGGTCCTCGCTGTGCGCCGTGCGATAGCCGTAGCGGACCCCGTCGAACCGGGCCAGGTTGGAGCTGGCCTCTGATGGAGCGATCAGATAGTACGCGGCGATGCCCCTCTCGACGCTGGGCAGGCTCACCACCTCGCAGACCCCTCCCAGAGCGCTGATGGAGTCCACAGCCGTCTGGAACACCTCGCGGACGCCGGCCTGGCAGGCCTCTCCCACATACTCCTCGATGACCCCGAACCGCAGCCCCCGCAGATCGGCGCGGCCAGGCGTCCCGGCCGGCTCCGGCAGGCCGGTGCTGGTGCAGTCCCTTGCGTCGCGGCCGGCGATGAGGTCCAGCAGCGCCGCCGCGTCCCTCACGTCGCGGGTCAGTGGCCCGATCTGGTCCAGCGAGCTGGCGAACGCGATGAGGCCGTAGCGGCTGACCGCGCCATAGGTCGGCTTGAGGCCCACCACGCCGCATAGGGAGGCCGGCTGCCGGATGGAGCCCCCGGTGTCGGTGCCGAGCGCCCAGGGAGCTTCGGAGGCGGCGACACAGGCGGCGGAGCCGCCACTGGAGCCGCCCGGCACCCTGTCGAGATCCCACGGGTTCCGCGTGGTCTGGAACGCCGAGTTCTCAGTCGAGCTGCCCATGGCGAACTCGTCCATGTTCAACTTACCCAGGAAGATGAGGCCGGCGGCCCGCAGCTTGGCTATGATGGTGGCGTCGTACGGCGGGATATAGTGCTGGAGTATGCGCGAGGCGCAGGTGGTCTCCATGCCCTTGACGCAAAAGATGTCTTTGAGGCCGATGGGCACGCCTTCCCAAGGCTGCCGCTCGCTTCGCGGCTTGGCGTCCACCGCGGCAGCGGCTGCCATCGCTCCGGATTCGTCAACCCGCAGAAAGGCCTGCACTTCTCCATCCACCGCGGCTATGCGGTCCAGATAGGCGCGGGTCAACTCGGTGGCGGAGACATCTCCGCCGGCCAGCAGTTCCCGGCACAGGTGAGCGGTCAAAGTCGTGACGTCAAGGGCGGCCTTACCGCCGGCGGCGCTCATCTGCCCCTATCCGATCCGCGGCACCACGAACTGGCCCCGCTCCACATCCGGACCGTTGGCGACGGCCTCCTCCTGGCTCAGACCCGCCACCGGCTCGTCGGCTCGGAGGACGTTCTTGAGAGGCACCGCGTGAGAGGTCGGCTCCAGGCCGGAGAGATCCAACCCGGCGAGTTGTTCCACATACTCGATGATCCGGCCGAGTTCCGGCTGCAACCTCGCCAGCTCGTCTTCATCGAAGTGAAGACGGGCAAGGCGCGCCACGTGCTCTACCTCTTGCCGGGAAATCATCTGCGACTCTCCTTGGAGCGACCAAGCGCGGACGTGCGCTACGATCCGGAAGCACCGCCCGCGACCGCGAACTGGGCGGATTATAGCGGAAAAAAAGGGCGCCCTGGCCAGGCGCCCGAGAGGAGAGGGAGAGTTTTGAATGGGAAACTCTCACGACTTCTTTTCGGCGCCCGCCGGCAGAGTCCTCGCGGGTGATCTCAACGAGAAACCGCGAAAGAGAAAGGGCGCCTTTGCCAGGCGCCCGAGAGGAGAAAGGAGAGTTTTGAATGGGAAACTCTCATTATCCGTATCGGCGCAAGGTGGGGAACCTTTAGTGCGCAATTTGCGCAGTCTCTCATCTGCGGGTCTTGGAACGCCCCGGATCGAGACCTGCGGACATCAAAAAAGCCCCGCCGGAGCGGGGCTCGATAACGGAAAGAGACAGCTCCTCGCGCGTGCTAGACGGGCGATACGTTCGCCGCCTGAAGGCCCTTCGGACCTTGGACCACGTCGAATCTGACAGCCTGCCCCTCGGAGAGCGTACGGAAGCCCTCCACCTGGATCTCACTGAAGTGGACGAAGAGATCCTCCCCCTCCGGCTGCTCAATGAATCCGTAGCCCTTTTCGGGACTAAACCACTTGACAGTCCCCTCAGCCAACCCTACAACCTCCATCTGTTTCGGGGCGACACGATACCCGGGCCCACCCCTCTCTAACGCACGCGGCCCGGTGTTCTCCAGACTCGCGGCGCTACAGTAGCGGAACCTGAGGCCGTGGTCAAGACTTAGTTCTCGGGAATCGTCCGAAATCCGCGCGGGCGGGGCTACCCGTCCAGATCCCGCAGGGCCTGGGCGTCACGGAAGTTCTTGAGGCGGTTGAGGGTCTTCGCCTCCACCTGGCGGATACGCTCCCGCGTCACCCCGAAGCGCTCGCCCACCTCCTCCAGGGTGCGCGGACGTTCGCCCTTGAGTCCGAAGCGCAGCTCGAGCACCTTGCGGTCCCGGGCCGGCAGGCTGTCGAGCACCCGGAAGAGCTCCTCCCGCCTGATCTCGCGGAACACCACCTCGAGCGGCTGGTCGGCGTCGGCGTCTTCTATGAAGTCGCCCAGCTCCGAATCCTCCTCGTCTCCCACCGGGGTCTCCAGGGAGACGGGCTCCTGGGTGGCCTTCTGGATCTCCCTCACCTTGTGCGGCGTCACCCCCAGCGCCTCGGCGATCTCGACCACCGTGGGTTCGCGCCCGCTCTTCTGCAGCAGCTCACGCTGGATCCGGTTGAGCTTGTTCATCGTCTCGACTGCATGCACGGGTACGCGGATGGTGCGCGCCTGGTCGGCGATGGCCCTGGTAACCGCCTGGCGTATCCACCAGGTGGCATACGTGGAGAACTTGTAGCCCAAGCGGTAGTCGAACTTCTCCACAGCGCGGATCAGGCCCAGGTTGCCCTCTTGGATGAGATCGAGGAACAACAGTCCCCGGCCCATGTAGCGCTTCGCGATAGAGACCACCAACCGCAGGTTAGCCTCAGTCAGCCGCCGTTTTGCCTCTACGTCCTTCCTCTCGACCAGCTTGGCAAGCTCGACCTCCTCCTCAGGTGTGAGGAGGGGTACTCTGCCAATCTCGCGCAGGTACATGCGGACCGGATCGTCGACCGTGTGGTCGATGGTGACGTCCAGGTAGTTCAGGAACTCCTCTTCTTCGGAGAAGTCACTCAGCTCCTCAGCCTCTTCCTCGATGACCTCCACGCCCATGTCCACCAGGAGCGAGTAGAGGAACTCCACCTCGTCGGGGGAGAGATCGGCTTCCTGAGCGACGGCGCCGACCTCGTCCAGGGTGAGCGAGCCCCGGGCCCGCGCCTGCTCCAACACCCCCTGAAGGACCTCGGCTGTCAGTTCGCTCTCCTCGGGCATCTCAGGTCCGTCCTTCTTCAGGGTCCAGGTCCTTGAGATTGGCGCGGACGCTCTGTAGCAGCCGCTCCAGGTGGACCAGTCGCTTCTGCTCCTCCACCCTGTCCGCTCCATCGTCGAGAGTCGCCCGCAGAACGCTGATCTCCCGCTTGAAGTACTGCTCTTGGAGGCGTAGACAGAGCTCGTCCAGGACCGCGGCGGAGTAGCGCCCCTGGTCGGCCTCTATGACCAGCCGGACGAACAGGGGGCCGGCGCTGGAATCGTCATGGGCACGCGATCTGAGCTTGGCGAAGGCGGTCTCGTGGTCGCCGGGGCCGGCCACCAGCGCCAACGCTTCCCGGAGCCCGGTGAAGACCTCCCGGTTGTCGGGGTCGGCGAAATGCTCGGGCGTCAACGCTCCCAGGATCTCGACCGCCCGCTCCGGATTGCAGGCCGCCGCGACAAGAAAGTCCCGCTCGATGGCCGTCTCGTTGCCGAGCAGGCGCTGGGTCAGCACCGCCGCCGCCACCCGGCCGCGCCCCGGCTCGCCACGCCGGGAAGCCGCCTGACCGCCCCGCAGGAGCAGAGTGACGCTGTCGGGCGACAGCCGGAGCCGGTCGGCCACGAGCGGGATCTCCTCCTCCCGCTCCTTCAGTGAAGAGACCCGGCTCATGATACGGCGCACATCTTCAAAGGCGCGCACCCTCCCGTCGGCGGTCGAAGTGTCCGCCCGAGCCAGCGCCTGCCGCAGCTCGAAACCAAGCAGAGAGATCTTCCCCGCGGTCACCTTCGCCACCGCCTCCGGGCCGCCCGACACAGCGACATCGGCCGGGTCCCGGCCACCGGGGAGAAGAGCCACCATCGGCCGCGACGAATGGCCCCGAGCCAGCTCGCCCGAACGCAGCATGGCGTCGGTGCCGGCCCGGTCCGCGTCGAACATGAAGGTGATGTTGCCCGTGAAGCGCATCATGAGCCCGATTTGGGCGTCGGTCAGCGCCGTGCCCATGGAGGCCACCACGTTGCCCACGCCTGCCTGCGCGAGCCCCAGAACATCTGTGTAGCCCTCTACCACCACGACCTCATCGGCCTCGGCGATGGCTCTGCGCGCCTGATACAACCCGTACAGGAGCCGCCCCTTCTGGTACAGGGGCCCTTCCGGCGAGTTGAGATACTTCGGGGTCTCATCTTTCAGCGTCCTCCCCCCGAACCCCAGGACTCTGCCTCGGTGATCCACCAGGGGGAACATGAGGCGTCCGCGGAAGCGGTCGTACGTCTTTCCCGTCTGGCGGATCAACAGACCGGCTTCTTCCAACTCCCGGTCTGCGAAACCCTCCTTGGTCGCGCGACGCTGCAGTCCCCTCCATTCGTCGGGCGAGAAACCCACTCGAAACGCCCGGCACACCTCCTCGCCGAGCCCGCGCTTCTCCAGATAGTCGCGGGCAGCACGACCGATTTCTGTTTCCCAAAGAAACCGCTGGTAAAACGTGGCCGCCTTGTCGAGCAGCAGGAGAAGGCGCGATTCGCGGTCCTTGCGGCCGGCGTCCGGGCCCGCGCCTGCCTCGAACTCCACGGGTACGCCGAAGCGCTCCCCCAGTTGCTCGATGGCCTCCACGAAGGACAGGTTCTCCGCCCGTTCGAGAAAACGGACCACGTCCCCGCCCTCGCCGCAACCGAAACAGTAGTAGAGGCCCTTCTCGGCGTTGACCGTGAAGGAAGGGGTCTTCTCCTGATGGAAGGGGCAGAGGCCGGTGTAGGTCGCTCCCCGCTTGCGCAGGCTGGTGTAACCGGAGATCACGTCCACGATGCCGGCGGCCGCCAGCACTGCCTGCACCGATGCGTCTTTGATGAAGGGGCTCACAGGGTGACCCCCGCCGTCCGGTTCACAGATCGCCCCAGCACGTGGGCATAAAAAGCTCCAGATACAGCCGCTGCGCGTAGCGGTCGGTCATGCCCGCCACGTAGTCGGTGACGGCCCGGATACGCTCCATGCGGTCGGACTCCAGGCCGTTTGCGACCGGCGGGGCCGACGGCAGAGCCTCCGGATGATCCAGGAAGTACTCCATCAACTGCGTGAGCAATCGCCGCACCTTTTCGCCCCCCGCCTCCTCGAGCGCGCGCGGATACACGGTCTGGAAGAGGAAGGTCCGCAGGCCGTCGAGAGCCCGGCCGACCGCAGGGGTCTGCGCGATGGCGTCGCCATCAACGCTGCTGTCCACCAAGTCGTGCACGAGAGCGTCGATGCGCTCGCTCCCCGAGCCGCCCAGGAGGCCGACAGGCTCGGCGGGCAGATCGGCGAGGGAGATGAGCCCGGCCCGCAGGGCGTCGTCGATGTCGTGGTTGACATAGGCGATGCGGTCGGCCAGATGCACGATCTGCGCCTCCAGCGTGGCGGGCCGGCCGTCACCGGAATGGTGGCGTATGCCGTCGCGCACTTCCCAGGTGAGGTTCAACCCGCAGCCGTCGTTCTCCAACACCTCCACCACCCGGGCGCTCTGTTCGTTGTGCTGGAATCCTCCGGCTCCCAGGCGTCGGAGCATCTCGTCAAGGACCCCCTCGCCGGCGTGACCGAAGGGGGTATGCCCCAGGTCGTGGCCCAGAGCGATGGCCTCGGCCAGGTCCTCGTTCATCCTGAGCGCTCTCGCCGCCGTCCGGGCGATGCCGGAGACCTCCAGAGTATGCGTCAGCCGGGTGCGATAGTGGTCGCCTTCTGGGGCGATGAAGACCTGCGTCTTGTGCTTGAGCCGGCGGAACGCCTTGCTGTGGACGATGCGGTCCCGGTCCCGCTGGTACGGGGTGCGGATGGTGCAGGGCTCCTCGGGACGTTCGCGTCCCAGCGAAGCCGACGAGCGCTGCGCCCATCGTGACAGCCCGGCCTCGTAAAGGTCGGCGGACAGACTCACTCTACCGGGCCATTCGCGCTTCACGACCTCACCGGCCCCGCCCCTCGATTCTGTAGGGCCGGCGGCGACTGCCGCCGGCCGTCAGTCACCGGTCTTTGCCGCCACCTTCTCTTCCAGCACCGCCTGCGCCGCGGCCAGGCGGGCCAGCGGCACCCGGTACGGGCTGCAGCTCACGTAGTTGAGTCCGGTGCGGTGGCAGAACTTCACGCTTGTGGGCTCACCACCGTGCTCGCCGCAGATGCCGGTCTTGAGCTCCGGCTTGACCGAGCGGCCCTTCTGCACGGCCATGGCCACCAACTGCCCCACGCCGGTCTGGTCGAGCTTCTCAAACGGGTTGCTCTTCAGCAAGTCGACCTTCAGATAGTGGGTGAGGAACTTGCCTTCCGCGTCGTCGCGGGAGAAGCCCAGGGTCATCTGGGTGAGGTCGTTCGTGCCGAAACTGAAGAAGTCGGCCTGCCGCGCAATCTCGTCGGCGGTCAAGGCGGCCCGCGGCACCTCGATCATGGTACCGACCGTGTAATCGATCTGCACGCCGCGCTCCTTCAGGACCGCGTCGGCCGTCTCCACGGTGAGCGCCCGCATGCGCTTTAGCTCTTCCTCGAAGCCCACCAAGGGGATCATGATCTCCACACGCGGCTTCTCGCCGGTGTCGGCGAACACGTCGGCCGCCGCCTCGATGATGGCCCGCACCTGCATGGCGTAGATCTCCGGCCACTGGATGCCCAGGCGGCAGCCGCGGGTGCCCAGCATCGGGTTGGATTCAGCCAGAGCCTTGACGGTCGCGACCAGCTTCTCCTGAGCGGCGATCGCCTCGGCGGACGCGCCGTTCATGCGCAGCTTCTCCAACTCCACCATGGCCTCGGTGTAGTTGGGCAGGAACTCGTGCAGCGGCGGGTCGAGCAGGCGGATGGTCACGGGCAGGCCCGCCATCGCCCGGAATATCCCGTCGAAGTCCTCGCGCTGGAAGGGTAGCAGCCTGGCGAGGTGCTTCTCCCTCTCCTCGGTGGTCTCCGACATGATCATGTTGCGCACATGAGGCAGACGCTCCTGCTGCATGAACATGTGCTCCGTCCGGCAGAGGCCGATGCCCTCGGCCCCGAACTCCCGAGCCTGCTTCGCGTCCTCAGGATTGTCGGCGTTGGTGCGCACGCGCAGCCGGCGGATCTCGTCGGCCCACCCGAGCACGGTGCTGACTCTCTCGTCAAAGCCACCCTTGGTCAGCTTGGCCCGGCCGAGGATCACACGCCCGGTGGCTCCGTCCATGGAGATCCAGTCGCCTTCTTTGAGGGTGACGTCGCCGACGGTGACCTGCTTGTTCTTCTCGTCGATCTTCATCTCCTGGACGCCGGCGATGCAGGGCCTGCCCATGCCGCGGGCGACGACGGCGGCGTGAGAGGTCATGCCGCCGTGACTGGTGATGACGCCCTGGGAATGCATGAGACCGTGGATGTCGTCGGGGTTGGTCTCCCACCGCACGAGGATCACCGGTTCGCCCTTGGCGCCCTGCTCCTCGGCCTCATCGGCTTCGAACACGATCTTGCCCACACCGGCGCCCGGCGAGGCGCCCAACCCGGTGGCCAAGACGTTCAGCTCCTGGTTGGGGTCGAGGCGCGGATGCAGCAGCTGGTCGAGCTGGCTCGGATCCACACGCATGATGGCCTCTTCCTTGGAGATGAGGCCTTCCTCCACCATGTCCACGGCCATCTTGAGAGCAGCGGGAGCGGTGCGCT
>CAZQDY010000020.1:0-28602 GCA_964592075.1 uncultured Gaiellales bacterium
CCGTGCCCGAAGCCTGGGCGACCGTGGACGGGATGTCCTTGGGACCCTGGGAGACGCCGGCCAGGAAGACGCCGGCGGTGTTGGTCTCCACCGGGCGCAGCTTGGGATGACCTTCCTTCATGAAGCCGAACTCGTCGTAGCTGATGTTGAGCTTCTGAGCGAGCTCCTTGGCTCCCTCGGGAGCCTGGATGCCGGTGGCCAGCACCACCAAGTCGGCGGCCACCTCTACCTGCTCGCCAAGCAGGGTGTCGACGCCGCGCACCATGACCTTGCCGTTGTCTTCGTACAGCTTGGAGACGCGGCCGCGCACGTACTTCACGCCGAACTCGGTCTGGACCCGCTTGATGAACTCCTCGTAGCCCTTGCCGGTGGCGCGGATGTCGATGTAGAAGACGTAGACCTCCACGTCCATGCCGCAGTGGTCTTTGGTGAGCAGCGCCTGCTTCGCCGTGTACATGCAGCACACGCCCGAGCAGTAGGGCCGGTTCACCGACTCGTCACGCGAACCCACGCACTGGATGAAGACCACCGTCTTCGGGTCCTCCCCGTTGGAGAGCCTGTGCACGTGCCCGCCGTACGGGCCGGAGGCGTTCAGCATCCGCTCGTACTGCAGGCCACTGATGACGTCCTTGATCTTGCCGCCCCCGTATTCGGGGTAGCCGGTCTCCCAGTCGAAGACGTCCAAACCGGTGGCGACGACGATGGCACCGAACTGCTTCTGGACGATCTCGTCCTTCTGCTCGAAATCGATGGCCTCAGCCGGGCAGACCCGCTCGCATACTCTGCACTTGCCGGTCTGGAAGTAACGGCAGTACTCGGTCTGGATGGCGGCCCGCTTGGGCACCGCCTGCGGGAAGGGGATGTAGATGGCCTTGGTCGGCTCCAGCCCGACGTTGAAGATGTCGGGAGCTTTCGACGGGCACTTCTGCACGCAGATCTCGCAGCCGATGCACTTGCTCCAGTCGACCATTGAGGCCTTCTTGCGGATGTCCACGGTGAAGTTGCCCACGTAGCCCGAGACCTTGTCGACCTCGCAGTAGGTCATGAGCTCGATGTTCTCGTGCTGGCCGCAGTCCACCATGCGTGGCGTGAGGATGCAGGCCGAGCAGTCGATGGTGGGGAAGGTCTTGTCGAGCTTGGCCATGACCCCGCCGATGGTGGTCTCCCTCTCCACGATGGTGACCTTGAGACCGGCGTCGGCCAGGTCTAGCGCGGCCTGGATGCCCGCTACACCGCCGCCGATGACGAGAACGTCCTTGTTGATCTCGACCTCGTTGGAGAAGAGGGGCTCGAGCCTGCGGGCCTTGGCCACGGCCATCTTGATGATGTCCCACGCCTTCTCGGTGGCCACCGGCATGTCGGTGTGGATCCAGGAGCAGTGCTCGCGGATGTTGGCCATCTCGAAGAGGTAGGGGTTGAGACCGCCCTTGTCCACGCAGCGCCGGAAGGTCGGCTCGTGCATGTGCGGTGAGCAGGCCGAGACGACCACCCGGTCGAGTTTCTTCTCTTGGATGGCTTTCTGGATGGCGGCTTGGCCCGGCTCGGAGCACGTGTACATGATGTTCTCGCCGTGGACCACGTCCTTGAGGGTGAGGGCCCGCTTGGCCAGCTCGGCCACGTCGACGGTGCCGGCGATGTTGCTGCCGCAATGGCAGACGAAGACGCCTATCCTCATGGCGCCACCTCCTCGTCCGCGCTGTCAGTGGCGGTGGCGGCGGCTTCGGCTGCCTTGTCGGCCTTGGCGGGCGCGCCCTCGCCGGCTGCCGCGTCGGCCGCTGCTTTAGCCGCAGCCTTGGCGGCCTCGCCGGGCTCCGCTGCTTTAGCCGCAGCCTTGGCGGCCTTCGCTGCGGCCTTGCGCTCCTCCTCCGCCTTGATGGCGGTCGCATCGGCGATGGCCTTCTTCACGAGCGGCCGCGGGTCGACGATGTTCTTCTGCAGCATCACCTCATCGAAGCTCATGCCGAACGCGAGCCCCAGCACCTGCGACAGGTATAGGATGGGCATCTTGTAGTCGGTGCCGAGGGCCTTGTTGATCTGGGCCTGTTTCAGGTCGAGGTTCACGTGGCAGAGCGGGCAGCACACCACCACGGCATCGGCGCCCGCAGCCAGGGCCTGTTCCAGGACCTTGCCGGAGAGCTTGCGCTGGATCTCCTCCTTGGGCATGCCCACACTGGCGCCGCAGCACTCGGTCTTGTAGTTCCACCACTTCACGTCGGCGCCGGCGGCCTGTAGCAGCAGGTCCATCATCATGGGCTGCTCCGCGCTCTCCTCGCCCACCATGTCGCTCGGGCGGCCGAGCAGGCAGCCATAGTAGGGCACCACCTTGAGCTGGGAGAGGTCGGTCTTCACCAGGGAAGCGACCTTCTCCTCACCTACGAAGTTGATCAAATACTCGGGCAGCGAGTAGCAGGTGACTTTGCCGCCGTACGGCTTGTCGAGGATCTCGTTGACCTCGGCCCGGAACTCGTCGCTCTCGTTGATCTCAACGGCCGCGTTCTTCTCCCGCTGATAGCAGGAGGGACAGGGAGACATGAGTTCGTCGCCCACGAGAGCCGCCTGGCGCAGGTTGCGCGCGGCCAAAGCCTGCGCGAGGAGGTGATCCATCATGTGCGCCGGCGTGGAACCGCAGCAGGTCCAGTCGGGCACTTCCTTGTAGTCGACGCCGAGGGCGTCCAGCACCTTGCAGGTGGAGTGACCGAGTTCCTCTGAGGAGTGCTGCTGCGCGCACCCCGGATAGTACGCAAGGGTCATCCGGCCACCTCGCTTCCACTGACGGCCGCGGACCCGTGTCCGGCTGTGGCGGGCGCGACACTTGCAGCCACCCGGGCAGCATCGGCTGCCGCTGCAGCTTCAGCGGCTGCGGCGCGGATCTGCTGCAGCTTCCTGGCCTCAGACTTCTCGCGCTGCTTGGCCTTCTCCATGGTCTTCTTGTAGATGCGGCCCACCTCGTCGGCGCCTTTGGCCCGGCGCGGGATGAGCGGCATCTTGCGCCGGGCCAGGACCGGGACCATGAGGCCCACGTTGCCCAAGGCCATCTTGGGGTTCAGCGTGCCGACATAGAAGGTGGCCATGTCGTAGAACTCGGGTAGCCGCCCGAACTTGGCCACCGCGCTCAAGAAGGTCCTGTTGAAGGTCTTCACGTGCTCGGGAACGTCACGTTCCTGGGCCGTCGCGACCGTCTTGAGATCTTCGAAGATACCGGCGATGTCGATGTTGCGCGGGCAGCGGGCCGTGCAGGTAAGACACTGGATGCAGAGCTGGATGGCACTGGAATCCAGCACTTTGTCGACCAGTCCCACCTGGAGCATTCGCATCACCTGGTTGGGAGTGTAGTCAAAGGTGAAGGCGGCCGGGCAGCCGGCGGAGCAGTTGCCGCACTGGTAGCAGTCGCGGACGTCTGCCTCGACCCTCTTGACCAACTTCTCCCGATAGAACGCTGCTTGGTCTGCGTCGTATCGGATCAAACCGACCCTCCTTGTCGCTAAGCAAGGCAGTGGTACATAGGGGAAGTGCGCCCAGCGGCCGACATGAGGAATGCACGGGCAGGCTGGTGCGGCACACCAGCAAGTCAGTATATCACCCGCAGGGCGGCTTCCCCGAACGAAGTGGGGCGACCGTGCTGCTCCGAACACCGGATTTTCCAGGGAGTTTTCCAGACTCGGCCACGGGGCGGTGCCGCGATCGGACGCGAGTCAGACTCTTGCGGCCGCGGCCACCTCAAGGAAGTGGGCGTGGAGCCTGACGTCGTCCCCCAACTCGGGATGGAAGGCCACGCCCATCATCTGGTCCTGACGGACCCCCACGACGCGTCCGTCGCAGCGGGCGATCACCTCCACACCGGGGCCGGCCGTCTCCACCCATGGCGCGCGGATGAAGATGCCGTGGAAGGTGTCGTTCCGGCCGGGAGCCAGGCTCAACTCGACAGGGGCCTCGAAACTGCGGGTCTGCCGGCCGAAGGCGTTGCGGCGCACGGTCACGTCCATGACCCCCAGCAGGGGCTGCTCCCTGTCCAGCGTACCCTTGGCCAGCATGATGAGGCCGGCACAGGTCCCGAACACGGGGCGGCTCCTCACGAACTCCCTCAAAGGAGCGAGCAGCCCGCCCTTCTCCATGAGCAGTCCCATAGTGGTGCTCTCTCCGCCGGGGATGATAAGCGCGTCCAGACCGTCGAATTCGCCCGGTGTGCGCACCTCGCGGGCGGCGGCCCCCAGGACGCTCAGCATGCGGACGTGTTCGCGAAACGCGCCCTGGAGCGCAAGCACGCCTACCGTCAGTCGGGCGCCGTCCAGGCGGTCCCTCTCGGCCACGCCCACCCCCGCGCCAGCCGGTGGAGCGCTACCAGCCACGGTGCTGGATGAGCTCCTCGGGTCGCATGGCGCCGATCTCCAAGCCGGGCATGGCGTCGCCCAGCCCTCGGGAGACCCGGGCAAGGACGGTGGGATCCTGATAGTGGGTGGTGGCCTCGACGATGGCTTTCGCCCGGGCGCTCGGATCCTCACTCTTGAAGATGCCCGAGCCCACGAACACGCCATCGGCCCCAAGCTGCATCATGAGCGCGGCGTCCGCCGGCGTGGCGAGGCCGCCCGCCGAGAAGTTGACCACCGGCAGCGTGCCGTGCTCGGCCACCCAAGCCACCAGCTCGTAGGGAGCCTGGTAGTCCTTGGCCGCGCGGAAGAGCTCGTCCTCGTCTGCGGAGGTGAGGCCGCGGATCTGGTCCACGATGGCCCGCATGTGCCGCACCGCCTCCACCACGTTACCCGTGCCCGCCTCACCCTTGGTGCGGATCATGGCGGCGCCCTCGTTGATGCGCCTCAAAGCTTCACCCAGCCCCGTCGCACCGCAGACGAACGGCACCTTGAACTTCCACTTGTTGATGTGATGCGCCTCGTCGGCGGGGGTGAGCACCTCGCTCTCGTCGATGTAGTCGACGTCGAGCGCTTCCAGGATCTGGGCTTCCACGAAGTGGCCGATGCGGGCCTTGGCCATGACCGGGATGCTGACCGCCTCCTGGATCTCGATGATCTTCTCGGGGTCGGCCATACGGGCTACGCCGCCCTCTTTGCGGATGTCGGCCGGGACGCGCTCGAGCGCCATGACCGCGCAGGCGCCCGCATCCTCAGCGATACGTGCTTGCTCGGCCGTGGTCACGTCCATGATGACCCCGCCCTTCAGCATCTCAGCGAGGCCGGTCTTGACTCTCAGTGTTCCCTCTTGTTTCATCGCCCGTCCCTCCGTGCGTTTCAGCAGGGACATATGATACATCCGACGGCGCGCTTGGAGCGCGGAACGCCTCTAACGGCGGCGCGCTGACCCGCCGAACCATATCAGGCCGCGCGAGCGCACACCTCTGCTCGTGTCGATATCATCCGGACATGCTCTGTGATGTGCGCACATTGTGCGCACATCTGCAAGCTGGAGGAGTGACTACCCGTCGACAGGGCGCCTGCGCGTCGACGGGGCGCCTGCGCGTCGACGGAGCGCCTGCGCGTCGACAGGGCGCCTGCGCCTCCAAGCGTCCGAAGCGGACCGTCTCAGACCAGGCTGTAGTCGGAGCGCCGCTGCGCCGGAGTGAAGCCGGCCTGGCGGATGGCGTGGACCAGATCATCCCGGTTGGCCCGGACAGTCAGACCGGTGGCCGCCACCACGTTCTCTTCGATCATGGTGCTGCCCAGGTCGTCGGCGCCGAAGCGGAGCGCCACCTGCCCGACGCGCAGGCCCTGGGTCACCCACGACGCCTGGATGTGCGGGACGTTGTCCAGGTACAGACGGGAGACAGCCAAGGTCACCAGGTAGTCGACCCCCGTGGCCGCGTCGGTGGACTCCTCCAGTGCGGTGCGTCCCGACTGGAAGCTCCAGGGGATGAAGGCGCGAAAGCCGCCGGTCTCGTCCTGCAGCTCGCGGATCACGCGCATGTGCTCCACCCGGTCCTCGAGGGTCTCCAAGCTGCCGAACATCATGGTGGCGGTGCCCATGATGCCCTGCTTGTGAGCCTCCCGCATGACGGCCAGCCACTCTTCGGTGCTCGCTTTGTGTGGGGCGACCTGCCGGCGGACGCTGTCGACGAGGATCTCCGCCCCGCCGCCCGGGAGCGAGTCGAGCCCCGCCGCCTTCAGACGCCGCAGTGTCTCGGCTGTGGTGAGGCCGCTCACCTTGGTGATGTGGACGATCTCCGGTGCCGAGAGCGAGTGTATGGTGATGGAGGGGAACCACTCTTTGACGGCGAGGAACAGGTCTTCGAACCAGCTGATGTCGAGGCCGGGATGAAGGCCGCCCTGCATCATTATCCCGGTGCCGCCCAGGTCGATGGTCTCCTGGATCTTCTGGCGGATGACTTCCCGCGAGAGCACGTAGGCTTCCGGCGAGCCGGGCGCGCAGTGGAAGGCGCAGAACCGGCACCCAGATACGCAGACGTTGGTGTAGTTGATGTTGCGGTCGACGATGAAGGTGGCCAGCGGACCCGGGACGAGGCGCTCGCGCACTTCGTGCGCTCGCGCCCCCACTCCCAGCAGGTCGCGCGAGCGCAGGAGTTCCAAAGCCTCACGCTCCGTCATGCGGGTCATGGGGCGGCCACCTCGTCGATGAAACGGAGCTCCGGCACCTCCTCGAGCTCGCCGGCCTCATGCGCGAGTTCGTAGAAGCGCCGCAGCCCCTGCTGGTACTCCTCGGTGAAGTCGTAACGCAGGAGGGCGAAGTACCGGGTGAGGGCGGGCCGGTCGAAGCGGTAGAGGTCGACCGCCGACTCGACCACCTCTTCCAGGTGATGACGTGCGTAATCCACGCAGCCCGCCAGTTCACGCTCCACGGCCACAAGCTCGGGCCCGTTGGTGACGGCGAAGTCCTCGCGCGCCGCCGATACCGCGTACACCATGGGCAGGCCGGTCCACTCCTGCCACAGCTCCCCAAGATCGTGGCAGATGGTGTCCGGCTCGGGGAAGTAGAGAGCCTCGAGCCCCTGGTCTCCGATGAGCAGAGCTGCGTCGTACTCCTCCAATGCCTCCGAGACCGGCCCCTCCAGGTCGTGATAGGACACCTCCTGCCGAAAGCCCAGCTTGAGAAGCGTCTTCAGCAGCGCGATCGAGGTAGCGCTCTGCTGGGTGAGCGCGACGCTCGTGATGCGGGTGAGCGGCTTTCGGGTCACCAATTGGATGCTGTCGACGGCCCCCAACGACGAGATGCTGACGTTGCGCGACAGCAACAGCCGCCGGTGACTGCGCCCATAGGCGATCGAGCTCACCAGGCCCAGGTCGATACGCCCCTCGACCAGCCAACGATTGAGCTGCGTCGGCACTCCCGGGACCAACTCGATGCCCCACCGATCCGGCCGGTCGGCCTTGCGTCCGTCGGCCAGGACTCCGCAATGCTCCAGCCCGTAGTAGAGCGGATAGCAGTTGAGGAAGCGGATGTGCCCGACCCGAACAGTCACGCGAGACCTCCCGTGGACCGGTCCTCCGGTCCTTCGTACCGTCGCACCATCTGATAGAGCGCGTCGCGCTCAACGGGCGCCCGTCCCGCGTTCCGGATCACCCTCACAAGCTCCGTTCTTGACACGGCCTGCCCATGCCCCGCCTCGGACATGAGCGATATGACCTCCTCCACCACCGTGCCGTCCATGTCGTTGGCGCCGAAGAAGAGCGCCACCTGGGCCAGCTTCAGCCCGGTCATGATCCAGTAGGTCTTGATGTGCAGGAAGTTGTCCAGGAGCAGACGGCTGACGGCCAGGGTCTTGAGGTCGTCCACCCCCGTGGTCGGCGGTAGGTGAGAGAGAGCGCTGTTCTTGGGCTGGAAGGCCAGAGGGATGAACGCCTGGAAGCCCCCTGTCGCATCCTGCGTCTCGCGGAGTCGCAGCAGATGGTCCACCCGGTCGGCGTACGACTCCACGTGACCGTACAGCATGGTGGCGTTGGTCTTGAGCCCCAGGCCGTGGGCGATGCGGTGGATCTCCAGCCACCGTTCGCCCGAGATCTTGGAGGGACACACTTCGGCCCGCACCTCCGCCCGGAAGATCTCGGCGCCGCCCCCCGGCATGCTGTCGAGCCCGGCCGACCTGAGGTCGTGGAGGATGTCCTCCACGCCGGCTTTCTCCATCTCGGCGAAACAGGCGATCTCCGACGCGGTGAAGGCCTTGATGTGGACCTCAGGCGCCAACGCCCGGACCCCGGCCACCATGGCCCGGATGGAACTGTAGGGGAGTGAGGGGTTCTCTCCTCCCACGATGTGTATCTCGGTGGCTCCCTGCTCGACGGTCTCCCGGGCCTTCGCTATCACCTCATCCACTGTGAGCGTGTAAGCGCCCGGCTCCCCTTCCGCTCGCGAGAAGGCGCAGAACCGGCAGCGGTTGCGGCACACGTTCGTGTAGTTGATGTGGCGGTTGACCACGAAGTAGGCGTCGTCGCCGACCCGCCGGCGGCGCACCCGGTCGGCCAACCGCCCCACACGGAGCAGATCCTGAGATTCGAACAAGGCGACTCCGTCGGCGGCGGAAAGACGCTCCCCCGAGGCTACTTTCTGTTCGACGCCGGCAAGCGGATCGGCATGAGTGAAGCCGGACATGGCCCGGAGTCTAACACGGTTTGCCGCGCGACCAGCAGCATGTCGCAGGCCGGCGGGCAGAGCGGGAGGCTCCCGGGCGCCGCCTACACCATCGCGTGGTGCAGCGCGATGATCCCCCCGGCCAGGATCTCGTAGCGCGGGTTCCGTAGCCCCGCGTCCCGCATCATGTCTCTCAGCTCCTCGGGATCGGGCAGACGCTTGACCGAAGCGGGCAGATAGCGGTATGCGGACTCATCGCCGGCGGCGAACTTCCCCAGCCAGGGTACGGTATGGTCGAACCAGACACCGTAGAATTGCCTGAAGACGGGGATCCTGGGCTGCGTGATCTCGAGGCAGACCACTTTGGCGCCGGGGCGGCACACCCGCCGCATCTCGCGGAAGGCCTTGGTGATATCGGCCACGTTGCGGATGCCGAAGCCCACCGTGCAGGCGTCGAAGCCGGCCACGCTCCCAGCGATGGTCCCCTCCCCACCCGGCGTGTCACCGTCGGGAAAGGGGAGATCGAGCGCGTCGCCGCTGCGGAACTCCACGTAGAGTTGGTTGCGGCCGCACTTCTCGCGGGCCACCTTGAGCATCTCCTCCGAAACGTCCACCCCGACGACCCGCCCGGTGGGGCCGACGGCCCGGCGCAGGGCGAAGGCGAAGTCGCCCGTGCCGCAGCAGACGTCCAGCGCCGAGTCTCCGAGGCCCACGCCGGCCAGCATCACCCCCATCTCCCGCCACCGGTGGTGGAGCCCGGCGGTCATGAGGTCGTTCAGACGATCGTACCTGCCCGAGATGTCGTCGAACATCTGCCGGATCCTGCCCGGGTCGGGGTTGGCGTCCACGGCTCCGAGATCGCGCCCGCCGCTCATGGCACGAACAGACCGAGTGTCGTGAAGAGCAAGAACACCACGCTGATGATCCCGTTCATGGTCATAAAAGCCACTCCCACCTTGGTCAGATCGGCCTTTCTCATGAGCCAGTTCTCGTAGAGGAGAAGGAGCGCACAGACCGCCACCCCCAGATAGTAGACGAAGTTGGTCCCCTGAGCCCAGCCGGTCAGCGCCAGCAGCACCACCGCGAGCAGGTGGAACGCTCTGGTGCTCCAGAGCCCGGCGTCCTCGCCCAGGTCGGCCGGTATGGAGTGGAGCCCCTGCTCCCGGTCGACGGCGATGTCCATGAAGGCGTAGATCACGTCGAACCCCGCGATCCACAGTCCCACGCCGACGCCCAGCAGGAAAGGCTCCCAGGTGACCTTGCCGGTGACGGCCACCCAGGCGCCGACCGGCCCCAAGCCGTCGGCGAGCCCCAAGACCAGGTGGCACAGCCAGGTCCACCGCTTCGTGTAGGGGTAGACGACCATGGGGATGATGACGAGCGGCCAGAGGTAGCGGGTGATCACAGGCAGATTGAAGGTCGACCAGATGAGCACCCCCAGAGAGACCAGGGCGAAGACCCACACCTGCCGGCGCTTCAGCAGCCCGGCCGGGATCTCCCGACCGGCCGTCCTTGGGTTCCGGGCGTCGATGCCGGCGTCGATCAACCGGTTGAGCGACATCCCGAAGCTGCGCGCCGCCACCATGGCCACGGTGATCCAGAACACCCGCCAGAATCCGGGGACCTCCATCTCGGCCAGAAAAGCGGCGGCATAGGCGAAGGGGAGCGCGAAAATGGAGTGCTCGAACTTGATCAGACTCGCGAAGCGCCGGGCGTAGGTCAGGGGCACGAGCGCACCTAACCCCTTAGGGCAGGATGGTGTCGACTCGAGGGGCCAAGCCGTATTCCGAGCTTGGCCGTAAGCTCGGCTGTAGGCCGAGCGACGGCCACAACTCGTCGACCCGTGCTTTCACCTCCGGCGACATCTCGACATCGGGCGGCCAGGGCCGCAGGTGGCCCTCGGCCGGGCTCTTCTTCGTCGCGTCGATGCCGATCTTGCCCCCCCACAGAGGCTGCGGCGCTGAGTGGTCGAGCACGTCCAGCGGCCCCTCGCCCAGCAGCACGTCGCGCTTCCAGTCCACGTTGTTGAAGACCCGCCAGGCCACCTGAGCGTGGTCGTGCACGTCTACGCCGGCGTCCACCACCACGATGCACTTGCAGAACTGCATCTGCCCCGCGCCCCAGAGCGCGTTCATCACCTTGCGGGCCTGCAGGGGATAGCGCTTGTCCACCGACACTATCGCGCAGTTGTGGAAGCCCCCTTCCTGGGGCAGGTCCATGTCGACCAGCTCCGGCAGGGTGATGCGGATCAGAGGGAGAAACAGTCTCTCCGTGGCCTTGCCCAGTTGCGCGTCTTCCATGGGGGCCTGGCCGACGATGGTGGTGGAGTACACGGGGTCCCGGCGATGGGTGATGGCGGTCAGATGGAGCACCGGGTATCGATCGGCGAGCGAGTAGTAGCCGGTATGGTCGCCGAAGGGACCCTCCTCACGCATCTCGTCGAGATCGACGTAACCCTCGAGCACGTACTCGGCATGGTCGGGAACCTGCAGGTCGACCGTGCGGCACTGCACCAGATCGACCGCTTCGCCGCGCAGGAATCCGGCGAACAGCATCTCGTCGATCGCGCCGGGCAGAGGCGCGGTGGCGGAGTAGGTGAGAGCCGGGTCGGTGCCGATGGCCACGGCCACCTCCATACGGCCCCGGGAGGGGCCGCCGCCATGCTCGGACGCCCCGCCGCCGGATGGGGCTCCGGCGCCGTCCCTGGCCTCCCGGTAGTGCTCGGCCCCGTCCTTGTGGATGTGCCAATGCACACCCGTAGTGCGTTTGTCGAACACCTGGAGCCGGTACATGCCGACGTTCCGACGTCCCGTGACCGGGTGGCGCGTGAACACCAGCGGCAGCGTGATATAGCGGCCGGCGTCGAGTGGCCAGCACTGCAACACCGGGATCTTCCCCAGGTCGATCTCATCACCGGTGAGCACCACTTCCTGGCAGGCGCCGCGCTTGACGACCCTCGGCTGCAGAGCCGCGAGCTCCTTGAGGCGCGCGAGGGCCTTGAGCTTGTCCCAGGTGCTGCCTGGAGCCTCCAGGGTGGTGAGCTTCTCCACCCGTGCGGCCACCTCGTCGAACGACTCCGCCCGTAGTGCGAGGCACATGCGCCCCTCGGTGCCGAACTGGTTCATCAGCACGGGGATGTCGTGGCCCTTGGGTCGCATGAACAGCAGCGCCGGACCGCCCGCCTTCACAACGCGGTCGGCGACCTCGGTCATCTCGAGCACGGGGTCGACGGACGTGTCGATGGTGGCCAGCTCGCCCCTGTCGCGCAGGAGCTTGATGAAGTCGCGGAGGTCTTTCACGAGGCCTTCGATTCGCCCAGCGCGCTCCGGTACACCTCTATGGTCTCTTCAGCGGCCCTACGCCACGAGAAGAGTCCGGCGCGGCGCAGACCCGCCTCACGCAGGCTCTCGCGGAGGTCGGGTTGGGTGAGCACGCGGACCACGCAATCCTCGAAATCGTCAAGGGAGGTGGGGTTGAAGAGTAGAGCCGCTGAGCCGGTCACCTCCGGCAGTGACGACGAGTTCGACACCACGCAGGGTGTCCCGCAGGCCATGGCCTCGAGGGGAGGCAACCCGAACCCTTCGTACAGCGACGGGAAGACGAACAGCTCTGCCTCCGAGTACACAGCGGGCAGGTCCTCGTCGGGGATGAAGCCGGGAAAGTGCACCTTCCCCGCCAGCCCGGCGCTCTCCACCTCCCGCACCAGGTTGCGATACTCCAGCTTCTTCTGTCCGGCGAGCACCAGGTCGGGAGCGTCGGCCAGCCGTTTCTGCAGTCTCGACCATGCCCGCAGCAGGAACGAGAGGTTCTTCTCCGGTCGGAAGTCACCTGCCCAGAACGCGAATCTCTCCGGCAGAGAATGGCGATGTCGCGCAGCCAGCCGGGCCTTTTCGTCGATGTTGGGGCCGAAGCGCGCCGAGACCCCGTTGTGGATGACCCTCGACTTCATCGGATCGATGTTGGCGTACACACCCAGAGCCGAGAAGAGGATCTGCGAGACCATGATGACCCGCCGGGACTCATTCAGAGTCCGGTGCAACTGCCTCTTGTAGCGGATGCGCAGGGTCAGCGGCACGCTGCTCGGGTCGAGGAAGGGGGTGACATCGTGCATGGTCGTTACCAGCGGGACCGGAAGCGGGGTGGGCGCCCAGGGGCTGGGCACGTGCAGGAGGTCGACGCCGGATTGCCTGACGAGCGCTCTGAAGGCGCCCTGTCCTCCCCAGGAGACCGGGTCCATGTTGGCCGAGACGAGCGTGAAACCGTCTGATTGGGGGATGCTGGCCTTCTGTTGGTCCTCGCAGAAGACGACGAACTCCTCCCCGAAATCGGCGAACTGCCGCAGGAGATTGCGTGAGTAGACACCGATGCCCCCTCGATAGCGCACCGCTCGTGCATCAAACCCAATCCTCATGCAACCTCCCGCGCGCCCTCACGCAGGCCGGAACACCCTGGTCAAGTTATTCCCCCGTCCGCCCGAAATAGTATCAAAGACGGCCGTGTCCTCCTTGCGACCTTAGCGGCACTGTATGTAGAATGTGTGGATATTTTCGTCCGGAGCGCAGAGGTTAGCCTGTGCACAACGCTGACAACACCGGCGCGCCCAGCGGGGGGACCGACCAGGGTCCGATCCTGATCAAGGCCAGGGGCATCCTTGATGAGCACAAGCTCGACATCACGAAGAGCTGGCTCGGTCGCCTCGTGGGCCAACTCGATGATCTCGAGGCGCTCGAGCGATTCCCCACTCAGGAGAGCATCCGCACGTCGGTGGAGCTGATCGAAGGTCTCATCCAGTGCCTTGCGGATGAGAAGGCCCTCGCGCAGTTCGAGGAAGACGGCGTTTTCTACAAGCAGGCCGAGAACCTGGGACTGCTGCAACGCGACAGCTCCGGGGCGATAGGCTCGCTGGCCGATAACCTTGCCGCCCTGGAAGAGGCCATATGGGACAAGTTGGCCGAAGGTCTCCGGCAGCAGGACCAAGACGTGCTGCAACTGGTGCGTATCCTGCGCCTGGGCCTTCACCGGATCATGACCGCGGCGACGGCCGCGTATCACCATCAGTCCAACGCCGAACTCAACCGCCTGGCCCACACCGACGCCCTCACGGGGCTCTACAACCGCCGCTACTGGGAACCAGAGCTGGCGCGCCATGTGGAGCTCTACAAGCGCTATCGCCACCCCTTCGCGGTCCTAATGCTCGACTTCGACAACTTGAAGTGGGTCAACGATACGTTCGGGCACGCGGCAGGCGACACGGCGCTCGTCCACCTGGCGACGGTCATGCGCATGAGCATCCGCGACGTCGACATCCCGTGCAGGTTCGGGGGCGACGAGTTCTTGATACTCATGCCCGAGGCCGAGAGAAACGCCATCCAGATGGTGGGACGCAGGATCTCCGAGTCGATCAACAAGACCCGTTTCAAGCTGGGCCGTTCGTTCGCCAGCCTGCAGGTCAGCTTCGGCGCGGCGGCCTGCCCCGAGAATGGTGTGGAAGCCGACGTCCTGCTCCAGGAAGCCGATGCGAGTCTATACCGGGCCAAGCAGGAGAAGGCGGAGCAAGCAGCTCCTTCGGCGCCTTAGGAGGCTGCCGGCCGTCAATCGCCGCCGCCGGGCGGCGCGCACTCGTAAGCCTCTCCGCGAACAGTCTCGACCGCATGCTCGAGCACGCCCGCGATCACCGCGAAGTGCTCCCGGCAGGCTTTGGGGCTGCCCGGCATATTGATGATGAGGGTCCGCTTGCGCACCGCCGACACAGCCCGGCTCAGCATGGCATGCGAAGTCACCTGCATCGAAGAGGAGCGCATGGCCTCGGCGAACCCGGGCACGATCCTTTCGGCGACCGCCAGGGTGGCTTCGGGCGTGTGGTCGCGAGGCGCAAGGCCCGTGCCTCCCGTGGTGAGCACGAGGTCGAACTCACCGCTGTCGGCGAGGCCGGCCAGCGTCTCTTCGATCCGAGCCTGATCGTCGGCTATCACCAGGGGATCGCCGACCTCGGCGCCCGCGGCCCTCAACAGCTCCACCAGGGTGGGGCCGGACGCATCGGGGCGCAGCCCGGCGCTGGCTTTGTCGCTCAAGGTGACCACGGCCGCCCTCATGGGGCTACGAAGTGGGCTGTGGCTCACTCCCCGGCCCCTGTGCCGGCCGCCCCGGTGCCGCCCGGCGCGGCGTTACGAGCCGCCGCGCCCGGTGCGCATTGCGGCGTCGGAGATGGTGCATCGAACGAACGCACGTAGTCTTCCTTGCCGCCGGTCTTCTCCAAGAGGCGGATGTCACCCAGGACCATGCCCCGGTCCACCGCCTTGCACATGTCGTAGATGGTGATGGCGGCTGTAGCGGCCCCCACGAGAGCCTCCATCTCGACCCCGGTGCGGTCCTCGGTGCGGGTGGTGCACTCGATGTCTATACGAGAATCGTCGTCGACGACGGCGAAGGTCAGGTCCACCTGAGAGAGGAAGAGGGGATGGCAGAGCGGGATGAGTTCCGACGTCTTTTTGGCCGCCATGATGCCGGCGACCTTGGCGACGGCGAGAACGTCGCCTTTGGGCAGAGCCTGCTCTTTGAGAAGTCTCAGGGTGTCCGGGGCCATCCAGACCCGTGCGCCGGCCCGGGCCGCGCGCCGGGTGGGGTGCTTTCCTCCGACGTCGACCATGCGCGCTTCGCCTGCGGCGTCGACGTGGGTGAGACGTGACTCCTCCATCTCAACCTCCTACTTGGGACATACCCCGGCGAGTGCGGCCCGGCAACACGTTCTTGTCGAAGGTCTTGCTTTCCAGCGATTCCCTGATCAAAGCGAGCACGGCCTCTCGGTCCCGGGCCTGGACCGCGCCTTTCACATCGATCTCGTCGCTGGAGAACAGGCAGTTCTTCAGTCGCCCGTCCGCGGTGAGCCTCAGGCGGTTGCACTCGCGGCAGAAGTGGTCGGACATCGAGCCGATGAAGCCCAGTGTTCCTTGGTGCCCGGGGAACGTGTAGTAGTGCGCCGGCCCCCAACCTCCCGGGGAGTCAACGGGTTCCAACATGCCGTATTCCTGATCGCCCAGCCCGTTCAGAGCCTTCATGACCTCAGCCTTGGTGACCGAGTCCCCGGTGGAGCGCGGGCCGCAGCCTCCCACAGGCATCCACTCGATGAAACGCACGTGCAAAGGCCTGTCGCGAGTCAACGCCACGAAGCCGGTGATCTCGGACAGCACCTCGGGCATCATCACCACGTTCAGCTTCACAGGGGCCAGTGAGTGCCGCAGTGCCGCCTCCACCCCCGCAAGAGCCGCCTCCAGCGAACCGCCACGCGTGAGAAACCGATAGCGCTCCGGGTCCAGCGAATCGAGGCTGATGTTGACGCGATCCAGACCGGCGGCTTTGAGTTCCTCCGCAAACCGGGGCAGAAGCACACCGTTGGTGGTGAGCGATATGCCCTGGATGCCCGGGACTGCCCGGATCAGGCCGATCAGGTCCGCGACACCCTTCCGCACCAGCGGCTCCCCTCCCGTCACCCGTACCTTCGAGATGCCGATCTCAGCTGAGACCCGCACGAAGAAGCCCATGTCCTCGTAGGACAGGATGTTCTCGTGTGGTAGGAAGGGCACGCCGTCCGGGGGCATGCAATAGACGCACCGATAATTGCATCGGTCGGTGACCGACAGACGGAGGTAGTCGACGACTTGACCGGCAGGTGGATTCACTGCTGATCTCCCTCGTTTCTCAGCGTCATACTCTTGCGAGTATACGTTGCACGATGAGGTCGGCCAATCCCTGGAAGTCGTCCAGATCGAGCTGCGGGACCGGGTAGTCCGGGAACCGCTGATCGCTCGCTATGCCGATGAGCTCGTCGGGGGTGCTGACCAGTTCGGTGCTCCGGGCCCGGCGCGACACCTCGATCTTGGGCGCGTCCTGCTTCTTGAACCCCTCGGTGATGATCAGATCGACGGGCTCGCGGATCTGACGGGCGAGTTCTCCCAGGGGCCTCTCCTCCTCCACGGTGTTCAGCCAGACGTACTTGTCGGGAGAGGCGATGCCCACCACCTCGGCCCCCACCTCTCGAAAGCGGTATGAGTCGGTGCCGGGCACGTCGATCTCGAAACCATGGGTGTCGTGCTTGAGAGCCGCCACCCGATAGCCCCGGCCGCGGAGCTCCTGGATGACCCCCAGCACCACCGTGGTCTTGCCGGACTTCTTCTTGCCGATGAAGGACACGACCGGTAGGGGGGAGGCATTCATGAAGGCCTGGATACGGGGCTGGAGCGCCGCGCGCCAGCCCTCGTCCTCGCCCTCGATCTCTTTCCTCGCCGCCTCCAGCTCGGCGGGGGTGTTCACGTTGAAGAAGAGCTTGTCGGGGTCGCCGTACGTGCCGTCGTCCATGTCCAGATAGCCGGTGTTGAGGTCGGGGTAGATGTCGAAGATACGCCGCCCGCCCGGAGCGATGAATTCGCGGTACGCGTCGAGCGTGCCTTTGCCGTATACAGCGCACAGCGGCTGGAGATAGCCCCCATGCCGCGGGACGTACACATCGAAGCCTTCCGACTTGTCGGACAGCGCCCATAGCAGGCGCGGGGTGAGGAACGGCATGTCGCAGGCGACACAGATCACGCGTTCGGTCGGCGACGCGAGCACCGCCGAGTAGACTCCCACCGCCGAGCCGATCTCGGGGAGAGCGTCGTTGACGACTGGTAGCCCCAGATCGTGGAAGCGGGAGGGATCCCTCGTGACCACGAAGACGTGGGGGAACAGCGGCGCGAGCCGGTCGCGCATCCACTCGAGGAGGGTCCCGTCCTTCAGCAGCGCGAACGCCTTGTCTTCGCCCATGCGGGTAGACAGTCCACCCGCCAGCAAGGCCAGACTCACATCAGATCGGTACGGCTGCCAGAAGAGGGTCATGAGCCACCTGTATCCATGATTGTGTCAACCCGCCAGCACGTGCAACGCGGTCGCCTTCACGCCGGCCGTAACCGGCATGCCGGGAGCGATCCCCAGTTCGTCCGCGGACGCCCTCGTGACAAGAGAGATTACCTCACCTTCACCGCCGAAACAGGCCTCTACGGCCGATTCGCACTCCAGACCCACGACCACCCGCACCAACGGGCCGCTCGGGGTCACGCTCTCGACCACCCCCGGCCATCGGTTGCGCACGCTGGAACGCGGTGGCGAGGTAGTGGCCGTCTCCGCGTCATCGACAAGCGCGAGCGCTACGTCCTCCGGGCGTATGGCCACCGCCGCCTCGGCTCCGGGCGGCAGGTCCAATACCGCTTCCACGAGAAGCCCGGCTCGGGTGCGTACGGTGCAGAGGCCCTCCTCGCACGAGATGACAGTACCGTGCCAGATGGTCTCGGCGCCTGTGAAATCGGCCACAAAGGCGTTCTGGGGGTGAGTGAACACCTCCTGGGGCGTACCGATTTGCACCACGGCGCCGTCCTGGATCACCGCCACCCGCTGCGCCAGCGCCAGTGCTTCATTGTGCTCATGAGTGATTATGATCACCGTGGCGGCCAGGTGCTCCACGACGCGGCGAAGGTCCTCACGGAAGCGCCGTCGGACGTGCACGTCGAGGTTGCTCGTAGGCTCGTCCAAGAAGAGGATCTCGGGCTCCAGCACCAGTGCGCGGGCGAGGGCGACGCGTTGCATCTCGCCGCCGGAGAGCGTGCGCATGTCGGCTTCCGCCAGTCTGGCTATCCCCATCAGGTCCAGTGTCTCGTGCACCTTTGCCCTCAGCTCCCTGCGGGAGAGTCTGCGGAACCTCAGTCCGTACCCGACGTTCTCCTCCACCGAGCCCTGAAAGAGGAGAGGCCGCTGGAAGACGGCGGCCGTCCGGCGCCGCGCGGCCAGATCGTGCAGGTCGACGGTGGCGCCGAAGTACTTGATCCAGCCGGCATCCGGGCGCTCGATGAGTGCGAGGAGCCGGAAGAGGGTGGTCTTGCCCGCCCCGTTGGGGCCGAGTATCGCGAGCACCTCACCCTCGACGACCTGCAACGACGCGGCCGGCGCCCGCGTTCCGCCTGCGCCGGCGCTGAAGCCTCCGCCCTGAAGACCCGGCCCTGGCAGGAGACCGCTACACCGAGTAGAATCCAACCAGCCTGCGACCGTCGGAGGACGAATGGCGAGTCAACGCATCCTGGCAGCTTATGAGACCCGTCTCGCCAAGCTCGCCACGGACCTCATCGCCGAGACCAACCCCAGCGCGGAAGACCGCGCTCATCTCCTGCTGGTCGCCCACCTCGTACAGGGGATGGTGAAGTCGTACGAGTCGCACCAACTCGATCTGGCAGCCGCCATGGAGGCCGCCAAAGGGGGGCTGACCAGTTCGGGCGCGCAGCAACGCGTCCTCAACGTCTCCTTGCGACGCCTTGTCGACGACAATCTCATGACGCCCTGGTACGCGCGCTTTCTCAACAGCAACCTGGGGATGAAACGGACCATCATCATCAGCGGCGGCCCCAAGGTGGGCAAATCCACGTTGCTGAACGCCCTCATCGACCTCCTCCCCCGAGACCACCGCATCGTGGCCATCGACGACACCGACGAGGGGTTACCCACGCTCCGCGATCGCTCCTTCACCGTGCACCTGAAGGCGAAGCGGGGCACGCCCGCCCGGGCTGCCGTGTTCCGCAGGGCCTCCGAGATGAAACCTACCTGGGTGGTGGCCGGGGAACTAGTCCGACGTGACGGCCCCGGCTTCCTCGAGTCGCTCACCGCGAGCACCACCGGGGGACTCACCACCGTCCAGACCATGGACCCCGAAGCCACGCTCAACGACTGGCTCGCCATGAGCAAACCGGTCGCCGAGCACCTCAAGCAGCTGAATCCGCTGGTCGTCCATCTGGAGCTGGTGGCAGAGGGCGCCCCCCGCGTCGAGCGGGTCATCGAGGTGACCACCGACCGGGGCAACTTGGTGGTGACACGGCGCGAGCAGGTCGACAGCGAGCAGGTGGGCGTCCAAGGCGGCGAGCGGAGCCCCCTAGCCAAGAGCGAGCGCGATGCCGAGCTCGCCCGGCGTTCTTGAACTCAAGCGCCGCACCCGGCCTCGCCCGGCGCTCCTAGACTAATCCGGCACTTCCGGCCGCGCCCGGGGCCCCAGTCCGGCCCTCCTCCCTCGGCGTCACTCGCCCCGGGTCGCCAGCAGATCCAGCAGCCCCGCCTCGTCGAGGAGGGCGATGCCGAGCTGCCGGGCTTTGGCCAGCTTCGACCCCGCCTCCTCGCCCACCACCACGTAGTCGGTCTTGGAGCTGACCGAACCGGCGACCCGGCCCCCGGCCGCGGCGATGCGATCGGTGGCCTCCTGGCGGGTCAGGGTGGGGAGGGTCCCCGTGAGTACAAGAGTCTTGCCGTCCAGCGGTCCGGGCGCCGCGCGCGCCGCGCCGGCGCCGGCGCCTGCCCCATCCGGCTCCGCGCCCGCACCGCCACCGGAGCCGCCACCTGCGCCGCCGCCCCGCTGCGGCGCCGTCGTCGTCACTCCCGCTTCCGCCAGCCGCTCTATCAGCTCTACGTTCCGAGGATCGCGGAAGTACTCCCACACGCTCTCCGCGATGACGGGGCCGATGCCCGGCGTCTCGCCGATCTCCTCCACCGACGCTTCCCGCAGCGCCGCCAGGCTGCCAAAACGGCGCACCAGCAGATCCGCGTTCTCGGCGCCCACGTGGGGGACGCCCAGAGCGAACAGGACCCGGGCCGGCGGACGCTCTCTGGACGCGTCCACCGCCCCGATGATGTTGGCAGCCGACTTCTCGCCCAGGCGCTCCAACCCGGCCAACTGTGAAGCCTCCAGCCCGTACAGATCGGCGCCGTCGCGGATCAGACCCAGGTCCAGCAGCCGCTCGACCAGCTTGTCTCCCACGCCGTCGATGTCCATGGCCCCTTTGCTGACGAAGTGCTTCACCGCCTCGGCCCGTTTCGCCGGGCAGTCCGGGTTCGGGCACCGCACGGCCACCTCACCGGCGGCGCGCACCACGGGTGTGCCGCACGACGGGCACTCGGTGGGCATGGAGAAGGGCTTCTCGGCCCCCGTGCGCACATCGGTCAGGGGCGCCACCACCTGCGGAATGACGTCACCCGCCCGCTGAAGGATGACCATATCGCCCTCCCGCAGATCCTTCCGCCTGATGTCGTCCTCGTTGTGCAGAGTGGCGCGTTCCACCGTCACTCCGCCCACCTCCACAGGCTCCAGCTCCGCCCACGGGTTGAGCACCCCGGTCCGTCCCACGTTGATGCCAATGCGGATCAGCCTTGTCTGCGCGGTGGTGGGCGCGAACTTGTAAGCGACCGCCCAGCGCGGGTCGCGGCCCACGGCGCCCAGGGCGGCCTGTAGCCGGCGATCGTCGAGCTTCACCACCACTCCGTCGATGTCGTAGTCGAGCTGCTCCCTCCGCTCCTGCCAATCGCGACACCCCGTGACGATGTCATCGGCCGTCGCCGCCACCCGAACATCGGGGTTGACCCGGAACCCGGCCCTCCGCAGCCATTCGAGCACCTCGTAGTGCCCGGAGAACTCCAACCCCTCCATGTATCCGACGCCGTAGAACCAGGTGGAGAGCGGGCGGGAGGCGGTCACCCGCGGGTCCAGCTGGCGCAAGGAACCGGCCGCGGCGTTGCGGGGGTTGGCGAAGGTGGGCTCACCGGCGGAGATGCGCTGCTCGTTCAGCTGAGCGAAGGCCGCCAGCGGCAGGTAGACCTCGCCCCGCACCTCCACCACCGCCGGATACGGCGCCGCTCCTGCCAGCATGGCCAGGGGCACCGTCGAGATGGTGCGGAGATTGGCGGTCACGTCCTCCCCGATCTCCCCGTTGCCCCGTGTCGCACCCACCGTCAGGCGCCCGTTCTCATACCGCAGCGAGACGGCCAGCCCGTCGATCTTCGGCTCGAGCACGAAACGGAGCGCCCCAGGGTCGGCGCCCGCTTCCACCGCAAGCTTGACCGCCCGGGCGTGCCAGGCGCGCAGCTCCTCCTCGTTCTTGGCGTTGGCCAGCGAGAGCATCGGCTCGCCGTGGCGCACCTGCGTGAAGCTGGGCAGAGGCTCGCCCCCCACCCGCTGGGTCGGTGAGTCGGGCGTGATCAGCTCCGGATGAGCGGCTTCGAGGTCCTGCAGCTCGCGGAAGAGGGCATCGTACTCGGCATCGGAGACTTCCGGGCTGTCGAGGACGTAGTAGCGGTACTCGTGATGGCGGACGAGCGTCCGCAGCTCCTCGATGCGCCCTGCCGCGTCGCCCCGCGCCACCCAGCCCCTCCTAGATCCCGAGAACCTCCGCCAGCTCAGGGATAGTATGAACCAGGACGTCCGGCTTTTCAGCCTCGAGCGTGTCGCTGTCGAAGACGCCCCACGTGACTCCGATGGCCCGCACTCCGGCGGCCTGGGCCGCCTGGATGTCGGACGGGCTGTCGCCCACATACGCCGCCTCGGCGGGGTCGATGCCCAACCGGTCCAGGCAGGCGAGGATGGGGAACGGGGAAGGTTTGTTGCCGGCGCACTCGTCGGCGCAGACGGACATGTCGAAGTAGCTCTCGATGCCGGTGAGGTCAAAGGCCATCTGGGTGGTGTAGCGGGACTTCGAGGTGACAAGCCCCAGCTTCACGCGCGCCTTCAGCAGAGCATCGAGCAGGTTGAGTATCCCGTCGTACAGCTTCAGCATGCGGTCGTGCTCCCGGTGGTTGAACTCCCGGTAGACGTCGACCAGCTCTTCCGCGTGCTCGGGGCTGAAGCGCTCCATCTGCTCGCGAAGCGGCCGGCCCACCCCGGCAATCGATTCCTCGCGCGACACCTCCCTGCCCAGCACCTCGCGGATGGCGTGCTGGAAAGAGATGATGATCAGCTCCACCGAGTCGACCAGGGTGCCGTCCAGATCGAAGACGACGGCCTTGTAAGCCGGAGACAGGCGCCCCGGCTCGAGTGACGGTTGCGGCGGCGCTTGAGGCATCAGCTCTTCTTCCAGCAATCCAGCGCGCCTTCCCACCCGCGCAACTGGTCGAGGGCCTCGTGCGACATGAGGTCGAAGTGGAGCGGAGTGATCGACACCCGGCCCTCGGCTATCGCTTCAAAATCTGTTCCCTCTTCTCGATGCCAGCTGAGATCGTCGTTGTAGATGTGGTAGACCCTCCGGTTCCCCCTGGTCTCGCGGTATTCCACCTTATCGCCGTAGATACGCTTACCGAGAACGGTGAGCCGCGCCCCTGCCAGGGCTTCCCAAGGCCTATCGGGCACGTTGACGTTGAGCAGGGTCTTTGCCGGAAACCCCTGCGCGAGGACGAACGACACCAATTGACGGGCGAAGCGCGCAGGCACGTCGAGATCGTACCCGGCGTGATACCCCTCCGCCGAGAGCGCGATGGCCGGGATGTCGAGCACAATACCCTCGAGGGCGGCCGCGACCGTGCCCGAATAGGTGATGTCGTCGCCCAGGTTCTCACCGAGGTTGATGCCCGAGACGATGAGGTCGGGCCTGCGGTCGAGCAGGCCCAGAGCCGCCATCCGCACGCAGTCGACCGGGGTGCCGTCGGTGCTGTACGCTCGACTGCCGTCGGGCATGTCCACTTCCTCGACCCAGAGCGGCGAGCGCATGGTGATGCTACGGGCCGCTCCCGAGCGGTTCTGGTCGGGAGCGATGACCTCCACATCCCCCAGGGGCTCTAGGGCAGCCTTGAGAGCGGCGAGGCCGGGCGAGCTCACGCCGTCGTCATTGGTGAGAACGATCAACGGGGGCGAGGAGCCGAAGGCGACGAGCGCGCAGTCCCTACCCGCCATGACAGCAGAAGAAGCTCAGCCGCTCTTGGGACCAGAGGTAGCCGCGACGGGCTCACTCGTCTTGGTGACCGGCGGCTTGGCCGTCTCGGTGGAGTCGCCCGAGCCTGACGAGCCGGCGCCCTCCGAACGGCCCGAGTCGGAATCGCCTCCGTTGGCCGCGTGCGTGCCTGCCGAGCTCATGGTGCTTCGCCGGGCGTAGTCGGTGGTGTAGAAGCCGCTGCCCTTGAACTGGATCGCGACCGGGAACAGCAACCTCCGGACCGGCTCGCCGCAGATCTCGCACTCCTTGACCGGTTCGTCGGACATACGCTGGAAGCGCTCGAACTGGTGGTCACATGATAGACAACGGTATTCGTATGTAGGCAAGGTCCACAAACCTCCTGACTCATCGGCTGCAGATTATATCCGAACAAGACCCCTTCTCCAAGAGCGGCTGGCACTCTGCAGTGGCGAGTGCCAATCCCAGGTTCTCCGGACGCGCCGGGCCCGCCGCGGCGGCGGCCCCAGAGGCGCCGCGAGCCGCCGTCCCCGACAGACCCGCCTGGCCCTGTTCCGTCGAGGACAAGAAAAGGCTGTAGCACTTCTTCTCCTCTGCCGATAGGAGTGAAGACCCTTTGGCCCGCCGCCACGGCCTTGCACGCTGTCCTGGGGCAAGGCCAGTTCCACAGCGCCGGGCAGACCTCGCGAAGGAGTGACACGGCAGATGACCATTCTGAGACGGCAGAGCCTTGGCTACGCGTTCTTGATGTTCTTGATAGTCGTGCTGGCGGCCCTCAGCATCGGCTGGCTGGTGTGGCATGAGGGATGGCAGCAGAGATACAGCGACGCGGTCGCACAGGTCGAGGCAGTGACACAGATCGACGTGAGGGCGCAGGAGATGGTCGCCGCCGCCACGGGCTGGGAGATGGCGGAGGTGTTCAGCATGATCCTCGCCGACACCTGGAGGACCACTGAGACCGGCCCGTTGAAGGAGGCGGTTTCCGATCTCACGCCGTTCCTCGACTCGCTGGCGGTGTTGGAGACCGCCAGCGCGGACGACTTGGCTACCGTGGAGAGCATGCGCGGCCTGATCACGCAGCATGTGCAGGCCTCCCAGACCTTCTACACGTTGGCGGAGGACGATCAGGCGCAGGCGATCGCCCAAATCCAGGAACAGGCCCTGCCCTTGGCTCAGCAGCTCCAGAGCACCGCGACCACGTTCAGGGAGGCGGGTAAGACACGCCAGTCCGACCTGCTCCGTAGCCTCGAGAGCAACTCCACGACGATCCTGTGGCTGGTGATTGGTTGGACCGTCATCGCCATCGCCGGCGGCCTTCTTTTCAGCGCCTACTTGAGGAGAGTGACGAGCCGGCACCTGCACACAGCGGTCAGCGGCATCACCAGTTCGGCCGCCCAACTCGAGGCAGTCTCCTCCCAGGTGGCGGCGGGAGCCGCTCAGACCGCGGCCTCCACCAGCGAGACCACGGCCACGGTGGAGGAGGTCAAGCAGACCGCCGAGCTGGCCCACGAGAAGGCGAGCGAGGTGGCCCAGAGTTCCCAGGATGTGGCCCGGGTGGCTGAGACCGGACGGGCGACCGTCGAACAGACTGTCTCGGGGATCGAACTGATGCAGAACCAGATGGGCATCGTAGCCGAGACCATCCACCGCCTCAGCGAGCAGACCCAGGCGGTGGGCGAGATAATCACGACGGTGAACGACCTCGCGGAGCAGTCCAACCTGCTCTCCGTGAACGCCTCGATCGAGGCTGCCAAGGCCGGCGATCAGGGCAAAGGGTTCACCGTGGTGGCGCAGGAAGTGAAGAGTCTGGCCGAGCAGTCCAAGCAGGCCGTGTTCCAGGCCCGCGCCATCCTTTCCGAGATCCAGAAGGCGAGCACTCTGGCCGTGAGCGCCGCCGACGAAGGTCAGGAGGCCGTCGAGACGGGCCGCCGGCAGTCCAAGGAATCCGGCGAGGCCATCCAAGCCCTGGCCGAGAGCGCAATCGGGGCCGCCAAGTCGGCCACCCAGATCTCCGCGTCGAGCAGGCAGCAGCTGGCGGGGATGGAGCAGATCAGCCAGGCCATCGACAGCATCAACCAGGCCAGCAACAACTCGGTGTCGGGGACCCGGCTGGTGGAGCAGGAGGTCCGGCACCTACAGGAGTTGGCCGATGGGTTGAGGCGGCTGGTGGAATCGGCTCCGAAAGCGAAGTCCCCTCGCGCGCTCGCGGAGGAACAGCCGGCGACCGGTTCCTAGCTCAGCGGTTCCGTCGCCAGGCGAAGTAGGCGGCCAAGGCCATCACCACCCAGTTGATGATGCCGGTCGTCCGCGTGAAGCCGAACACGATTGAGCTCCAGCTGAAGCCCATGTTCAGGAAGACCGAGAACAGGGGCGGGATGACGAACGCCCACACCGTGCAGGCCGCCGCGATCACCGCCGTCTTGACGCCCCGGTAGTGGCCCGAGGCGCGGATCACCGCTTCGCCGACCAGCCAGCCGATGCCGGCGGCGATGAAGAAGATCAGAAAGAAGAAGCGGCCGGCCCCCAGGATGTAGTAGTAGACGAAGCCGACGGCTGTGCCGGCGCCCAGCCCGGCGGCCACGGCCCGCACCAGACGGCCGCTCTTGAGCGTGATCCGGGATGAGCGGGGCATCTTCGCGCACTCGGCGCACTTGACGCTGACGGCGGAGAAAACCATGCAGTCCGGGCAGATCGGCCTGCCGCAGTCGCTGCAGGTCACCATGGTGAGCCGCTTGGGATGGTTGGCGCAGGGCTGCTCCAGCACCGGCGCGTCCGAAGGCCGGCCGCCGGCATGCGGCCGAACGTCCATTGTTCGGTCGCCGTCGGTCACCGGCGCCCACGCCGCTGGCGGGTCACGAGGATCACCTCGCCCGGGTTGCCGACAGGCACGATCTCCTTGCGATAGCTGCGGTGGACCGCCTCCAACTCCTCGCGCGCCTGCTCGGTCAGCCGTTCCATGTCGGCCTGCAGCTGCTCCAGCCTGCGCTGCAGCTTGGCCACCTGCTCCTCCATCTCCAAGACCCGCTCCACCCCGGCCAGGTTGAGACCGCACTCGCCGACCAGCTGCTGGATACGGCGCAGCCTCTCCACATCTTCCATGGAGTACAGACGCGTGCTCTTCGACGAACGCCGCGGCCGGATGAGCCCGCGCCGCTCATACATACGCAGCGTCTGAGGATGCATCTCGGCGAGCTCGGCGGCCACGGAGATCATGAATACGGGTCTCATCTTGTCGTCAAACGGCGGCATGTGTCCTTCTCCCGTGGTGCGCGATCTTCCTTCCGCGGTTCATCGTGCCGCCCCTATGCCGACCAGCCGGGCCGTCCGGCGCGGGGGTCCTTCTTGTACGACTGGGCGAACTTCTTGAGCAGTTCCTTCTGCTCGCCGTTCAGGCTCTCGGGGACCACCACCTTGATGCGGGCCAAGAGGTCGCCCTTCCCTCCGCCCCCAAGTTTCGGAGCGCCCTTACCCTTGATCTTGAGCAGCTTGCCGTCCTGGGTACCGGAGGGCACCTTCAGAGCCACACTACCAGCGGGGGTGGGCACCCGCACACTCCCTCCCAGAGCCGCCTCGGTCATCGTGACGGGCACTTCCACCAGCAGGTCCGAACCTCGCCGCTCGAACAGCGGGCTCTCGTCCACCTGGACGATGACGTACAGGTCGCCCGCCGGCCCGCCATGCGCGCCGGGCTCGCCCTTGCCCCTGAGGCGGATCTTGGTGCCGTCCTTCACACCGGCCGGCAGGGGCACGGTGAACTTCTTGAGCGCTCTAGTCACCCCTGAGCCGCCGCACGTGGCGCAGGGGTGCTCGATCACGGTGCCTGAGCCTCCGCAACGGCCGCACGGCTGGCTGAGCGCGAAGAAGCCCTGGCTCTGGCTCACCACTCCCCGCCCCTTGCACTGCGGGCAGGTGGTCGGCGACGTGCCCGAGGCCGCACCGCTGCCCCGGCAGGTGTCGCACTGCACGGTTAGCGGCACGCTGATCTTGGTGGTCACGCCCTTCAGGGAGTCCTCGAACGACACTCTGACGCCCACGCTGATGTCTTCGCCCCGCTCGGCCCGCTGCTGCCGCCGGCCGCCACCGCCGCCGAATCCGCCTCCGAATCCACCGGCGCCCCCGCCGAACAGGTTGCCGAACAGGTCGGCCCAGTCGCCGCCCATGGGCTGCCCGCCCTGGAAACCGCGGAACCCGCCGCCGGCGCCCCCGCCCGGGGCGCCCTGGCCGAAGAAGGACGGTCCCGCGTCGTACTGCTTGCGCTTCTGAGGATCAGAGAGCACCTCGTACGCGCTCGAAACCTCCTTGAACTTCTCCTCGGCCTTGGGGTCGTCGGGGTTGGCGTCGGGATGATACTTGCGCGCCAGCTTGCGGTAGGCCTTCTTGATCTCGTCCGGGGTGGCGGTCTTCTTGACCCCTAAGACATCGTAGTAGTCGCGGGTGCTGGTAGCCATGACGCAGCCTCGCCGTTACGCTCCGCCGCCCGGCCCGGCCTGCGGTCCACCGCCCGGGCCTGCCGACACGACCACCCGTCCAGGCCGCAGCACGCGCTCGCCCTGCCGGTAACCACGCTCCAGAACGGCCGCTACCACCCCTTCTTCGTGCTGCGAGGGCTGCACAGATATGGCTTCGTGCACCTGCGGGTCGAACTGCGCGCCCTCACCGGCGATCTCCTCCACACCGGTGCGCGTCAGCAGGTCGACGAACATGTCCCGGGTCATCCGCACGCCGTCCAGGACCTTGCCCTCCTCGTGATGCTCCGCGGCGTCGAGCGCCCTTTCCAGGTTGTCCAGCACCGGCAGCAGGTCGGCGAGCAGGTCGCATTGCGCGCGGTCGCGCGTCTCGAACGACTCCCGGGTGGCCCGTCTACGATAGTTGTCGAACTCCGCGCGAAGGCGCAGAAGGGCGTCTGAGAGACCGTCGCGCTCCGCCGCCAGACTGTCTCGTTCACCGAGCAGGGAGTCGCGCTCCTCAGTAAGAGCGTCCCGTTCGGCAGCCAGCTTCCCGAGATCGGCGTCGAGAGCATCGAGCCGGGCCTGGAGGCCGCCGGCATCCGCCCCACCGGTAGTCTTCGACGCGCGGCTCTGCCCGCCATGGGCCCCGGCATGGGAGCCGGCATGGGCCCCGGCGCGCCCCGTGTCCGGGCGTGCGCCCCCACCCGGCGTCGCACCATTGGGAGGCTCGTGGTTGTTGATCGGTATCTGTCTCTTGCCTGTCATGGGCCTACGCCTTCGTTGTCGGGGCCCCGGCGCGGGATGCCGCGCCCGGGGACTCCTATTTGTGCCGGGCGGCGGCCCCCCCCCCCCCCCCCCCGGGGCGGCCGGCCAGGGACCCCCAAAAACCCCCCCGCCACCCACAAAAGCCC
>CAZQDY010000020.1:28612-35470 GCA_964592075.1 uncultured Gaiellales bacterium
ACAAGCAGCAGCCGTATCACGCTATTTTGAGGGTTTACTTTTTTTCTTACGTGTGATCTTCCCATCTGGACTCCTATGTGTGCGGGGTGGGGGCCACCGGCCGCCGCCCCCTTGTCTTCCGGTCCTGTCACGCCATTCTACGACGCGACATCACTCTATCGCCTTCTCGCCACGGCGCGCCCGCTATTGCGCACGCTCGGTCGCGGTCGCTTCCACTGTCTCCGGCTTGTGCTCGCCTATCGCCACCTGGATCTTCTTGGGCTTGGCGATCTCGGCCTTCGGAACGACCACTTCCAGCACGCCGTTCTCATACTTGGCCTCGATGCCGTCTTCCTGCACGGTCTGCGGCAGAGCCAGGGACCGGCTGAACGAACCGTAGCGCCGTTCGATGCGATAGTACTTGTCTTCCTTGACCTCTTCTTCGAACCGCCGCTCACCACTCACGGTGAGGACGTTGTCCTGGACCTCGATGCTGATGTCCTTCGGGTCCATGCCGGCCAGCTCGGCCTTGAGCTTGATGGTCTCGTCGGTCTCGATCACGTCGATCGAGGGCGTCCAAGACTGCCGCTCGGCCACGTCACCGCCGCCCGCTCGGGAGAACAAGCGGTTGACCTCGGTCTGGAGCGCCGTCAACTCGCGGAAAGGATCCCATCTGACCAGTGCCATCTCGCTACCTCCTTTACTTGTCCTCGTCTATGACTTCGTAGTCTGCTTCTTCCACTACCTCGTCCTCGGCCGTCCCGGCGCCCGCTCCCGGGCCGCCGGCGCCCTCGCCGCCACCGCCGCCCGCGCCGCCTTGCTGTGCCTGGGCAGCCTGGTAGGCCGCTTCGGACAGTTTGTAGGCCGCCTCCTGGAGGGCCTCGGTGCGCTTCTTGATCAAGTCGAGGTCGTCACCCTTGATGGCTTCATCAAGATCGCGCGCGGCGTTCTCGATGTCGCCACGGGCGGCGCCGTCGACCTTATCGCCGAACTCCTTGAGCGACTTGCGCGTCGCGTAAACCATCTGCTCGGCGTGGTTCTTGGCGTCCACCAGCTCTTTCTTCTTGCGGTCTTCCTCGGCGTTGACCTCCGCGTCACGGACCATCTTCTTGATCTCGTCGTCACCCAGGCCGCTCGAGCTCTTGATAACGATCTTCTGCTCGTTGCCGGTGGCGAGGTCTTTGGCCGACACATGGGTGATGCCGTTGGCGTCTATGTCGAAGCCCACCTCGATCTGCGGGATGCCCCGCGGCGCCGGTGGGATGCCCATCAACTGGAACTTGCCCAGCGTCTTGTTGTAGGCCGCCAGGTCTCGCTCGCCCTGCAGCACGTGGATCTCCACCGAAGTCTGGCCATCCTCCGCCGTGGAGAAGATCTCGCTCTTCCTAGTCGGGATGGTGGTGTTGCGGTCGATCAGCCTGGTGAACACGCCACCCTTGGTCTCGATACCCAAGGAGAGCGGGGTCACGTCAAGAAGGATGATGTCCTTGACCTCGCCCGCCAGCACGCCTCCCTGGATGGCCGCACCCAGGGCCACGACCTCGTCCGGGTTGATGCCCTTGTGGGGCTCCTTGCCGGTGAGGTCGCGCACCTTCGCCTGCACAGCCGGCATACGGGTCATGCCGCCCACCAGGATCACCTGGTCGATGTCGCCGCTCTTGAGGCCGGCGTCATCCATGGCCTGCTTGGTGGGACCGACCACCCGGTCCAGCAGCTCGCGGGTGAGCTCCTCCAGCTTGGCGCGGGAGAGAGTCATCTCCAGATGCAGCGGGCCGCTCTGGTCCATGGTGATGAACGGCTGGTTGATGGTCGTCTCCAGCACCGAGGAGAGCTCCACCTTAGCCTTCTCAGCGGCCTCGTAGAGGCGCTGCAGAGCCTGGCGGTCCTGGGTGAGGTCCACGCCCTTCTCCCTGCGGAACTCGTTCACGATCCAGTCGACCACGGCCTTGTCGAAGTTGTCGCCGCCCAGGTGGGTGTCGCCGTTGGTGGCCTTGACCTCGAACACGCCGTCGCCCATCTCCAGGATGGAGACGTCGAACGTACCGCCGCCCAGGTCGAAGACCAGGACGGTCTGGTCGTGCTCCTTGTCGAGCCCGTAGGCCAGCGAAGCCGCCGTGGGCTCGTTGACGATGCGCTTGACCTCCAGACCGGCGATGATGCCGGCGTCCTTTGTCGCCTGCCGCTGGGCGTCGTCGAAGTAGGCCGGGACGGTGATGACCGCCTCGGTCACCTCGGTGCCCAGGAAGGCCTCAGCGTCCCTCTTCAGCTTCTGCAGGATCTTCGCCGAGATCTCAGGCGGCGAATACTGCGTGTCTTTGACCTGCACGCGGACGTCGCTGTTCGGGCCCTCCACCACCTGGTAGGGGACGATCTTCATCTCCTCGCTCACATTGGAGTACTTGCGCCCCATGAAGCGTTTGATGGAGAAGATGGTGTTTTCAGGGTTGGTGACCGCCTGACGCTTGGCCACCGTACCGACCAGCTGTTCCCCGGTCTTGGTGAAGGCCACAACGGACGGGGTGGTGCGGCCACCCTCGGCGTTGGGGATGATGGTCGGCTCGCCGCCCTCCAGCACGGCCATGGCAGAGTTGGTCGTGCCCAGGTCGATGCCGATGATCTTTCCCATTACTCTATTCCTCCAAAGCTCGATGCGATGATGTCGCTGCGCTACTTAGTACGAGGTGCATTATAAAATCTGAGTCGTCTATTGTCAAGTCTGGTGACACGCCTGTGGGGGACGTTATTCGCCCGTGTCTTCCCGTCCCCGGCCCGCCCGGCATCCGCGGGAGATGCGCTTCGAACACGCCCCAGAAAAGACCGAGGGCCCCGGATGGGGCCCTCGGAGCGACAGGTCCTACGTGTCGGCCGTCAGCTGCGGCCGCCGGCGGCGGCCTGTCGGTGGTGGCTATGGATTGTACGTGTAGTTGTCGTCATCTTGGTCCGGGCTCGTACCCCCGTACGTCACGACCTTCACCCGCACGATCCCGGTTCCGGCCGGGGCGATGGCGGTAATCTGGGTGTCACTGTTCACGGTGTACTTGTTCGAGGCAAGCTTCGTGCCGCCGAACCACACTTCCGTCACCCCGGTGAAGCCGACCCCCGTGATGACGACGGTGTTCCCACCGGCGATCGGTCCGCCGGTCGGGTTGAGTAGAGTGATGTCCGGCTCACCGTAGGTGAACTTGCTTCCCGGTACGGTGTCGCTCGTGCCCGCGCCGGTCGTCACCGTCACGTAGACCGTGATGGGGTCGGCTCCGTCTTTCGTGGGTACGGTGACGGTTATCTTGGTGCTCGAATCGACGGTGTAGCTGACGACGGGGGCGTCCCCGAAGTCCACGGATGTCACGTTGTAGAAGTTGGTGCCGGTGATGATCCGCTGGTCGCCCGCGCTCCCGGACGCGTAGTTCAAGCTGGTCACGGTCGGGATGGCGTAGTGGTAGTCATCCAACGTCCCGGCGTCGGGGCTGTCACCCAGTGGGTTGGTCACCCTCACGTCTACGGTGAAGCCGGCCGTGCCCGCCGGGACCCTGGCCGTGATCTGAGTGGGGCTGTCCACCGTGAAGCTCACCGCGGGAGTGCCCCCGAAGGTGACGGCCGAAACGCCGGTGAAGCACGTGCCGTTGATCACGACGTAGTTCTGACCACCGGCCGGACCGTTGTTCGGCTCCACTTTCGTGATCGCCGGTTTCGCGTAGCTCCACTTGCTGCCCGAGCTCGTGGAGCTCGTGCCCGCCCCGTTGGTCACGGTGACGTCCACGGTATTGGGATCTCCGCCTGCCTTGGCGGGAGCCACCGCCGTGATCTCGTTGACACTGTTGACCGTGAAGTTACCCGTGGGCACCGGTGCAGTCCCGAACTTGACTTCGGTCACTCCGCTGAAGTTGGCTCCATAGATTCTGACCAACGTACTACCGCCTGTACCCGCGGCCGGGGAGATGCTGCTGACGATCGGCACGCCGTAGCTGTACTTGCTGCCGTCTACTCCCGCGCTGGTGCCTGCCGGCGTGGTGACCGTCACATCCACCGTGGTCCCCGCCGTGCCGGAGGGCGCGACCGCGTTGATGACCTGAGTAAGATCGTCGAGGGTGTCGGCGTCTACCACCCAACTGGTCGCGTTCTTGGTGCCGAACTTGACCGCCGTCACCCCGGTGAAGCCGGTCCCCTTGATGATGACCTCGGTCCCGCCCACGGCTGAGCCGCCGGCCGGGTCGAGTTCCGTCACGCTGGGCGGACCCCAACTGTACTTGGTGGCGGCGCTCACGGCACTCTCGCCCGTGGCGGTCTGTACGATGATGTCCACGGTGATCGGCTCAACTCCCTGGGGAGGAGCCGTCACTTTGATCTGGCCGCTGGAATTGCTCTGTATGGTCGCGCTCGTGCCGCCGAACTTCACGGAGATGGCGTCCGCCAATGCGGTTCCGGTGATGGTCACCGTGTTGCCGCCCACCGAAGGTCCCGCGGCCGGGCTGATGGAGGTTACCGTGGGTAGGCCGTAGGTATAGTCGTCGGCCCCTGTGTCGGCGCTCGGGCCGGCCTGGTTCGTGACCATGACCCGGACGGTTTGAGGCTCGCTGCTCGAAGGCGCTCTCGCGGTGATCTTCTCGTCGCTGTCGATCACGTAGCTGGTCGCGTTGTTCGTGCCGAACTTGACCGCGGCCGAACCGGTCATCCCGGTGAATCCATGGCCGTTGATGACCACGTAGTTGCCGCCGCCCACCGGTCCGCCGCTCGGCTCGAGGCTGTCGATGACAGGCACTCCCCACGTGTATTTCGCCGCGGCGACCTGGGGACTGGTCACCCCGCCGTTGGTGACGGTCACGTATGCGGTCTTCGGTTCGCCGCCCTGGGCGGGAGCCACAGCCGTTATCTGAGTAGCGGAGTCGACCACAAACGAGGTGGCGCTTGTGCCGCCGAACTCCACGGCGCTGGCGCCGGTGAAGCCGGTGCCGGTGATCACTACCGAGTTACCACCGCCCACGGGGCCCGCGCCCGGGTTCAGGGCGGTGACCGTGGGAGCTCCGTAGCTGTACGCGCCCGCCGCCGTGGCGGTGCCCTGGGCGTTGGTCACCCTGACCTCCACCGGGTTGGGGTCGGCCACGTTCCTGGGCGGAGCGGTGACCGTCAGCTCGGTGCAATCCGCGTTGACGGCCGTGACCGTCGCCGTGTTCGAGCCAAACTTGACAACCAGCGTGCCGGTGAAGCCCGCGCCCTTGATCTTCACGCTGTTTCCACCGACCGCCGGCCCGCCGTTGGGCTCAAGCGGCGGAGTGATGACGGGATCCCCGTAGCGATACTTGCATGCCGAGTTGTCGGTCGGGTTCGCGCCCGAGGGGTTCGTGACTGTAACGGCGACGGTGGTGTTGTTCGGCCCATCCGGCGCGATAGCGGTGATCTGCGTGCTGGAGTTCACCGTGAAGCTCGTCGCGGGCAGTGTACCGAACTCGACCTTCGTCACGTTCACGAAGCTGGAGCCGGTGATGATCACAGTGTTGCCGCCGTCATTCGGCCCCGCTGCCGGGCTGAGGGCGGCTATCGCCGGGAGCCCGTAGCTGTACTGGCTGGCTGCGCTCGTCTCGCTGGTGCCCACCGGAGTGGTCACCGTCACGTACACCGTGCCGGTGCCGGCCGGGGCCACCGCGGTGATCTGCGTGGGCGAGTTGACCGTGTAGCTGGTGGCGTTCTTGGTTCCGAACTTCACTGCCGTCGCGCCGCTCAGGCCGACGAAGTTAGTGCCGGTGATCACCACGTTGTTGCCGCCCTGGGCCGGTCCGTTCATGGGATCGAGACCGGTCACGGTCGGGAGGGCGCTGTAGGTGTAGTCGTTGCCCGTTCCCGTGGTCGAGCTCGTGCCCGCGGGGTTCGTCACCGTGACTTCCACGGTGGCGCCCAGCGTGCCGGGCGGGGCCATGGCGGTGATCTGAGTGCCCGAGTTGACCGTGTAGTTGAGAGCGTTTATGTCACCGAACTTCACGGCCGTCACGCCGCTCAACCCGGTGAAACCCGTCCCCGTGATCACCACGTTGTTGAGACCCGAGGCCGGGCCGGCACTCGGGTTGAGACCCGTGACCGTCGGCGATCCGTACGTGTACTTGCTGCCCAAGGCCGACGAGTTCGTACCCGCGTTGTTCGTCACGAACACGTCCACCATACCGTTGCCCGACGGGGCCACCGCGGTGATCTGAGTGGGCGAGTTGACCGCGTAGCTGGTGGCGTCCTTCGTACCGAACTTGACGGCCGTGACGTTGTTGAAATTGGTGCCGGTGATGACGACCGTGTTGCCGCCCGTCACGGGACCCGCGGCCGGGCTGACACTCGTGACCGACGGCACGCCGTACAGATACTTGCTGTGCTCGCTGGTCGCGCTGGTCCCCGCGGCGGTGGTGACCGTCACGTCGACGATGATCGGGTCGGCCGCGGCTTTGGCCGGAGCCTCAACCACGATCTCGGTGGGGCTCTTCACTTCATACTTCGTGGCCTGCGCCGAGCCGAACTTGATGGCGCTCACACCGGTGAACCCGGTTCCTCTGATGGTCACCGAGTTGCCGCCCTCGGAGGGCCCGCCTTTCGGTGACAGCGCCGCTTCCGTGGTGGTGGGACCGACGGTGGGAGGCCCGTACGTGTACTTGCTGAGCTGGGTGCTCCCGCTGGTGCCCACCGGGTTGGTCACGGTGACGTCCACCGTCTTCTCCATCGTGCCCTGCGCGGGCGCTACCGCGGTTATCTGGCTGGAGCTGTTGACCACGTAGCTGGTGGCGTTGGTCGTGCCGAACTTGACCGCCGATGGGCCGCTCAGATCGTGGAACCCGGTTCCCTTGATCACAACTGTGTTGCCGCCCGTCACGGGACCCGCGGCCGGAGTCAACTCGAGAATGGCCGGGA
>CAZQDY010000020.1:35570-43121 GCA_964592075.1 uncultured Gaiellales bacterium
GTGTTGCCGCCCGTCACGGGACCCGCGGCCGGAGTCAACTCGAGAATGGCCGGGACGCCGTAGGTGTATTTGCTGTAGTCGTTGGCCGAGCTGCTGCCGTAGGTGTTGGTCACGACAACGTCGACGACCGCGCCGGCGGTGCCGGCAGGCGCCACTGCCGTGATCTGAGTGGGGCTGTTGACCACGTAGCTGGTGGCCGGGGTGGTTCCGAACCTCACACCCTGGAAGCCGGTGACACCGCTGAAGCCGCTACCCGTGATGATCACGTTGTTGCCGCCCGCCGCGGGGCCGCCGTTCGGCGACAGACCGGTGATGCTGGGAGCGCCATAGCTGTACTTGCTCACGCTTGTCGCGGCGCTCGTGCCTTTCGCGTTGCTCACGGTCACGTCCACCGTCGTCCCGGAGGTCCCGGGGGGAGCAACGGCGCTGATCGAGGTGCTGGAGAGCACACTGTAGCTGGTGGCGTTGACGGTCCCGAACCTGACCGCGGTCACGCCGCTGAAGCCCGTGCCCGTGATGGTGACTGAGTTGCCGCCCGCGGGCGAGCCCGCCCCCGGGTTGACCTGCGTGACTGTGGGCGCCGTCGTGCCGCCGCCGCCGGCCTTGACCCGTAGGATCAGGGCGACCGCCTGGGCCCGGTTCAGGTTCGTGCCCGGCGTCAGTCTGTTGTTGCTGCCCTTGACGACATCGCGCATGACCAGATAAGCAGTGTAGGGTCTGTGCACAGTAGCGACACTCGTGCCGTCGGCGAATCGAGCAAGGATCGTCGTGCCCTCAGCCGTATACCATGCGTTCAGCGAAGTGTAGGTGCCGTTCGTGCCGGCGATGGAGCCCGTGGTGCTCAACTCTCTCTTGGACAGATACGCGCCCAGTATGGAGTTGGACTGCTGCCGGCTGATATTGCTGTTGGGTTTGTAGGTGCCGTCTGCATAGCCGGAGATCAGGCCGGCAGCCGCCCCACCCTCGATCCAGGTGTAGAAGGTGCTGCCCCGGGCCACGTCCCGGAACGTAGGCGAGGCCGGGTTGGCCGGAGCCACGCCGAAGCCGTCGACGACCATCTTGGCGAACTGGCCTCGTGTGACGGCCCTCGCGGGCTTGAACGTGCCATCGCTGTATCCGTCGGCCACCGTGGCGGCCTGGGTGGCGGTGACACCGTAGGAGTTGATCCACTGCTGGTCGCTGATGTCGGTCCATCTATCGGCGAGGGCGGTGCCCGTCCAGGCCAGTGTGATGACTACGACCAGCGCGGTCAGAAGGAGGACTGATGCCGTGCGCCTCCTGACCCCCCTTGTCTTACCACTCATCGCGTTCCTCCTCTGACTCACTCTGATAGATCGAAAGCGTATTCCAAGCATCCTGCGATGACTCAGCATGGGATCTCAACCGGTCCAGTCCCTCCTTTAGCAGTGGGGGAGGACAACGGCAGTGGACGACCCCCCGTCGAAGGCGGCGGGCTCACCCATCTCTGACACTCGGTGGCTATGTCGCATCTCCGGCTCCTTGCCAGTAATGCCTATGCGCGAGCGGACGCGGGTGACCGTTGGGTCGGACACTATACTCGTATTTTCAAGCCCTTGCCACCGAATCCTTGCTGGGCAGGGCACGCGCATCCTTGTCCAGACGGGTGATGAGCCGCCCGTGGTTCCCGGCGGGGCCGTGAACCTAGCCCCGACAGCGGGGAGGCCCGCCTTGCGGCGGGCCTCCCCGAGAACAAGTCTGCGTCGGCGAGCTACATCACTACCTCGTGTCGGTTATCCAGTTGGGGAGCATGTCCGTGTTGGTGCTGGCGCTGAAGAGGATCCAGATCCGATCGCCCACTTCAACGGTGTCGCCAAGCTCGACATCATTCCCGGCTGCGTTGTCATAGGTTCCCGTGGCGAGGATCGGGCCGCTGGGCGTGTCCTGGTAGATGGTGAACCCACCCGCCAGGCCCGCTCCAAGACCGGCGGGGATGGTGACGTGGGTGTCATCCGAGAACGTCAGTTCGACCGCATCGGCGTGGTACGAGGTCACGATGGCGGATTCCGCCACCTTCGTGCCTCCCTGCGTATCGTCGTCCGTTATGTACGCCTGGTAGGTGCGGTTGCCCACAGAGGTGCCGCCGATCGGGAATGACGCCTGACCGTTGATGTCGGTCGTTCCGGAGATAGTGCTGTCGGCGTCCTCGACCTCGGTGCGGTGGACATACAGGAACACCGTCTTGCCGGACATGGGTGCGCCAAGGCCGTCCTCGACCGTCACGATTATGTTGTGGCCTGTGCCCTCAACGAGGATGGCGGTGGGCGGCGCGATCTCTACCGTGGGAGGCGGAGGGGTGACATGCTGGATGATCAGCCTCAAGGTGACCGTGGTCGAGTTGCCCGCCAGGTCCTTGATCGTGCCGCGCACGACGTAGGTCCCCTCGGGGAAGTCGCCCGGGATGGTCATGTCCAAATCGTCGTGGGGTAGATTGTCGTGCTTGGCCGCGTCGACCAGCCTGACGGTGCTGCCCTTGATGTAGACGAAGGGTTCATCCCCGTTCGCGGCGTCCTTCAAGTATGTGAGCCAGGGATCGGGCGTTCCGCGGGCATCGTAGTAGTCCTCCAACTGGCCGGGCGTGACCGTTGAGCTGCCGGCCACGAAATACAGGCCGAAATAGTCGTTCTTCAACGGTTCGTTGGTGGTCGTGCCCGCGGCGAACTGCACCAGGTAATCCCTTCCCGGGTCGCCGTCGGTCTGGAGGATGTAGCCGGCGCTCAAGCTGCCGCCGAGCGGCGTTCCGTCGGCCGTGGCGCCGGTGACACTCAGGACGGGCCCGAGGTTGTCGGTGAGCCTGAAGGAGCTCGAGATGGCCGGGGTGAGCGCGCCGGCATCGAACCTCAGCCTGTAGTATCCAGGCGTGCCGTTGATCTTCAGGTTGGAGAACGTGGCGACGCCGTTCGCGTCGGTGGTCGTCAGCAGCGTCCCACTCAGAACGCCGTCACCGGAGTAGAGGCTGACTTCCACGACCACACCGGCAAGCGGCACGTTGTTGCCTGCCGCGTCCTGTATCCGCACCACTGGAGCCACCCCGAGCACACGGCCGTTCTCAGCGCCGCCGGGCTGCGTGACCATGACCAGCTTGGTGGGTGTGCCGTAATACGCGAAATCGTTGGCCGTCCCCGTGGTCGAACTGGAGCCTGCCGCGGTCGTGACCACCACATCCACGGTACCCACGGCGTGGGCCGGGGCCCGGCAGGTGATGAGCGTGGAGCTGTCCACGCTCACGTTGGTGGCGGCCTTGGTCCCGAACATGACCACGGCGCCGGTTGCGAAGTCGGTGCCCTTGATCGTCACCCAGATTCCACCCGTACTGGGGCCGGAGGCGGGTGAGACGCTCGTCACGGTCGGGATCCCGTAGGTGTAGTCATTGCCGGTGCCCGTGGTGGGGCTCGTGCCCACCGGCGTGGTGACCGTCACATCGACGGTGGTGCCACGAGTGCCTGCGGGAGCCACGGCGGTGATCCTGGTGGACGAGTTGACGACGAAGGTGGCGCTCTTCGTGCCGAACTTGACGGCGGTCGCACCCGTGAACAGTGTCCCGGTGATGACCACCTGATTACCGCCCACGCTTGGCCCGCCATCCGGGTTGAGCGCCGTCACGGTGGGAGTGCCGTAGGTATACTCGCTGGCCGTGCCTGCAACGCTGCTTCCCGCCGGGGTGACGACCGTCACATCCACGGTGGCGCCGGCGGTGCCCGCCGGAGCCACGGCCGTGATCCTGGTGGACGAGTTGACGACGAAGGTGGCGCTCTTCGTGCCGAACATCACCTTGGTGACGTCCACGAAGTTGGTGCCCGTGATGACCACGCTGTTACCGCCCGCGACCACGCCGCCGCTGGGATCGAGGAGTGTGACAGTGGGCACCGCGGTGGAGAACTGCACCGCCTTGACCCGCAGGATCAGGGCTACCGCCTGAGCGCGGGTGAGGTTGTTGTTGGGTCCGAGATACATGCCGCCGATACCGGCCGTGCCCTGGACCACGCCCTTGGAGATGAGGTAGGCGGTGGTCGGAGCGTGCACGGTGGCGACCCGAGCCGCGTCGGCGAAGCCGCCGAGAATCGCCATGCCCTCAGCCATGTACCAGGTGTTGAGTGACGGGTAGTTATCCTGCTCACCGGCTATGTGGCCTCGCAGGTTCAGCTCCTTCTGGGCCAGGTACGTGCCCAGGATGGAGTTGGCCTGCTGCCGGATGATGTTGTTGTTGGGCCCGAAGGTCTGGTTGCCGTATCCGGAGATGAGCCCGTCACGCACGCCCCCCTCGATCCAGGGGTAGAAGTAGTTGGTGGCGGGAACATCGAGGAAGCTGGGAATCAACGGCGTGTAGGTCGTTCCACCCGTGCCGTCCACGGCCATCTTCGCGAACTGGGCCCTGGTGACGTCATCGTTGGGATAGAACTTGCCGTCCGCGCGGCCGTCTGCGACGGTGGCCGCCTGCCCTTCGGTCACACCGTAGGTGCTGACCCACCAAGCATTGGGAGCGTCCGGCCATGGAGGGCTCGCCAGGGCCGACCCCGAGCCCAGCGCCACGAACGTTACTACGAGCACGGCCAGGAGAAGAGCAACCGACAACCGCCCCCTGGCCCACCTCCTCCTAGCTCTCATCACATCCCTCCTCAGCTGACTTATCCACCTGCAAATACTTTAAGACGTGTATACCTCAGGTTGGTTCCCTCCTTCCGCGGCGCCGAAACAAGCCGGCCGGCGAACCACGATGGTGCAGGAGGGCCTCCCCCCGAACCCAGTGCCAGTGCCTGCGGGGCACGACGACTGTGTCTGGCAAGAACTATACTCGTCACGTCGAACGCATGCTAGGAATAAGCCGTCACGGAAACCGGGTAAGGCTAGAATACGTCCGGCAAAGAACGAGGAGTGAGTCGCGGCCACCCAGGATCCGGAAGCCCGCCCGCCAGCCCCGAGGTAGCCATGAAGACCGGCAGGCAACGACGCAGCGCGAGACAGAGACGCGCCCAGGCTGTGGGGCGCCGTCGCATCGTCATCTTGATCGCGGTCCTGGTGGCCATCCCTCTCGTCACCTTGGGAGTGCTGGCCGGCCTCTTCATGCTGAGCCTTCAGGCGGTGTCGGCGGTCCAGGAAGACCTGCCCTCCCTGGAGGCCCAGGGGTCGGTCACACTGGCCCAGACCAGCCAGATCTACGCCGCCGACGGCACGCTGCTCGCCTACCTGCACGGCGAGGAGAACCGCACCGTCATCAGCGGGAAGCAGATACCCGACATCATGAGGTATGCGCTGGTCGCCATCGAAGACGAGCGCTACTACAAGCACAGTGGAGTTGACTTCGAGGGGTTCGTCCGCGCACTGGTCACCAACATCCAGGCGCAGGGGGTGGATGAGGGCTTCTCCACCATCACCATGCAACTGGTGGGCAACCTGTATCTGGATCGCGGCGACATCTCCCTCTCCCGCAAATGGAGTGAGATGGCCCTGGCCTGGCAGATGGAGCGCAAGTACTCCAAGAACGAGATTCTCGACATGTACCTGAACACCGTGTACTTCGGCTCCAACGCGTACGGCGTGGAGGCCGCGGCCCGCACCTACTTCGACAAGGACCCTGCGGATCTCACCATCGCGGAAGCGGCGCTCCTAGCCGGACTGCCGCAGAGACCCAGCGGATACTCGCCGCGCAGGCACCCCCAGGCCGCTATGGGGCGCCGCGATATCGTTATCAACAAGATGTTCGAGCTGGGGTTCATCACCAAAGGCGAGGCCGAGGAAGCGCTCGACACGCCGCTGGAGCTCGCTCCGTATTCCCCGTACACCAAGATGGAAGAGCCGTACGTGGTGGCCTACGTGCGAAAACAACTGATAGACATGTTCGGGGAGGACAAGGTGTTCGGAGGGGGTCTCCGGGTCCAGACCACCATCGTCCCTGAGTACCAGAGGCTGGCCGTGGACGCCATCAAGACCACCCTCGACCAAGAGGGCGATCCCTCAGCCGCGCTGGTAAGCATCGAGACCAAGACCGGCCACATCGTGGCCATGGTCGGCGGTAGCGACTACGACAGCTCCAAGTTCAACCTGGCCGCCCAGGGCAGGCGCCAGCCCGGTTCCGCCTTCAAGACCTTCTGCCTGGTCGCCGCCCTGGAGAGGGGCATCGACCCCTGGACCACCTACTACCAGTCCATGCCGGTCACGCTGGACTACCCCGGGGCCCCCGAGCCCTGGGACGTCACCACCTACGGGCACGACTACTACGGCCCTTCGACCGTGGCCCAGGCCACCTTGCGGAGCGACAACACCGTCTACGCCCAGATGGCGCTAGACGTGGGTGCGCCTCAGATCGTCGACGCGGCCTATCGGATGGGCATCACCTCCGAGCTCAACCCCAACCCCGCCATCGCCTTGGGCGGCCTGCACATAGGGGTGTCGCCGCTGGAGATGGCCTCGGCCTATGCCACCCTCAGCAACGCCGGGCAACACATCAAACCCACTATCATCCTCAGCGTCACCGACGCCGACGGCAACGTCATCTGGAAAGCGGAGCCGAAGAAGACCCAGGGCATATCGGCGGCGGTCGCCTATGAGGTCACCCGGCTCCTCGAGATGAACATCAAGAGCGGCACGGGGAAGAACGCCAACATAGACCGCGCGGCGGCCGGCAAGACGGGCACGGCGACCATGTGGGGCGACGCCTGGTTCTGCGGGTACACGTCCAACCTGTCCACCTCGGTCTGGATGGGCTATCCCGAGGCCACCATCCCCATGGACAACGTACACGGCAAGAAGGTCACCGGCGGCAGCTTCCCGGCCATCATCTGGCAGAAGTTCATGTATGAGGCCGACCGCGACTATCCCGAGGAACCGTTCGTGGAGCCGGCGGTCAAGATCAGTTACGATCGCTTCTTCCGCAGTACCTACTCCGTTGCGCCCACCTCGAGCACGCTCAGCACCACGACGACCACTCTGGAGCCGGAGACCACGGAGCCGCCGGACACCACCACCTTCCCCACCGACGAGCTACCGCCCGATATCACGGCGCCGCCCGAGACCGGACCGCCCGAGACCAGCTTCTAGGCTGACCCCGTGGCCTCCACGCCCTCGTGGCTTCCCTGTGCCCGTGGCCTCCGGCCCGGCAGCCTGCTTGACAAATCTGAGTCGCTCCATGTAAGATTTTCTTCGTCATTAGATGAAGATACACGCTCCGGGAATCTTGAGCCGCCCAGAGGCGAGGAGCACTGATAGACATGCAACTGGAACGTTTCACACTGAAGGCCCAGGAGGCGCTGGCCGCCTCGCAGAAGCTTGCCCAGGAACGCGGGCACGCCCAGATCGAGCCTGAGCACCTTGCCGTGGCTCTGCTCGACCAGGAGGGCGGGCTGGCCGTCTCCATCTTCGAACGGATCGGCGTGAGCCACACCGCGGTGCGCGGTGAGCTAGAGAAGCGGCTGGACCACTTCTCCACCGTGCACGGCTCCACCCAGATGGGGCTGGCACGCGAGACGCAGCAGGCACTCGACGCCGCCCAGGCCGAAGCCGACAAGATGAAGGACGCCTACGTCTCCACCGAGCACG
>CAZQDY010000021.1:0-40722 GCA_964592075.1 uncultured Gaiellales bacterium
CCTCGGCAGTATCGACAGTCGGGCTTGTTCCGACGCCCGGCGTCGGAGCCTCGGCGGTGTCAACGCTCACCGTAGCCGCGCCGGAACGCACCGGCGCGGCTACGGTCGGGGCGCCGTCCCCCGGAGCGCCGCACTCTGGGGGCGCTTCCTTCGCCGCCGGCGCCCCCCTCGCCGTCTCAGGCCCTGCCGCCGAACGCCGCACGAACCCCTGCTCGGTGGCGGGCTATCTGGCGGGCGAAGCTCCCCGGATCGAGGTGCTCTCGCCGGTCACGCGGCTCTGGGAGAGGGCCATGCTGGGTCTACGGACCACCGAAGGAGTCGACGAATCCTCGGTCCTCGCGGTGCTCGACCCGGAGGCTCGGGACCGGCTCCTCGCCCAGGGCTGTCTGGAGAGGCGCTATGGTAAACTGCGCTTGAATCCAGGGTTTTTGGACATAAGCAACGCGGTCATCGGGGCGCTCCTCGCCGATCCAGGGGAGTGACGCTCGAGGACATCGGCGGACGATGGCACTCACAGAACGACAACGCACGATCCTTAACGCCGTCACCGAGCGCTACATCGGTACGGGCACGCCCGTCTCTTCCCGAGAGCTGGTCGGACTGGCTGGGCTCCGCGTCTCGTCGTCGACGGTGCGGAGCGAGTTCGCGCAGCTCGAGGAGAAGGGCTACCTCACCCATCCGCACACCTCGGCGGGCCGGATGCCGACCGATCTGGGCTATCGTGAGTTCGTCGACTACCTGATGAACCGTTCCGTTCCCCGTTTGGACGCCCGCGCCGGAGGCCGCCTCGGTTCGCTGGGAGCGGTGCTGCCGGAGGACCTGGCGGGGGAGATCGACACTGCTCTCAGGCAGGCCACCGACGCGATGTCGCGCGCCACCAACCTGCTGGCCCTGATCCTCGCCCCGCGCATGAGCGGAGCCCGGCTCGTCCATGTGGAGCTGCTCACGCTCCATCCGGACCAACTCATGTATGTGTTCATCGTGTCGACCGGGGCGGTGATGAAGGGCGTGATCGACTGGCCGCACGCCATCGACCCCGGGTTGGTGGAGTGGGCCCGCACCTACCTCAACGAGACCTTCGCCGACCAGACTCTCACGGCCAGGCTCATCCGGCGGGTGCTCGAGAATCCCGACCTCAGCGCGCGCGAGTCCGGGTTCCTCAAGGCCCTGGCGCCGGCGTTCGAGAAGCTGGTCGACGAGCAGTACCAGGAGGAGCTCTTCGTGGGCGGGGCGTCGCGCCTGCTGGACGAGTCCCGGCTGCAGGACGTGTCGTCGCTCCGTGATCTTCTCTCTCTTCTCGAAGAAAGGTTCGTCTTGCTCCATGTCCTCAGGGCCGCGCTGGGCACTGGGACCGTGGTCGTGAGGATCGGCAGCGAGCACGAAGCCTCGGCTCTGCAACCGTTCTCAGTAGTGGCCGCGAGCTATGGTTTGCCGCAGCGCCGGTTGGGGACGGTGAGCCTGGTGGGGCCGACGCGCATGGATTATGAGACGGCCATCGCCACGGTGCGCGAGACCGCGGTGCTACTATCCGAGATGGTCGGGGAGCGCTACGAGTAGCGCTCGGATATGACAAAGCTATTGACAGGGGCGGGTCTAACCTAGATGAAGCGCGACTACTACGAGGTGCTCGGGGTCCCCCGCGACGCCGACGTCCAGCAGATCAAGAAGGCCTACCGTAAGCTCGCCCGGGAGCTGCACCCCGACGTCAACTGCAACGACCCCGAGTGCGAGGAGAAGTTCAAGGAGGCCACCGAGGCCTATGAGGTGCTCTCCGACCAGGAGAAGCGCAATATCTACGACGCCTACGGCCATGACGGCCTCCGCCGCGGCGCCGGCGGCTTCGGCTTCGAGGGCTTCCCGGGGTTCGGCGATCTCTTCGAGAACCTGTTCGGCGGCGGGGCGTTCGGTGGCGGCGCGTTCGGAGGGCAGCCCTTCGGGAGGGCCCGCCCACCCGGCCCGGCGCCGGGACAGGACCTGGCCGTCGAGGTGGAACTGACCCTGGAAGAAGCCGCCTTCGGGGTGGAGAGGGAGATCACCTTCCAGGGCTACGGGGTCTGCAGCGGTTGCGGAGGCTTGGGGACGGCCGACCCCTCATCGCTCAGGACCTGTCCTGAGTGTGGGGGCATGGGGCGCGTGCGCACGGTCCGCCGCACCATCCTGGGACAGTTCGTGCAGACCGGTCCGTGTCCGCGCTGCGGAGCGACGGGGCAGATCGTTGAATCGCCCTGCCAGGAATGCCGGGGCGAGGGCCGGGTGCATGCGGAACGCAAGGTGACGGTGCAGATACCGGCCGGCATCGACGCCGGGCAGCGCATCCGGGTACCCGGACGGGGTGGCGCCGGCGAGCGCGGAGCGCGCGCCGGCGACCTGTACGTGCACGTCCGGGTGGCTTCGCATGAGCTGTTCGAGCGCCGCGGCGACGACATCCTCTATGGGGTGGACCTCACCATGGTGCAGGCGGCGGTGGGTGCCACGTTGACCATCCCGACCTTGGACGGCGACGAAGAGGTGACCTTCGAGCCCGGCACCCAGCCGGGGGAGGTGAAGGTGCTCCGCGGCAAGGGGGTGCAGAACCTGCACGGCCACGGGCGTGGGGACCAGGAGATCCTTGTCCGCGTGCTCGTGCCGCGCGACCTGGACGACAATCAGAGGAGGATGCTCCAGGAATTCGAGGAGGCCTGTGGGATCGAGCACTACGGAGACCGCGACGAAGGGGTCCTACAGAAGCTGCGCAACTGGTTCAGCAACTGACGGGCCCGGTGGAGTGACGCGACCATCAGTCCTGCTGTTCGACCTCGGCGGAGTGCTCGTCCGCAACGGGAGTTTCGATGGGCTGAGGACCCTGCTAGGCAGCCAAGTGGACGATGACGGGTTGCGGGACCGCTGGCTGCGGTCTCCCGCGGTGAGGAGCTTCGAGCTGGGGCGGATCTCGGCCAACGCTTTCGCCCGGCTGTTCCTGGAAGAGTGGCAGATACCCCTGCCCGTGGACGCGTTTCTGGCGGAGTTCATCTCCTGGATCAAGGAGCCCTACCCTGGGGCGGGCGACCTGCTGGCCGGCCTGCGGCGCGACTATCACGTGAGCTGCCTCAGCAACTGCAACGAGCTTCACTGGACGGCCCTGACCCCGATTCTCGGATGGTTCGACAGCACGTTCAGCTCCCACCTCATCGGCGAGATCAAGCCCGATCAGGGGGCCTTCCAGACCGTCCTGGACAGGCTCGGGGTCCAACCGGACCACGTCATCTACGTAGACGACTCCAGCACCAACGTGGAGGCGGCCGGCCGGGCCGGCATCCCGTCGTTCGTAGCCCTGGGTCTGGGTGAGCTCCGTGCGCGTCTGATCGAGGCAGGTGTGCTCTGAGCGGCGTGGACCGCGCTCTCCGCGTCACCCTCCCGGAGAGCCTCTCCGAGGTCGCCGGGGCGGTGCTGATGGACCTCCTGGGTCCGTTCGAAGTAGAGGGCGGGCCGGTCTCGGGCGGCGCCGAGAGGTGCGTGACCCTGGTCTTCTACCCGACTGCGGGCACGGTGCCGGACAAGACGGAGCTGCTGGCGGCGCTGCCCCCCGGATCGGTCGATCCGGCGGATGTGGCGGTGGAGACCCGGGAGGTGTCGCGGGACTGGGTGGAGGGGTGGAGGGACCACTTCCGGCCCATCGAGATCGGACGCGTCCGTATCCGTCCGCCGTGGGAACCGGCTGGCGGCGCGGTGGATGTGGTCATCAACCCCGGGCTGGGCTTCGGCACCGGCCTTCACCCCACCACCAGGGGCACTCTGCAGCTGCTCCAATTGAGGAAATCGCACGGCTCGGTGGTCGACGCGGGTACCGGCTCGGGCATCCTGGCCGTCGCTGCCGCGAAGCTCGGCTGGCGCCCCATAGAGGCCTTCGACAACGACCCGCTGGCGCTGCTTTCTGCCCGCGAGAACGTGGAGGCCAACGGCGTCCAGTGTGTGGTGCGGATCCACGAGACGGACGTGTCCGGGGCGCCGGACGCCTGGTTCGCCGGAGCGACCGTGCTCGCCAACATGACACTGGAGCCGGTGGTCGCGTTGGTGCGGAAGCTTGCCGCCGCCGCAGCCACAGTCCCCGGCGCGGTTGTCGCCGCCGGAGTCGCCGACAACGGAATCGCCGCCGCCGGTGGAGCCGACGTGGCCGACCCGCCGCGCCGCCTCGTGGTCTCCGGCATCCTGTCCGGAGCTCAGGAGTGCGAGTTACTGCAGGTGGCGCGGGAATGCGGCTTCGCTCCCGGCCGGCGCATGTACGAAGCAGAATGGGTCAGCCTGGAGCTTATGCCCGCCAAGGCCAGGAGCAGGCGTGCCGGGCGGTCCTCGACGGGCGCTTCCAAGGGGTAGCGCCCGTGGCACGGCACACTGCAGGGCGCAGCCGCTCCGACAAGCGTCGGGCCCAGTTGGCCCGAGCCGGCCTCATCCCCCCCGGCGACCCCACCGGGCGGTCGGCCAACATCGCGGGGGTCATCGTCCGTCGCGGCAAGAGCCTGGAGGTCGAACCGCTGTTCCAGCGCGGTCCGGCGCTGCCCGTGGAGCGCAGCCCCATCCGGCCGCAGCCGGGCGATCTGGTGCTGTTCACCTTCTCGTACGGTTTCAAGGCTCAGATCGTACGGCCGTTGGGCAAGAGCAACTCTCTGGAAGATGTCCTCGACGCCTTGCTCGTCGACAACCTGGTCCAGCGGGGTTTCAGCCCCAAGGTGCTGGCCGAGGCGGCGGTGGCGGCTGAGGCGCAGACGGAGGTCGATTCCTGCCGCACCGACCTGCGCGAGCTCTACACCTTCACGATCGATCCCGTGACGGCGCAGGATTTCGACGACGCCCTCTCGTTCGAACGCACCCCGCGGGGTACCACCACCGTCTATGTGCACATCGCCGACGTCTCCTACTTCGTGGCAGAGAGGACCGCTCTCGACAAGGAGGCCCTGAGACGCGGCAACTCGGTGTACGTGGCAACCGGCGCGGAGCCGATGCTGCCGCCCCAACTGTCCTCGGGAGTGTGTTCGCTCCGTCCGGGTGAGGACCGCAAGGCGGTCACGGTGGAGATGGAGGTGGACGACACGGGGAGGGTGCTGGGAAGCCGCTTCTACCGCTCGCTCATCCGCAGCGACAAGCGTATGGACTATGAGCAGGTGGAGCGCATGTTCCGGGCGACGGAGCCGGTGGACCCGGGGCTGCAAGGGCCGCTGGATACGGGGAGGAAGCTGGCGCAGACGCTTCGCGAGCTGCGATACCAGCGCGGAAGTCTGCGTATCGAGTCCGCCGAACCCGAGTTCGAGTGGGACGAGAAGGGAAGAGTCATCTCCGCCGATCCCGGTGAGGAGCTCGAGAGCCATTGGTTCATCGAGAACTACATGGTGCTGGCCAACGAGCAGGTGGCGTCGTTCTTGGAGAAGGAGCGCGTTCCCACCGTGTACCGCGTACACGACCTCCCCGATCCCTTCAACCTGGACCGTCTGCTCGACGTCCTCTCCAGCCTGGGGTTGCCCACGCCGACCTATGACGCTCTGGCCGCGCCGCCGCAGGAGATCCGCCGAGTGACCAGGGAGACGGCCGAATGGGTCGACCGCTATACGCCGCCCGGCCGGGGCAAAGCCGCGCTGGTGCAGCAGGTGCTCCGGGCACAGGCGCGGGCCGTCTATCAGACGGTCAACATAGGGCATTTCGGATTGGCGTCACAGACCTACTGCCACTTCACGTCGCCCATCCGGCGCTATCCCGACCTGCTGGTGCATCGGGGGCTGCTGGGGGCGCTGGGCTTGGGCCCAGCGCCCACCACGACACTCCTTACCGACTGGGCCGAACACTGCTCCACCACGGAGCGCGAGGCCGCCAAGGTCGAACTGAAGGCCGATGACATCGTGCTGGCGCATCTGCTTCGCCGGCGTCTCGACGAGGACGGCTGGCAGGAGAGCATCTTCGAGGGCCAGGTGCTGAGCCTGACCCGGCGGGGCATGTTCGTGCTGTTCGAGCGGCTGTTCCAGGGCTACCTGTCCGTGAGCGAGCTGCCCCGCGACTTCTACGACCTCAACGAGTTGGAGACGGCGCTTGTGGGCAAACGTTCGGCCCGCGCCTACAAGATCGCCGACTTGCTGCCCGTGCGGGTGATCGCCATCGACGAGGCCCGGGGGAGGGTGGACCTGACGCTGGCAGACTCCGACGATGACGACGGACGGGACCCTGATGACCACGGCGGCCGCGACGTGGCACCTGCATCGTCGAGTCCGGGCAACTCTGGGAATGCTTCTCGGGGCCGTCGCTCCGGGTCGCGCAAGCCAAAGACCACCCGCACCCGCGCCCCGCGGGCGGCTCGGCCGCCGCAGGGGCGGAGCAGGGGCCGGCGCTAGCTGGAGTGGCGTGAGCACCGGGGCGTCGGGCGGGGGTTCGCACGCCGGTCTGCATCAGCGCGTCGGCGAAGTGACAAAGGTTGCTTACTCGGGGTCGGCTATACTCCCCGCACCATGAAGCCCACCGGCACCAAGCTCATAGCCCAGAACAAGAAAGCCTTCCACGACTACTTCATCGAGGAGACGCTGGAGGCCGGCATCGCCCTTACCGGTACCGAGGTCAAGTCGCTCCGGGCCGGCCGCGTCAACCTTCGCGACTCCTACGCCGCCGTCGAGAAGGGTGAGCTCTGGCTGATCGGGGTGCACATCAGCCCCTACGAGCAGGGCAACATCTTCAACCACGACCCTCTGCGCAATCGCAAGCTCCTGGTGCATGCCAACGAGCTGCGCCGCCTCTTCGGCAAGGTGCAGGTGGCGGGCTACACCCTGGTGCCCACCAAGATGTATTTCAAGGACGGCAGGGCCAAGGTTGAAATCGGGCTCGCCAAGGGTAAAGCCCTCTACGACAAGCGCCAGACGCTTGCCAAGAAGGAGGCCGACCGCGACATGGAGCGGGCCTTCCGGCGCGGCGATCGGGACGACTAGAAAGGTCAGGGCCTGCATGGAGTTCAACACGACTGAATGGTTGCAGAAGGTGCTTGGCTCCGACTCCAGGCAGGCTATGCCCATCACGACCTCCGTGGGGATGGAGCTCGTCGGAAAACCGCCCGGCACGGTCTACGTCGACGGCCAGGCACAGGCTGAGTGCATCGTCGCTCTGGCGCGCAAGTATCCCGCGATAGCGGCGCTCACCCAGATGGACCTTTCCGTCGAGGCCGAAGCGTTCGGCTGCCGAGTGGAGTTTCAGGAGAAGGAGCCGCCCAACATCCGCTCCAGCGTCGCCACCGACCTGGCGAGCATCGAGGCTCTGACGGCGCCCCGCGTGGGCGCGGGCCGGACCTGGGAGTACCTGAGGGCCACCCGCCTGGCTGCCGGCCAGATCCATGACCGACCCGTGCTGGGCGGGATCATCGGGCCCTTCTCCCTCGCCTGCCGGCTCATGGAGATGAGCGAGCTCATGTCGGCCACCAGGCGCGATCCCGATCTGGTGCACGCTCTCCTGGAAAAGGCTATGGAGTTTCTCGTCTCGTACGCCCGTGCGTTCAAGGAGGCCGGCGCCCACGGCCTCCTCGTCGCGGAGCCCGCCGCCGGGCTGATCTCGCCTGCCTTCTGCCAGACCTTCTCTTCCGACTACGTCAAGAGGATGGTGGATGCCACCCAGGACGAGTCTTTCGTGGTGATCCTGCACAACTGCGGCAACGCCTCGGGGCAGGTCACCTCCATGCTTTTCACCGGGGCGAAGGGGCTCCATTTCGGCAATGTGGTCGACATGAACCAGATCATGCCGCAGCTTCCCTCAGAAGTGCTCGGCTTCGGCAACGTAGACCCCCTCAAGGTCATGAAGATGGGCGAAGCCTTCGACGTCAAGAGCCGCACCCTGGAGTTGCTGGAGCAGATGAGCAAGTACAGGAACTTCGTGCTCTCGACGGGCTGTGACGTCCCACTGGGAGCGACCATCGAGAACATGGACGCTTTCTACAAGACCCTCGACATCTACAACATGACGCAGGCCATCCGGACCAAGTGGCTTTTTGGTGAATAGGGGAGCAGAAGAATGAGGCTTAAGAACAAAGCTGTGGTGGTGACCGGGGCCAGTTCGAAGCTGGGGAGGGCCATCTGCGATGTGTTCTCTCGCGAAGGCGCCAGCGTGCTCGCGGTCGCGATGGGTCGCAAGCGGCTGGATGAGCTTGCGGCGTACGCCGCCCGCCACGGTGGGGAGATCATGCCCTTCGTGGGCGATATGACTGACAAGGAGCACATCGTGCTCATGGTCGATGAGGCCGTCAAGCGGTTCGGCAGGGTGGACGTGCTCGTCAACAACGCCGGGATCATGGACGACTACAGCCCTGTGGGCGAGTTCGACGACGAGACGTTCGAGAAGGTCATGATCCTCAATCTCGGCGCTCCCGCGTATGCTATGAGGAGGGTGATCAAGGAGTTCGAGCACCAGGGCGGGGGAGTCATCATCAACATCGCCTCGGTGGCCGGCCTCTTCGGCTGCAGGGCGGGCGCGGCCTACACGGCCTCCAAGCACGGCCTAATCGGGCTCACCAAGAACACTGCCTACATGTACGCCAACAAGAACATCCGCTGCAACGCGATCTGCCCGGGGTCGATCAAGAAGGAGTTCGAGAGCCTGGAGTTCGTCGACCGGCTCAACGAGAGCGGCAAGGCCATCGCCGAGAAGGGCATGAGCTTGGTGGAGCGACCGGGCGAATCGGAGGAGATCGCCGATGTGGCCGTCTTCCTCGCCTCGGACAGCTCGTCCTACATCAACGGTCAGGCGCTGGTGGTCGACGGAGGGTGGACCTGCTACTAGGCCGTGTCGCAGGTCCGGCTCGACACTAGCCTACATGGGCCCCAGGTACGCCCTTCGCCTTGGCGTCGGGTTGGCCCAGGTCATGCCGGCGAGCCTCGCGGCCCCCGAACCGGCGGGCGTCGCTGCTTCCGAACCGGCGGGCGTCGCGGCCCCCGCACCGGAGAGCGCGGAAGGCCACAACCACCAAGCACGAGCGACGAGGCGACTCTACTACCTAGGTCGTACCAGACGACTCTGTGAGACGCGTACATTGTACGCATCTTGACAAGACGGCCGCGAAAGACTATCGCAACGGCGGCGGCGCAAGGGGCGACGGAAGGGGGGAGAGAATACACGCACTTCCACACGAGCAGGACGACGAGGGAACGGCGCCCGTCCGCGGGGCCGACGGGTTGAGGAGGGAGCGGCTACATCTCCGCGTGACGACAGTGGAGAAAGCCTTGATCGAACACGCCGCCAGGGCTGCGGGAATCAGCGCCAGCCGGTTCGTCATGCAGGCGGCCGTTCGGTCGGCCGAAGAGGCAATCGCCCGGCAGAACCGCTTCGTCATCCCGGCATCACAGTGGGCCGACTTCGTGGCCAGACTCGACTCGGCCGGTCCCGTTGACTCGGCCGGTCCCGTTGACTCGGCCGGTCCCGTTGACTCTGTCGATGGCTGCGGAAGGTGAGGCCCCGCTCAGACTGGAGCGCCTGCATGCAAGGCACGGACTCGGAGTTCGCATCCACCGCGGGCCTTGCGGCGACGCCGGACTGCGCGGCGACTCCGAGCGGAGCCTCACCTTCATCGCCTGTAGGGGCGACCAGGTGGTCGGGTGCGTCGCCGTCGAGGCCGGGTCGGTGGAGGCGGCTCAGTCGCCCGAGGGGATCGCGGGGCGCAGACGCCGGAACGTGGTTCCGGTGGTGCTGATCACTCAGCTGGAAGTGGAACGCTCGGAGTGGGCTCGGGGAGCGGCAGACGAGCCGGCGTTCGGGGGAGAGGTGGCGTTCGGGGGAGAGGTGGCGTTCGGGGGAGAGGTGGCGCGGTTCCTGATGGAGCAGGTGCTGCCCAGGATCGTGCTCGCCGCGGGTGTGATCGACGCCCGGGCGGTGATCGTGGAAGCCCACGACCAGGAGAAGCGATCATTCTTGGGAGAACACGGTTTTGGGCCGTTGCCCGGCAGTGGGTTCCACGTCTTTCTGTGCATCCCCGGAGGTCGCGTTGCGGGCGAAGGAGTATAATCCCCGTGCTCAGTCAGCACGGCCATCGGAAGCCGCGCGTCTGGGTCTCGTGGGGGCGACATGGTTTCGACGGGGCTCATGTCTGAGTTTGGGTAGCGAGCCGAGATTCCAGCAGTTCTCGTTAAACAGGCTGGAAAACAACAATTGCCGATTCCGAATTGGCACTGGCCGCTTAGTCTGAACAAGGCTTAAGCGCCTGTCGCGCCTCCTCGGCCTGTCGTGGAGGGTCGCGGCATAAACCAGGCGGGCTCACTCCCGGCGAGTATCGCCGGCGTTGGGAGGACATCTCAGGTGGTTGGCCGGACGCACCCAGCTCCTACGGGGGCGCGAGGCGAGATACATAGTAGGGGCTACGCTCGTAGACACCTAGGCCAGACGGGTTTCGGACGGGGGTTCGATTCCCCCCGCCTCCACCATCCGCGTGCACGCGCCTGTGCACTCCTTCCGTTTGATTCGACCGCCTGCCGCAAGTACCATATTGCGTTGAACCCAATCACATCGGAGGAGACACCATGCAGGAAGTCCACGATTTCTTGAAGAAGTGCGGCGCCTACTATCTGGCGACGGTGGAAGGCGACCAGCCGCGGGTGCGCGCCTTTGGGACCATCCATCTCTTCGAGGGCAAGCTCTACATCCAAACCGGGAAGGCCAAGGACGTCTCCAAGCAGATGGCCGCCAACCCCAAGATCGAGATCTGCGCTTTCGACGGAAATGAGTGGCTCCGGGTGGCCGCGACGGTGGTCGACGACCCCCGCGTGGAGGCCAACCAGAGCATGCTCGACGCCTATCCCATGCTGCAGGACAGGTATTGCGCCACCGACGGCAACTGCCAGGTGCTCTACCTGAAGGACGCGGTCGCCACCTTCTCCTCTTTCACGGCGCCGCCGCGGGTGGTCGAGTTCTAGACGTCGCCACCTCCAGGCCCTATACTGCTGGTCGATCAGGCAGCGTCGCTGCGGCCTCCGAGGCGCGGCGGCGTGTAGCCGGGCCTCGCGAGCAGTAGGGCGACAGGTATGTGAGCCCTGCGGGACGAATCATTTCCCGCGGGGCTTTTCGCATATTCGGAGGTTCCTCGATGCCGGTTTTGGCCGACAAGAAGACCAGCGCCGCCATCCTCTCGGTGGCATCCAACACCCTGCTCATCATCCTCAAGGTGGCAGTAGGTCTCCTGATCGGGTCGGTGGCGGTGATCTCGGAGGCTATCCACTCCGGGATGGACCTGGTGGCCGCAGTGATCGCCTTCTTCGCGGTACGGGCCTCCGGCCGGGAGGCGGACGAGCGCCACCCCTTCGGCCACGGCAAATTCGAGAACCTCTCCGGTACCGTCGAGGCTCTGCTCATCTTCGCGGCCGCGGCCTGGATCATCTACGAGGCGATACGCAAACTCATCGACCCGCACGAGATCGACATGCCTTTCTGGGGGGTGGGAGTCATGCTGGTCTCGGCGCTCGTCAATCTCTTTGTCTCGCAGCGGTTGTTCAAGGTGGGGAAGGAGACCGACTCGGTGGCCCTGAAAGCCGATGCCTGGCATCTTCGCACCGACGTGTACACGTCGGCCGGCGTCATGGTGGGGCTGTTGGTGATCTGGGTGGTGGGGATGATCTCGCCGGGTGTCGATCTGCGTTGGCTCGATCCGGTGGTGGCCATCTTGGTGGCGCTCATGATCCTGAAGGCGGCCTGGGACCTCACCCGCGAGTCGGCGCGCGACCTCATGGACGTGAGCCTTCCCGAAGAGGACGTGGCGTGGATCGAGCAGTTCATCCACGACGGCTGGCCGCAAGTGCGCAGCTTCCATCACCTGCGTACCCGCAAGGCCGGTTCGAACCGCTTCATCGACTTCCACTTGGTCGTGGACGACCACATGCCGGTGGGCGAGGCGCACGCCCTCAGCGACGAGATGGTGCTTGCCATCAAGGAGCGCCTGCCCGAGACACGCGTCAACATCCACGTGGAGCCCTGCGAGCTCGAGTGTAAGGACGCGTGCGTGAGCGGATGCACGGTCGACCCCGCGGAGCGAGACTCGCGGCGGGCGGGCCGGGCCGGCCGATAGGCTCGTCCGCGATTCCATGCCGAGTCGCGCCGCGGGCTCACTGGGACAGGGGTTTCGGTTATACTGACGCGACAGGGTATGCACTTTCGGTATAAGCACGTGATTCTACGAGCTACTGAGCGGGGGGAGATACGGAGCGAAGACATGAGGATCAGGCCGACCGCGCTAGCCGGTCTCGGTTCCCACGTAGGTCGGTTGGTCTTGATCCTCTTGACGGCGCTGGTTCTGATCCCGCTCCTCACGACGGGTGTCTCGGCTGCCGATCGCTGGAGCGATATCAGCGACCAGGATTGGCTGGACACCTACCAGGTGAGCGCCCAAGAGGTGCGCACCGTGGCCGAGGGATTTGGGGACGGCACCTTCCGCCCCGCGGCTCTGGTGAGTCGTGCCCAGTTCGCCAAGATGGCCGTGGACGGCCTGGGCGTCTCGGTCGCCCGGCCCGACGCTCCCACCTTCTCTGACACTCCCGAGAGCGACTACTTCTACCCCTGGATAGAAGGCGCCGCGGCGGCTCATCTCATCGGTGGATACGCCGATGGGAGCTTCCGGGGGCAGCAGAGCGTCAGCCGCCAGCAGGCCAACTCCATGGTAGGTCTCTACCTCTCACAGAGGGAACTGGGAGCCACCGGCTCCATCCAGGGAGAAGAGGGTAGGTACGCCTCGCTGGGTGAGTGGTACCTCCGCGAGGGGGCCGAGCTTCTGGCGGGCTTCAACGACGCCATTCAGGTTGCCCAGGCGCACGCGCAATCCACCGCCTATCTGGTTGCCCGCGGGGTGGTCAAGGGCAGCGGACTTGTCGTCGCGGCGGGCAGCACCCGCTACCTGCATGTGGGGGGCAGCCTCACCAGAGCCCAGGCCGCCGCTATGATCATCCGGGCAAGAAGCGTGACCTTCGCCGCGCCCGCGACTCTTCGCCTCTCCGTGACCGGTATTCCCGATCCGCTGACGGCCGGTGAGACCTCGGACGTGACCGTGACTGTGCTCGACCAGTCCAACAACGTCGCGACTGACTATACCGGCACCGTCCGCTTTGCCTCTACCGACGCGCAGGCCGGCCTTCCGGCCGACTACGCCTTCAAAGCGGCCGACGCCGGCACGCATACCTTCACCGGCGGAGTCGTGCTCCAGACAACAGGCGTCCAGACTGTCTCTGCCGCCGACATCGCCGACCAGACAGTGACCGGCAGCCGGACCGTGACTGTGGTGGCAGGCGGCGGGGATGCACCCGGTGGCGGGGGTGTGCCCGGCGAAGTGGTTCCTCCCGTGGTCCGGTTCGCGGTCACCACTGGGCCGGGCCCGGTGACGGCCGGCATCCCCCTGGATCTGACGGCGGCTGTCGTGGATTCCCATAGCACCGTCGTCACCACCTATAGGGGTAGGGTCTTCTTCAGTTCGAGCGATCCCAAGGCCACGCTACCCGCCCCCGACATGTTCACGTCGGCCGATCAAGGGCTGCGCGTCTTCCCCGATAGCGTTGTCCTTAGAACTGCGGGACCGCAGACCATCGCGGTCCGAGACGCAAGCGGCACCATCCTGGATACGCTCCGCGTGAACGTTCTGCCCGGCGCGGCGACGGAGCTCCGCATCGAGACGGCCTCCGACGGCAGTGGCGCCGAGATCGGGGCCCGGACGCTCGCGGCCGGCGGCGCTCTCACCGCCTATGCCATCAGCGTCGATGCCTACGGAAACTTCGCGGGCAATCCCAGCGTCACCTGGGCGCTCGCCGACACCACCGGCGGCGTGGTCGTCAGCGATCTCTCCGGCGCCACCGGCGCCGGCGTCATTTTCACCGGACATGTGGTGGGCACGGGTGTCATCCAGGCCACAGCCGGCACGCTCACCGACAGCACCGGCACCGTGACCGTGGTCGCGGGTCCGGCGGCCGGGCTTTCCATCGAGGCCGCCCCCGACGGCAGCGGCGCCGAGATCGGGGCCCAGACGCTCGCGGCCGGCAGCACTGTCACCGCCTATGCCGTCACCCGGGATGTTTACGGCAACTTCGCGGGCAACCCCAGCGTCACCTGGTCGCTCGCCGACATTACCGGCGGCGTAGTCGCCGGCGATCTGGTGGCGTCGGTCGATGGCGCCAGCGCGAACTTCACCGGACATGTGGAGGGCACGGGTGTCATCCAGGCCATATCCGGCACGCTCACAGGCGCCACCGCCTCCGCCGGCGTGACCGTGGTCCCGGGTCCGGCGGCCAGGCTCAGGTTGGAGACCGCGCCGGACGGTAGTGGGCGAGAGATCGGCGATGAGACCGTGGTGGCGGGGCATTCACTCAACATCTACGCCATCGCCCGCGACGCCTACGGCAACTTCGTGGCCCTTGCCTCCCCGTTCATGTGGATCTTCGACGATGCCGGAGGCGTGAACTACTACACGGACTATGTTTCCAAGGGCCCTGGTTGGAGGGTCTTCACGGGTCACCTCATAGGGACCGTGCGTATCAGCGCTAGTGTCATGGTTCCTCCCTCAAACAACAAAATCAGCGACAGCACCGGACTCATCACCGTGGTCGCGGGCCCCGCGGCCACCCTCAGGGTCGATGCTCCCGCCACTGTGACGGCCGGCACGCCGTTCGATGTGACGGTGACCGCTCTGGACGCCTATACCAACGTGGCCACCGGTTATCCGGGCACCGTGCACCTCACCTCCGGCGACAGCCACGCCACCCTACCCGGCGACTACACGTTCGTCGCCGGCGACGCCGGTTCCCATTTGTTCGACGATGCGATGATCCTGGGGACGGTAGGCCCGCAGACCATCACGGTCAGGGATGACGCGACCGGTAGCATCGTTGGGCAACGGACCGTCAACGTGCTCCCGGGAGCCCCCTCGCAGGTGCGCGTCGAGACCGCGGCCAACGGTGGTGGCACCGAGATCGGCGATGCGATGGTGGCGCGTGGCGACAGCCTGACCGCCTACGCGGTCAGTCGTGACCTTTACGGCAACTTCGTGGCCAACGTTTCGGTCACGTGGTCGCTCGTCGATATCACAGGCAGCGTGGTCGCCGGTGATCTCGTCCCCGCTGCCGACGGGAGGAGTGCGGTCTTCACCCATAACCTGGCCGGCGCGGGAGTCATCCAGGCGACGTTGGGCGAGTCGAGCGACGTCACGGGCACCCTCACGGCGAACACCCCGCCGGTGCTCGGCTATATCGCTACGCCACGGACCGTGAACGAAGGAGGTCTTCTGGAATTCACCGCGACGGCCAGCGATGTGGACACTCCGGCCCAGACGCTGACCTTCAGCCTGGTGGGAGCTCCCCCCGTTGCGACGATCGGCTACGATGACGACGAGCCGGGGGGGTTCTTCTGGGTCCCGACTTTCCTGCAGGGTGGGGCCAGCTACACCTTCGACATCGTGGTGAGCGACGGCATCAGCAGCGACTCGCAGTCTGTGACCGTGATCGTGAACAACGTGCCCTAAGGCGGCTAAGTCCGGCGATCCAAGACCTGACCGCGACCGGCGGCGCCCCTAGGAACGGGCGCCACCGCGTCGCTTTGGTCCGGGCGGCGCTCACCGTTCCCTAAATCGCGGCCATCGGCCATACTAGACAACTCATGAACCACAGCGGGGAGGCGGACATGGCCACACAGCATCCGGGGCATTCGGCGCCCGATAGCGGGGACCGCCCGGGGCGCGCGTTCATAGAGCAGGCGCTCGCGAGCGGCGCCGGGGCCCTCGACGAGGACGCCGGTAAACAGTTCTTCGCGGCCTACGGCATCGAGGTGCCCAAGGGCGGCACCGTGACCTCGGCCGAGGACGCTGTGAGGCTGGCCGCCGAGATCGGCTTCCCGGTGGTCATGAAGGGCTCCGCTCCCACCATCCAGCACAAGACCGACGCAGGGTTGGTGCTGCTACGCATCGGCGACGAGACCGAGGTCCGCGAGGCCTACCGGACGCTTGAGTCCCGGGCGGCGGCAGCCGGGGCGGCGCTCGACGGCGTGCTGGTGGAGCACATGGTCACCGGCAAGCGTGAGTTCGTGGTGGGCCTGGTCCGCGACCTGCTCTTCGGCCCGGTGGTCATGTTCGGCCTGGGCGGCATCTTCACCGAGGCGCTCAAGGACGTGGCCTTCGCCGTCGCACCGGTGTCTGAGGGCGACGCTTACGAGCTCATGGACGAGATCGACGCCAAGGTGCTCCTGGGGTCCTTCCGCGGGGAGCCCGCCGTCGACCGGGCCGCGCTCGCCAAGATCATCATGGCCGTGGGACAGATGGCCGAGGATCACCCCGAGATCCGGGAGATAGACGTCAACCCCCTCCTCGTCGACGGCGAGACGCCTGTGGCCGTGGACGCCCTGATCGCCGTGGGCGAACCGGTGATTGTTTCCACACGGCCGCCGGCCGACATCTCACGTCTGAACAGTCTCGTTGCTCCCGGCGACGTGGCTGTGGTGGGTGCTTCGGCCGACACGGGTAAGTGGGGCGGCATGATCACCGCCAACCTGATCCTGGGCGGGTACCCAGGGCCCATCTACCTCGTGAATCCAAAGGGAGGGGAGATCCTGGGCCTCCCCGTCTATCCCAGCATCACCGATCTGCCCGAGACCCCCGACCTGGTGATCATCGCGGTGCCGGCCGCGCTCGTGAACGGCGTGATGGAAGAATGCGGTCGCAAGGGCGTGGAGGCGGTGGTGGTGGTGTCGGCGGGGTTCTCGGAGGTCGGTCCGGAGGGCAAGGCCATGGAGGACGAGATGGTCGCCATAGCCGAGAAGTACGACATGGCTCTGGTGGGTCCCAACTGCATGGGCGTCATCTCCGCTCACCAGAAGGTGTACGGCACGGGTTTCATGCTGGTGCGGCCCGCTCCCGGGGGAGCCAGCATGGTGTCGCAGTCGGGGAACCTGGGGCTGCAGCTCCTGGTCTCGGCCGACAAGCGCAAGGGCGGGGTGGGCAAGTTCATCGGCGTGGGCAACGAGGCCATGATCGATGCCGTGGACTTCATCAACTACCTGCACAGCGACCCCCAGACCAACACCATCGTGGCCTACATGGAAGGCTTCGACGACGGCCGGCGGCTACTGGAGGTCGTGCGGGAGACCACGCCGGACAAGCCCGTGGTGGTGTTGCGTGGCGGCATGAGCGAATACGGCAAGAAGGCGGCCGCGTCTCACACCGGGGCGCTGACCTCCTCGACCGCCGTCTTCCAAGCGGCGGCGCGTCAATCGGGTCTGATAGTGGTCACCGATCCCGACGAGTTCATGGACCTCACCTTCGCGCTCTCCTACATGCCGCTGCCCGCGGGCAGGAGAGTGGCCGTGGCGACCCTGGGCGGCGGCTGGGGCGTGTTGGTCTCGGACGAGATAGCCCGCTGCGGGCTGCGACTCGCCGAGGTGTCCCCGGACGTGATCGAGAGCCTGAACAAGATCCTCCCTCCGTTCTGGAGCCACTCCAACCCGGTGGATATGGTCGCCACCGTGGTCCCGGGCGTTCCGGAGGCGGTGGTGGAGACGCTGGTCGCAAGCGACCAGGTCGACGCTGTGATCGTCATGGGGGTGGTGGGTTCCATGAGCGAAAGCCACAGAGCAATCGACGAGATCGAGGCCCTCAAGGCCGGCCGCGGCAAAAGGGAGGGCGGCGGGCGAGAGGGCCGCAGGGCAGAAGACGGCGCGGGGAGCGAGACTGAGGGTGAGTCCTGCCCCGATTTCGAGAAGGTGGAGCTGGCTCTGAGCGAGCGCGAGCTGTCGTTCATCCATCAGAACGCCGCGCTCATGGACCATTACTGCAAACCGGTGGTTAACATCTCGCAGAGGCCCATGACCCAGGCCATCTTCTCCGCGGGCGGGCGCTACGCGTCGTTCGTGCTGCCGTCGCCGCTGCGCGGCGTGAGGATCCTGGGCAAGATGGCCGCGTACAGCGCTTACCTGCAGAAGAAGGGAAGGGATCTGGGATGTTGATGGCGACTGCTTGCCGGTGCGTGACGCGGTGACCGTCCCTGCAGGCATCGCAAAGGAGATCTCGGCTGCGGGAGGGCGGATCACGTTCGCCCGCTTCATGAAGCTGGCTCTGACCCACCCCATCGACGGCTACTATAGCCGGGGCGAGGTGCGCATCGGTGCGCGCGGCGATTTCAGCACGGCGCCGAGCCTCTCGCCTGAGTTCTGCCACACCATGGCCAGACTGCTTGGCGATCTGGTGGAGGCGGCTCTGCGAGAGACGGAGGCCGGCCGCGTGGCGCTGGTGGAGTTGGGCGCCGGGGAAGGAGACCTGGCGAGAGCCTTGCTGGAGAGATGGGACACCGAGCGTCCCATACTCCGCGCCCGCCTGGACTATATCATCGTCGAAACGAGCAGCCCCCTGCGGGAGCGGCAGGAGCAGGTTCTGTCGGGCGCCGGGGAGCGAGGGTGGCGGGTCTGCTGGGCCGCGGACGTTGATGAGGCGTTGGCGTCGGTAGCGGGGGGTGTTGTCTTCGGGAACGAGTTCCTGGACGCGCTGCCCGTGCACGTGGTGGATGTCGGAGGGGAGGAGCCCCTCGAGGCTTGGGTGGAACTCGATGGTGAGGACGCGAAGGAGGTCTGGGGCGGGCCGTCAACGGAGGCGAGTGAGGAGCTGCTGGCCGCCTTCGGAACATCTGAGGGGGCGGAACTCCGAGCTTTCAGCGGCGACGGCATCATCGAGCTGAGGCCGGCGGTTCGTTCCCTGGTGGACCGAGTGGCTTCGGATGGCTGCGACGTGGGCCTTCTCACGGTGGACTACGGGGACTGGCACATCGCGCCCGGAGCCAGGCGCTTGGCGGCGCCGGGCGCGGGGACCAGGGATCTCTACGGCCGCACGCTGCGTGGCTATCTCAAGCACCAGCCGGTCGACGATCTCTATCAGTACGTGGGCCGGCAGGACCTCACGGCCGACGTGGACTTCCGGGCGCTGGACGCTCACGGCCGGCGGGCCGGGCTCGAGACCGTCTTCTACATCACCCTGGCGGACATGCTGAGAGCAGACAGTGGAGCACAGAGGCTGGCGGCCCTGCGCGAGCAAGCGGCCCGCGCTACAGAGGACGCGCTGGAAGCCGACCGTCAGGCGACCGTTCTCGAGAAGCTCCTTGACTACAACGGCCTGGGCGGCGCCTTCAAGGTCATGCTGCAGGTGAAGGGACGCAAGACGGCGCGCTAGCCCTGCTACTCAGTATCCTCGGTCGTGTTGAAGAAGGCGCGGTCGCCGGAGACCATGAGCTCGACTCCGAGGTCGGAGCTCAGCCGGGCCAGTCGGGATAGGATCGAGGCGGCGTGCTTGCCGGTGACCGGCTTCGGGACGCCGGTGGACTCGTCCAGATACACGGGCACCATCTCCGCCGAAGGGGGGCCGGCCCGCGGGGCTCTCACCCGGAGCACGAAGGTCTCACCCGTCTCCACCGAGTAGTGGTCCCACACGAAGTCGCCCAGGCTGTAGGCGATCAACCTGTTGCGGTAGAGCTCCAGACCTTGGATCACGTGAGGGTGGTGGCCGATGACGAGGTCGGCTCCGGCGTCGACCACCCGATGAGCCAGCTTCCGCTGCTCGTAGTTGGCCCGAGGCTCGTACTCCTTGCCCCAGTGGAAGCTCACGATCACGTAGTCGGCCTTCCTGTTGGCCGCGGCCACGTCGGCAAGCAGTTTCTTGCGGCTTGGAGTGGTGGCGTTCACGCCGGGCGTGCCGGACCCGGCGGTGAAGCCGCCGGGGATGATATCGGTGAAGGCGAGCACGGCCACTGTGCCGGCGGGCGTGAGGAGGAGGGCGGGGGCCGACGCCGCGGCCGCGTCGGCCCCCGCCCCCGCCTGATGCACCCCGGCCTCGTCAAGACGGGCGATGGTGTCGAGCAGGGCCGAGGCCCCATAGTCGTTCGAGTGGTTGTTGGCCAGGCTTACCACATCGATGCCGGCCGAGACCAGGCCGTCGATCATCGCTGGACGGCCGCGGAAGGTGTACTCCTTCCACGTGGCCCGGGTACCCTTGTCGGAGATGGGGCCCTCGAGGTTGATGAAGGCGAGGTGCGCGGTCTCCAGCAGGGGTCTGACGTGAGTGAAGACCGCCTCACCGCCGTTCTTGTCCATGAAGGTGCCCACCCGCCTGTCTGCGAGGACATCGCCTCCCGCCGCCACGAACAGGCTGGGGGGCTCGGTGGTCGTGGTGGTGGGAGCCGCAGCGGTGGTGGGAGCCGCAGTGGTGATGGGAGCCTCGGTGGTGGTGGCGGCCGCGCTGCTTGCCGTGTAGGCAGCCGGTACGGACGATACCGCGGCGACCGGGCGCTTCTCGCCGTCGAGAGTGGCCGGGCTCGTCGCGGCCGTGTCCGACGTGGACGGCCGCGACCCGGCCGCCGACGCGTCGGTGCGTACGTCCCAAAGGTAGAACACGGCCAGGGCGACCGCGATGATCCACAGCAGTGCTGCCGCGACAGCCCATCCGCGGTTGCTGGAGCGCCTGCGCCGGGGTGCGTCCAAGTAGGCCATACCTATGAGTATAATGGCAAAATGCGCCCGGTCGGCAGAGGAGACATAGGCAAGCAGGTGGTGGACATCCAGACGCGGTTGGCCGCTCTGGGCTACTTCCTCGGGCGGGAAGGCGCCGACGGCTTCTTCGGTCCTCACACGGAGATGGCCATCCGGGCCTTCCAGCAAAAGCGCCTGCTGTTCTTCGACGGCGTGGTGGAGGACAACACCTGGACCGAGCTCGTAGAGGCCGGATACCACCTGGGCGACCGCCTCCTGTACCTGCGCGTCCCGTACATGCGCGGTGACGACGTCCTCTCCCTGCAGCGCCGGCTCGACGAATTCGGTTTCGACTGCGGGCCGGTGGACGGCATCTTCTCGCCTGCCTTGGAGGTGGCGGTCACCGAGTTTCAGCGCAACGCGGGGCTGAACGTCGACGGCATCGTGGGGGAGACCACTCTCGACCGGTTGCGGCGCCTGCACAAGGACAGCACCCACGAATTCATCGTCAGCAGCCCCGACCGTATGAACGGCTACGTCGGCAAACGGTCGCTCTCCGAGCTGCGGGTGAGCATCGACCCCGCTCACGGCGGCTCAGAGCCCGGTTGCGTGGGAATCGGCGGCCTGCGCGAGAAGGACGTCAATCTGACTCTCGGCAGGCACTTGACCGAGCTTCTCCAGAGCCGGCAGGCCGAGACCTACCTCGTCCGCGAGAAAGACGTCTCGATGTCCCTATACGATAGGACGGAGGCGGCGAACGCGTGGGCGCCCGACATCCATATCGCCCTGCATCACAGCTCCAGCTCCAGCCCAGAGGCTCAGGGCGCGGCGGCCTACTTCTTCGCGAACCCCGTGTACAGCTCGACTGCGGGAAAACGTCTGGCAGGCTACATCGTGGACGCTCTCAGCCGGGAACTGAGCAGGGTCGATCTCCACAAGCACGGCCGCAACTACTCCTGTCTGCGTGAGGTCAAACCACTGGCGGTCATGGTGGAGCCGGGCTACATGAGCCATCCAGAGGAAGGACCGGCGCTGGCCGGCCCGGAGGTGATCGCCCAGGAAGCCACCGCTATCCTGCACGGCATCGAGGCCTACCTCGCGCGGCTATAGGTCCCGAGTCGGGGCTCCTGGGGCTCCGGTTGGGCGGCGGGCCGTTCCCCGCATCGCATCCTCCGTGGTGGTCTCCGGGGTGGGAAGATGGTAAAGTGCCTCCGACTTCGTGGCGGGCGGTCCTCGGATCGCTCGGGACCCGAAACCGATCAGGGAGGCACCGATCATAACCGGCAAGTCAGGCGGCATCGGGTGGCGTCTCGTCTTTGTCTTCACCGTCTTCGCAGTGTTCGGGCTCGTCGTGGGCGAGGCCGCCCTGGCCGAACCTGCTGCCATCACCAGGGCCAAGAACGAGGCTGAGGAGCTGCGGGAGCGCATCGACGAGCTGAGCAGCTTGCTGGACGCGGCGGTGGAGGACTACAACTACGCCAAGGCGAAGCTGGCTGAGACAAAGGAAGCCGCACAGGAGACACAACTCCGGCTCAGCAAGGCCGAAGCAGACCTCGAGATCGCGACCGCGAACTTCATGGAGCGCTTGGTCGAGATCTACAAGCACGGCGACCTGGACATCCTCGACACCCTGATGGGTTCATCCTCCTTCGCCGACCTGGTGGAGTTCGCGAACCTGATGGAGCGCCTCACCGAGCAGGACGCCAGGGTTGTGGAGCAGGTCAGGTCGTATGAGCAGGAGGTGACTGCGCGCAAGGCCGAACTGGCCCAGCAGCTCGAGGACGAGAAGGTCTATGCAGCTGAGGCGGAGGCTGCCAAGGCCAAGGTCGCCGCGCAGTTGGCCGCGAACGAGAAGGCCCTCGAGGGCAAGGAAGCCCAGATAGCCGAGCTCGAGGCGGAAGAAGCGGCGCGGCAGGCCAGGCTGGCGGAGGAGGCCAGACGCCGGGCGGAGGAGGCTCGGAAGAAAGCCGCCGAGGAGGCGGCCCGGAAAGCTGCCGAGAAAGCGGCTGAGCAGGCCGCCGACGGAGCCGCGCAGCAATCCACGACGAAGACCACACAGAAGACCACCACGAAGACGACGCAGAAGCCGACGACCCTGAATCCCACTCAGAACGTCAAGGTCTCCGTGCCGGAATCGGCCAGCAGCAGCGACGTGGTCTCCATCGCCATGGATTACCTGGGCTGTCCGTACGTGTGGGGCGGGGAGAGCCCCAGCGGCTTCGACTGCTCCGGTTTCGTCATGTACGTCTACAAGAAGGTGGGAGTCAGCCTGCCCCATTCCAGCCGGATGCAGTATGGATGCGGCCAACCCGTTTCCCGCAGTGAGCTGCGTCCCGGGGACCTCGTCTTCTTCTACAGCCCCATCAGCCATGTGGGCATCTACATCGGCGACGGACAGATGATCCACGCCGCCGGCACCGGCAAGAACGTCCGCATCAACGACGTGTGGACCAAGAGCTACCACGGCGCCTGCCGGATCATCCGCTAGAGACGGCCTTGATGGACCCTGTCGCGATCTACTATCACCCACTGTTCATAGAGCACGAGACCGGTGAGCATCCCGAGAACAAGCAGCGCCTCATAGTCGCGAGGCGGGTTCTCGAACAGAGCGGCCTGGACTTGGAGTGGATCACGCCGGAACCCGCCCCCGTGCCGGCCATAGCGCGCGTGCACGAGCAGGCCTACATCGATTCGATCAGGGAGCTGGCCTATGGGGATGGAGGCTGGCTGGATTGGGACACCGCCGTCTCGCCCAAGTCGTATGAAGCGGCCGTCCATGCCGCGGGCGCGGGGCTGATGGCCGTGGACAGGGCGCTTTCGACCGGTCAGAAGGCCTTCATGCTCGTGCGGCCCCCGGGACATCACGCCTGCCGGGCGCGAGGGATGGGGTTCTGCCTCTTCGACAACATCGCCATCGCGGCTGCCCATGCCCTCCAGGAAGTGGGCCTGAAGCGAGTCCTGATCGTGGATTGGGACGTGCACCACGGCAACGGTACCCAGGCGGCCTTCTACGACGACCCGCGTGTGATCTATCTCAGCACTCATCTGGCCGGCCACTTCCCAGGCACGGGCATGGTGAGGGAGGTCGGCGCCGGCGACGGGGAGGGCTTCACGGTGAACGTGCCGCTGCAGGCCGGGGCGGGCGACGGGGCGGTGCGTTTGGTGTTCGAGACGCTTCTGGGACCGCTGGCAAGGGCGTTCCGGCCCCAGCTGGTGCTCGTGTCCGCCGGATACGATCCCCAGAGGGGCGATCCCCTGGGCGGTTTGTGTTTCTCGCAGGATGCGTTTCAGTGGATGGCCGCCTATCTGCGCGGTCTTTGCGAGGAGTTCAGCGCTGCCGGACCCCTCGTCTTTCTCGAAGGCGGCTACATCCCGGAGATGATGGCGGCCTCGGTCGTCGCGACCCTCAAGGGCATGCAGGGTGAGACTCCGGTGCTCGACCAGACGGCGTCGGCGGACGAACGGGCCGACGTCCGCGAGACCCTGGAAGAGATCAAGCCCTACTGGAAGGGCGCGTTCTAGCAGAGACCTCCTCGCCGTCCCTCTTCCCCCTCCAGAACCCTCAAGTCACCGGCCCTTTCCACCGAAAAGATGTGTGAAGCGTCGGTTGGGAACAGCACTGGGGTCTGGAGAGAAGCATGAAGAGCATAGATGAGCTTCTGGCGCAGGTGGCAAAGGCGGAAGCCTCCGACCTGCACCTCAAGGTGGGGAGCCCCCCTATGATCAGAGTCGACGGCGAGCTCAGGAGCCTCGACGAACCGCCGTGCTCTCCGGACGACACCAAGGACTACGCGGCCTCGCTCATGACCGAGAAGCAGATCCGGCGTTTCAGCGAGACCAACGAGATCGACTTCGCCTACAGCGCCCCCCAGGTGGGCCGCTACAGGATCAACATCTACCGGCAGCGCGGGACGATCTCGATCGCCATGCGCCAGGTCATGACCCAGGTCCCCGACTTCAGCACCCTGCATCTCCCGGAGGTGGTGCAGAAGCTGGCGCTCGAACCGCGCGGCATGGTCCTGGTCACGGGGACCACCGGTTCGGGCAAGACCACCACGCTGGCCGCCATGATCGACCACATCAACCATCACCTGCGCAAGCACATCGTCACCATCGAGGACCCCATCGAGATCCTGCACCGCGACCAGAAGTGCATAGTCAACCAGCGTGAAGTGGGCCTCGATACCGAGAACTACGGCACGGCTCTCAAGTACGTGCTCCGCCAGGACCCCGACATCATCTTCATAGGCGAGATGCGCGACCAGGAGACGGTCCGGACGGCCCTCACCGCCGCGCAGACCGGCCACTTCGTGCTCAGCACCCTGCACACCATCGACGCCAGCGAGACGATCAACCGCATCATCGACTTCTTCCCGCTCTACCAGCAGAAGCAGGTTCGGATCATGTTGGCCGGCTCGCTGCGGGGCATCATCTCCCAGCGCCTGCTGGTGAGGTCGGACGGCACCGGCCGGGTCCCGGCTGTGGAGGTCATGGTGATGACGGGCCGCATCCGGGACCTCATCCTAGACCCGGCCCAGACTCACAACATCAAGCAGGCTGTGGCGGAAGGCGATTTCTACGGCATGCAGACCTTCGACCAGAGCCTCCTGGACCTGTACGAGCGGGGACTCATCAACCTGGCCGACGCCCAGCTGATGGCCAGCAGCCCGCATGACTTCCGGCTGCTCGTGCAATCGCACGGCCACGAGATGCCGATGGTCGACTAGCGACCCGCGCTAGTCCCCGGTCTGCCCGGCTTTCGCACCGCGCGCATCGGGAGCCTGCTCCGCTCCTCGCTTCGGGGCGGTCGCCTGCTGCGTCCGCGCGGCTCGCCGCTCCCGGGCCCTCGACGCGGGCGTCTCCTTCTTCTTGAAGCCAATCAGCCAGTTGATCACGCCTCCCAGCAGCGCCAGGAAGGCGGCCATGACGAACACCCATGCGACACCGGTCGTGGAGAGCGGTCCTCCCGCCCAGATGACGATATGGAGGATGAGGGCGTTGGCGAGCACCGTGACGACCGCCTCGCTGATGGCGAGTCCGGGCTTGCTCTTCACGCGATAGAGAGGCCGGATGAGGCTGTTCAGAAGACCCAGGACCGCGGCCAGCACCACCGCGATCCACACTGCTCCGATCTTGAAACGGCCCCCGGCCACCGAGTCCACCAGATACAGGGCTAGATAGAAGGCGACGGCGTTGGCCGTCCAGCGCAGCATGGTCTTCATCGGCTGTCGCCCGGCGGTCCGTCCGTGTGTGGATCCGGATGGGAGCCTTCTTCGTAGCGCGCCGCGAGCACGCGCGCCAGCTCCGCCACCTGGCCGCGGGCCGAAGCCGGCTGCTCGAGGACCGCGCCACCAAGGTAGCGGATGATCTCCTGAGCCAACCACCGTTCTTCAAGATAGGGCATCCGCACCTGGAGGTCTCCATCGGGGCGCACCGAGCAGTCGACCAGGTGGTCCTCCAGGTAGCCGCGCCAATGGGGGCGGAAGCGCACTGTGGCCCAGGCGGCTGCGTCCGCCGGCGAGAAGGCCTGCCCGCTGCGCCGGCGGGTGAGATCCACTGCGGAACGCGGGACGAAACGATCGTCGGTGGCTCGGGCACTCCGTATGCGCTCCAGCTTGAACGTGCGCTGGTCGTCTGCTTTGAGGCAGTATGCCTCTAGATACCAGCCGTCCGGGGAGTGGAAGAGCAGGTAGGGCTCGACCAGCCTCTCGTTGAGCTCCTGTCTGGCGGTCGTGTAGTACTCCAGGGCCACCACCCGGTTGTCCCGAATGGCGTGGTTGAGCACTTCGACGATCTCGGGATCGGGCGGCACCATGTCTTCCACCACCACGGGGCTCTCGGGACCGCCGGCGCCGATCAGAGCCCGGACCTTCTCCCGGACCGAAGCCAGAGACTCGAGCCCGTCGAGGGCGAAGGCGTCGCCCAGAAGATCCAGGGCCAGACAGAGGGCCCGCGCCATCATCGGTGATAGACGGGCCGGCCGTGAGAAGGCGCCGGCCATCACGTCCGGCTCCACCCGCACGCCTTCAGGGCCCGCCTCGGCCCGAAGCGCGTAGGTGCCGCCACCGAAGTTGACCAGGTTGATCAGGGACAGGTCGGTCTCGACCTCCTCGCGGGCCATGCCCAGGTCGGCCTCGAGGTCCTGCCAGGCGACCAGAGCCGGGCGCCGCTCGTCGAGCAGGTAGTAGAGGAGGGTCATGGCCCTGGCCAGATGCTCCGGGGCTATGGGGGCGGTCTTGTCTTCCGGCGGGCCCGGGCCGCCTGAAGTGACAGGCTCCACGGGTCCCGGCCCTTCGACAGCGCCCTCGTGATCCCGGCACACATGGCCGAGCAGGCCGTGAAGCCGCCCGCGCAGCTCACGCGGCTCCAGGAGTTCTCCACAACCGCCCAGTCCCACCACCCACGACAGAAGGACGTCCTCGTCGGCGTAGGGCACCGCGAACCGGGCGCAGCCGTCGTCGTCGTCACCCAGCCAGCTTACATGCGGCTCTAGCCGCTTGACCCACCAAGCCAGGTCGTCGGCCACGCGCACCGACGCCGTTCCCTTCACCCGGCCGATCAACCAGGGGGGGCGAGCCCTGTATTCGTTGGGATCATAGTCGGCCGGGACAGAGAAATCTCGGGTCTTCTCGGTGAGGAAGCGCACGGTCCCCCGTATCCTTCCCAGACGGAAGGTGCGGATGCCGTCGCGCTCGTGGTCGTGGCCGACCACGTACCAGCGTCCTTGGATGAAGAAGAGGTTGTAGGGGTCGAAGCGACGTTCTTCGAGCGCGCCCGTCCTGGAAGGATAGGAGAAGCAGACCGTCTTGCCTCGCGCCAGCGCCTCCTCCATCCGGGACAGCTGCCTTCCGGCGCGCCAGGCGTCCTCGTCCGGCGCGAGAGCGACCGGCAGCCGCTCAAGCTCGTCCCACATGGGGTCCCGATGCCCGCGGAGTATGGCTGTCAAGGCCATCCGCAAAGGCCGGGCATAGGCGAACCGACCGTCCAGGGCGGCCAGAGCCAGGCATAGGGCTCGGGTCTCCGCCGGCGTGAACTCCACGCCGGGTAGGCGGAAGTCCTCCTCCCGCAGGTGGTAGAGCTGCGTCTCGGCCGATAGGGCGGCGTCCGCGCCGCTGATGACGCGTATCTCTATGCCGATCTTGGCCAGGTCAGAGCGGTCTCCGCTGAAGCGGCGGGCGAACGTGTCGTCGCTCATCTCGGCGTAGCCCTCCACCGACTCCTGGACCTCGCGTGCCGTGAACGGGCGCGGACGGCTGAGGAGGAACGAGATGAGAGACAGCTGGCGTATGAGCTTGTCTTCGTCGCGGCCCATGCGCTAAGACTAGCGCAGAAGCGCAGCGCCGGTCAGCATCCGCGCCGGTCAGCATCCGCGCCGGTCAGCATCCGCGCCGGTCAGCATCCGCGCCGGTCAGCATCCGCGTGGTCGGCGTCGGTGTCGGCGGGTGCGCGGTCGAGCGGGCTCCGTCTGTCCGGGCTCCGTCTGTCCGGGCGTGGTTCTACAATGGCCTAGCATATGAGCACCCCGTCTCCCATAGGTATCAGCTTGGTGTTGGGCCCGGCCAACTCGGGCAAGATGGGCCACGTCCTCGAGTGGTGGAAGCGCCGGGCCGTCGATCGTCCGGTGCTGGTCGCTCCCACAGGTCCCGACTCTCGGGATCTCACGGCGGAGATGGCCAGGGTCGCCGGGGGTGTGATCGGCCAGTCGGTGGCGCAGACGTTCGACGACCTCGTGCGGCTGGTCCTCGACCGTCCGCCGAGGTACGCGAGCGACCTGGACCTCTCGCTGATGATGGCGCGGCTTCTGGAGGAGGGGCCGCTGGAAGCGCTGGAAGGAGCCGCCCGTCTCCCGGGCACGAGCACGGCGCTCGCGGCCCTCATCCTGGAGCTCGGCGAGAGTGGCAGGACTCACGAGGAACTCGATGGGATCCTGTCTCGCTGGGCCACGCTGGACCCTCGTTCGCGACCGCTCGCCCATGATCTGCGTCGGCTCCTGGGCGGATACGTGGATACGTGCGCCCGGCTTGGTTTGGTGACCCGGCCGGAGGCGGTGCGGGAGGCCGTCCAAGCCGCCGGTGCTTGGACGAGGCCGGTGGCCCTGTACGGCTTCACCTCCTTCACCCCGGGGCAGCGCGCCCTTATCGAGGCGCTGTCGCGGCGCACAGAGGTGCTGCTGACCCTCAACTACGATGGGTCTCGAGCCATCAATCTCACCACGCTCGCGGAGGTGTCTTGGTGGAGAAGTCGGGCGGAGAAGGTGGAGGAGCTGACCACCCGGACCCTGGCCTATTCGTCCCCGGCCCTCGCATACCTGGAACGGCATCTCATGACCGGCGAGCCAGCCGAAGATTCGCCTCCGGGATCCTGCGATGCGGAAGGGGTCCGTTTCCTCCTCGCGGCGGGACGCCGAGCTGAGGCCGAACTGGCGGCTGAGCATGTGATTGCGCTCATCCGATCGGGCCTGACGCCCGGCGATATCGCGGTGGTGGTTCGACGGGCGCGCACGTGGAGCCGCCTGCTGGCGCACGTCTTCGACTCGTGTGGCCTCGCATACCAGATGGACGACCGGTGCGTTCTAGGCGAGACCGGCCTGGGCTTCGCCTTCCTCGGAGCTCTGCAGGACGCTATGTCCGACGAGGCCGCCGGGTTGCTCGCCTACCTGCGGAGCCCCTACGGCGGATCGTCACCGGACGAGGTGAGCGACCTCGAGATCCGATACCGGCGGGGGACGGCAAGGGGAGCGGTTGCACTGGCCTCGCTTGCGCGAAGCATGGGCGTGACCTCTCTTGAGGGATTGTGGGAGGTCGTGGGGCGGAGCCCGGTCGCGGAGCCGGCGCCCGGCAAGTCACCGGCAGAGGAGCCGGCGCCCGCCAAGGCGCGGCTCGACGGCATGTTCTCGACGAAGGCGGCTGAGGGCTTCGCCCGGCGCATGCTCGTCGCGGGACTGCGAAGCGCCGCCGCAGGCTCCGCGGACATGGAGGAAGACGCGCGCGCCTTTCGAGCCCTTCAGGCCGGGCTGATCGCCGTTGAGAGCTTCCCCGACCGGCTCGAGCCTCACCTGATACTGCGGGCGCTGTCCCAAGTCTCCGTACCGGGAGGGCGGACTGAGGCCGCCGACGCGGTCCAGGTACTCGGCGTGCAGCGGGCCAGAGCCCGGAGGTTCAAGGCTGTCGTCGTTCTCGGTCTTGTGGAAGGTGAGTTCCCCGGCAGGCCGGACACCTCGTCCCTGCTCACGCCGATGCAGAAGGCGCGGCTCGACGAGGTGGGCGAGGGGATCTTCGCCTCCGAGATCGACGAAGAGGCCGCGCTGTTCTTGAGCGCTGTTTCCCGGGCGCTGCACGTGGTGGTGTTGAGCGCTCGCGATGCTGAGGATGACGGGACGGAGTCCGAACCCTCCCGCTTCTGGACCGAGGCCAGGAGAGTCCTGGGGCCGGACGATATGGACTGCCATCGCCGCACGCTCGCCGACCAGGTCTTCGCGCCGGGCTCTGCTCCCTCGCAGCGCCACTACCTTCGGGCTTTGGCAGCGCATGCGGCCGGACCGGGGGGCGGCAAGGAGATACGCACCGAGGGCGTCCCGTCCTTGCCTGTCCGGCCCTGGGGGCGCGCCCCCGACCGTCTCACCGTCCCCTGTGTTCTGGAAGATCTGGCCGCCATGGAGTGCCACAGTCCGTCCTCTCTTGAGACATACGTGGGTTGTCCTTTCGCCTGGTTCGTGGAGAAGGTGATAGGGGTCGAAGACGTCGACCTCGAGATGGACGACCGGCTGGTCGGTCAACTGGTCCACGATGCGCTCAGCGCAGTCTATCCCAGGCTTGCCGCGGCCGGCGTGCTGCCCCTCTCGCCCCAAAATCTGGCTGAGGCTGAGCGTCTCGCCTCGGAGTGTGCCGACCGCCTGGTGCAGAGCGACGAGTGTTGCGGCACCCTGGCCGAGCGGCGGCTCGCCGCCCACCGCGTCAAGCGGATGATGCACAACCTCTTCACCATGGAGATCGCCGCAACCGGCGAGCTCGTGCTGTCCGAGACCGAGATGTGGGTCGGAGGGCGGCACGGGGTGGACGTCGGGGGAGTGCGGATCAAGGGCCGCATCGACCGGGTGGACTCCACTCCCGATGGGCAGGGGCTCTTCGTCATCGACTACAAGAGCGGCGGGATCCCGTCGTCTGGGTCTCTCGGCAAAGAAGAAGGTCTCCAACTCCCCCTTTACCTCATGGCGCTCCAGGAGGAACGGCCGGGGACGGATGTCATCGGCGGAGCGTACCTGTCTCTGCCCGGCAAGAAGCGGTCCGGGGTGATCGCCGCTGGATCGGCGGAGTCCCTGGGAGCGGGGCTTGAGGGTCTTCGGGAGGTCGATGTCGAGGGCATGGAGGAGCTGTTCCGGATCACGCGTGAGACCGCGCGCGAAGCTGTGGCGGGCATGCGGGCGGGCGTCATAGCCCGCCGTTCCAAGGGCCACTGTCCTCCGTGGTGCAGCCTGGGGCCGGCCTGCCGGGCGCGGCGGGAGGGTTACCGACCGTGAGCTGCGTGGACCGCATGGGGTTGTCGGCCGAGCAGGCGGAGGCGCTCATGGACGCACGCCCCAGGGTTCTCGTGGCGGCCGGAGCCGGGAGCGGCAAGACTCGGCTGTTGGTCGCCTATTTCGTCCGGGCTCTGGTGGATGAGGGAGTGCCGGTGGAGCGGCTGGTTGCAGTGACCTTCACGCGCAAGGCCGCAGCCGAACTGACAGCCCGCATCCGGTCGGCTCTGGAGGACTGCGGCCGCCTCGATCTGGCCCGGGCGCTCGACTCGGCCACCATCGGCACCATACATGCCCTCTGCCGCCGCCTGATCAAAGAACGGGCTTTGGAGGCGGGCGTGGACCCTGCCTTCGCGGTTCTGGAGGCCGAGGCCGCACGACTCGTGAAGGACGAGGCGAGTCGCCGTGCCTGGGAGCAGGTGCTGCAGCGCATCGATGAAGCCGGCCTCGAGGTCATCGCCTGCCGGCGGGATGCTCTCCGCCGGGAGACGGTGACGCTATACGACCGTCTGCGCGGCATGGGCTGTGAGCGGCCCCAGGTGTCCATGCCCCCGCGATCCGACCTGGAGAAGGCCCGGACGGCGCTGGCGGCCGCGGTCCGCGAGGCACTGGACGCGGGCGGTCGCGTGGCCCGCCCCGGCAAGTCTCTGTCGATTGACCTGGAGCGCCTGGAGGTGTGCCTGCGATGGGTCGAGACTCCCGACCGCCCTGCGGACCCCCAGGAGACCTTGGAGGAAACCCTGCGGTTCTTCCCCAGTGGTAAGACGCCCACCATGGAGCCGCACTTCGAGCCGGTCAGGCGCGAGCTCACCCGTTACCGGTGCGCTCTAGCCGAGGACCTGCTGGAACCGTTCGTGAGGACGCTGAACGATCTTCTGGCCGGGTTCCACGAGGAGTATGAGGCCCACAAGCGCGAGCGGGGAATCCTCGATTTCGCCGATCTCGAACTGCGCGCGATGGCCTTGGTGAGGAGCGGCGGCGACGGCTCGGAGCCGGTCCCGGCTCCGCCGGCTTCACGTGTCCTCATCGACGAGTTCCAGGACACCAACGAGCTGCAGTGCGGCGTCCTTGACGGCCTGGGTGCTTCGCGCGTGTTGATGGTCGGCGACGAACGGCAGAGCATCTACCGCTTCCGAGGAGCCGACGTCGCCGTGTTCCGGAGGCGTGAGGAAGAGCTGGAGGCAGTTGGGGCCGGCGCGCCGCTCGGGGGTCTTCACCGGCTGGACGTCAACTACCGGAGCCGGCCGGAGATCCTGGCCTTTCTAAACCGGCTCTTTGCCCAAGACGGGTTCTTCGGGGCGCGCCACTCGCCTTTGCGGTGGCCGGGCCCGGGGGAGGGACCGTCGCCGTGCGACCAGCATCCGGCGGTGGAGATCCTGGTGGCCTATCGGCGGTGCGCCGACGCGGACGGGCCGGCTCCCTCCATCCAGGAGGCCGAGGCCGAGGCGACGGCCGAGCGGATACGCCGGTTGATCGATGAAGAGGGGTGGTCGCCGCGCGACATCGTCGTCCTGCTCCCGGCGCAGACGAACGTACATCAGTACCGGCATTCGCTGTCTTCGCGCGGGATCCAGGTCTACCTCGTGCGTGGCAAGGGCTACTACTCGCAGGAAGAAGTCGCCGATGTCACATCTCTCCTCCGTCTTCTAGTCAACCCTCACGACGACCTGGCGCTCGTCGGCGTGCTCCGCTCCCCGCTCGTGGGCATGTCGGACGACGGGCTCTACCTGCTGGGCCGGGAGGATCGGAACAGGAGGATCTCGCTGTGGGAGACGGTGCGCTCGGCGCGGACCGACAGTCTGGATGACGGCGACCGCCACTCCCTGTCGGAGTTCGTCCGGCGGTTCGAGCGTCTGCGACGGCGCGTGGGGCGCCCTGGGCTGGCGCGACTCATCGATGAGGCTGTCACCGCCTGCGACTACGACATCTGCCTGCTCGCTTCCCCGGAGGGCAGGCGGCGCTTCGCCAACGTGCGCAAGCTCATGCGCATGGCGGATGACTACGAGACTCTCCGGGGACCGGATCCGGCCGGCTTCGTGGATCTCATCCGGTCGATGGGTGATCTGAGCGACACGGAGGGCAGCGCATCCACCCTCGCCGAGGGAGAGGACGTGGTGCGGGTCATGACGGTGCACCAATCGAAGGGGCTGGAGTTCCCAGTGGTGGTGGTGGCCGGCCTCGGGTCGGGGACCCAGAGCGGTAGGGCAGGGGAGGTGGTCGTCGGCGAGGACGGGCGCGTGGGTGTCTTCCTCAAGGGCTCCAAGCATGAGAACCATGAAGCATACGACCTGTCCTGGGGGCCCGCTGTCGAGATCCTCGAAGAGGCCCGGGCCAAGGACCAGGAGGAAGACGTCCGCCTGCTCTACGTGGCCATGACCAGGGCTCAGCAGCGGTTGCTGCTCGTGGGGGCGACTTCCGTGGGCGGAAAACTGGACAGGTGCCGCATGGGTCGCATCGTCGGCGCTTTGGAGTTGGATCACGTACCGGGGGAGGGCGAGAGCATACCGGTGCAGGGCGTCGAGGCCGTCGTCTCGGGGATCGGCCCAACCGCCGTCGAGACGGCGGATCCCTTGCGAGGGGGAGGGGGCCCGGTCTCGGAGCGGCCTTCTGCCGCGGAGCCGGCCGAGGCGCCTGCCGAGGAGATGCCTGCCGCCGGAACAGTGTCCATGCCCGAGTTCCTGGATACTGTTTCGCCGAGCGCGATGCCGCGCCAGGTCAGTTTCTCGGCTCTTGCCGCGTATCAACGTTGCCCCAGGATGTTCTACCTGGAGCGAGTGTTGGGCCTCGGCGACCGGCCGGTCGAGGGGGCGGGGGACGAGGATGCCGCTTCATCCGGCGAGACGCTGCTGGACGACGACGAGCGTCATGCCGGTCGCGATGTGGGTCTGCTGGTGCACGCCTTGCTGGAGCGGACCGCCGCTCAGGCCCAGCCGCCCTCGGAAGAGGCACTGCGCAGCATGGCCGATGACCGGTTGGCGCGGGAGGGGAGCAGCCTCGCGGCGGCCGGCCAGGAGCGCGCCGTCGCCCTCGCGCGGGCCTTCTGGGTCTCACCGGTCGCGACCCTGTTTGCGCAGCCGGGGGCCGAGCGGGAGGTGGATTTCTTCTTCGAGCAGGGCGGGACCATCGTGAGAGGGGTGATGGACCTGCTGCGCCGGGACGGGGAGTCGTGGCACATCGTCGACTACAAGACGAACGCTCTCAGGGGCAGGTCTCCGGCCGACCTCGCCGTCGACTACGATCTGCAGGCAATCGTGTACTGCCTGGCTGCGCTCAGAGCCGGCGCTCCCGCGGTGCGCCTCGACTTCGTGTTCCTGGAACAGCCTGAGACGCCGGTGACGGTGTGGCACGACAGGGGCGACGTCGGCCTGCTCGAGGGCAGCCTCGACAAGGTCCTCGAGGGACTGAGGAAGGGAGAGTTCGTCCCGACCCGAGGAGCGGTCTGTAGGATCTGCACCGTGGGGAGCGTGTGCGCAGCCATGGCCTGCCCCTGAGCGATGGTATACAATAGGCGACCGTCACGACCAGTGACGGGAGTATTCCGTGGCGGGGTGTAGCGCAGCCTGGTAGCGCGCATCGTTCGGGACGATGAGGTCCCGGGTTCAAATCCCGGCACCCCGACCATCTCTCTCTAGTCTCTCACCCAGATGACGACCAGGATGTGGGTCGCCGCTCCGGTCGGCGGTTGCACATCGCCTGACCCTATGGCATCCCCGGGTACCGTCGACGTGGACGTGGTGAACGCCCAGCCCGCCACCGCCGGTTGCGGCGCCCTTGACGCCGAGAGCTCGGGCAGCCCGGCCCTTGCCGCCGTCAGCTTGGTGATGAGTTCGTTCATGAGCGCGTGCGGCCGCGTGCTTAGGCCCACGGACAGGCCCAGCGAAGCGGCAATTGACCTCAGGAGATCCACCAGTTGGGTGGCGTCGTCACGGGGAACGTAGGCGGCGAACAACGGCTCGTCCGGGGAGAGAGACTCGTCCAGAGGCTGCAGTCCGGTGAGCTCGGTCAACTGGCTGGCCGCGGCGTTCGCAGCCGCCGTCTTCGCAGCCCCCTCCCCGGCTCCGGCGCTCTCCAGCAGGAAGCAGACGGGCTCCTCGGTGTCCTCGAGATCCGCGATCATCGCCTTGCGGTCCCGAGTCGTCTCGATGGGACCCGTTGTGCCAGCGTCATTCCCGGTCGCCGCCGCGCCCAGTGTGTCGACCTCAGTGCTCACGCTGCCGGCCGCCGTCGTGGTTGCGCCGGCCGTGGTCGTGGTGACATCGGCTGCGGCTGTGGTCGCGGCGGGAGCGGCCGTGGTCTCCGCCGCAGCCGTGGTGGTCTCGGTGGCCGCGAGACCCTGCCCGCCGGCTCCGTCCGCCGACCCGTAGGCCTGTCCGGCGCTGAGGTTCTCTTCACCTCGGGCATGGGTGTCGCCGGCCTCCGGCGCCGGCTCGGCAGACGCCATTGCGGTGGTCGTGATCTCGGAGTCGGCAGAATCGGCGGCTGTCGAATAGTAGACGCCGTAGCTCACGAGGGCTACGAAGACCCCCACCACCGCCACGGTGGCGGGCACCCAGGGCTTGACCCTGCGTCGCCACAGGGTCGACCACCCAGAGGCCTCGCCTGTCTTCCCGCTAACGATCGTCCGCGGGGGAGCGGTGGGGAAGAGCACCTCGTCAAGGACCCTGTCTTCGAGCCCTGTGGGAGCAGCCTCGAGCGGGATGGCCTGTAGCAGCGCCAGCGCTCCCTGCTGCGCATGCATGCGTTCGGCGCACGTGGGGCATCCGTTGAGATGCCGCTCTACCGCGGCCCTGGTCTGTGGATCGAGTCGCCCGTCGAAGTAGTCGACGGCCAGCTCAATCCACTCGTCCATGTGGTCGGTCAGCTCCGTCTTGGGAGCTGTGTCCCGGCCGTTCTTGTTCTTGCCCCTGAACATCACACGTCTTCCTTATCTTGCCCTGTCATGTGACGCCGTCATCGCGCCCCGGGTTCCTGGCGTCGGGGGCCTCTGCCCCGGGGAGCTCGTATCCCGCCTCGACTAACGCCGCCGCCAGTGCCTCCCTGGCTCGAAAGATGCGCGACTTGATGGTCCCCTCCTGGACCCCGAGGATCTCGGCGGCTTCGCCGTAGGGGAAACCCAACAGGTCGCACAGGACCACTGCGAACCGGAAGCCCTCGTTCAGACTCATGAGCGCGTCACGCAACGGGTCGGACAGGCCGTCCATGGCCGGGTCGATGCCGTCCCGCCCCGTGGCGACGACGGCCGCCGGGCCGGACGGGCTGGAGAGGTCGTCCAGGATCTCGGAGTCCATGGGCTCGGGCCGGTGGCGGCGCAGATGGTCGTAGGCGGCATTGACCACGATGCGGTGGAACCAGGTGCCGAAACGGGCCTCGCCCTTGAACGAGTCAAGGTTCCTGAAGGCTTTGATGAAGGCCTCCTGGGCCACATCGGCGGCATCCCAGGGGTCGCCCAAGGTGCGGAGGGCCAGGTTATAGGCGCGCCGTTCATGGCGGCGATAGAGGTCCGTCAAGGCCTCGGAATCCCCCCCGCGGGCGCGCTCTACAAGTGTGGCATCCGGATCACCTTCGGCGTCGGCCACGCGTTCAGTCACACTCAATGGCTCTCCCGGATCCTGTGGTTCGTTTGCATGTCCACCTTGTGCAATTCTAACAGCGGAGACTGTGGTAACGTCGATGGCCGGGTAGTGGACGGAGGAGGTGCGCGCACACATGGATGAGCAGCAGGGTCGAGAACCAGAGGTCAAGGAAGCGGAGGCCGGACGGCCTGAGGATTCGCAGCGGATCGAGGAGCCGGAGCGGGCCCGGAGGACCGAGCGGGCTGAGGACGCGGAGATGATGGAGCGCCTGCAGGAGGAGATCCGGAATCTACCCGTCAGCGACCATCTGGTCTTCATGATGCAGTCCCTTTCGGGCCTGGCCGTCGCCCGCATGGGTCTCGCGGCGGACACCGCGGGGCGGCGCGACATGGAGCAGGCTCGGTTGGCCGTCGATGCGTTCAAGGCGCTACTCGAGCTCCTCGAGAAGGCGAGGCCCGCGGGCGAGATGGCTGTCCACCGAGGCATGTTGTCCCAACTGCAGCTTGCATACGTGGGGGCCTTGGACGCCGGAGGCAAGAGCGGCGACGCGGCCGCCGAGGACGGCGATTCGGCTGCCGAGGGCCATGAGAGTGCGTGATACCCTGGGGCGGCGCGTCAGAGCCGTCAGGCCCGTCAGGTGCGTCAGGCGTGTGGCCATCGATCCCTGAAGGAGGAGCATGTCAATCCAGATCGGCATCATCGGCGGTAGCGGCCTCTACGACATGGCGGAACTCATCGACCGCCAAGAGGTCCACGTATCGACACCATTCGGCGATCCCAGCGGGCCCTATGTGACGGCCACGCTGCGCGGTCGCCGCGTGGCGTTCCTGGCCCGGCACGGGGCTGGGCACCGGATCCCGCCGTCGGAGCTGAACTTTCGCGCCAACATATTCGGGTTCAAGTTGCTCGGTGTGGAACGGATCTTCTCGGTCAGCGCGGTGGGCAGCCTCAAGGAGGAGTATCCGCCCCTCGACGTGGTCATCCCCGACCAGTTCTTCGATCGCACCAAGGGGAGGATCAGCTCATTCTTCCATCAACAGGGGATCGCCGTGCACGTGTCGTTCGCCCGCCCGGTGTGTCCCGAGCTCAGCCGCATCGTCTTCGAGTCGGCGCAGACGGCCGGCGCGCCGGTCCATCTGGGCGGCACGTACGTATGCATGGAGGGGCCGCAGTTCTCTACGCTTGCTGAGTCGCAGCTCTACCGGAGTTGGGGGATGGACGTGGTCGGGATGACCAACCTCCAGGAAGCGAAGCTGGCCCGGGAGGCTGAGATCTGCTACACGACCATCGCGCACGTCACCGACTACGACTGCTGGCACCCGGAGGCAGACCACGTCACCGTGGACATGATCGTCGCGAACCTGCAGCGGAACGTACAGGTGGCGCAGCAGCTCATCGCTGAGGCGGTGGAGCGGGTGCCTTCGGAGCGTGGGTGCTCGTGCGGGAGCGCCCTCGCGACAGCCATCATCACGAGTCCTGACGCCATCTCCGAGCAGACCAAGCGGGATCTGGCGCCGCTCATTGGCAAGTACGTGGGATGAGGCGCAGATGAGCGATTCTTCACCCTTGAGCCCGATCCTTGCAGTCGGGTCGGTGGCCTTCGACACCATCAAGAACCCGTTCGGCGAGGTGTCGCGCGTGGTGGGGGGCTCGGCGACCTACTTCTCGGTGGCGGCTTCGTTCTTCGCCGACGTCAGGCTGGTGGCGGTGGTAGGCGAGGACTTCGCCGACCGGGGAGTGGAACTGTTCGACGGACGCCGGATCGATCTGGCCGGTCTGCAGACCGTGCCGGGCGAGACGTTCCGTTGGAAAGGCGAGTACGGCTTCGACCTTAACACGCGCGAGACCATTTACACCAAGCTCAACGTCTTCGAGCATTTCGAGCCTGTGATACCCGATGAGTACCGCACGTCGCCGGTGGTGTTCCTGGGCAACATCCATCCCCGGCTGCAACTCGAAGTGCTCGACCAGGTGGAGAAGCCCCGAATAGTGGCCGCCGACACCATGAACTACTGGATCGAGGGCGCTCCAAAGGAGTTGCGCGAGGTGCTGAAGCGCGTCGACGTGCTCATCATCAACGACGCGGAGGCCAGGGATCTGTCGGGAGAGGCCAACTTGGTCAGAGCGGCCTGCATCATCCGGGCGATGGGACCCAGCACCGTGGTCATCAAGAAGGGCGAGCACGGGGTGCTCATGACCCGTCCCTGCGAGGGCGAGTTCTTCGCGGCTCCGGCCATGCCACTAGAGCAGGTGTTCGACCCCACCGGGGCCGGCGACACGTTCGCGGGTGGCTTCGTGGGTTCGCTGGCCGCCTGCGGCGAGGTGAACGACGCGGCCATGGCCCGCGCCATCATCTACGGGAGCACGATCGCGTCGTTCGCCGTAGAGGATTTCAGCCTCGACCGTCTGCTCCGCCTGACTCAGGAGGACATCAAGGAGCGCTTCGGGCTCTTCAGGCGGTTGACCTACTTCGACGAGGCGTAGCCGGAGGCGCCGGCCTAGTCCTCCGCGGCTGCCGGTTCGGCTTCAGCCGCCGGTCCGGTTTCAGCCGCCGGTCCGGCCTTTGTCGCGGGCTCGGCATCAGCCGCGGGCTGCTCGGCCGAGACCGCCGAATCCGCCGCCGCCCGGGGCGCGCCGGGTTTCTTCTCTGTGGGCCCCTTGGCTTTCCGCTCCTCGGCAACGGGGAACTCTACGACGAGACGGTCGCCGTCCCGGCGTATCGTAGTGTTCTGGATGTGCGACAGCACGGACGACTTGCGGGTGTCGTCCGCCTCGCCGGCAAGCTTGACGTCCATGTCGAGCACGCTGCCATACAGTTGCTCGACGAGTCTGATGGACTCCTCCTGGTTGAGCTGCAAAGGCTTAAGAAGGGCGGCCACCTTGGAGAGGATGGCCTTGAGGGCGGTCAGGGAATCGCTCTCCTGTGCCTCAGCGTCCCCGGACCGGCGCTGCTGTTCGTCTTCGGGTTGATTGTCTCTGCGATCGCTCCAGCGGTCACGGTCGCTGTCCCGGCGCTCCTTCTTGCTCACTCCGGCTTCCTCTCTATCTGTTGGCGATAGAACTCTACGGCTGTAGCGACGCCGCCGATCAGATCCACCTTCCATTTCCACCCCAACTCCTGCTCGGCTTTTGTGGCGTCCAAGGCGATATGCTCCACCTCGCCCGGCCTGACCTCGGCATAGGCGGGTTGGATATCCGACCCCACGGCTTCCTGCACGCTCTCGAAGACCTCCAAATCGCTCACCTCGATGCCTCGCCCCAGGTTGTAGACACCGCCGCTGGGGCTGCTGAGAGCAAGGATGTTCGCGTCCACGATGTCGCTCACGTAGCAGTAGTCGCGGGTCTTGCCGCCGTCGCCGAAGATGGTGGGCTGCTTACCCGTGAGGAGCTGCAGGGAGAAGATCGCCACCACCCCGGCTTCGCCATGGGGATCCTGGCGTGGACCGTAGACGTTGGGGTAGCGAAGGATCACGTACTCGAGGCTGTGGGTCTGACCATAGGCATAGAGATACTCCTCCACCGCGTGCTTGCTGACCCCATAGGGCGAGACGGGGTCGATGGGATGCACCTCGTCCGCCGGGATGTAGCAGGCCTCCCCGTACAGGGCGCCCCCGGTGCTCGCATAGACGACCCGCTCCACTCCGTGCCGCACGCAGCACTCAAGCACGTTGATGGAGCCTCCGATGTTGACCGAAGCGTCGTACCCGGGGTTGCGCACCGATTCAGCGACGTTGGCGTGCGCGGCATGATGGATGACCACCTGCGGCTTCTCGGCTTCGAACACCTTCCCGAGACCCTTGTCGCGGATATCGATCTCGTAGAAGGTCGCCGCCTCGGGGAGATTCTCACGCTTGCCGGTGGACAGGTTGTCTACAATGCTCACCCGTTGGCCGAGGGACAACAAGCGATCGCTCACGTGCGAGGCGATGAAACCGGCTCCTCCCGTGACCAGTATCTTCATGCTCTCTCCTTGTGCCTTTCGCGGCCCCCGTCGGCGCGTCGGGCCCGGCAGGGCATCGACGTCGCGCGGCGTAAGACGTTGACGTGCCGGCTCAAGTGTAATGCACAAACCGTTTTGGGGTCAGGGGGAGGGTCGATACGGTATACTCTCGCAGCCGAAGCCGGAGCTGAAAGGCTGTCGGGACGTGGCGCAGCCTGGTAGCGCACCTGCTTTGGGAGCAGGGGGTCGGAGGT
>CAZQDY010000022.1:0-40366 GCA_964592075.1 uncultured Gaiellales bacterium
ACACCCTATCCTACACTCTTTCCCTACACGACGCTCTTCCGATCTACCGCAAAGCTTCGCTCCGGCCTCTGCCGGTCCACGGGCAGCCTTCCACTCAGGGCTCCGTTCGTTCGCGCCGGCTTCCGCTCGGGCTCCCGGCCGATGATATGCTGATACCAGAACCAAACGCGACATCTGGAGCGACCGATATGAAGACTCCTGACCTCAGCCTCTCCGACCTTGGCTCGTATTTCCCCGATGATTTCACTCCTGAGCAGAGGGCCAAGGCTCAGACCGTCTTCCTGAAGGAGCTGGCGGGCTCCGTCCACAAGTTCTATCGGGGCAAGACGGTGAGTATGCCGAAGGCGGGCATCTACGGCTTCAACTGGTTCAACGTCTACTACACGCCCGGCGTGTCCATGATCTCCACCACCATCCGGGACAACAACGACGCCTCGTTCGAGCTCAGCAACAGGGGAAATCTGGTAGCGGTGGTCTCTGACTCCACCCGCGTCCTTGGCGACGGCGACGTCACCCCCTCCGGCGGCCTGGGAGTCATGGAGGGCAAGGCCTTCCTCATGAAGTACCTGGGCGGCGTCGACGGCGTGGCGCTGTGCAGCAACAGCTACAACAAGGCCGGCAAGCACGATCCGGACAAGATCATCGATTTCGTGAAAATGCTCGAGCCTTCTTTCGGCGCCGTCAACCTGGAAGACATCAGCCAGCCCAACTGCTTCAAGGTGCTCGACACCCTGCGCGAGGAGTGCGACATCCCCGTGTGGCACGACGACGCCCAGGGCACGGCCAGCGTCACTCTGGCCGGCGTCATCAACGCGCTCCGGGTCGTGGGCAAGGACCTGGACAAGGTCAAAGTGGTGCTGCTGGGCGCCGGTGCCGCCAACTCCACAGCTGCCCGCCTGCTCCTGGCCGACGGTGTCGACGGCGACAACATGATCGTGCTCGACAGTAAGGGCGGCTTGCACAAGGGCCGCGACGACGTGAAGGCCGACACGGCGTACTACCGCAAGTGGGAGATCTGCGAGGCCACCAACCCCAAACGCATCGAGACGGAGGAGGAGGCGCTCAAGGGTGCCGACATCGTCATCGCCGCCTCCAAGCCGGGGCCGGGCACCATCAAACCCGAATGGGTGTCGTCCATGGCCGAGAAATCCATCGTCATCGCCTGCGCCAACCCGGTGCCCGAGATCTACCCTTACGCCGCCAAAGAGGCGGGCGCGTACGTGGTGGCCACCGGCCGGGGCGACTTCCCCAACCAGGTGAACAACTCCATCGGCTTCCCGGGCATCCTCAAGGGCGCCCTGATGGTGCGGGCCCGCAAGATCACCGACGAGATGGCCATCGCCGCCGCCCATGCCGTGGCCAAGTTCGCCGAGGAGAAGAAGGGCATCAACGCCGACTACATCATGCCCACCATGCAGGAGACCGAGGTCTTTGCCGTGGAGGCCGCCGACGTGGCCATGCAGGCCATAAAGGACGGCGTGGCCCGGGTGGAGCTGACCTGGGACGAGGTCTACAAGACCACTCTGGCCGACATCCAGGAGGCGCGGTCCATCATCGACCTGTTGCAGAAGAACGAGTTCATCAAGGCTCCCGATCTGAAGATGCTGGAAGAGGCCAGGGACAAAGCCATCGCCGCCGCGAAGTAGCCGCGAAGTAGTAGCATCAGCTCCACAGCAACGGGCGCTTGTCGAGGAGGTCTGTCGTGGCAAGTCTCAAGGAGATCGAGGGGATCGGGCCGGTGTACGCGGAGAAGCTGGCAGCCGCGGGGCTCAAGACGACCGAGGCGTTGCTCAAAGCCGGTGGCGGCAAGAAGGGCCGGGCCGACCTGGCCGCCACCACGGAGATCAGCGAGAAGCTCATCCTGCGCTGGGTGAACATGGCCGATCTTTTCCGGATCAAGGGCGTGGGTGAGCAGTACTCCGACCTGCTGGAGGCCGCGGGGGTCGACACTGTGGCCGAGCTGGCTCAGCGGAAGGCCGAGAACCTCCAGCCCAAGATGGTCGAGGTGAACGAACAGAAGAAGCTGGTGCGCCGGGTCCCCACGCTGCCGGAAGTGATCAACTGGGTCGAGGCCGCGAAGGCTCTGCCCAAGGCCGTCACCTACTCGCAGTACACCCGCGTGTTGGGCGCGCGGGCGGCGAGACGCGGGCCGGGGCGGCGCGCGGCGCCGGGCCCGCTTCGAGGACGTCCGCGCTCACTTGGAAAGGGAACCTATGTCAGACGTGTGGCCGATGCGGATGCTCGCGTTCGTGTTCATCGCCGCCGCCGGCATCCTCTTCAGCGTCTTCTTCTTGCTCACGATGCGAGAGACGTTGCGGCGCGTGAGCGGCGAGAACCGGGCCATGCCGGCCGACCACGTCTGGCTCTTCTTCATCCCAGTGTTCGGCTACTTCTGGTTCATCTACATGGTCGTCAAGGTGCGGGATTCGCTCCGGGCTGAGTACCACAGCCGCGGTTTGCCGGTCGAAGGCGATTTCGGCTACAGCGTCGGTCTTGCGGCCGGCATTCTCGCCATCATCTGCGCGGCGTGGTCGTGGGCGCCGAGCGGCTTCCTGCTGGCGGGGTTCGTTCTGGCGGTCGGCCAGTTGGTCTGCTGGGTGATCTACTGGGTCAGAATCGCCTGGGCGAAGGCCCGGCTCGGGGGGTCGCCGGAGGGCGGTCCCCTTTACGACGCGATGGACCCGGATTATCCGGATGACCGGGATGATCCGGATGACCTGGGTGATGACGCCGGATACTGCGGGGTTTGCGGTACGCCTGTCCTGCCGGACGACCGCTACTGCTGGCGTTGCGGCTCGTCGTTGCCCTGACAGCGGCCGCCGGTATTCCGGCGCCTGACGCGGAGTGCCGGAAGGGGCCTGGGGTGTATCATGCCCTGGCAGGTCCGCGGCGTCATCAGGGGTCGGGATGTGGGCGACCTCGGACGAGAGAGAGGAAGGGTGAAGCACCATGTACAACTGGTCTTGGGATTGGGGTTGGGGTTGGGGCTGGGCGGCCACCGTCGGTACCATCCTGGCTCTCGCGATCTTCGTGCTGCCGTGGTTCTTCTTCCTTCTCAATCTGAACACCCTTCTGGACCGGGTCAGGGCCGAGAACCGGGCCATAGCTCCCTCGCACGTGTGGCTGAACTTCATCCCCGTCTTCAATCTGGGTTGGTTCCTCTACACTGTGGTCAAGGTCCGCGACTCCGTGAGGGCCGAGTACGCCTCGCGCGGCTGGCCGGCGGAGGATGACTTCGGATATAATGTCGGTCTCGTCGCCGGGATCCTGTGGCTGGCCTCGTTCTTCTTGTGGTGGGTGCCGCTCATCGGCTGGGCGGCGGGCATCGGCTGGCTGGTGTGCTGGATCATCTACTGGCTGAAGACCTCTGATCTGAAGAACCGTCTGGGGGAGGGCGAGGCCTGGAACTATGGATCCGCCCATCAGCGTTATTCCACTCCGGGGGGTCCCTTCGCCGGCCCGTACTCGACGCCGGGCACGTATCCTCCTCCGGCGCCTGGCGGGCAGCCCGGCGCTCAAACCGGAGCGGACCCCTATGCCCAGCCTGGTCCTTACACTCAGCCTACGCCTTATGCCCAACCTGGGCCTTACACCCAGCCTACGCCTTATGCCCAACCTGGGCCTTACACCCGGCCTGCTCCCTACAATGAGCCTGCGCCCTATGCCCAGCCGGGACCGTCCCCCCGGCCGGCTCCGTCCACCCCGTCTGTGACACACACTCAACCTGAACCTTACGCTGGGTCTTCGCCTCGCACTCAGCCCGAAGACTCCGCAGACGCCGGGCCCCAAGACGATCCGTCGAAGCGCTGTGCGGCCTGCGGGGCCGGGTACGACTCGGATGACAAGTTCTGCCGGGCCTGCGGGTTGCCCTTGCCGTAGGCCGCTCTCAGGTCTTTAGGGTCACTCGGTTGCGACCGGCCGACTTGCTCTCATAGAGCAGCCGGTCGGCGCGGGCGACTATCGTCTGGACGGTATCTCCAGGCCGGGCCAACGTTGCTCCTATGGAGATGGTGACGTGCAGTTCGGCCCCCTCGATGTCGAGGAAAGAGCTGGCCACCAGGGCGCGCAGTTTTTCTGCCGTCGCGGCAAGGCCCGTCTCGTCGACATGTTTGACGAGGGTCAAGAACTCTTCGCCTCCCCAACGTCCGACGACATCCGTGTCCCGAAGGTTGTGGTCGATGGTGTTGGCAACCATCCTCAGGACGCGGTCGCCGGCGTCATGGCCGCAGGTGTCGTTCACATGCTTGAAGAAATCGATGTCGATGAATAACACGCCTCCGGGGTCGCCGAGCTCGCTGCTCTGGAGCAGCCATGACTCGAGCTGCATCTCCATGCCTTTGCGGTTGCGGATGCCGGTGAGGGCGTCGGTCTCGGCTTCCACGCTGAGTTCGTCTACCCGTCTCAGCGCGGCGAGGAGATTGGAGTTGTCCGTGAAGGTCTCGACCACGCCTTCCACTCTTCCATCGGGCCCGTGGATGGGGAAGGTGCGGAGGACCACGGGAACGCGATGGCCCGCGCTGTGATGGACATAAGCCTGGGTCTCGTGCTCTCGGCCGTCGATCATGGACTGCAACAGTGGACAACCCTCTTCGCAGAGACTCGAGCCTCGCTCGTCCACGTGCACCAGGAACCCGTCGGCACAAGAGACGCCCACCATGCCCTCCGAGGTGTAGCCGGTGATGCGCTCTGCCCCCCGGCTCCAATAGGAGATGCGCCGGTCCATGTCGCAGAAGTAGACGCCGTCGCTGACGTTGTCCAGTATGGTCCGGTAGAGATCGACCTCATCGTCCACGTCAGCCCTCCCCGGCTCGTTCACCCGGTCAGGTGTCGCCGTTCAGGAAATGTCTCTCCGTCCGGTCAAGGGCGATGTCGCACGTTATCTCGTAGTTGATGGTGCCCAACCTACGGGCCACTTCTTCCACGGTGATGCGGTCTTGCCCGTCGGCCCCGATGAGTGTAACCGTGTCAGAGACCTTGACGCTTCCATCGGTACCCACATCCACGCCGAACGAATCCATGGAGATGCGGCCGGCGACCGGGTAGCGACGTCCGTTAATGAGGACCTCGCCGTGGTTGCTGAAAGCGCGGAACACCCCGTCCCCGTATCCGATCGGCACCAGGGCCACATCGGTGGGGCGGTCGGGGCGGAAGGCGTGGCCGTAGCCCACGCCCTCGCCTGCCGCCACCCTCTTGACTAGGGCTACCTGGGACTTCCAGGCGAGGGCCGGGCGCAGCCCCTCCGCGACGGCGTCTTCCTGCCAGGGCGACAGACCGTAGACCGCACAGCCACACCGGACCATGTCCAGATGCGAGTGAGGGGCGTGGACCGTGGCGGCGCTGTTGGCTGCGTGCGCGATCACCCCGGGCCACTCCCGACGGACCTTCTCCACGGCCGGAAGGAATCTGCCGAGCTGGAAGTTCACGGTGGCCGGGTCTTCCGGCACGCAGGCGAAGTGGGTCATGACCCCGACCAACTCGATCTCGGGGATGTCGCGGATGGAATCCAGGAAAGGAGCGACCGATTCAGGGAAGAGCCCTTGACGGTTCATGCCGCTGTCGATCTTGAGGTGAACGCGGGCCCGCAGGCCGGAGCCCCGCAGACCGGGCAGCGCGGCGGCCATGTGGTCGCTGACCACGGCGAAATCGACGCTCTGACGGGCCATCTCCTCGTACTGGTCGAAGCTGTAAAGGGGGCCCATGACCAGGATGGTCTCGGCGTAGCCCGCGTCGCGGAGCGCCACCGCCTCCTCGGCGGTGGCGACGGCCACACCCTGGGCGCCCGCGGCCACGGCGGCGCGGGCTACAGGGAGCGTCCCATGCCCGTAGCCGTCGGCCTTGACCGCCACGAGCAGGCGGCTGCCCGGAGCGAGCATGTCGACAAGGTGGGCCACGTTGTGGCGGACGGCGGCCAGGTCTATGAGTACGCTGCTGCGCGGAGAGGTCTTCATCGGCGAGAAAGCCTAGCACACCGGTCGGCGCGTAGCTACGAGACTATCCGGAAGACCCCTCGTCCCTGGTGGTGATGAGCAGTATGGCGACGTCGTCGGCGAAGTGGTCGCCGCTGGCGGTCTCGATCTCGGCCATGAGAGCGTCCACCGTGGCGCCGTCCGGGGCCGGTCTGCTCCCATCGGGAGCGCCGGTCCAGGCGGCCAGCCGCTCCTTGAGCCGGTCCTCGCCAAAACGCTCTGATGAGCCCGGGGCCACGCGCACGTCCGTCAGTCCGTCTGTGTAGCAGAACATGGACCAGCGTCGCGGGAGCGGGAAATCGCTGCGGGCCCAAGCGGCGCCGCTGTCGAAGCCCAGGGGAGCCGCCGGCTTGTTCTCCAGCGGGATGACCCTATCGGTCACGAGAAGAGGCGGGAGATGCCCCGCGTTGACGAACGAGACGTCGCGGCCGTCCGCGCCTATGTGCCCGGCTATGAGGGTGACGAAGGAATTGGGCTCGGTCTTGTCGGTCGCGAGCACCTGGCGCATGACGCCGACGATCTCGGGGAGGCCTTGTCCGGCCAGCGCAAGCGCCTTCCAGGTGGAACGGAGGGTCGCACCCAGGCCGGCAGCGTCGGGGCCGTGGCCACTCACGTCGCCGATGACGAAGTGCAGCCCGCCGTCCGGGGCCGGGATGGCGCCCACGAAATCGCCGCCCAACCTCAAGCGTTGCTCGCCGGTGCGGTAGCGGGTCAACACGTGGAAGGCGGGATGATCCACTTTGGTCGAAGGGAGCAGGCTGGCCTGGAGTCGGTCGTGGAGTCTCTGCGCCGAAGCATTGGTGAGCGCCAGAGCCAACTGGTCGGCGAACCGCTCGACGATGACGAGGAAGTTCTCGTCAGGCGTCTCCCGTGGCTCGTCCCAGGAGAGGATGAGCAGGTTCTGAGGCCCGTCTGCATCGAAGCGCACTGGAACATAGAGGGCGGATGCGACGCTCGCCTGATCGAGGACCTTGAGCGGCCAAGGCCCTATATACCGTGAGGGGTCGGCCGCGTCAGCGACGAAGGTGGGCCTGCGGGACATGATCTCGCGCGCCAGCGGCATGTCGTCTCGGAGAGGGAACGTCGTCCCGGGCGAGATGGAATCCAGCGGAGGCCTGCGGTCCAGAACATGCAGTCTGTCGCCTTCGATGCGGTACAGTGCGGCTCCCGTGCAGTCGAACGTGACCAACGCGGCCTCGCACATGGCCTTGGCCACCTCTTCGCGGGAGCCGGTTATGTGGAAGCTGGGAGCCATGGCCACCAGGCGTTCGAGCGTGGCATGAAGCGTGTCCGCCTGGCGTTGGGCCTCCGTCCTCAGAGCGGTCTGCCAGGCTATCGCCGCCTGATCGGCGAAGCGCTGCATGATCGCCAGCAGATCCTCCCCGGGACGTTCGATGGCGTGGTCCCACCCGAGGGCCAGCAGTCCGGTGATCCCGGCCGGGCTGAAGATGGGTAGGCGGACGGTGGAGACGAGGCTGAGCTCGTGTTGGAGCGTGAGCGCCGAGCCCTTGAGCCGGGTGGCGCGGACGTCGCGGATGAATGAGGGCCGATGGTGCTCCAGCATATCGTCGAGTTCGGGCAGATCGTCTCTTTCCAGCGTGAAACCCGGCTTGATGTGGTCGGAGGGCGGGCAGAGCGCCACGATCTCGAGCTTGTTCCCCTCTATGGTGAACAGCCGGGCGCCGTCGGCTCCGAAGGTCTCCACGGCGCTTGCGCAGACCGTTCCGAGCAGGTCTGCCGAATCCTCCGCTCCGTAGAACTGGGGGCTGAACTCCAGGACCCGCTCGATCTGCTCCTTGGCGTAAAGGGTGCGGTGGAGGGCCTGCTCGAGTGCGGCCTCCCGGCGCGCCACTTGGCGGCGGAGATACCTGGTCATGAGGCCGGCCGCCAACGCCGTCCCACACCAGATGAGGGAGGATGCGACCGCGTTGACCGTGCCGGCCGCCGTCCCGAAGTCGGCCAGGAGGACGAGGGCCGTGATGACCCCCACGAGAGCGGTGCCGATGCCTGCCAGGGCACCGCCGAGCCCCGCGGCGACGACGGAGAAGAAGACCACCGCGGCGCCGACCGGCGCCAGAGGGTGGAGGGTCGCGTCCGCCCAATGGACGATGAGGAGCAGCAGCACCTCGGCGGCGGCGATTACCACCAGCACTACCCAGCGGTAGCGTTGCAGGCGGCCCTTCGGCGCGAGGAGAAGATCGCCTAGTGGCCGCGTGTTCCCTGGTCTGTGGACGGCAGACATCACACGTAGGCTATCAAGCCGGAAACCTTGGAGCAACCCGGATGGCGAGGCCGCTGAGGCCGGTTGGCCGCCGGACGCTGGTGTGCTAGCATCTCCCGGCTGTGAGCGGCGGACCGGGCCTTCTGCGCCGGGTGCAGTCGCCGCAGCGCCAGTTGTGCCCCCATCGTCTAGTGGCCTAGGACATCGCCCTTTCAAGGCGACGGCGGGGATTCGAATTCCCCTGGGGGCATTCCCATTTTGGGCGCCTGGGCGCATAGCTCAGTGGGAGAGCACCTGCCTTACAAGCAGGGGGTCGCAGGTTCAAATCCTGCTGCGCCCACTGTCGACGACGGGGGAGACGTGCGATAATCTCGCAGCTGGCTCTTGGGGGCGTAGTTCAGTTGGTTAGAACGCCGGCCTGTCACGTCGGAGGTCGCGGGTTCGAGTCCCGTCGCTCCCGCCTCGCGAAGAGGCGCGGTCTTCCGCGCCGAGCAGAGCGGTCGCCGTCTTGGCGGCCGAGCCTCTGTGGCGACACGGCGCCTCGGCGCTCACGTGGCGGGATAGCTCAGTTGGTAGAGCACATGACTGAAAATCATGGTGTCCCCGGTTCAAATCCGGGTCCCGCCACCTCCGTACTAACAGACCATGCCCCTTCGATGGGGAATGGCTGGCCCCTCACCGCGAAGCGCACGACTTCAGGGGTCGCTGTGATATTCGCGAACACGGTGGACAACAGCGTCCGCTTCTCCTCCATGGTGGCTACATCCCACAGCCGCCCCATGTCGCTCGCCAGGACCTCCGCCTTCACCTGCCGCCAGTCGCTCACTACTCGCCCGCGGATAGCCGCCTTTATCTCCGCCGTCTCGTGGTCGATGGCGTCCAGATCCTCCTGCAGCGCCGCCGCGCGTTCCCGCAGAGCCGGACCGACTTCGGGCGCGTCCAGCATGGCGTCTATGGCTCTGTCGAGCTTACGGGCCACCTGAGCGCGCCTGCGGGTCAGCGCCGCGAGTCGGTCCTCCTCGTCCGGCGGACGCCGGCGCTTCATCTCCGCATCGACGGCCCGCTCGTACTCATCTGAGTTGGCGATGTAAGCGAGCGCCGCCACGACGAGGGCCTCTCCGTTGGGATAGGACCGCTCCCACTTGCAGGAGTCGCAGCGGAAGGACGGCGATCTGCCGCCTGAGTTGTGGTGGACCCGGAGCGCCCTCCCGCACTCGCAGCGCAGGCAGCCGGACAGCGCCAGCTTTTCGCTCCTCTGCCGAGGGGGCCGCGAGGCGAGCTGCACCTGCATGCGGTCCCACGTCACAGCGTCGATGAGTGGCTCGTGACGGCCCGGATAGATCCACGTGATGGCCGGGTCCTCTGCCAGAGTCCAGAGAGCCCTGAAGGAGCGGTCCTCGAGCGCGTAGACGTTCCCGCGCCCCTGGTAGACCAGGCCGATGTAGAGCGGGTTGTCACGCTGCCACAGGAGTGTGGTCGGGCCGGAGTTGACAGCCGAGGCGGCCTGCTTCTGCGAGTAGCCGGCAGCCATGAGGCCGAAGATCTGCTTGATCTTCGGGGCCGTCTCCGGATCGGGCACGAGGATCCGCCGGCTGCCCTCCCCGTCCTCGAACACGAACTTGTACCCGGTGGGCGCGTGGTTCGTCCAGAGCCCTTCTTTCAGCCGGTGTGCCGTGTTCACCCGCGTGCGCTCGGCTACCTCTTCGCGGAAGTAGGCTCCGAAGCGCATCCTGACGTCGGTCATGAAGTGGCCCATAGGACTGGACACGTCCTCGCCCCAGGGGCCCCACAGCCGAATCCCCCGCGAGCGGATCTCGTTCATCAGGTAGGGACCAAAGAACGGGTGTCTGACGAGCCGGTCGTGATCGTATACCCACAGCTCGTCGGCGCGATCGAGATTGGCGAGGACCCACTGCAGGCCCGGGCGGTCGAGGGAACCACCGCTGTAACCCTCGTCCCAGGGCGCCATCTCGTAGGTGACGTCGCGGCCGGCAACGTCCTGGAGGAACCGCTCCTGCTGGGCCGGAATCGAGAGCTGCTTCTTAGCGCCCTCCTCGTCTGACTGGCGGAAATATGCGAGTACGTGGGTCATGTGGCGTCCTTCAACAGAGGGTGCTTCGCTTGGGGCTTCTGCAACGAACATTTGTTCGCTATATGCGGCTCTTCCCAGCGGACCCGTCCGCCGGGCGCGGAAATGCCCGCAATTTCGGTCTTTGGCCGCGTTGACCTATCCGCAGACGTCGCTATCATTGGCAGACGATTGGCTCAGACGGAGGCAGAATGGAAGGTCGAGAAGCGTTGGTACGAGCGGCGGAGATCCTGTCGGCGGTCTCGGACGACGATCCGATGAAGGACCGTTGCGACACGGTGCTCGCCATCGTCCGCCGCCTCACGCCCCCGGCACCCGCCCATCCTCATCCATCGCCACCTGCATGATGCCGGCGTAGAAGTCCGCCATCGCACCGGGGTGGGCACTAAGGACTTCCGAGATCTGCCAGAGGCGGTACTCACGGAAGTAAGCGCCGCCGGCGGGAAGCTCGAGTAGACGCGCGCACGCGGCCATCATCTCGGGCTGGGGCGTCCTAGCTCCCTTCGAATACCCGGTCATTGTGTGCACAGATACTCCGATCGTTTCAGCCACCTCTCTCTCGAAAGGTCGGCGTACGAAACGACCGTACTCATTGCCCCGACGCGCCCGCAGCGCCGCATCAAGTGCAGCCGGGAAAGGCTCGTCGCTATGCATAGGTAGCTCGCGCATGTCCCCAGTTTAATACACGGTTGTATCTTTTGCCAGAAGGTCGCAAATTGGGACCTCTTTGTCCTTGACAGGGTACAGAACTGTATCTAGTCTGGCGCTTACATGAACCACCAAGGAGCCCGAGTGGACAAGGTCGCGCACATCTTCCTCAAAAACCAGAAGCTGGTGGCGCAGCTCGATCGGGTGGCCACCATTGAGCATCGCACCAAGACGGCCATCGTCGTGCGGGCCCTCGAGCGGTACTTCGCCGAGCAGGAGCAGCAGGGCGCGGAATGAGCCCCTACGACGTACTCGCCGCCTGGGCCGTCAAGATGGCCGCTCGTCTCGAGCAGCAACGCAGCGTAACCACGCAGAGCTGCAGCCGAGTGTGCGGCGCCGCCTTCCCTGACTCCCCGCGTCCAGAGAACCCAAAGGAGAAATGATGGGATTCACTCTCAGGCAGATGTTCCACTCGCGCTTCCTGTCTGCGGAAGACTTTGAGGGCAAAGACGTCACTCTCACCATCGCGGAACTTAAGCGCGACTCGCTGGAGCGCGAGGGGGCCCCGGCAGAGGCCGCGTGGACGATCGTCTTCAAGGAGAGACGCCGGACCGGGGAGCCGTCCATCCTGGTGCTCAACCGGACCAACGCGACCTTGATCTTCGCGATGTGGCCGGATACCGACCAATGGCCGGGAAAGCGCATAACCCTCACGCCCGAGCGAGACAACTCGCCTGTGAACGAAACGGGCTGGTGCATCCGCGTCAAGGGCTCGCCAGACATCTCGGCCGCCGTCAACGTGACCATCAAACTGCCGCGTCGCAAGCCGCTCGCCCGCAAGCTCTACAAGACCACGCCTGGCCAGCACGAGCAGCCCGAGTTCGACCGGGACATCGGCGAAGTCGCAGCGGTCAAACCGGACTACGCGAACATGGAGTACCCGGCCGGGCTGCTGGACGACGCCCCGGGCGATTCCGGTGACCTGGAGGACGAGCAGTGAGCCCCCGCTCCACGACCCCTGTCGCCTGCCGGATCTCCCGGGAGGAGTACGACTGTATCGAGGCCGTCAACTGGTCGACGCTCAAGTACGCGGTCCAGTCCGGCCTCTGCTACCAGCACCACCTGACCAACCCGCCCGAGGACACCGACGCCATGAAGCTCGGTCGGGCGACGCATACGGCCGTGTTCGAGCCGGACCGCCTGCTGCATGAGTACGTGATGTGGAGCGGTGGCCGGCGGGCCGGAGGCGAGTGGGAAGCGTTCAAGGCCATGCACGCCGGCCGCACGATCCTCAAACCCGAGGAGTACGACACCGCTATCGCCATCAGGGACGCCGTGCATTCCCACAAGGCCGCCAAGAAGCTGCTTACGGCCAAGGGGCAGGCGGAATGCACCCTGCGCTGGGTGGACAAGCAAACGGGCCTCGCCTGCAAGGCGCGCTTGGACTGGCTAACCTCACGGGCCCTCGTAGATCTCAAGACCACGCGCAACATCGAAGCCCGCGCCTTCGGACGCCACGCCGGGGAGATGCTGTACCACTGCCAGTTCGCTTTCGCCCGCATGGGTCTGGAGGCCAGTGGCAAGAAGCCCAAGGTCCACATCATCGCGGTGGAGAACGAGGCGCCGCACGACGTGGCCGTGTACACGCTCACAGACGACGATCTGTGGGCCGGGGAGGACCAGGTGCGGCAAGCGCTCGACCGGGTGGCCGAGTGTCGTCGGACGAAGCGGTATCCGGGCCGGTACCCGGAAGCACTCGCCCTGGAGCTGCCGGGCTGGCTGTTCCCGAAAGACGAGAACGAGTTCGACCTGGCCGACCTGGGGCTGGTGCCGGCGAAAGCGGGGATGGGGTGAGCCGGTACCGCGAGTGCTCTGGCCCCGTTATGGACCGCACCTGTGGAGCCCTGGAGTGCCCGGGCGGCACCGAGCCCGACTGGGACCGCCACGCCGACTGGGACGATGCCTGCCGTGTCTGCCGAGAAGGCTACGACGCCGCCGTGGACCGCGCGGTAGACGCGGGCAATGAGCCGTGATCCGTCTTGTCGTTCTTACCTCGGAAGCACGCGAGGCCATCCTCGCCTTTGCCCAGGCCCACCAGCGGAGCGCCAACAGCTGCCCGGCCCTCAAAGGCGAGAGAGCCCGGGCCTCAGCCCTTGCCTGGGCCCGAGTCCTGGCCGAGGGCATGAAGGACGGAACCTTTGTGGCGCTTGACGGCCAGCCCTGCCTCGAAGACGTGCGCCCACGAGCCACCACGGCCGTCCAGCCTGCCCGGCAGGAGTCCCTGCTGTGACGCCCGGCCTGCCCAAGTCATCCGAGAGTGAGGGGAGAAGCATGACCTCGGCCGCAATAGCTCGACCTGAAGCTGACGTAGAGAGTACTGAAGTGTTAGCCCAGCCGACCGACCTCCAACTCGCCACGGCCATAGCCAGCGCTCGCCGGGCCCTGGCCGCCTCGCGCTCGATCCGAGAGTGGCAGGCCCTGCCCTGGTGCACCCGCATGTGGGAGTGGCTGCGGCCGTGAGGATCCTCGCCCTTGACCTTTCCCTGACCGCCACCGGGGTCTGTTGCCCTGATGGCTCTCTGTGGGTGATCCGGACGGGGTCTCGCCGCGCCATGGAGCGCCTCGCCTACGTCCGAGACCGAATCCAACACGAGGTCGAGGTCTACGAGCCCGACGTCGTGGTCCTTGAGGGTTACAGCTTCGCCTCGACCGGCCGCGCCGGCATAAGCCTGGGCGAGCTGGGAGGCGCGATCCGGTTGGCCCTCTTCTGCTGGGGAGTGCCCTACGTGGACATTCCGCCCACCAATCGCGCCCGCTATGCGGCCGGCAAAGGCAACGCCAGCAAGGACCTGGTCCTTCAGCAGGCGGTGTTCCGATCGGGGCGCGTCTTCGATGACAACAATGCTGCGGATGCCTGGTGGCTGTGGCAGATGGCTCTGGCTCATTACGAGCCAGAGAGCCCGCTCCTGGCGAAGGTCCCGAAGACCCACCTGGATGGCCTGGTCAAAGTGCCGTGGGTGGAGATCGGAAAGAGGACCGCGTGAGCGAGTGGATCGAGTCTCACGTCACCCTTCCCCGCAACAAGAAGTTCCGTCGTCTGGCGCGAGCCCTCGGCACCACGATTCCTGAGACGCTCGGTCTCCTGCACGCCCTCTGGTACTACACGCTCGAGCAGGCGCCCAGCGGACTGCTAGAAGGGCACACGCCGGAGGACATCGCCGAAGGCTGCTACTACGCCGGCGACCCCGGCATGCTTCTCGATGCCTTCGTGAGTACCGGATGGGTCGACCGCACTCCCGATGGGCTCGCGATTCACGACTGGAGCGACTATAACCGGCAGCACCGGGAGCGGCAAAGAGCGGCTGAAAGACAGGCCGAAAAGCGGCTCCGTGACCGTGCGTCTGAGGAATGTCACGGTGACGTCACGGTGACGTCACGCCCGAAAGAAAGAAGCGACAGACAGACAGAAAAGAAAGACAGAGAGCACGCACGCGCGGAAGCCCTCGAGAACGAAAACTGGACTGGCCTGTGGATAACCCAGCTTCAAGAAGTGGGGCAGCCCCGACCGAGCAAAGGCCAGATAGACATCTTTGGAGCCAAGCTCAAGACGCTTGCGAGCATCGACCCGGCCGTCATGCAGGACACCATCGGACGCATGGTCGAGCGCAACAAGGGGCCGACCTTGCTACCGAACATCTACGGCGACTGCGAGCGGGAAGCGGAACGGGAGATTTTCGAGATGCAGGTAGGAGGTAACAGGCGTGTCAGATGAGGGATTCATAGACGACCAGCTACCGCGCACCCGGAAGCGATCCGACTCAGAGGTAGCCTCGGACTACGGTCTCACCAGCAAGGCCGCCATCATCGCCAAACAGGCGCAGATCGCGGAGGCGCGAGAGACGCGGGTGGAACGCTGCGCGCTTCACCTGCGCGCAGGCTGGTGCGACTCCGACGCGCTCTGCTTCGTGGCCGCCAGGGACGAATGGCAGGAGGCCCTCAGGCGAGCGGGGCGACGGATGGCGGCGGCATGAGCGGGCACCAGAGAGCAACCGCGCCTGTTTGGACCTGGTACTTCCCACACCCGATGGATCTGCGCCGGGCCCTGGAGGAGTACACCGCATTCCAAGACGGCACCCTGCTTCGCAAATACGGCAGCGACGGATTCAGAGTCGCGGTCGATGGCCACGGCAACCCGATCCTTGGCGCCGCCGGCGAGCAGATTCTGGAGGCTGACGTGGCCCCGAGGAGCGACCCGGAGTCCATCGCTGAGGCGGAGATGCACGCCGCACAGCGCCGCTCGGAGATAGACACCTGCATGGAGGAGCTGCGCCGGCGATACCCACACTGGTGGCGTCTCATCGACGTCTACTACCGACAAGGGCTGTCGATGGAGCCTCGAGGGTGGGTCGTCATGGCGGCCCTCCTCGGTGTCCACAAGGGCAAGTGCCCACCGCTGAAGCGCTGCCCTGCGAGCCCGGGCGACAATCGCACCGGTCTGGGCGAATGCGAGCGCCACCGGAAGAACCACTGCCACTGGGACCGCGACACCTTCGAGAGGCAAGTCGCGTGCGCGATCCGCTGCCTTTTTGACGTTCATCGAGTCCGCTCAGAGCGTATCTCTTGACACCAGCAGCGGACAGCGCCTACACTGCTCTGAGTGGGATGGGAGAGGTGCGCCCGAAAGCGGACGCGCCTTTTTTGTTGGGAAAGCCATGAGCACCCCACAAGCCAAGGCCATCTACAACACCCGCGAGTGGCGCCGCACCCGCCTCGAGGTCCTTGATCGCGACGGTTGGAAGTGTCGTGAATGTGGCCGAGGCGCCCGCACCGCGCACCACAAGCCAGCCCTTGAGACGCTGCTCGCCCTGGGCGTTAGCCCCTACGACAAGACGTACATCTTCAGTGCCTGCCACCACTGCCACGGCGTCGAGGATGGAGGCCGAGCACATCCGCCCAAGCCGGCCAAGCCCAACAGGTTCAAGCGCTGGTTGTGACCGAGTGGGGGGGGCCTCCTCCATTTCAGAGGCCGCCGCAGACCCGCGCTTAGCCATGCTCGGAAAAAACCGAAAGTTCCTCGTCGTTTTTGGGCCCCGAGGCCATGCCCGCAAACGGCCGACTCCTGGAGGGGAGAATGACCACACCACACGCCGACGGCATCCCTGTCTACTGCGCCCACGACGAGATCCTCAGCACCGAGGCCGTCACCGGCAACCCGCGCAATCCCAACATGCACTCGGAAAACCAGCTCGAGCTGCTGGGCAAGATCATCACCGCCCAGGGCTGGCGCTCGCCCATCACCGTGAGCCGGCGCTCCGGCTTCGTGGTGCGTGGCCATGGCCGCCTGGCGGCCGCCCGGCTGCTGGGCAAGAGCGAGGTCCCGATCGACTGGCAGGACTACGAGAACGAGGCCGCGGAGTGGGCCGACCTCATCGCCGATAACCGCCTGGCCGAGCTGGCCGTGCTGGACATGAGCGCCCTCAAAGACGTGCTCGAGGAAATCGACACGGGCGCCTTCGACCTCGAGCTAACCGGCTTCTCCCTGGGCGAGCTGGAGAGCCTCATGACCGCCACCTTCGACGGGCTCAAGGTGCAGGAGGACACGCCGCCGCCGGTCGACCCGGACAACCCGCCGGTCACCCAGACGGGCGACGTCTGGATCCTGGGCTCGCACCGCCTCATGTGCGGCGACTCGACCAAGGCCGAGGACATGGCCACGCTCATGGCGGGCGAGCTGGCCGACTGCCTGCTCACCGACCCGCCCTACAACGTCGACTACCACCAGGGCGGCCTGCGCGCCATCGGCGGCAAGGTGGGCAAGGTGGGCAAGAACGACGGCCGGAAGGTGGCCAACGACAATCAGAGCCCGGAGGAGTTCGACGCTTTCCTGCGCGCGATCCTGCGCAACTGCGCGGCCCACCTGGCGGCCGGCGGCCCCTACTACGTGTTCCACGCGGACGCCCAACAGCCCGCCTTCCAGGCGGCCGTCGAGGCCGAAGGCCTCACCTACCGGCAGTCCCTCATCTGGGTCAAGGACCACTTCACCCTCGGCCGGCAAGATTACCAATGGCAGCATGAGCCCATCCTCTACGGCTGGAAGGCCGGCGGCGCCCATGCCTGGTACGGGCAGTACAACAAGTCCACGGTCATAGACGACGAGTGCACCACCGTCGTGCACGAGGACCGGCCGGCCGCGTCCGCCGAGCACCCGACCATGAAACCGACGCGGCTGCTCGCCCGCTTCATCACCAACTCGACCGAGCGCGGCCAGCTGATCCTCGACCCCTGCGGCGGCTCCGGCTCGACGCTCATCGCCGCCGGCCAGCTGCGCCGGCGCTGCTGCATGATGGAGATCGAGCCCCGCTACTGCGACGTGATCGTGAAGCGCTGGGAGCGCATGACCGGCGACACGGCCGCGCGGGAGGAAGGGCAGCCGGCATGAGGAAGCGAGTCACCCCGCCGGCGCCCAACGACCCCGACGCCCTGCGCGACACCTTCGGCGCCTTCATCGCCATCCCGGAGGGCGGCGAGGCCCAGCGCTGTTACTACCCTCTGCGCGTCGACGTCTACGGTCGCGGCTGCCCGCACGACTGCGTCTACTGCTATGCCAAGAGCCTGCTCGAGTTCCGCAAGTATTGGAACCCCGAGGCGCCGGCGATCGCCGACATGAAGAAGGTCCGCCGCACCCTGCTCGACCACTTTGAAAAGGGCCGTCGCGGGCCCTGGTCGGAGTACTTCGACCGCCGCTGGCCGGTCCGCATCGGCGGCATGACCGACTGCTTCGGAGTCAATGAGGCAGACGGCCGGGCGGCCTTCGAGCTGCTGCGCATCCTGGAGGAATACAACTACCCCTACCTGATCGTCACCAAGGGCACCCAGCTGACCAAGCCGGAATACCTCGAGCGGCTGCACCCGGACCTGGCCACCGTCCAGGTCACCATCACCACGCTGGGAGAAAACTTCAAGCTCATCGAGCCCGGCGCCCCGCCGGCGGCGAGCAGGCTGCGCGTGGTGCAGTGCCTGGCCGAGGCCGGCATCTGGACCCAGGGCCGCATCTCCCCGCTCATCGCCGGGCAGGGCTACTACACCGAAGAGCTGACCGAGGCGATATGCGAGGCCGGCGCCGGCGGCATCATCGCCGAGTTCCTGCGCGTCCCTGCCGGCGTGGCTGCCGACCTGGCGCAGGTGATTGACCTGGCCGAATACACCCAGACGGACGGCTCCACAAGGCACCTTCCGCTGGCCGTGAAGCGCAAGGTTCTCACCGCCATGAAGGCCATCACGGACGCCCACGGCGCCGAGCTGAGCGTCTGCGAGGACATGCACTACCACGAGCTGGCGCCCTTCCGAGGCGACCCGGACGACTGCTGCAACATCCGCCGGCACGTCGCCGGCTACGCGCCGGCCGGCAGGCGGCCCGAGATCCGCGTACTCCCCAACGCATAAGAGGGCCGAAACATGAAGACAGGCCGACCGACAGTGCCGACCGAGAGGCGCCGCGAGGAGGGAACGCTACGCTCCCACCATGCCAAGGTGCCGCTCGTGACCGGACGGCGCGCCCGGCCGAAGTGCCCGCCGGACGTGACCGGCAAGGCCGCGGACTTCTTCGCCCTGATCGTGCGCGAGCTATGGCCGGCCAGGATCCTGGACCGGGCCGATAGCCTCATGATTCTGACCGCGGCCGTCCACCTGGAGACCGCCCTCGATGCCCGCTCGAAGAAGCTGCAGCTGGGCACCATCTACCCGGTCACCCGCGGAGCCTACAACGGCAACCCCGGCTACAAGGTCCTCGAGGCCAATCCGGCCGTGAAGATGGAGCGCGAAAGCCTCGAGGCCTTCCGGCAGTGCTGCGACGCCCTCGGGATCTCCCCGGCGGCCCGGGCCCGCCTGGCCAACATGGGAGTCAAGGGAGCCTCGCCGGCGGCCAGCCTGCCCGGCGTCGGCTCCGGGCCCACGCCGCTGACCGCGATCCCGGGCGGCAAAGCCGTCAATGAGTAGCCCGGCCGCGGCCGGCACCTACGGCCCGGCCGTGGCGGAGTTCTTCTCAGGATGCCTCCGGCTGCCGGAGGGCGAGCGCCAAGGCCAGCCTTTCGAGATGGAGGACTGGCAGCGCGAGGATACGAACATCATCTATGAAACCGACGCCGGCGGCGACTTGCTCTGGAAAGTGGTCGTCTTCGGAATCCCCCGCGGCAACGGCAAGAGCCCGCTGTGCGCCGGATATGCCGACCACGCCCTGGTGAGCCTGCCCGGGTCGCCCAAGGTCTACTGCGCCGCGGCCGCCCGCGACCAGGCCGGCCTCGTGCATGGCTTCGCTATCAATGAGGCCAAGGGCGGACCGCTCGATGACTTCCTCGAGTACCCGCGCGTGACCGAGGCCCTGGGCCCCGTTAGGTCGCCGCACAACGGCGGCATCCTGCGCGCGGTCTCTGCGGACGGAGATCTCCAGCAAGGACTGGCGCCGGCCTTCGTGGCCATGGACGAGCTGCACACCTTCAGGACCGGCAAGCAGGTAGGCCTTTACATGGCCATGCACACCGCCCTCCACAAGCGGCCGGCGGCCCGGATGATAATCATCACCACCGCCGGCGCCACAAAGGACAGTCTGCTGGGCGAGCTGGTGGACGACATAATCGAGCGCGGCGAGATGAGCGTGAGCCGCCACGGCTGCAAGGTGGTTGTGCGCGACTACGAGGCCCGCCGCCTGCTCATCTGGTACGGCGCCCCGGACGCCGCAGACATACGCGACCCGCGCATCTGGCGTGCCTGCAACCCGGCCTCCTGGATCTCCGATGAGAGCCTGCGCGTGGCCGCGGCTTCCACGCCGGAGTCGGAGTTCCGCCGCTACAACCTGAACCAGTGGGTCAAGGGCGAGGAGGCCGCCATACAGCCGGCCGCCTGGGACGCCTGCAAGGGCCCCGAGAAGATTCCCGCCGGCAGCGAGATCTGGGTCGGCGTGGACATCGGCGAGAAGCGCGACACCAGCGCGGTCGCCTGGGGAGCCTCGGCCTACCGCGCCGAGCGCCGGCTGCTCGTGGTTCGGGCGAAGGTCTTCACCGCAGCCCGCATCTCCGGCATGGAGACCACGCTGCCCCAGGTGGAAGCGCACCTGCGCTGGCTGCGCGATCACTTCGACCTGATGAAGGTCAACTTCGACCCCTGGCAGATGAGGGACATGGCCGCTCGCCTGGCGTCCGAAGGCTTCCCCATGGTCGAGTTCCCGCAGAACAACACCAACATGGTCCCCGCAAGCCAGGGCGCCTTTGACCTGGTCGCCCACCAGGCCGTGGTGCACAACGGCGACCCGACCCTGCGGGCCCACATCCTCGGCACCGGGGGAGAGATAACCGCCACCGGCGGCTGGCGCTTCACCAAGGCCAAGACCCGGACCGGCCACCGCGACCGGAGCAAGCAGAATGACGCCGCGATCGCCTACGCCATGGTGGTCGGCGGCTACCAACTCGACATGCAAGCAGGAGGTGAGCCGTGGGCGGAAAGCTGGTAAGGGCCGCGGGCAGCCACGCCGAGGATCTGGCGCTCGCCGGTGGCGCGCTACTTCTCGCCGGCGGCCTCGGTTGGAGGGTCGGATGGTGGGCAGCGCTCGTCGCCCTCGGCGTCGTGCTCCTGGCCCTGGGTGTCTGGATGAGTCGGGAAGGAGGCGCCTGATGGGCTTCATTGGGAGCCGGGTAGGTACCCGGCAGGAGCGGGCCGATAGCGTGGTAGACATGGCCGGCCTGCTCGCCGCAGGCGCCGCCGGCTCCACTGCCGGCCAAGCCGTGACCAAGTCCACCGTGGCCACCATCCCCGCGGTCCACCGCGCCTGGGACTTCGCCGCGGCCTCGGTCGCTAACTTGACCATGGCAGTGTGGCGGCAGGACGGCGCCATACCGCGCCGCGTGTTCACCACCAACGCGAGCCGCCTCTTCGCCGGCGTGCCCAACCGATCGCAGAGCTGGTGGTGGCTCTGGTACATCGTGCAGCTCAGCCTCGAGGCGCGAGCGTCCGCCTACCTGTGGAAAACCGTGAGCGACGCCGGTGTGGTCTGGGAGCTGACCGCCCTGCACCCCGACCAGGTGTCGCCCGTCCCCGACCCGGCCGGCGGCCTGCGCTACCTCGTCATCTTCCAGCCCGGTATGCCCCGGCCCTCCGAGGTCGTCGGGAACGGCCCCGGCTCTCTGACCGTGGGCCCGGAGCGCATCATCCACATCCGCGGCGCCGGCAGCATGGGCGAGCTGATTCCCCGCACCCCGATCGAGCGCTTCCGCACCGCCCTGGGGCTGGCCCTCGCCAAGCAGGACTACGAGTCCAACCTCTACGCAAACGGCGTCATGGGCGGCCTGGCCGTGGCCTTCCCGGCGGCCACCACCCAGAAGCAGGCGAAGGCCTGGCGCGAGATATTCGACAGCGAGCACGCCGGCACGTTCAACGCCGGCCGTACGAAGGTAATCGGCGGAGGCGCCGTCCTCACGCAGATCGGCATGACGCAGAAGGACGCCCAGTTTGTGGAGGCCGGCCTGCTCACCCTGCGCGACGTGTGGCACATGACCGGCGTACCCGACTGGGTCCTCGGCATCGAGGGCAAGAGCGAGACTTCGACCACCACCGAGCAGGACGACCTGCGCTGGGTCCACTACGGACTGCAGGCCCGCCTCAAGCGCATCGAGGGCGCCCTGTTCGCGGACCGCCTCCTGTTCGATTCGAGCAAGAGCGACTATCCGGGATTCGACACCGCCGAGGTCATTCACCCCGACAGCGAGACGGCGGACAAGATCGCCCACGCTCAGATCCAGGACGGCCGCCTCCTGGTGGACGAGTGGCGCATCCCCCGCGGCCTGCCGCCCCTGCCCGGCGGAGTCGGCATGGTCCCGCAAGTGACCCCCGTAGGCGGCGCGCCCAACGAGACTCCGCCGGCCACCGAGCCCCCAGAGCCCCCGGAGGAAACCGAGCCCTCAGAGGAGGTGCAACCGTGACCCTGACCGACGAGCAGAGAAGGGCCCTCGAGGCCGACGTGATCCGCTCCCTCTACCACGGCCCCGTCCGATCGCGTGAGCGCAACCACGCCGAGGTGAAGTGGCGCGCGAGCGGCGACCCGGACACCCCGACCGTCCGAAACCTCACCGGATACCCGGCCGTGTTCGGCCAGGTCTACACGCTCTACGAGGGCGACAGCTACATCCTCACCGAGGAGGTCCTGCCCGGCTTCTTCGATGATGTGCTCGAGGACGACTGCCACCTCAACTACAACCACGAGCGGCCCTCCGCCATGTGCCGCAACGCGCCCCACATGCCCGCCGGCGAGCAGGAAGGGCCCGGCAGCATGAGCCTGTCCGTCGACGCCCACGGCCTGCGCGTGCACGCCCGCGTCCCCATGGACGATCTCGACGCCCAGCGCCTGGCGCCCAAGATGGACCGTGGCGTGGTCACCCAGATGAGCTACGCCTTCACCGTGGCCGAGGAAGATCGGCTCGAGACGAAGGACCCTGATGGACGCTACCGCGTCCACTACACCCTCAAGAAAGCCCGCCGCCTGCTCGACCTGGCCGTGTGCCCTCTGGGCGCCAACGCCAGCACCGAGGTAGCGCTGCGGTCTTTGGCTGGCCAGCTGATGGGTCGCTCCCTCGCGGAGGGCCCGCCCAGCGAACCGAGTCGCGCCGATGAGGCGGGCCCGGAGGCAGGCGTGGAGAGTCGCTCGATTGAGGGCTCGCCGGCTCCCGACACCCTGCGCGCCACCGCGGAGCTGGAGGCCACCCGCGCCTTCCTCGCTGCCCGGCCCGCAAGAAACCACGCATAGAAAGAGGTTTGAGATGATCGATAAAGAAGCCATCAAGCGCAAGCGCGAGGAAGCCCGCGCCGCCCTGGCCCGCTCCGCCGACAGCCTCGAGGCCGCCATCGCCACCGCCGGCGACGAAGCGATCGGCGAGGCCCGCGCCATGCTGCAGACCGCCCGGTCGGAGTTCGACCGCGCCGAGGCCGAGCTGCGCGACGCCGACGCGATCGGCGAGGTCCGCGCCCTGCGGGCCCAGCCCCTCTCCGATCCCTCCGTGCTCGGCATGGACGGCAAAGAGGTCCGGTCCTACAGCCTGCTCCGCGCTCTGAACGCGCTCGCCAGCAGCAACTGGAAAGGCGCCGAGCTGGAGCGCGAAGCCTCTGAGGCCGTGTCCCAGCGCATGGGCCGCGAGCCCCAGGGCTTCTTCGTTCCCATGGACGTCCAGCAGCGCGCCACCATGGCGGTCGGCGGCACCGTGGCCACCGAGCTGCTCGGTGGGTCCTTCATCGACATGCTGCGCAACCGGCCGGCCGTGGCCCAGGCCGGCGCCACCTTCCTCGGAGGGCTCGTGGGCAACATCGCGATCCCCCGGCAGACCGCCGGCGCCACCGGCTACTGGGTCGGAGAGAACACCGACATCACCGGAGAGTCCCACCCCACGGTCGACCAGGTCACCATGACGCCGCACACCCTGGGCGCCTACTCCGACCTGGGCCGGCTGCTGCTCAAGCAGTCCAGCGTGGACGTGGAGAACATGGTGTGGGCCGACCTCACCCGCGTGGGCGCCCTGGCCGTCGACCTGGCTGCCCTCTCCGGCACCGGCGCGACCGTCTACCCGAAGGGCATCGCCGCGCAGGACAACGTCGGAGCGGTCGCCCTCGGCGACAACGGCGGAGCACCGACCTGGGCGAAGATGGTGGAGATGGAGACGGCCGTGGCGGTCGACAACGCCGACATGGGCCGCCTCGCCTACATCCTCAACGCCAGGGCCCGCGGCTTCCTCAAGTCCACCCCGAAGGTTGCCACCTACTCGGCGACCATGATGTGGAACGACGCCGCGCCGGCCAACCCGGTCAACGGCTACTCCACGATCGTCTCCAACCAGGCCCGCGCCAACCTGGAGAAAGGCACCTCCGGAGCGATCTGCTCCGAGCTGTTCTTCGGCAACTGGGCCGACCTGATCATCGGCCAGTGGGGTGGCGTCGACATGATCGTCAACCCCTACACCGGCGCCAAGCAAGGCCTGGTGCAGGTGGTCATGCTTCAGGAGGTGGACATCTGCGTGCGGCACGGCGAGTCCTTCTCCCGTATCGCCGACGCCCTGGTCTAGCACCGGGAGCGCCCGAGCCCTTGACACCCCGAGAGCGGAGGCCGGCCTACGCGCGGTCGGCCTCCGCATGACAACCCAGCGCGAGAAGGAGGGAGTCGTGCCCAAGATCGAGATGCTGGCCAACTGCCAAGCCGGCGGCCAGCCCCACTTCATCGGCGAGGTCGTGGAGGTCCCCGAGGACTCCGCCCGCGCCGTGGTGCGCGCCGGCAAGGCCCGCCTGGTGGACGCCCCCGAGCAGGCCGCCGAGCCCGACCCCGAGGCCGCCACCAAGGCGGAGCCGGAGGACGCTGAGCCCGGCGACGCTGAGCCCGAGCCGCCGCAGGCGGATGAGCCCGAGCCCGAGCCCGAGCCCGAGCCCGAGCCCGAGCCGCCCAAGCCCAAGCGCAAGTAACGCCTGACCGCGGGCGCCCGCTCACCCCGGGCGCCCGCCGCTTTTACCAAGGAGGGAAGATGCTGACCATCACCCTGCTGGCCAACAAGCAGGTGGCCGGCGAGATCCACCTGGCCGGCGACGTCGTCACCGTGGAGGGCGCCTCCGCCCTATACCTGATTCGCGCCGGCAGCGCCCGCCTGGCCGGCGCCGGCGAAAGCGACAACCGCCCAAACCCTCGCCCGGCCTCCGAGACGCGCCGGCTCATGGAGGCCCAAGCGATCGAGGGCGGCCCGAGGCCGCGGCGCCGTGGCTGATGCTCTGGTAGGCCGCAGACTCGAGGCGCAGCGCCGGCGCCTGGACCCTGCCGCCTTGCCCACCCACCCGTAACGAGGAGGGACCCCCATGGCCGAAGTCGCCCTTTGCACCACCGCCCAGGTAAAAGCCCACGCCGGCATCACCGGCACCGACAGGGACGCCCTCATAGCCCTGCTCATCCCCCGCGTCCTGCGCCGCTTCAACCTGGCCGCCGGCCGGGAGTTCATGCGCCTGGCGGCGCCGGCCACGCGCTCCTTCGAGGTCACCAGCCATAAGGTGTCGCTCGGCATCCGGGACCTGCGCACGGTCACCACCGTGACCCTGCACCCGGAGAGCCCGAGCGAGGCCCAGGTGCTGGTCCCCGGCACCGACTACGAGCTGGCCCTGGACGAGGACACCGCCACCGCCGGCATGATTCGCCTGGCCCGCAGCCTCAACCTGTGGTCTGCCCACGCGGCCAGCTTCGACCACGCCGACCTGTCGATCGCGGGCGAGTGGGGAATCTGGCTGGACGTCGACGCGGTCCCCGCGGACGTCAACACCGCGGCCGTGACCATGGTGCGCTCCGGCCTTGAGAAGGCCATTGAGGACGGCCTGGGCGTGGCCGGCCTCACGAGCGGCGCCGGCGGCGCCCACTTCGAGAGCACCTGGGATATCCCCTCGGCGGCTTGGCGCGCCTTGCAGCCGTACAGCCGAGAGCTAGGAGTCTGGTGATGATGGCCTCAAGCGTGCCCTACGTGAAGGCGGCCCTCAAGACGCGCATCGAGGCAGCCCTCACGGCCGCCGGCCAGAGCGCCCTGGTATCGCGCGGCCACCCCTACCCGAAGGCCTGGGCCGGCCACACCGTGGTGATCGGCAAGGCCACGATCGGCGACGCGCAGCGCGTCGCCGCCGGCACCCAGGAGAACGAGCACTACGACGTGGAGCTGCTCATCTGCGCGGCCGGCAGCGCCCAGGACGCCTACAGCGGGTTCGAGGACGCGGCCTATGCCCTGCGGACCATCATCGTGAGCGACCTGCTCGCCTGGGCCCCGCTGCCCTCCGGCAGCTGGGGACACGTCCTCACCATCGAGCCCGTCGGCGGAAGCGACCAGGAGGGCATCGAGGAGGACCGCAAGGGCTCGCCCAAGAGCCGCGACGCCACCGTGGCCGTCAACGTGCGCGTGGCCGCCCGGCTGGTGAGCTATGGCTAGGAAGCGGGCCGCCGGCCGCACCTCCGGCGAGTCCGGCTGGGACATTAGCGTGGTCCTGGACTCCAACCAGGTCAAGGCCCTCAAGCGCGCGATATCGAGCGCCGACGCGGCCTCGAGGCGCGAGCTGCGGGCCGTCACCAAGGAGGCCGGCGAGATCGTGCAGAAGGAGATCCGCGACCGCACGCCGGTCTACGCCGGCGGCCGCAGCAAGTACCACAAGCCCGGCCAGCTGCTCAAGGCCACCAAGCTGAAGGTCGGCCGCCTCTCCGTGGAGATCTACAACGACGCCAAGGCCATGAGCCCCCGGTACCCGGGCGGCTACCGCTACGGCAAGCGCATCGAGTTCGACCCTTCCTTCGGCGACTTCGCCTTCTTCTACCCGGGCTGGGACGCCGCCAAGGGCCGCGCCCGGGAGGCCTTCGACAAGGTCCTCAAGACCGCCTATGACACCTTCATCCGAGGAGCGTGAGCGCATGAGCAAGCCCCGCACAAAGACCGAGGCCCCGGCCCTCGAGACGTGGCAGCAGGAACTGCTCGCCCAGACCGGCGAGCTGATCATCGCCGGGCGCCTCGTCACCGCGCCCGACCGCTGGAGCCCCGCCGGGCCGGCGCCCGCCGAGCCGGCCGAAGAAACCGCACCCACAGAAAGAGGTGAGTCATGACCGACCTTCTCGGCAACGAGCACTGGCTCGGCGCGAAGCTTCAAGCCGTCGCCGGCACCCCGGAGACCGCCGTCACCGTGTTCCTGCCCACCACGAAGATCAAGATGGACGGCAACCGGGACCGCATCGAGCGCAAGGCTAAGCTGGCCACCCGCTATCAGCTGCCCGGCCTGCCCGGCAACTGGCACCCGACCGCCTCGTGCGACTGCGAGCTACACGCCTCGCAGGCCCGCCCGTTCTACTGGGCCCTGGGCGCCGTGGTCACGACCGCGCCCGGAACGACCGCCAAACTGCACACCATCACCGAGGCCGACGCGCCGCCCCGCCTGACCCTCGAGGCCAACAAGGTTTTTCAGAAGGACCGGCAGGCCGACGCCTACCTGGGCAAGCTCGAGCTGGGATTCAAGCCGGGCGAGATCGCCACCCTGGGGCTCGAGTTTATGGCCGTCTCCCACGACGACGACGTAACGGTCACGAGCACGCCCACCTACACGGCCGACCCGCTGGTCTGCAGCAAGGCCTCCGTGTCGATCGGCGGAGTCAAGGACTACACCGTGGAGGGCGGCAGCATCGCCTACAACGGCAACCTCGAGGAGAAGCGCGGTCTGACCGACCTGACCCAGTTCCTGGCGAGCACGCTGCGCCGCAAGGACAACGCCGAGATCACCGCCAAGCTGGACTTTCTCGACTTCCCCAAGGCCTACCTGGCCGACATGCAGGCTGCGGAAAACTTCGCCCTGGTGGTGGAGCTGACCGGCGCGCTTATCGAGTCCACCTACTACAAGTTCGTCCGCGTCACCCTGCCCGCCTGCCAGTTCACCGGCGGCCTGGACGAGGAGATATCCGAAGGCCTCATCACCGGCAGCGCGGAGATCACCGCCTACTACGACACGGTCACCGGCCGGCGCATCCTCATCGAGGTCCAGAACACCATCGCCAGCCTGACCGCCTAGCCTCGGTCCCAAGCCCGCGACCCTACGGAGGGGAAGCATGAAGATCGTCACCGACAACGACCTGCAGGTATTCACCGACCCCGAGGGAGACAGCCTCACCCTGCTCACCACCGTGCGCCAGCGCGACGTCGAGAAGGCCCAGGGCATGGCCGAGCGGGAGGCGCTTGACGCCCTCAAGGGTCTAGGTATCTCCCTCGAGGAGGCCATGAAGCAGGCCCGCGAAACGAGCCCCGAGGAGCAGGCCAAGGCCCGCGAGCGCATGAAGGAGCAAGAGCTGTCGCCGGCCCTGCGCCGCTTCCGCCTCGAGGCCGTCGGCCGAGTGCTCACTGTTGGCGGAGTGGGCTGCTCCGGCCCCGACATTCTCAAGGCCTACGAGGATATGGACCCCGCCTCGGCCCGCTGGGTCGATGAGCAGGTGGGCATCGTCTGGAAGCGGGCCGTCCCCGATGATGCCTCGCGAGAGAGGCCGGCGGCTCGCTTGGGCCTGTCTGACGAGCCGGAGCGGGCCGCCTAAGAACCTGCTCGCCAGCGAGCCGCGCATCGCCCGGCTCTGGTCCTCATACCAGCTCTGCAAACACCTGACCTGCCTGCCGGACGCGGGTGGCCTGCTCGACCAAGACGCCGAGTGGGTCGCCTTCGCCGGCATCTTTGCCAACGCCGAGGCCGACTACCGGGAGAGCCAGAACAAAGGGAGGTGAGCCGTGTCCGACAGCCGCACCCTTGAGATCATCCTCAAGGCCACGGACCGCACCGCCGGCGCCGTCAACTCGGCCAGCAGCCAGTTCGGCGGCCTGGACGGCAAGCTGAAAGGCCTGGCCTCCGCAGCCACCGGCGCCCTCATCATCGGCAAGGTCGCCGGCTACTGCTGGGACGCCGCCGAGGCGGCCATGGAGGACGAGCAGTCCGCGGCCACGCTCGCCAACACCCTGCGCAACGTGACCGGCGCCACCGACGCCCAGGTGGCCTCGCTCGAGGACTACATCTTCAAGACCGAGATGGCCTCCGGCGTGGCCGACGATAAGCTGCGCCCGGCCTTCTCGAACCTGGTGGCCGCCACCAAGGACGTAGGCAAGGCCCAGGACCTTATGACGATCGCCATGGACACGGCCCAGGGCAAGGGGCTCGATCTCGAGGCTGTCACCAAGGCCCTCGCCAAGGCGCAGCTGGGGAACGTCGCCGGCCTCTCCAAGCTCGGCGTGGCCACCAAGGACGCCTCCGGCAAGGCCCTCTCCTACGAGCAGATCCTGCAGAGCCTGGCCGACACCTATGGCGGGTCCGTGGCCGCCAACGCGGAGACGGCCGCCGGCAAGCAGGCCCGCCTCACCGTGGGCATGGCCGAGTTCAAGGAGGGCATCGGCACCGCGCTGGTGCCCGTCATGAACACCTTTCTCGACCTGGGCACGAAGCTGCTTGGCTGGTTCAGCAATCTGCCCGGCCCGGTCCAGAAGGTCATCACCATAGGCGGCCTGCTGGTCGTCGCGCTCGCCGGCGTGGCCATGGTCATCGGCCCGCTCATCCCGCTTGTCTCCGGCCTGGCCGCGGCCAACATGGCGCTGCTCGGGCCCATCGCCCTGGTCGTCGCCGGCATCGCCGCGCTTATAGCCATCGTGGTCCTGTGCATCAAGTACCACGAGGAGATTCTGGCCGCGCTCACCGTGGCCTGGAACGCCATCAAGGACGCCTTCTCCGCCGCGTGGGACGCGATATCGGGCGCCTTCACGGCGGCCTGGGACGCCATCAAAGCGGTCTTCTGGGCCGGCGTCAACTTCCTCCGTGACAACTGGCAGACCATCATGCAGGTCCTGCTGGCCATAGCCACCGGCGGCCTGTCCGCCCTGATCGGCTTCATCATCAAGCACTGGGACGACATCAAGGCCGGCTTCTGGAAGATGGTCGACGCCATCAAGGCCGCCTGGTCCGCGGCCGTCGACTGGATAAAGGGCATCCCCGGCAAGATCCTCTCCGCCCTCGGCAACCTGGGCGGCCTCCTGCTCGACACCGGCAAGGCCGTCATTCAAGGCCTCTGGGACGGCATCAAGTGGGTGTGGAATACCTACGTGGCCCTCTGGCTCAACATCGGCCAGAAGATCAAAGACGCGGTCGGTAGCCTGGGCACCCTGCTCTACGACTCCGGCAAGGCCGTCATTCAAGGCCTGTGGAACGGCCTCAAGGCGGTCTGGGAAAGCCTCAAAAACTGGTTTCTCGACAAGATCTCCTGGCTCAATGCCATCCTGCCGGAGAAGTGGGAGATCCACTCGCCCTCCATCCTGTTCTATGGCTACGGCGCGAACCTCATGGAGGGGCTGCGCCTCGGGCTCGTGGCGGGCGGAGACGACGTCGCCGACCAAATGGCGCGCGTGGCCGGCATGGCCGGCGGCATCGGGGGCGACTTCAGCAGCCGCTTCCAGCTGGCAGGCGCCGGCGCCGGAGGCGGGACCACTATCCACATCGGCCAGATTACGATCGACGGCTCGAGGATGAGCGAGGCCAGCTACCGCGGCCTCATCGAGGACATTCAGACGGCCGTGAGAATGGGAGGCTGACATGGGCGGCACCGTCACCAAGACCGCCACCGTCATGACCTGCGTGCGCAACGGCTACTCGACCGCGCCCTCCGGGTACGCCCTGGGCGGCCCGGGCCCCTCGCCCAACTACAACAACAGCACCTACATGACCCTGCCGGCCTTCGGCTTGCCGGCCGGCTCGGTCATCGATTCGGCCACCCTGCACTGGGATATGACCGACTGGGACTGGCAAGCCGCGGTCACCGTCAGCATGGCCGCCGCCGTGGGCGCCGGCACGCCCGCCAGCCAGGTTGCCACCAAGGGCACGGCCGACACCACGGCCGTCGCCGCGGCCACCCTCGAGGACACCTACAACGCCCTGAACACCGCGCGCCGCATGTGGGCCGACCAGACCTGGTGGCTCAAGATGTACGCACCCAACGGCGAAAACCGGAAAAACTACACCTCGACCAAGGCGATCCTGACCATCAACTACACCGCCCTGCCGGACGACCCGACCCTGGGCGCCGTCACCCGGGATAGCCCGACGCAGGCCACGATCAACTGGACGAACAACGCCTCGACCGAGGCGCCCTACACGGCCCTCGAGGTATGGCGGAGCGTGGACGGCGGCGCCTTTGCGCTTCTCGCGTCCAAGAGCCCCACCACCCTGACCCAGCACGTCGACACCACCCTGGCGGCCGGCAGCAGCTACCAGTACTTCGTCAAGGCCACCAACGCCGCCGGCGCCGGCCTGAGCGCGACCAGCGAGGTGCTCTATGCGGTCCCCACCGCGCCCTCGAGCGCGGCCAACCACCGCGAGAGCACCACGAGCAACCACGTCACCTGGACGGATAACCCCACCACCGGCGGCCCCTACGACCACCTCGAGGTGGAGCGCTCGGTCAACGGCACCGACTGGACGTCGGTCAACAATGCTGTGAGCGCCACAGCCACCAGCCTCATCGATTCCGCGAGCATCTCCGACACGGTCGGCTACAAGTACCGCGTGCGGGCGATTGGCCCCGGCGGCACCTCCGCCTGGGGAACGGCCGCGGACTTCACCGAGGTCAAGCCGGCCGCGCCCACCATCGGAGCCTCCAACCGCGTGAGCGACAGCCAGGCCACGATCGCCTGGACGAACGTCGGCTCCCTCGGGCCCTATGAGACGTTGGTGGTGGAGCGGCAGACGGACGGCGGCAGCTGGGTCCAGGTAGCCACCGTGGCCACGAGCGCTACGAGCTACACCGACACGACCGTGGCCGCGAACCACGCCTACGCCTACCGGGTCAAGGCGGCCAACACCGCCGGCTCGGCCACCTCCGCCGGCTCGAGCACCGTCTACAACACCCCGGCCGCGCCCACCGGCGTGACGGCCACCAAGACCGGCGCCAGCGCCGTCACCGTGACCTGGGCGGACGCCTCCAACACGGAGAGCAATTTCGAGGTGCAGCGCTCCGTCGACGGCGGCGCCTACTCCGCGATCGGCACCGTCTCCGCCGGCGTGACCACCTACAACGACGCCACCGCCCCGGGCGGCACGCTCACCTACAAGGTCCGCGCCTACCGCGGCAGCCTCACCGCTCTCTCGACGGCCTCCAACAGCGTGACCACCACGCAGCCGCCGGCGGCCCCGACCATCACCAGCGCCTGGGGCCCCTACTCGCCCACCGGCACGATCCTGCGGATCTCCTGGCAGCACAACACCCTGGACGGCTCCGCGCAGAGCAAGGCCGACGTCACCTACAACATCGGCGCCGGCGACGTCACCGTTCAGGTAACCGGCACGACGAGCTACTACGACATCAACATCACCGGCAAGCTGGCCGCCCAGGTATGCACCGGCAAGGCGCGGACCTACGGCCTGCACGTCAACCCGGGCCCGTACAGCGCCCTGCAGTCGACAACCCTGGCCGACACCCCGGCCTGCAACATCACCACGCCGGCGGCCGACGCCACTGTGGTCACCGACGCTCCCCTGGTGGTGGCGTGGAGCTACACCGACGAGTTCGCCCAAGCCGGCTGGACCCTGCAGCTGCTCTCCGCCGGCGGCGCCGTGCTCAAGACCTGGACCGGCACCACCGAGACGAGCAAGAGCATCCCGGTCACCGACCTGCCCGACGACTCGAGCTACAGCCTGGCCCTCGAGGTGCGCTCCGGCTCCGGCTTCACCGCCACGGCGGCCCGCACCTTTGCCACCGATTACCTGGGGCCCACGGTCCCGACGATCGGCGCCACCTTCGACCCCGTCGCCCTCTCCGCGAGCGTCACCGCCGCGGCCGGCGCGACCGGCACCCTGCCGGCCACCAACCACCTGGTGCTCCTGCGCATCGACGGCCACCTCGGCGTGACCGAGCAGGTCACCCTGGCCGACCCCTTCACCGGCGGCAGCACCATCACCGACTACGTGCCACGCCTCGACCAGACCGTCACCTACCGCGTGCTGGCCGTGGCCGCGAACGGCGCCTACAGCCAGGCCGACGCGCAGATCTCGACGCCCGCGAACGGAGCGGTCGCCCTCAACTTCGGCGCCGGCTACGCGCAGCTGCTCACCCTGCAGTGGGATGCCCAGGTAGGCCGCGACCGGCAGGACGACTCCGAGAGCTTCACCTTCGCCGGCCGGCCCGACCCGGTCACCTATGCCGGCGAGCACACCAAGGAGGCCCTGAACGTGAGCGGCACCATCCTGGACGCCGCCAACGCCGCGGCCCTCGAGGCCCTGGGCGAGTGGCGCCGGACGTGCACCTACCGCCAGCCCGGCGGCCGCCGCATCCACGTCAAAGTGGAGAAGGTTGGCGACAGCCTGGGCGGCTCGCCCGGCGCCGTCGGCGCCTCCCTGAGCCTGCTCAAGGTGGAGTGACGCCATGGCCATCGACTGGACGATCCCGCGCCTCGGCGTCTACCGCTTTCACCGCGTCGCCTACGTCGGTCGCCAGGAGCTGGAGGAGCTGACCACCATCCAGCCCGGCGGCCGCATCACTCGCAACCTCGGCGCCGAGCTAAAAGAGGAGGGCAAGCTGCCCTGCGTGGAGCTGCCCTCCCTCGGCGACGACCTGATCCGCATCTACTACGTGGTGGAGGACGACGCCGGCCAGGAGGCCCGGCTCGCCCTGGCCACCATGCACGCGGTCAAGCCCAAGGCCGACTACACGGCCGCCGCCGAGACCGCCGAGCTGAGCCTCGTCTCCGCCCTGCTCACCCTGCAGCAGGCCAAGCTGAGCACGAGCCTGACCATCCCCGCCGGCACCGTGGCCGTCGACGCGGCCGGAGCGATATGCACGGCCCTCGGCCTGCCCTATGTCGCCTCGGCCTCGAGCCGGGCTCTGACCAGCAACGCCTCCTGGAACGCCGGCGACACCCGGCTCAAGGTGGTCAACTACCTGCTCGACGTCGGCGGCTTCTGGAGCGCCCAGGTGGACGGCTGGGGCCGCGTGGTTTTTGCCCCGTATGAGGACCCGCGCCGGCGTGCCCCGGTCTGGACCTTCCGGGACGGCGCCAACTGCATCTACCGGCCGGAGTTCACGGTCGAAACCGACGCCTGGGACATTCCCAACGTCTGCGTGCTCACCTCGAGCAGCCCGGCCGCGGCCCTCTGCGGCAGCTACACCAACGACGATCCCGCCAGCCCCTACTCGACCGTGACCCGCGGCCGGGAGATCACCCTGGCCGAGACCGTGGACGACGCGGTCGACGTGCCCGACCTGAACGCCCGCGCGGAGAAGCGCCTGACGCTGGGCACCGCCACCACCGAGAGGGTCGGCTTCGAGCACGCCTATGCGCCGGTCACAATCGGCGACGTGGTCGACTTCGGCAGCAGCCGGCACGGCCTCGACATGCGCGTCACCATCCAGGCGCAGGACCTGACCCTGACGCCGCCCTGCCCGACCAAAGCCACGACCAAGCGAGTGTGGGCATGATGGACAACCGCATCAACGAGATCCTTGAGGCCGGCGTGTTCAGACCGCCGCGGCCGCCGCGCGACGCCTGGAGCCTGGGCACCGCCAGCGGGCCCACGGTCGACGCCATCACCCCGGTAGTCATCGACGGCGACACCGCCCCCACCAACTGCCAGGGAGCCACCGCCGCGGAGGGCGAGCGCGTGCTCACCTGTCTGCTGGGCCGGGCCCGTCTGCTGGTAGCGAACCTGGACACGCCGGCCGGCGCCGGCGGGGCGATGGCGGCCGCGGACATCCTCGCCGCGCTCCTCACGGTCGACGGATCCGGGAGCGGCTTGGATGCTGACAAGCTTGATGGGAACCACGCCGCCGTCTTCCTCCTTGCCTCCTCCTACACGGCCGCGGACATCATCGCCAAGCTGATAACCGTGGACGGCGCCGGGTGCGGCCTGGACGCGGACAAACTCGACGGCAACGAGGCCGCCGCCTTCCTCTTGGCGAGCGCCTACACCGCTGCGGACGTGAAGGCGAAGCTGCTGACCGTAGACGGCGCGGGGAGCACGATCGACGCGGATCTGCTCGACGGCAACCACGCTACTGCCTTCGCCGCGGAGACAGCGACTACCATCGGCGCCCTGACCGCCGCCGCCACCACCAAGGCCACGCCGGTCGACGCTGACGATATCGGCCTGGCGGACAGCGCCGCCGGAAACGTTCTGAAAGCCCTCTCCTGGGCGAACTTGAAGGCGACGCTCAAGACGTACTTCGACGGCCTCTATGTTAGTGACACGTACATGCCCACCAAGATAGCCACGGGCAGCGTGACGCTCGGCAGCGCAAGTTGGACGACGGGCATTAGCTTCGGCATCACGTTCGCAAGCGCGCCCAAGGTCATCATCAGCCCCGTGAGCAGCACTAGCGGCGTCATCGCACCCAAGACGAACACCATCACCACCACATCGTTCTCGGCCACCATCGGCGGTTCGGGTTTTTCGAGCATCGTCTGCCACTGGGTGGCGATCGGAAACTAGGCACGCGGTGGCCAGAAAGGAGGCGCCAATGAGGAAGACCGAAGGGCAGAGAGAGCCGAGGATATCGGGCGCCGCCGGCGCCCTTTTTGTTGCCCTGGCCTGGTTATTCATCCGGAAACACCCGCCGTGGATGGAGGCCTACCAGCGACCGAGCCGGGCCGCCCGCCTGCTCACCGAGCACGACCACGCCTGCCTGCTGGGGAATAGGAGGCGGCCGTGAGTATTCCGGACTGGGCAGCCATCATCGGCTGGTGCGTCGCCGGCCTCATCGGCTTCACCGGCGCCGTGGCGGTCCTCAGATCCCGCTACCGCATCGCCACCGACAACGAGAGAGAGAAGTACATCGGCGCCCTCGAGGCCCGCAACAAGCTGCTCGAGGAGGAGAACACCCGCACCCGCGAAGAGATGAGGACCCTCGAGAAGGAGCACCACGAGCTACGCGGGCAATTCCGCTTCCTCTCGCAGCTCGTCCTGGGCAAGTGCCCGCTTGCGGAGATCGACCCGGACACCGGCGCCTGCATCCACTGCGAGATGAAGCTGCCCTGCAGCACCGCACCACAAGGAGGGATAACGTGACCACCAAAGCAGACAAGTACCGCTCCGCCGCCTTCAAGATGGTGGGCGACCCCTACAGCCTCGGCTATGAGGGCAACCCGGACGACGTGCCCGACGCCCGTTACGACGTTGGCGACCCGGCCGGGTCCAACCCTAAGCTGGGTGATTGCTCGGGCGACGTCTGGTCGGCCCTGATCTACGCCGGCGCCTACCTCGACGGCACGCCTGTTGACAAGGGCGACCGCCGGACCGCGAACGGCTGGTATCACAAGGGCACCCCGATCGCCCAGCCGGCCAGGGTCGGCGACCAGGGATTCTTGGTCAACGCGGACGACCACGCCTACCACATGTTCACCTACATCGGCCTCGGTCAGGTCTTCGAGATGGGCTACAACCACCAGGCCCGCATCACCAGCGTCGCCACCGAGAACGCCCGTGGAGCCAAGTGGCGCCGGCAGAATCTCGACCTGGGCGAGCTGACCGCGGAGCCGGTCGCCGGCACGATCGCGGTCCCCAAGTGGCCGCTCCTGTACAAGGGCGTCCACTCGAGCGACCGCGTGCGGCAGAAGGCGATCGCCGCGGCGGTTCACGACTACAAGCTTGCCATGAACAGGATCCAGGCCGCCGGCCTGCACCCGGACGACGACGACTACCTCGACCGCTGCGTGGCGGCGACCAAAAAGTTTCAGAGCACCCCGGGACGCCTGGATTCAGACGACAAGACCCTGACCATCGACGGTGAGGTCGGCCCCAAGACCCGCTACGCGATCGCCGTCGCCCTGAGTAGGCTGTAACCAAGCCGGCGCGAGCCGGGGGAGAGGAGGAGAAATGGAGCAGTACATAGCTGTGTGGACGATCGCCACGGGCCTGATAGCCACCTTTGTGGTGGGCCTGCTTACCAGGCAGAGTTGGGCGGATTGGATCAAAGTCGCCGTCGCCGGCGTCGTAGCCATCGCCCTGGCCTTCGCGCAGCTGGCCATCTTCGGGAACCCGACCTGGAGCTGGGAGAACTTCTGGCCCATCGTCGTGGCCGTGTTTGCCTTCGCGAAGATCTGGTACACGGCCATCGCCTGGAAGGTCCCCGGGCTCAAGGCTTGGTGGGAGCGCCACGGACTGAAGGACAATCCACCCACCCAGTGACTGAGCAGGCGATCCTTCCGTCTCGTGGACGCCGGCAAACCCCTCCAGCGGCGCCTACAGGCGGGGCGGAGCAGCCTGTTTGCTTCTCGAGCCTGAGATAGAAACTTGGTGACAGTCGCCATCAGTCTATTGGCGGTCACCGCCAAGCATTGCCGGGCTATCAGGCTCTGTTCGTCGAAACCCCGCACCGCATCTCCCATTTGTCCAATCGACCTGACAGTGTGGCCGTCATCTGCGAGTGCTACGTGCGTGGCATCTCCACGCGCCGGGTGGACGGGCTAGTGAAAACCCCGGGCATGGAGGGCATCTCGAAAAGCCAGGTCTCGGCGCTCGCCAAGACCCTTGACACCGAAGTGGCCGCCTTTCAATCCCGTCCCTTGGACGGCGCCGCTATTCCTCGTGCGCTTGGCGTTGTAGGATGAAGCCCGACCAGCCCGTCGCATTCGGGATGGGTCCGGCGGGAAGGTTGATTCGCGGGCAGTATGTGGTAATCTACAGACAGAGGTTGGGAACTGCGTAGCGGGTCCCAACCCTATTATTTTGGCAGTATCACCAGCCCCGTACCCGTGTAGCTCCGGCTGCGACGACCGCGTCTGAACTTGGCTTCAATGATTCGGAAATCCCTCTGGGAGGGTTTCCCGAGAACGAATCGACCAATCGGACTGACCACAAGATCGGCCAGTTGAAGGCCTGCAATGTTCTGGTCTTTCGGGCGAAGCAACAAGTCTCGCACTCGTTTTTCGATCTGGGCCCCTTGGAGGTAGTAGGTTCCGCCCACTCGCAGTTGGAGCCAGGCGAGTTCGAGTTGATGATCGAGGGTACGGTTTCTTTGCTCGGCGACGATCAGACCACCGTGCCTTACGTCGCCTACCTCGAAACAGAGTCTCTCGACGAGGATATTCAGGCTCAACACGTACGGATCCAAGGCCTCCAGGCCGTACCGAGCAAGATGCTCCTCCTTCCGGATGGCGCAGGCAATGACCGTATAGTCGAGCGACGACATGAGCGCGTTGAGGTGTTCGTAGAAACGCTGGCGGAATGCAGGGTCACTTAGCCGTTCGAACCCGTTGCGGTTCCTGGCGATGTCGGCGGTGTGCAGCACGAGATCCGCTCTTCCGAACAGGTCCAGTTTGAACTGCGACAGGCGCTGCTCCAGTTCCGTCTTCGCGTAGTCCAGGTCAACGATGACGCCCCCCAATACAAACACCGGGTACTGGGGGTCGATCACATCGAGGCTGTGATCACCGGACTCATCAAGGAAGAGGACCTTCATGGTTACGGATAGTACCCTATGGCGCGCACGTGGCCGTCCCATTCCTCATGCCGTCGTCCACGCGTGAGGGTGTCCGGAGTTGCCGTCTCCATCTGCCCTCGGCACATGGCTGGGGGACATCGCCATGGATACGAAGCTGTAAAGTCCTGTTTGCCGGGGGCCTAGAATGCAGGGGAGTGCCGCAGTGAGTGTTCCGTTGAGAGAGGAAACGGATGAACGAGTGGACAGTTGCCGCCGTGGTTGCGCATCGATGGGAAAGCGAATTCCAGCTGCGCCACAGTCACAGTCCGCGACAATGGCCGCTACCTAGTCCCAGCCCTCGATGACCACTTGCCGTGGCTACAGCGAGCAAGCAACTGTGCGGCAATGTAAAGGAAACCCGGCTCCCCGGCGTGTTAAGAGACGACGAAGCCAAACGACAGGGAGAGCCTGATCGCCGTACGTGCTGTCAACGCGGAGGATCGTCGGGTAGCACCCGGGCCGTGCCGCGCCCCGGTCACCCCTGAGCTGCTCTTCCACCGCCATTACCGGGGTCTGGTCCGTGCGCTTTCCGTCACCTCCGGCAGCCCCGAATTGGCAGCCGATGCAGTGCAGGACGCCTTTGTTGCACTGTGCACCAGATGGGAGAAGATCGTTTGTTACGAGAAGCCGGAGGCATGGCTCATGCGAGTGGCGGTCAACAGGGTCAGGAGCGAGCAGCGATCGCTTCGGCGCCGGGCAGCGGCTCTCTTGCGGATCCAAGAGCGGGACCCCGAAACATCCGAGGGCCCTGTTCCCACAATTATTGTCGAAGCCTTCCACCGCCTTCCCGCCCGTCAACGCCTAGCCTGCTCGCTCTTCTACTTGCTCGATCTATCGACCACGGAAGTTGCCGAGGTGATGGGGATTTCTGAAGGGGCTACAGCAGCACATCTTCATCGGGCTCGAGAGACCTTGCGGCCCATGCTGGAGGATCAGAGGTGAGCGAATCCGATGCGCTTAGAGAACTACTTCTTCAAATGGCTCCCACTGTCGACGATTCAGGAGTTTGGGAACTCGTCCGGGAGCGCGCCTCTTGCCAGCGTAGGTCTGTCCGCCGCTCTGTCCTGCCAGGCGACGATTCAGAAGTCTGGGAAGTCCTTCCGAGGCGCGCCTCTCGTCAGCGTAGGTCTGTCCGCAGATACGTCCTGCCCATCGCGGTCGCCGTTGTTCTCCTCGCGGCAACGGTTTTCGGATTACTGGAACTGGCCTCGGTTCTGCAGAAGCAGCAACCAATCATCGTGTTTGGGGACCCGACGAGCTTGTCAGATATTCCATCGGTTCAAGAAGCACAGATAAGTCAGCGTCTGAAGGATGCGGGCGTAGAGGTGTCCGCTGTCCATATCCAGGATGACACCCTGAGAATCACGTACGCCATGAGCCCAACCAATGAGGCTAACCGTCTGGAAAACGTGCTGAAATACGACCTTATCGTGAGGCTTGCCGCAGAAGCAGGGATGACCTCGCTTGAGGAGGACCGCGTAGTGGATGGCAAAGTGGTCTCGTCTCCCCCCAAGCCGGTGCGCTACCATCCGGCCACACACCTGCCCCCAGCCGAGGCCGAGGAGGCACTCGTCGCCTGGGTCAAGCAGGTCGAGAGTGCAACGGGTGTTGATGCCACGTGGAACATCAGAGGTAACGAGTGGCGCCTTGATCTGAGCCTTGTCGGTGCGACAGAGGGTCTCAGGCAAGCATCTGAGCAGCTTCTGGACGGAGGCTCGCTTCTTCATGATCAGGGGGCGTTGGATCTGATCACAGTCGTTGCACGGAACGAAAAGGGGGTGACGATGTTCGAGGGGGCGGGCGATTTCGTGGTAGGGAGCACATACCGGGTCTATGCCGCCCCAGAATTCTCAGCTGACTGACAGACCTTGGGTCGACGCGTTACGCTGGCGTACTCGCAGCAATGGGATGTGCGGCCCTTGGGTCCGTTGTGGGCTTGAAAGGCGGTGTGCCAACGATAGACCTGCAAGAGTGAGGATACGCTTGGGCGAGATCGCTTTCCGCCGGAGTATCGGCTCTCTCGGCTTTCAAACAGTGACCACGCCACGGCGTCCTCCCACCTAGCCCCAGTCTGACGTGCCGTCGGACATCGCGCGTCCGCTAGCTCTCTAGGCATATGAAGATGGGGGTCGGTGAAGCCAGACATCAACACGGTTTGCAGCGGGGGTGAACATGCACATTCGGTTCCACAAGATGGTGTTCCTTCTCCTTGCGGTGGCTGTACTGTTCGTGCTCCTATTATGCGGGTCCGCCTTGGCGACCACACGAGGCCAGTTCTATGCAGCAGCTAGTAGCACCTACAGCGGCTGCTCGGCGTACATCGACACTCCTCCCTCAATGCCTAGCACAAACGTGGCAACAATCAAATCGTGCGTTGAAGGAAAGGCACAGCTGAGTAGCTCGATGCAGTCCGGGTGGAAGTACTATCCAGG
>CAZQDY010000023.1:0-40247 GCA_964592075.1 uncultured Gaiellales bacterium
ACACCCTATCCTACACTCTTTCCCTACACGACGCTCTTCCGATCTCGTCGTGCTCTCCACACACGGCCTGACCAAGGATTTCAAGAGGCTGCGCGCCGTCGACCAGTTGGATCTGTCCGTCTGCCGAGGCGACGTTTTTGGCTTTCTGGGGCCTAACGGAGCCGGCAAGACGACCACCATCCGTATGATCTTCGGGCTCACCTACCCCACCAGCGGCTACGTCAGCGTCCTGGGCCACCGCGTGCCCCAGGAAAGACAGGAAGCCCTCCGCCACATCGGCGGCTTCGTGGACGACCCCACTTTCTACGGCAATATGACCGCCCGGCGCAACCTGCGCATGCTCGGCCGCATGAACGGGGAGGTCACCGAGGAACGGATCACCGAGGTGCTGGAGATGGTGGGGCTCAGAGAGCGCGGCGAATCGAAGGTGGGCGGATACTCGCACGGCATGAGGCAGCGTCTCGGCATCGCCCTGGCGCTCATACACCGGCCTGACCTGATCATCCTGGACGAGCCGACCAGCGGCCTGGACCCGCAGGGCATGAAGGACGTGCGCGAACTCATACGCGAGCTGGGCCGCCAGGGGACCACGGTCTTCCTCTCTTCGCACCTGCTCCACGAGGTGGAGCTGGTCTGCAACCGCGCAGCGATAATGCGCAAGGGGCGCATGGTGGCCCAGGGGCCCGTGGGCGAGCTGCACCCCAACAGCAACTCGGTCAAAGTGCTGAGCGGGGACCAGAGCCGTGCCCTCGAGGTGCTGCGCCGGTTGGTCCCCCCGGCCTCCATCCGCGAAAACGAGGGATACCTGGTCTTCGAGGCCGCCGAGGGTGTGGTGCCCGAGATGGTACGCCGGCTGGTGGCCGATCAGGTGGACGTGCTGGCCGTCGTGCCCGCCATGGAGCAGAGCCTGGAGGACATGTTCCTCGAGCTCACCGCGCAAGAGAGATCCGAGGCCCAAGCGTGAGTAACGTCAGCCGCGAGTTCTCCAAGCTCCTCTTTCAGAGACGCACCTACTTCGGTTGGGTGGGCCTGTTCATCGTGCCGTTCCTCATCACGATTGCCATACGCCTATCCGACGGAGGGGGGCCGCAACACGGCGATCCCGATCAGCAGGGCATGGACTTCTTCTTCAACTTCATCGAGTCCAACGGGCTGTACATAGCAGTGATCTCGCTCTTCGCGCTTGCCGCGTTCTTGCTTCCGCTGCTCGCCTCCATGGCCGGCAGCCAGACCATCGCCGGCGAGGCCGAGAAGGGGACCCTCCGGACGGTGCTCATGCAGCCCGTACGGCGAGGCACGCTGTTGATGGCCAAGTGGTTCGTCGCCAACGTGTACGTGGCGATCGGCCTCATCGTCTTAGCCGTGGCCTCCATCATCGCTGGTGGAGCATTCTTCGGGCTGAGTCCCATGCTTTTGTTCAGCGGCCAGACTGTGGGGGTGGGCGAAAGCATCTGGCTCGTCTTCCTCTCATACGCCTTTGTGTGGTTCGGCATGATGGCGGTAGTATCGGTGTCCGTGGCGCTCTCGACGCTCACGGACTCGGGGCTTACCGCCATGGCCGCCGGCCTGGCCCTGGTCATCGTCATGATCATCCTCGGCAACCTGCCGGTGTTCGACTTCCTGCAGCCCTATCTCTTCACCAGCCATTTCGACGCCTGGACCAACCTCTTCAGCGACCCGGTGGAGTGGGGCCCGATCCGGGATGCGCTCATCAACTTCGTGGTCTGGATCGTCGGCATGACCGGCATCGCCTATCTCATCTTCCGGCGCAAGGACATCCTTTCCTGATCCGGTTGCCTCCGGTCCGGTCAACCCAGGTGTTTCAGTTCGGCGTCTCTTCTGCCGACAAGTCTCTAGGGACATGTGAGGGTAGATGGACTTCAGACTGACAATCGGACTCAGCCTTCTCTGCACGACCGTCCTGATAGCGGTAGCGCTGGGCTGGTACGCGTGGAAGAACCGCTCCCTGGCCGGGGCTCGGTCCTTCGCGATCCTCATCTCCCTGGCAGCTCTGTGGGCCCTTGCAAACGCCTGTGAGTTGGCCGTCGCGGACCTTCAGACCAAGCTGTTTTTTGCGAACGTGCAGTTCATACCCAAGGCGTTCGTACCGGTGGCTTGGCTGGCGATGGTGCTCGACTACACGGGACGTTGGCACCTGCTGACCCTCAAGCGCCTGCTGCCACTGGGCGCCATCCCGCTGGCGACGGTGGCCCTGGCGTGGACCGACAGGTTGCACCACCTCGTTCGCGAATCGGTATGGCTGGACGGCACCGGTCCGTACGACGTGGTGGCCTGGACCGCAGGGACGTGGTTCACCGTCCACAGCGTCTACTGCTACGGGCTTTACGCGATCTCTGCCGGGCTGCTTATCGGGGCCATCATCTCGGGACCGAAGCTCCACCGCCGGCAGCCCGTCGCCCTTCTCCTCGGCTGCGTCATCCCGGTCATCTGGAACGCTTTGCACTACACCGTGCCGGCCGTTGCCGGTAGTCACGACTACACGCCTGCCACGCTCGGCGTAGCCGGCGTGATCATCTCCTGGGGCCTCTTCAGGGTCCGTCTCTTCAATCTGGCCCCCGTGGCAAGACACGCTTTGGTGGAGGACATGACAGACGGGGTCCTGGTGCTCGACGACGCCGACCGCGTGGTCGATCTCAACGCCTCCGCTCATACGCTCATCGGGCGGCCTCTTTCCGAGATACTCTCCCGGCCGCTGGCCGAGTCTTGGGATCCCTGGGCGCAGATCGTGGCTCCTTACGCTGCCGGCGCCAGCCAGACCGAGCTGCAACTGGGCAAGAGCGGCCACAGGCGCCACTACGAGGTCAAGTGGTCGCCGCTCATGCGACGCAAGGAGGTGGTCGGACGGCTCGTCTCCTTGCGCGACGTGACCGACCGCGTCCTCATGGAGGAGAACCTACGCCATCAAGCCCTCACCGACGGGCTCACCGGACTCCCCAACCGTGCGTTGTTCATGGCCCGGTTGGACGACGCGATCCATCGGGCCCGGCGAGACCCCGATGCTCTCTTTGCTGTGATGGTCCTCGATCTGGATCGCTTCAAACTTATCAATGACAGCATCGGCCATCTGGCCGGCGACGTGCTCCTCCAGAGTGTCGCCTCCAAACTGAAGCGCAGCGTCCGGGAGGCGGACACGGTCGCGCGCATGGGCGGCGACGAGTTCATGATCCTGCTCAGCCACATCACGGGCGCGCGCGATCTGCTTCCGGTGCTCGACCGCATACAGGAAGAACTACGGGCGCCTGTGTACTTCCGCCAGCAGGAGATGACCGCCGGTTCCAGCGTCGGCGTGGTCATCTGGGACGCGTCGTACGAGGACCCCGAGGACCTGCTGCGCGCCGCCGATACGGCCATGTACCAGGCGAAGGAAGCGGGCCGGGGTTGCCACCGCATTTTCGACGAGGAGATGCACAAGACGGTCCTCCGCACCCTGAGGGCGGAGACCGACCTGAGGGTTGGGATCAGGCGGCAGGACTTCTCTCTCTCGTACCAGCCGATAGTCGACCTCAATACCGGCACCGTCAACTCGCTCGAGGCCCTTCTGCGCTGGCATCACCCGCAGAGAGGCACCCTCTTCCCCGAGGAGTTCATCAGCATCGCGGAGAACAGCGGACTCATCGTCCCCCTGGGCGTGATGGCTCTCGAAGAGGTCTGCAGTCAGATCAGCCGGTGGCAGTCGCCGCGCAATCCGGCAGCCGGCCTTCCGGTCAGCCTGAACCTCTCGCCACGGCAGTTGATGGAGCCGGACTTCGTGCCGACCGTCGTCCGCCACCTGGCCGAATGGCGCATCCCCTCCGACAGACTCATCCTGGAGATGACCGAGACCGCGTTGGTCAGAGACCCGTCGAAGGCGAAGAACGTGATGAACGAGCTCCGCGGCATGGGGATCCGCCTATGCCTGGACGACTTCGGCACAGGTTGGTCGTCGCTTCTTCATCTCACCACCTTTCCCGTCCAAGAGCTCAAGATCGACCAGACCTTCGTGTCGAGGATGGCCCGCAGCCCCACAGATCTGGAGGTAGTCCGGTCTCTCACCGCGCTCGCTCACACCCTCGACCTGAAGGTCACCGGTGAAGGGATAGAAAGAAGCGAGCAGTGGCGGATGCTGGAAGAGGTCGGCTGCGACCGCGGCCAGGGATACTACATCAGCAGACCCATGGAACACGACGAGCTGATGGAGTTCCTGGAGGATGTGGAGCGTGGGGCCTGCGCTCTCAGGCCGGCCCATGGCCCATCGCCCGCGGAACCGGCTGCCGGGCAGCGGTCAAAAGGCAAAGACCATGCCAAGCCGACCTTGCATCACGCGGCGACGGTCGCCGGCGAGTAGGGCCGGCTGTAGCGCCCGCCGCTGCTAGCCGAGATGCTCCTCGTCGCCCGTGAGGAAGTAGCGGAGCCGCTCGCCGATGTTGACCGCGTGATCGCCTATCCTCTCGAGGTACCGGCCGATCATGGCCAGCCGGATAGCCGGGGCCAGGCTGTCTTCTCCCTTCAGCTCGACCAGTTTCTCGATGAGGCGAGCATGCAGATCGTCTAGGACGTCGTCCTCAGCAGCGATACCGGCGGCCATCCGTTCGTCCTTGGCAGCCCAGGCATCGATGGCAGCGGCCATGACCTTGGCGGCGGCGCGACCCATCTCAGCCACCAACGCCCGCACCGCCTTGAGCTCCGGCTGACGGAAGTCCTCCATCTGGCTCAGCTTGGCGATGTTATAGGCGAGGTCCCCCGATCTCTCAAGGTCGGTGAGCGACCGCAAGATGGCCACGATCAACCGCAGGTCGCCCGCCACAGGCGCCTGCTGCGCCAAGAGCGCCAAAGAACGCTTCTCGACGTCCAGGAACAGGGCATCGATCTCGTTGTCGCCGTCGCGGACCCTCTGAGCCAACTCCTTGTCACACTCGATCAGGGCAGTGGTGGCCCTGTGGGTGCTCTGCTCCACCAGCGCGCCCATGCGCACGATGGCCTGGTCGAGGCTTTCGAGCTCCCTGTGGAATGAGTCTCGCATGTCTGCCAGCCGTCCCTTCCGCGCCGCCTACCCGAAGCGGCCTGACACGTAGTCTTCTGTGCGTTTGTCGCGTGGTCTGGTGAAGATCTGGCCTGTCTCCCCGAACTCCACCAGTATCCCCCACCGACCGGCGGTCGATTCGTCCACCTCGGTGTAGAGGAACGCCGTCTCGTCCGAGACGCGCGCGGCCTGCTGCATGTTGTGCGTCACGATGACGATCGAGTAGTCCTGCTTGAGCTCCTGCATCAGGTCTTCGATACGGACCGTGGCTATGGGGTCGAGCGCGGAGGCCGGCTCGTCCATGAGGATGACGTCCGGCTCCACGGCGATCGCCCTCGCGATGCAGAGCCGCTGCTGCTGGCCGCCCGAGAGGTCGAGTGCGCTCTTCTTGAGCTGGTTCTTGACCTCGTCCCAGAGGGCCGCGCGGCGCAGCGAGCGTTCCACCAGCTCGTCCATGTCGCCCTTGTAGCCGTTGATCCTCGCGCCGAACGCGATGTTGTCGTAGATCGACTTCGGGAAGGGATTGGGGCGCTGGAACACCATGCCGATATGCCTGCGAACCACCACCGGGTCGACCCCGGGAGCGTAGATGTTCTCACCGTGGTAGAGGATCTCGCCGCTCACGCGCGCACCCGGTATTAGCTCGTTCATGCGGTTGAAGCAGCGGATGAGGGTGCTCTTCCCGCACCCTGACGGTCCGATGATAGCGGTGATCCGGCGGGGCCGGATATCCATGGTGACGTTCTTCAGAGCCAGGTTCTTGCCGTAGTGGACACTGAGATCGCGCACAGCGAATACCGGCTGCTCGGACAACCCGGACCGGTCCCCGGAGTCCGCTTGCGCCGCCCGTTGCGCCGCCACTCCAGCCAGGGAAGGGATGTCGATCTCTTCGCTTCCCGTCACCATCGTTTGGTCGTTCATCGAGATATCCGGCTCCTTGAGGCCACCACTCGGGCCACTATAGTGAACACCAGCACTATGATGAGCAGCTCCAGAGCCCCCGCCCAGGCCCGGGCCTGTCCGGCGGCGAACGGGTTCCGCGCGCCGTCGAAGATGGCCAGCGTGAGAGCCGATATCGGTTCGCCCCATAGCTTGGCGGTGAGCTGGTACGAGCCCAGCGCCGTCAAGATCAAAGGCGCGGTCTCCCCGGCCGCGCGGGCCACCGCCAGCATCACCCCGGTGGTGATGCCCGGAGCAGCGGAGGGCAGGATGACCTTGACGATGGTCTGCCATTTGGCCGCGCCGAGAGCGTAGCTCGCGTCCTTGAGCTCGTTGGGCACCAGTTTGAGCATCTCCTCCGTCGAGCGCACGATGATGGGCATCATTATGATGGCAAGGGAGGCCGCCCCCATGAGGGCTCCGAACCCGAACTGGATAACGAGCGCCGTATACACGAACAGGCCCACGAAAACCGAGGGCACCCCGGTCATCACGTCGGAGAAGAAGCGTATGAGCTTGGCCAGCCAGTTCTTCTTGCCGTACTCGACCAGATAGACCGCTGCGAGAACACCGAGCGGGATGGAGACCGCACTCGCCAGCCCCACCATGATGGCCGTCCCCACCAGCCCGTTCAGGAAGCCCCCTCCCTCACGGCGGAAGCTGAACGGCATGGAACTGGTCAGGAACTCCCAGTCCATGGTGGTGATACCTTTGGCTGTGATCTGATAGAGGATCATCACCACCGGTATCATGGTCAGACCAACAGCCAGGACAACCAATGCCGTGTTCCGCCGGTTTCGCCAGATGCGCCGTCGAGTGGGCCGGCAGTCCTTCAGCGACGCGCCCCGGCCGACTCTTCCCCCGGCCCAACGCTCCTCGACGCGGGTGGCCGCGCAGGTAGTCTCGAGAGTCTCGCTCACGCCCTGTTGAACCTCCATACCAGAGCCCGTGCGCCCATGTTGATGATGATGGTGAGGGCGAACAAGACCACTCCGATGCCCACCAAAGCCCTGATGTGGTCTCCGGTGGCCTCCTGGAACTGGTTGGCGATGACAGCGGCCATCGAATAGCCGGGTCGGACGATAGACGCATCCAGCCTGACCGAGGACCCGATGAGCAAAGCGACGGCGATGGTCTCGCCGAGTGCCCGTCCAAGACCAAGCATGGTGGCGCCCACGATGCCCGCCCGGCCCCGAGGCAGCACGGCCTGCCGGATCATCTCCCACTTCGTGGCGCCTAACGCGTAGGCCGCCTGCCGGTCGGCACTGGGCACGGTCTCGAAGACCTCCCGGCATAGAGAGGTGATGATGGGCGTGATCATGATCGCCAGTATCACGCCTGCCCCGAAGTAGGACAGCCCCGACGCCGGGCCTTTGAAGATGGGGATGAAGCCCAGATACCCGGCGAGAGAGTCGGCGGCAGGTTGTAGAAACAGCGGAAGCAGGATGAAGACGCCCCACAGGCCGTAGATCACGCTGGGTACGGCCGCGAGAAGATCGACCGCGTAGCCGACGGGTCCCTTCAACCGCCTGGGAGAGTATTCGGTGAGGAAGAGAGACACACCCAGACTGAGTGGAACCGCGATGACGAGCGCGATGGCCGAGGTGATCAACGTGCCGTAGATGAATGCGAGCGAACCGAACTGGCCCTTGCTGGGACTCCATTCGCTGCTGGTGATGAACGAGATGCCTTGAGACCCGAAGACCGGGAGCGCCGTGCCCGTGGTCGATATGACCATATAGGCAAGCACCAGCAGGATGAGGACGCCGCAAAGGCCGGCGAAGATGGCGAAGAGGGAGTCGGCCTTGCGGCCGACCCCCCTTCGATGCCAGGAGGAGGGCACGAACTCTGTCCCGGCAAGGGTAGAGCTAGAAGGTGCCGACCGAGTCGATCTTCTCAAGCGCAAGAGCCTTCAACTCCTCCGATAGAGGCGCGTAGCCGAGTTCTTCAGCCAGGACGGTGCCACCCTCGAGCGACCAGCTGAGCCAGGCCTTGAGGGCCTCCACCTTGGCCGCGTCCTTCATCTTCTCGTAGACCAGGATCCAGGTGGCCCCCACGATGGGATAGGCGTGCTCGCCAGCGCTGTTGGAGACGCTGAAACGCAGGTCCTCGGGGAACTCCACCCCCACCGAGGCCGCCGAGGTGGACTCGAGGCTGGGGATGATGAAGTTGCCGGCCTGGTTCTGGAGGGTGGCCATGGGAAGACCGGACTCGGTGGCGTATGAGAGTTCCACGTATCCGATGGAACCGGCCCGCTGTTGCACCACGGCCGCTACGCCGTCGTTTCCCTGCCCGCCCACGCCCACCGGCCACGGCACCTCTTTGCCCTTGCCCACCTGGTCGGCCCAGTCCGACGAGACCTGGGCAAGATACCCGGTGAATATGCTGGTGGTGCCGGAAGAGTCGGAGCGGTGCACCACCTGGATGGGCAGGTCGGGGAGGGTGACGCCCGGGTTAAGCGCGGCGATCTTGGCATGGTTCCAGGTGGTCACGGCGCCTAGGAAGATGCCGGCGAGGGTGTCGGGGTCCAGTCTCAGCTCATCCACGCCCCGCAGGTTGTAGGCAAGGACCACCGCCCCGAACACGGTGGGGATGTGAAGCACTTTGGCTCCCCCGGCCGCCTCGGCGGTGGTGACCTCCTCGTCCTTCATGGGGGCGTCGGAAGCCCCGAAGTCCACCGTGAGCTTGGTGAACTGCTCGATGCCGCCGCCGGAGCCGATGCCCTGGTAGTTGATGGTGACCTTGGGGTTGGCCATCTGGAACTCCCCGATCCACTCCACGTAGAGAGGTTCGGGGAAGGTGGCCCCGGCGCCGTTCAGGCCGGCCGAGAGGGGGCCGGTGGTGGCATCGGGACCGCCCGCGGTCGTATCGGGGCTCCCGGCGGTGGCGGGCGCGGCGTCGGTGGCTGTGCTGTCGCTGCCGCCCGCGCTGGGCAGGTCGCCTTCTCCGCCGCAGCCGGCTGCGATAACACTCATCAGCGCCACGACGATCAGCGCCGCGGCCAGGACGGCGACCAAGCCTCCGCGCGTTGTCTTCATTGCCATCCGTGCATTCCTTTCCTCGTCGTCTGTCGTTTCGAGACCTTGGTCCCGGGAGAGCCTGTCCCTCCGCTTGATAGGCTAGCGACGTAGAGTCCAGGCGTTGTTAACGTTCGGTTACCGTCGCGTTAATTGTCCGGTCGGCGTCGTGACCACCGGAGTGACTCGCTGTATGCTGGACGCTGAGAGCGCCGACGCCCCGCCGGGCATGGAGGGCGCCGGCTGCCGCCGATGGACTCCGGGGCGGACGGAACCGGCGGATGGAATGACGGGAGATACGAGGTGACCGAGCCCGAGCGCAAGCGCATCCTCCTGGTGGAAGACGACGCCACGATCTCCGACCTCGTCGCCTACAACCTGAGGCGGGCCGGCTACGAGGTGCTCCAGGAGCACAACGGCCGCACCGGCCTGGAGGTGGCGCTGACCTCGGATGTCGACCTGGTGCTCATGGACCTGATGCTGCCCGGCCTGGACGGCATGGCCGCAAGTCGAGAGATAATCCGGCGCAGGCCCGATCTTCCCATCATAATGTTGACGGCCCGCAGCGAGCGGGAGACCGTGCTGGAGGGCTTCGAGTCCGGTGCCGACGACTACATCACCAAGCCTTTCGACCTCGATCTCCTGCTGGCCCGCATCCAGGCGCGCCTGCGGCGCGCCCCCACGGGCATCAGCATCGCCGGACCACCGGCCGATGGGAACACCATCAGCACCGGCGACCTCACCTTGGACCGCGACGCTCACACCATCCGCACCTCCGTGGGTGAGGTGGCTCTCAATCCCAAGGAGTTCGACCTCCTCGAGTTGCTCGTTTCCCGGCCGGGCCACCTCTTCCCTCGGGAGGAGATCGTTGAAAGAGTGTGGCACCATCGCTACACGCCCGCGTCCCGCAGCCTCGACGTGCACGTGAGGCGCCTCAGAGCCAAGCTGGAGCAGGTGAGCGCGGGTGTGTCGCTTCAAACCGTACGGGGCGTGGGTTACCGGCTGGGCCCTGAGCAGGGTGGGCAACCGATGGGCGGCGACTGATGCCCATCCGCTGGCGACTGCCCTTGCTCTTCGCCCTGGGGACCCTCGTGTTCGCGGGCATCGTAGCCCTGGTGGTCGCTCTCAGCCTTCGGGGCATCTTCCTCGACCGTCTGGAGGACGAGATGTCCCGCCAAGCCCACCAGTACGTGGCTACGCTGCAGCATGCCGCGGTGGAGGAGGAGGAGCCTCTTCAGACGCTCACACAGCGTGTCGGCAGGGCGGCCGACGCCCGCTTCACCGTGATCGACGGCGAGGGGCGGGTGCTGGCCGACTCGGAAGCCGACCCGGCGGCGCTCGAGAACCACGGCGACCGCCCCGAGGTCGCCCAAGCGCTGAACGGTCTCGAGGGCCGGGAGCGTCGCGAGTCAGCCACACTCAGGCAGGAGGAGGTCTACGTGGCCGTGCCCCTCCCCGAGAGCGCCTCCGCCTGGTCGGAAGGGGTCGTGCGCATCGCGCAGCCGGCGTCGCGCGTCGACTCCATGTTGGCCGCGTCGTGGCGGATACCACTCATCGTGTGGGCCGCGCTCCTATTGCCCACCCTCGCAGCCGCGTACCTGCTGACCCGGTCCATCACCAGGCCGCTGGAGCGGCTGCGTGACATGACGGCCGAGGTCGCCTCAGGCAACCTCTCTCACCGCACCAGCGTGTTTCGGAACGACGAGCTGGGCGATCTGGCAGAGTCTCTCAACACCATGGCAGCTCAGCTGGAGGCGAGAGACGGAGAGCTCGGGGCCGAGATGGAGCGCTCCGGCCAGGTTCTGACGGCCATGACTGAAGGGGTGATGGTCGTCGACGCCGACGGGCGGCTCCTGCGGAGCAACCCCGCCGCGGAACGGATCCTTGGCGCCGGTCTTGCCGGGGCGGAGGGAAGCCCCCTCGTCGTGGCGGCACGCTCCTTCCCCTCCCAGGCCTTGGCCGAGAAGGCCCGTGAAGCCGGCCGACCCATCAGCGACGTGGTGGAGCTGCCCAACGGCCGCGCTTTGACCGTGGAGGTGGTGCCCCTACAGTCCCCCGGGGCGAAAGAGCCCGGTTCGCGGCCGGAGGACACCGAACGGCTCCGCGAACCCGTCGGCCCGATGCTCTTCGTGGTGCGAGATGAGACTGCGCGGCGTGCGACGGAGCGGATGCGGCGGGACTTCGCCACCAATGTCTCGCATGAACTCAAGACCCCGCTCGCGAGCCTGTCTCTGCTTGCCCAGACTCTCACCGGCATCATCCGCGAGGATCCCGAGCATGCCGAGGAGTTCGCAGCCCAGTTGTCGGCGCAGGTCGAGCGGCTGACCGACCTCACCACCGACCTACTCACCCTTTCTCGCCTGGAGGAGACTGAAGCGGCTCCCGTGACGGATCTGGCTCCGGTCGACCTCTCTCACATAGCGGCTGCTACCCTCGACGAGGTGAGGCCTCAGGCCGAGAGCAAGCAGCATGAGCTGACGCTCCACACTCAGCAGGAGCTGATCGTGAGGGGAGATGACGTGTCTCTCCGCACGCTCGTTCGCAACCTCCTCGACAACGCCGTCCGCTACACGGAGCCCGGGGGGCGCATAGAGCTCCACCTCCGGACCGAGCGGGACCCGCAGGGCAAGGAGTGGGCCGTCCTAAGCGTCACCGACGATGGGGTAGGCATCCCCCTCACCGACCAGGAGCGCGTCTTCGAGCGCTTCTACAGAGTGGACAAAGCCCGCTCGCGTGAGACGGGCGGGACCGGTCTGGGTCTCAGCATCGTCCGCCATGTGGCCGAGAGCCATGGAGGCGGGGTCGAGCTCGAGAGCACGGCGGGAGTGGGCTCCACCTTCACCGTGCGGCTTCCCCGCGACTGATCGCGGCGCCGGAGCTCTCCGTGGCAGGGCGCGCGCCGGGGCGTCCCGACGCAGGCCTGGAGGAGGATGCGGTGCTACGATTGGCACGCCGCTCTGTCAACGAGGATCGACCCGGAAGGGGGACGGACTGTGACTGCTGCCATCCGATCGGGCCGGGGGAGGCGGGCGTTGCGACCGCGGTATCTCGCCGCGGCGGGGCTACTCCTCTTTCTCACCGGCGTCGTGGCGTTCATGGGGATCATCACCGCGGAGTCGCTCTACCCGGCGGGATACAGCACCTCAGAGAACGAGATCAGCGATCTCGGAGGCACCGAGCCCCCGGACAGCGTGATCGAGGAACCCTCTGCCACGATCTTCAACACCGCGATGATGGTGGCTGGGGCGTTCATCATCTTGGCGGCGATCTGCATGCGAATAGGATTCGGACGATGGGCGGCGCCGGTGCTGATCGGTCTGTTCGGCCTTGGAGTGCTGGGGGTGGGTATCTTCCCAGGAGATACCGGGACCATCCATGCCTTGTTCGCCATGCTGACCTTCGTAGCCGGAGGAGTGGCCGCGATAGTCTCGTTGACCATCGTCACGCCGCCCCTCTCCTACGTGTCGGTCTTGCTGGGGGTGGTGGCTCTGGTGACCTTGCTCCTGCAGGTGATCATGGGTGATTCAAGCCCACTCGCCGGGATGGGCATCGGCGGGGTGGAACGCTGGGTGGCATATCCCATCCTGCTCTGGGCCACGGGCCTCGGCGGGTACCTATTGGGCAGAGCCCGCTGAGCCGCTCAGGGGTACATGGGCGCCCTGCTCCACGAGACGGGGGACGTTGGTCACCTGAAGGAGCCCACCACTCTCGTCGGCCAGCACCGTGGTGTTGGAGCAGCCTCCTTCTTGGGGCGACTGGTAGTTGGCCCTCACCGCCTCGGGACGGAACACCGACCCACCCTCATCGACGGCCATGAAGTCGCTCCACCGCACCGTGACCGAGGGCGCCTCGCAGTCGGCGAACACCTCCGACCAAACGATCGGGCGGGTGAGATGGGCACCCGAGACGCCACGGCCGGAGTCGGGAAGCAGGTCGCGGACGACCGTGGCGGCGCCCGACCACAGGTCGGTCACCTCCGCCCGCCAGGCTCCCGCGACTTCGGGGGAACGGTACACGCGCAGCCGGTACGGACGGCCCGCCTCCCAGGCGTAGCTGAGGGTGTTCGGGTCGTCGGGGAAGCCGGGCAGGGATGAGGGGGTCCCGGCAAGCACCTGGCCACCCTCTTCGGAAGAGCGGTATCCGCCCCAGTTCACGGCTCTGCCTCCGGGGTAGCGGCGGTTCCACTGCAGACCGGTGTGGCCGCTCCCCCACACGCCGCGGCCGTCGGCAAGGTCGACTTGGAGGGCCCAGTAGTACAGAGCCTCCACTCCAGGCGGCTCCACCACCTCGAGCACGGCCGAAACCTCGACCAGACGAGACTCGGGGACCGGGCCGGTGAGCGACTCCCAGATGAGGTGGAACGACGAAGCGCCGTTGGGGGAGCGCCGCGGCGCCGCGTCGCGCGGCCCGCGCCCGACCAGGTTGCGAAGGAAGTCGGCCAATCGTGACATAGGGTCCATATTATGCTTCACTGGCTGACCGCGCACCCGCCAGGTCCTGCCTTACGCGGCCCTTATGTCCGCTCTGATAGCGTTCCCCACGTGGAGCCATGCGGACCACCCCCCAAATCGTCCGCTGCTCGATCCGGCGAGCCCCGTCTCGCCACAGGTCGCCCGGCCCCCGCACCTCTGGGCCGGGCGGCCGCTCCTATTCTCCGGAGAGTATCCATAAGAGAAGTATCGATAGGAGAAGCGACAATCGGGTACACTACCTTTGTCCATGGTTGAAGGTGACTTCCGATCTGCGGAGGGATTCGCATGCAACCTGAGATCGAGCGCGACCCCAACGACCGGCAGCGAGCCCGTCAGATACGTGCCGAGCAGGTGCAGCGCCGGCGCATGGCTCTCTTCATCTGCCTCTTGGCCCTCATCGTCCTGATCGTGGTCCTTGCTCTGACATGTGGCGGCGAGGAAGAGCCGGCCGTCACCAGCACCAGCACCACTCTAGGGACCGACACCACCTTACTGTCGAGCACCTTCACAGCGGAGCTGACAGGCGACGAGGCGGTGCCGAAGGTGACGACCACGGCAACCGCGACTCTCGCTCTGGACTACGACGCGGAGACAGAGGTGATCTCGTACGTCTTGACGGTCACACGCGCTCTGACCTTCCCCAGCAACGCCTTCATCTACGCGGGCGAGCCCGGCTCCCCGGATGGGGCGGCGGTCTACACTCTCTTTGCCGGCCCGATGGAAGAAGGGTCCTTCACCGGCGAGCTCGCGGAGGGCACCATCGTGGAACAGGACCTCACCGGCCCACTGCGGGGCAAGACCATCAGAGACCTCATCACGCTGCTCGAGGAGGGCGGTGCGTACGTCAGCATCGGTAACAAGTCGCACCCCGTCGACGCTATCCGAGGCCAGATCGGTCCCGAGTAGCAGGCGTCGGCTCCTCTCCACCGCGCGAAGTGGAGGCCGCCCGCCGTTCCTGGCGCATGCGCCTGCGCGCCCGCCGGGTCACCCGCATGAAGCTCACAAAGTGCGTCCACGGCTTGATATCGCTGACTTCCGTCCCGTAGATCGTCTTGACGGGGACCCAGGCCAACTCATAGCCCCTCCCCACACACAGGGCGATCTCCTCCACCTCGAATGCAAAGCCCTGTTCGGGACTGGAGAGTGATGCCTCGGCGACGCGTCGGCTGCGTAACCGGTATCCCGACTGGTTGTCCGGGATCCTCCGGCCCAGGGCCCTGGAGAACAGCCAGCGACTGACCGTGTTGGTGAACCACCTCACCGGTGGCATCCGGTCATAGTCGCGAGTGCCGACCACCAGGTCGGCGCCCGTGGTTTCCCATGCCTCGATAAGGGCCGGCGCCTCAGCGGCATCGTGCTGGCCGTCGGCGTCCAGGGTCAGGATGGCGTTCCATTCCACTTCCGCAGGCAGGGCCGGGTCTACGGCCTCCGCCTCCCGTCCGGAGCCCAGCGCCGCGCGGAAGCCGGCTTTCAGCGCCGCGCCCTTGCCGCGGTTGGGCCTGAGGGAAAGGACGCGCGCGCCTGCGGCGCGCGCCACCTCGCCCGTCTTGTCGCTCGAACCGTCGTCCACCACCAAGACCGGCAGTCCCTGGGCGACGAGAGCCCGCACCACCGCGGCCACCCGAGGCTCTTCATCATGAGCGGGGACGATGACCAGGATGGAGCCTTCCTCGCTCACGGTGACACCCCCGGGGAACGCCGCGGGCCGCGCAGAGCAAGCACCACGGCGGCCAGCGCCTCATCCCTGTCCTCCTCCAGTTCGCTGAGCGTCTTGCCTCCGATCTCGTCCTCAAGACCTGAGGCGAGCAGGTCGGCCGTGTCCGCCGGGAAGGTGGTCCAGTCGGCGAGGTCGCGGAGCATGCCCTCCTTGGTCTTGGTGAGGTGAGCGACATGCCCGCGGATGCCGGCCCGGCCGCCACCCAGATGGTAGATCAGATGAGGGCCCATGACCGCCCAGCGCAGACCGGGACCGGAGCTGATGGCCCTGTCCACCTCCTCCACGGTGGCGACACCCGACCGCACCAACTCGATCGCCTCGCGCCACAGCGCGGCGGACATGCGATTAGCTATGTAGCCAGGCACGTCCCCGTTGACTATCACCGGCTCCTTGCCCACTCCCAGGTAGAACTCCCGCGCGCGTTCCAGCGCCGCCGGGTCCGTCGAACGACCCGGCGCCAACTCCACGAGAGGGATGAGATGGGGCGGGTTGTAGGGGTGAGCGGCCAGAGTCCGCCCGGGAAGGTACGAGGCCTGCTGTATGGAGGTGATCGAGAGCCCCGAGGAGCTCGTGGCGATGAGAGCGTCGTCCGGAGCGGCCCTGCTCGCATCGGCGAACACGGCGCGCTTGAGCACCACGTCGTCGGGAACACACTCCTGCACCAAGAATACTCCGGTGACCGCGTCCTCGAGCGACGGCACGGCCACCGGAGGAGTGACGCGTTCGTCCCCGGTCCCCGTATCCACGAGTCCCTTCGCCACCAGGAACCGAGCGGCCTTCGTGGCGCGCTCCAGCGCCGCCTCGGCTGCCTCGAGCCTGACGTCGTAGAGCCGCACCGGGTGACCGTGAGCAGCGAACAGGCCGGCCCAGCAGGCTCCGGTGTTGCCTGCGCCGATCACGGCGATAGTCTGACACCTGACTGAGTCCCGCGCGTTCGTCAAGGCCCTCTCCTTCCACGTTCGGCAGGGCGATACCCGGCTCCCATCATGCTAGCAACCTACCGGTGGTGACGGGTGGACGTACTCCTATTGACATAATGGCCATAGCTGTGATTAAATTCACAGCAGATAAGTAAGAACCAGAAAGGTTGTGCACGAATGGGCGATGCGGCGCGTAAGAGGGCCCGCAAGATCTCGCTTCGCACGGTGGAGCGTCTGAGCGTCTACCGTCGCATGCTCGAGGAGTTGAGCCGGGAAGGCGTCCAGTCCATCCACTCCGGCCGGCTGGCCGAGCTGGTCGAGGTCACTCCCGCGCAGTTGAGGCGCGACCTTGCCGCCTTCGGGAGCTTTGGCAATGTCGCGCGCGGCTACGACGTCCGTCGCACGGCCGAGACGATCAGCGAGATCATCGGGACCCACGAGGTACAGAGCATCGCCCTTGTCGGCGTCGGCAACCTGGGGCGGGCCCTGCTTTCGTACGGCGGTTTCGAAGAACGCGGCTTCCACATCTCGGTCACTTTCGACTCGGATCCCCAGAAGACGGGACGGACGTTCGCGGGCCGACGCTGCCACTCCCTCGACGAGATGGAGACCGTGCTTCGGGATGGCGACGTGCGGATACTCATCCTGGCGACCAAGCCCGAGGGGCTCCAGGAGATCGTCGACCGCGCCGCGGCCGCGGGAGTCCGTGGCTTCTTGAACTTCGTCCCCAAGATGACGGCGACACCGGCGGGTTGCTTCATTGAAGCCATCGACATATCGGCCAAGCTCGAGAAGCTGTCCTTCTTGAGCCGACAAGACTACGACCGGACGGTAGAAAGACCACCGGAGATCGGAGGAGGAGCCATGCAGGACAAGAGAATACTCGTAGTTGATGACGACCGCGACCTAGTGGCATCCATAGAGGCCTTCCTCTCGGCCCGCGGTTTCTTGGTGTCCACCGCAAACAACGGCAAGGAAGCGTACGCGAGCATCGTCAAGGAGAGGCCCGACCTGATCATCCTCGACGTGATGATGGACTACGAAGAGGAGGGCATGGTGCTGGCCGGCGCGCTCAAGACCGACGGGCCGACCAGGGACATCCCCATCCTGATGCTCTCAGGATTCAACGTACAGCAAGACGTCCGGGACAAGGTGATCGCCTCCCTCATGGGTCAGGATCTCCCAGCGGAGACGTTCATGCAGAAGCCGGTGCGGCTGGCCGATCTGGCCGAGCGCATCGAGTCGCTGTTGGGTGGCGGCGAGTTGGAGCGCTCCCCCTGGCCTCCCGAGAAAGGATGACCGTGAGCTCTGTCCAAACACTACTGACCCGCCGGAATGACCTCTCCAGGGAGCAACTGATCCCCCTGCTGCAGCAGATCCAGGAGAAGGACGGTTTCTTGTCGCAGACCGCCATGAGCGAGTTGGCGCTGGCCTTGGACACGCCGGTCGCGAGGATCTACGGAGTCGCCACCTTCTACAATCAGTTCCGCTTCGCCCCGTTGGGCGAGCATGTTATCGAAGTCTGCCGCGGAACGGCATGCCACGTCAAGCAGAGCCTGACCATTGCCCAGCACCTGCAACGCAGGCTCAAGCTACGCCCGGACGGCAATTCCGCGGACGGACGCTTTAGCGTCCTGTCGGTCGCCTGCCTGGGCGCCTGCTCCATCGCCCCCGTGATCAAGCTGGATGGCGAGTTCTACGGTCACCTGACCGTCGAGAAGCTCGATGCCCTCCTGGACGCTCTCGAAGAGGCGGAAGCCCCGGCAGGCGAGCCCACCGAAGGGAGCCTGCCGTGAACCGGAGCCTACTCATCGAGCCCTGCTGCGGGCGCTGCACCCACTCTCCGGGAGCGCCCTGCCCCGACCTGGTGGCCTGCCTTCAGACGGGTCCCCTCTGCCATGAAGACGCGGCCTGTCACGCCCTGCGGGAGGACCGCCTGGGACGCGTCCTCCGGGGCGGCGAAGGCACCGTCCTCTTCGTTGGCGCCGGCACGTGCGGCCGCGCGAACGGGGCTCTACATATCATCGAGAAGATCCGCGACTACACGGAGGCGCGCGCGCTTCCGGTGGACATCGTTGAAGTAGGTTGCGTCGGCTACTGCCAGCGCGAGGTTTTCGTGGACCTCCGCGACGGCGACGGGTTGCGACTCTCCTATTGCGATCTCAGCCCGGACAACGTCCAGGAGTTCCTCGAGACCGTGTTCGAGCGGAAGGACCTGCGCAACCGCTTTCTCTACGGCCGCTATGGCGACGCGCCCGGTTTCGAGGACGTGCCGCCGCTGGCCGACACGCCCTTCTTCGCCGGCCAGACGCGAGTCGTACTGGACAACTGTGGCCTGATCGACCCCGCCTCTCTCGACTCCGCCCTGGCCGCCGGCGGCTTCGCCGCCGCGGCGCGCGCGCTCACGACGATGACCCGCGAGGAAGTGTGTCAACTGGTCATCGACTCGGGGCTGCGTGGGCGAGGGGGAGCGGGTTTCCCCACCGGCCGGAAGTGGAAGGTCGCGCTTACCACGCCCGCCACCCAGAAGTACCTCATCTGCAACGCCGACGAAGGCGATCCGGGAGCCTTCATGGACCGAGCCATCCTGGAAGGCGACCCCTTCAGGGTGGTGGAAGGCATGCTCATAGCCGCATACGCCATCGGGGCCACCAGGGGTTACGTCTACTGCCGCGCTGAGTACCCCCTGGCCATCCAACGCCTGCGGGATGCGATAGCCCAATGTCACGCGGCCGGCCTGCTCGGGACCAACATCCTCGGCAGCCTGACCGACTTCGATATCACGATCAAGCGGGGCGCCGGAGCCTTCGTCTGCGGCGAGGAGACCGCCATCCTGGCCAGCGTCGAGGGGGGGCGCGGGATGCCCCGGCCGCGACCGCCGTACCCGGCGGTCGCCGGACTGCACGGCATGCCGACGGTGCTGAACAATGTCGAGACCTTGGCCAACGTGCCGGGCATCGTCCGCAAAGGTCCGGCCTGGTTCCAGGATCTTGGCCTCGGCGACGCCGCAGGCACGAAGGTCTTCGCCCTCAGCGGACGCGTACAGAACACCGGGCTCGTCGAGGTCCCGGTGGGCGTCCCCCTGCGGGAGATCGTCTACGGCATCGGTGGGGGAGCACCCGAGGGGCACCAGATCAAAGCGGTGCAGATCGGAGGCCCGAGCGGCGGTTGCATCCCCGAGCAGCATCTCGATGTTCCCACGGACTACGGCAAGCTACAGGAGTTGGGCGCCATGATGGGCTCCGGCGGCATGGTCGTCATGGACGAACGCAGTTGTATGGTCGACGTCGCCAAGTACTTCATGGAGTTCATCCGCAACGAGTCGTGCGGCAAGTGCACTCCCTGCCGGGAGGGCACCACGAGGATGCACGAGATCCTCACCGCGTTGACCGAGCGGCCGGTGGGCGACGAGATACGCCGCCTCGAGCGCTTCCGCGGCCTGCTGCACCTGGAGGAACTGGCTCAGACCATCAAAGACACCTCGCTGTGCGGCCTGGGCCAGTCAGCCGCGAACCCGGTCCTTTCGACCCTGCGCTTCTTCCGCGACGAGTACGAGGCGCACATCATGGAAGACCGTTGCCCGGCCGGAGTGTGCCAGGGCCTCCGCACATACGTAGTCGATAACGCCACCTGCATCGGCTGCGGAGTCTGCAAGAAGCAGTGCCCCAGCGGAGCGATAGTCGGAGAGCGCAAGAACGCCCACTACATCATCGTCGATAAGTGCATCGGCTGTGGGGCCTGTGTCGACGCCTGTCCCAAGCAGTCCATCTCCCTCGTAGCCTGAGAGGTCACCGTGAGCATCAACATCAACGGAAGAGAAGTCGAGTTCAACCCAGGCGAGACGGTCCTCCAGATCGCCAAGCGAGCCGGCATCGACATCCCCCATCTCTGCTCGCTCGACTGGTCGCCTTCCCCCACGGCCTCCTGCCGTCTCTGCATCGTCGAGGTGGAGGGGTCTCCCAAGCTGCAGACCAGTTGCACCTTGACGGCGGTGGACGGGATGGTGGTCCACACCCACACTCCGCGCATCCTGAAGGCCAGGCGCACCATCGTCGAGCTCATGGTGGCCAACCACCCGCAGGATTGCCTCGTCTGCCACCGCTCGGGCACCTGTGAACTGGCCGATCTGGCCCGCGAACTGGGCGCCCGGCCCAAGCATTACGTGGGGATGAAGAAGGATCACTTGCTGGACATCTCCTCAGCGGCGATCTGGCGCGATCCCAACAAGTGCGTGCTCTGCGGGCGGTGCGTGACGATGTGCTACGACATCCAGGGCGTGGGAGCCATAGACTTCATAGGCCGGGGCTTCCGCACCCAGGTGGGCCCTGGTTTCTACGCCGGCATCAACGTCTCGGGCTGCACATACTGCGGCCAGTGCGTGAGGGTATGCCCCACAGGCGCCCTGATGGAGCACAACCACGTCGACGCCGTCGTCGCGGCGCTCGGCGACCCGGACGCCGTGGTCGTGGCGCAGATCGCCCCCGCGGTGCCGGCGACTCTCGCCGCCGGGCGGAGCAAACCACCAAGCGTCCAGGTCATGCTGGAGCACCTGGCGGCGGCCTTCAAGCGCATCGGTTTCGCCGCTGTGTTCGATACCGCCTTCTCCGCCGACGTCACTATCATGGAGGAGGCCACGGAGTTTGTGGAGCGACTGCAGGGCAACGGGCCGCTGCCCATGTTCACGAGCTGCTCGCCTGCCTGGATCAACTACGTCGAGTTGCACAGACCCGACCTCATCCCCCACCTTTCCACCTGCAAGTCGCCCCAGCAGATGGCCGGTTCGCTGATCAAAGAGATCTACCCCGCGTACGCCGGGCTGGAGGGCAAACGCCTCGTCCTCGTCTCTGTCATGCCCTGCACGGCTAAGAAGTACGAGGCACAGGACCTCGGCGACGTGGACTACGTGCTCACCACACGAGAGCTCGGCGCGCTCTGGGATCGCTTCGGCATCGACCTCGACACGTTCGTGGAACGCGCTCCGTTGGATCCGCCGTTCGCCGAGGCAACGGGAGCGGCCCGCCTCTTCGCAAGCACGGGCGGCGTCATGGAGGCGGCGGTGAGAACGGCCGCCGCGTTGGTGGACGGCAAGGAGCTCGCCGGTCCCTTGACCGAGGCGCGAGGCCTGGACGGCGTAAAACGCTTCACGGTGGAAGTGGGCGGTAAGAGCCTGGACCTGGCGGTCGTCAACGGATTGGGACGGCTCCGCCCAGTGCTGGAAGAGGCTCTGCCCGATCTGCACTTTGTCGAAGTGATGTCCTGCCCCGGCGGTTGCGCGGGCGGTGGCGGCCAGCCATACGGGACGGAGGCAGCCGATCTGCTCAAGCGGCTGGAACGCGTCTACGACGCGGACGCGAGGTCCGAGGTCCGCTCCTCACACGAGAACAGGAGCGTGGCCGCTCTATACGAGGAATACCTGGGACGGCCCCTGGGCGAGGTCTCCCACCGGCTGCTGCACCGCTCGTACACCGACCGGAGCGCAGCAGTTCACGCGAGCGAGGAGACGGTCGCGGTCGGCGCGCACGGCTCCGGCTCCGACGACTGACGGGAGCACGATGGAAGGCATCATCAGCACTATCAAGCAGAACTGCCGCCGCTGCTACACCTGCGTGCGCGACTGCCCTGCCAAGGCCATCCGCATCGAGGATGGCCAGGCCTCAGTGGTGGCCGAACGGTGCATCAGTTGCGGCAACTGCACCAAGGTCTGCTCGCAGGGTGCGAAAGCGTACTCGAGCGGCCTGGAGGGGACCTTGGCCATCCTGGATCGAGGTAGTGCCGCTGCTCTGGTCGCCCCGTCCTTTCCTGTCGCTTCTGACATACCCCCGGCTCGGTTGCTGGGGGCTCTGCGCCGGCTGGGCTTCACCCGCGTGGTGGAGGTGGCCTATGGAGCCGATCTGGTCAACCAGGCGTGCCACGAGTACCTCCGCGAGCACCCCACGGGCATCCATATCGGGAGCGCCTGCCCGGCAGTGGTGGAGTACGTGCGCAAGTACCACCCAGAGCTGACCGACCGGATCATCCCTGTCGTCTCTCCCATGGCGGCCACTGCCTTGGCAGTCAAGAAGAGATACGGCGAGGACGTCCGCTGTGTATTCATCGGGCCGTGCGTCGCCAAGAAGGCCGAGATCCTTGACAGCCAGATAGAAGGCGCGGTCGACGAGGTCCTCACCTTCGCCGAACTCGAAAGGGCGTTCGCCGCTCGAGGCATAGACCCGGCCGCCGCCCCCGAAAGCGACTTCGATCCGCCCCATGCCGGCCTGGCTCGTATCTACCCCATCCCCGGCGGTCTTCTGGAGAGCGCCGGCATCGGCGAGGGCATTCTCGACTCACGGCTCATCGTGGTCAGCGGAAAGGACGAGACCATCGAGGCGCTGGCGGGACTCCCGGAGGATCCGGGCGACCAGACTCTGCTCGTGGAGGCCCTCATGTGCAACGGCTGTTACTCGGGACCGGGCGTGGAGAGCAGCGAGCCCGGCACTCTGCGCAGGCGCAGGGTCGCCGAGTTTGCGGCCGGCAGCCTCCGACGCCAGGACGAAGGCACGCTCCCCGCCTTCGAACCCGACGCGACTCCAATCCCTCTATCCCGCCGGTTCGAGCCGAACGACCAGCGCGCCGATGGGCCCACCGAGGAGGAGATCCGCGAGATCCTCAGCCGGACCAACAAGTTCTTCCCGGAGGACGAGCTGAACTGTGGCGCCTGCGGGTATCCCACCTGCCGCGCGAAGGCGAAAGCGGTGTACGAGGGCATGGCGGAGGAGACCATGTGCCTGCCCTTCATCATCGACCAGTCGGAGCGGGTCTGCGAAGAACTGAACGTTCCCTGGAACAACCTCCGCGACGTGCATCGCCATCTCGTCAACAGCGAGAAGCTGGCCTCCATGGGCCAGATGGCCGCGGGCGTGGCACACGAACTCAACAACCCCCTGAGTACGATCTTGCTTTACGCGCACATCCTGCAGCGCAAGCTCAAGGACCGCGGAGACCTGGACCATGACCTCAAGCTGATGGCCGAGGAGTCCGACCGCTGCAAGAAGATCATCGGCAACCTTCTCGACTTCGCCCGCCAGAGCCGGGTCCGTATCGAGACAACCCCGGTCGAGGAACTCGTCCGGACGGCCGTCGACGCAGCGACCGCCGGCGTGTCGGAAGAGAAGGCCCGAGGGATCGACATTGTGGTCGACGTCACCCCAGGGCTGGAGGCCGACCTCGATCGAGACCAGATGACCCAGGTACTGGTCAACATCATCAAGAACGCCCTGGAAGCGATGGAAGGCCGCCCGGGCACTGTGCGTGTGTCGGCTCACAGAGCGAAGGAAGCCGACAGGGTCCGTTTCAGCGTGTCCGACCAGGGAGCCGGCATCCCCGACGGAGCCAAGGACAAGGTGTTCCAACCATTCTTCACCACGAAGAGCATCGGCAAGGGGACCGGGCTCGGCCTGCCCATCTCGTACGGCATCGTCAAGATGCACAACGGCAATGTCTGGTTCGAGTCGGAACCGGACACCGGCACGACCTTCCACGTCGAGATACCCGCGACCCGCTCCGGCGGTGAAAGGAGTGACCAATGAGCTCCCAGTGGAGCATCCTCTTCGTAGACGACGACCGGGACTTCCTGGATGCCCAAGCCGCGTACTTCGGCAGTCGCGGCCACACGGTCCATACGGCGGAGAGCAGCCGCGAGGCGCTCGATCTCTTGGAGACCACCATCCCGGACATCATCTTCCTGGACCTGATGATGGAGCACTACGACAGCGGGTTCCGCCTCGCCTACCAGATCCGCAAACACGAACATCTGGACAGAACGCCCGTGGTCCTGTTGACCGGCGTGGCGAGGGAGACGGGGGAACGGTTCGACCAGGAGGGTGAGGGGCTGCCCCGCTGGTCGCGCCTGGACCGCTTCATCGATAAGCCGGTCACGGGCAAGCAGTTGCTGAGTGTAGCCGAGGAGCTCCTGGCCGCCAAGGGCGACCGGGAAGCCTAGCCGCCGAGACGGAGGAGGGTCACCATGGCGACCGCGCGCATCCTGGTCATTGACGACGAGTACGGGGTGCGTTCAGGCATCCGTCAGATCCTCGAGATGGAGGGGTATGAGGTCGACGAGGCAGCCACAGGTACGGAGGCCCTGACGCTGCTGCACGGTGGCGAGTACGATGTGGTCTTCCTCGATTACCGGCTGCCCGACATCGATGGTCTGACCATCCTACAGGTGATCAAGCAGGATGCGCTCCAGCTGATGACCTGCATGATCACCGCCTACGCCAACATCGACACGGCCATCGCGGCCACCAGGCAGGGTGTCGACTTCTTCCTGCCCAAACCTTTCCTGCCTGATGACCTGCTGGGCGTGGCCGAGACCCTGGTCCGGCACAAGCAGGCCCGCACAGAGGCCGAACGGCTGCGCAAAGAGCATGAGGCCGGTCTCCTTGCCTTGGCCGAGGAGAAGACCCAGACCCACTCCCTGATCTCCTCGCTCCGTGATGCCGTCCTGGTCGTGAACAGGGATGGCGACGTGGTACTGGTCAACCGCGCAATGGCCGCGATACTGGACCTGCCGGAGTTCGAGGCGGTCCACCGTCCGGCCGCCGACCTTCTGGGCGAAAGCCCCTTGGCGCCGCTCGTCGAGCAACTCGCGGCCCCCCAGAAGGACCGCACGATCGGCCAACTCTCCCTGGGAGAGCGGAGCTACATGACGAGCATCGTCACGTTCAGGGACGATGACGGGCAGGCCCTGGGGCGGATCCTCACTCTCTCCGACATCTCGCAGGTCCGCCGTCTGGCCATGGAGAAGGAGCGTTTCATCAGGACCATGGTCCATGAGCTGAAGTCTCCGCTCGGGGCCGTGCGCAGCTTGATCGAGGTAGCGACCGACAAGAGCCTGGGCGACAACCTCGACGGCTACCTGCCGATGCTCCAGCGGGCCGAGGGGCGCATCGACAACCTTGTTCAGTTGATCGGCGACCTCCTGTCGCTCTCCCGAAGCGAGCAGGCGGAAAGCCAGGGTGAGCCCGAACTGCTCGAGATTGAGCCCGCGGTCACCGGGGCGCTGCGTCTTCAGGCCGAGAAGATGGCCGCCAAGGGAATCGCCGCCCACGCAGATCTCGAAGCCGGGTTGCCGCTGGTCCTGGTCTCTTCGGACGACCTCGACCTGATCATGTCCAATCTCGTCGGCAACGCCGTGAAGTACAACAAGGATGGCGGCAGTGTCGAGGTGCGGGCCCGGCACGTCGGTGAGTGGGTGCGGATCGACGTCAAGGACACCGGCATCGGTATCGCCGAAGAGAACCTCGGTCTGGTGCTCACGGAGTTCTTCCGCGAGAAGAGACCGGAGACGCGCGACGTGGAAGGCAGCGGACTGGGCCTGTCCATCGTGAAACGTCTCGTCGAACGGGCGGGTGGGCGTCTGGAGCTCGCCAGCACCCAGGGCGAAGGCTCCACCTTCTCCGTGCTGCTGCCCGCTTAGGGCTCCTCGAGCTCGTCCCGTCCGCCGGGCTCGTCGAGTTCGCCGGGCTCGTCGAGTTCGCCGGGCTCGTCGAGTTCGTCAAGGGGCGCTGCGCGCCCCTTCTTTCGCGAGGGCCACCACCAGCTCGCCCTGCCCAGGTAAGCCATGACAGAGGGAAGCAACACGAGCCGGACCAGCACCGTGTCGGCGATTATCGCGAGCGCGATGCCCAGGCCCAGCACCTTCGTCGTGGAGATGCTGGTGAAGGCGAAGGCGCCCGTGACGATCACCACCAGGAGCGCGGCGCTCACGATAATCCGGCCGCTGCGCAACAGGCCGATGGCGACGGCTTCCTGCGGGTCGCCGCTCCGGTGCCAGCGCTCGTGCATGCGGGTCAGCATGAAGACGGCGTAGTCCATGGTTATCCCGAACAGTATGCAGACCATGAGCACGCGGTTCACGGCGTCGACGGCCCCCGTGGCGGTGAAGCGGAGGAAACTCGCGAAGGTATCGCCCTGGAAGATGAGCACGAGGATCCCCAGGCTCATGGCGAGCGTGGCCAGGTTGACCACCACGGCCAGCACAGGCAGCACGACGCTGCGCAGTAGCAGAGCGAAAACGATGAGGCTCGTGAACACCACCCACACGATCACCCAAGGGAACCAGGTGTTGAGCTCCTCGGTGAAGTCATAGCTGAAGGCCGCCTCGCCTCCCACGTGCGACGAATATCCCGAAGGGGGTTCTGTGTCCAGTAGCCGCCCGACCAGTTCGTCCGTCTGTATGGTGCCGAGGCCGTCCTCAGCAACCACCCGGTAGAGCAGCGCGCCGGGCGCCACGGTCGACTTGATCAACTGCTTAAACTGCTCCAACTGCTCTCGCGTGATGGTCATCCCGGAATCCAGGGTTATGCCCTCGTCGGGGACCACGAAGCCGTCGGGGTCGTTCAGCAGTCCCTCGAACTGAGGCCATAGCGCCGCCATAGCTGCGGGGTCGTCGAGCCCGGTGATGGTGAAGGGGCTCTGCACCGAGGCCACCCCCTCCAGGGAGGCGATCTGCCGGCCGTACATGAAGAAGGCGGCGGCGCGAGCCATATCGATCGTCTGCTCGCCCTCCCACGTGAGCAACACCAGAGTGGGTGAGAGCTGCTGCCGGTCGAACTCCTCGTCCAGGATCGTGAGGCCTTGGCGTGCTTCGGCCTCGGTGGGCAAGGCGGAGGCTGAGGTCATCTGTGTCTTCATGGTGATGGCGGGCGCGGCCAATAGGGCGATGAGCACCACGGCTATCAGGATGGATACCCAGGGGCGCCGCAGGATCGTGCGTGCCCAGCCCTTCCAGAGACGGCTGTCATGTGCCCCGTGGAGCCTGATCACCGGGATGGAGTCGATTCGGCGGCCGAGAACGGCCAGGATCGCGGGCATGAAGGTTACCGTGGCCGCCACCGAGAAGAAGACCACCAGAGCCCCGCCGATACCGAGCGAACGGAGGCCGGGCGACGGGAAGAAGATGAGACCCACCACGCCCACCATCACCGCGGCGCCGCTGTAGAAGATGGAGCGCCCCGCACGGGCGGTGGTCACCACCACGGCTTCCTTGACCGAGGCCCCCCTGTGCAGCTCCTCCCGGAAGCGCCAGACCATGAAGAGCGCGTAGTCGATCGCCACCGCCAGTCCCAGGAGGGTCGCGACGTTCATGGAGAAGATCGACATGCTCGTCGCCCGGGCGATAAGGTACATCCAGCCGAGGGTGACTGTCACGGCGAGGCCCCCGGTGATGACCGGCATGGCGGCCGCCACCAGGCTCCCGAACACGAAGATGAGGGCGATGAGCGCGACCGGCAACCCGTACACCTCCACCCTCTGCAGATCGCGGAAGGAGTACGAAGAGATGTCGGCATAGACGGCCGGCTCGCCGGTCACATACGTCTCGAGGGCGACGCTCCTGAGGGCGCGCCTGATGCTCTTCAGGTGGGTCTGCACCTCCTGCTCGGAGGTGGAGAAGCTGAGCACCGCGACCGAACTGTGCCCGTCTTTCGACAGCATCAACTCGCTGCCGGTGCTGGAGTAGGTCTGGATGCTGTCCAGATAAGGGATCCCCGCCTTCCGCAGCTCGTCGAGCGACGCCTGCTCGGCTGCTTGGAACAGCTCGCTGGTAGCTTCCAGAGTGTCGCTCTTGAACACCACCACCAGGGTGGTGGGGCCCTGCGCGAACTTCTCCTCGATGAGGGCGCCCGCCACCTGCCCGGGGGCCTCCGGATTGGAGAAGCCTCCGGTCAGGACGTTCTCCAGGAACGGCGTCGCCGCGACGCTGACACCGAACATCACGATCCAGATGCCGATGACCAGCCATCTGAACCTATATGCGAACCTGCCGATGGCTTCGAACATGCCTTGTGTGCCCCTACTGTGTTTTGGACGACATCAACATCCCGACGAACGCCTCGAGCGCTTTCCTGGAATCGGCCGAGACCTGCTCGGCTACATCGGTCAGGTCTATGGCGCTGATGGACACCATCCCATGGACCAGAGCCCAGCAGAGGTAGGCCAGCTCAGCCGGTGAGAGGGCCAGGTCGGACCGGAAGACCCCCTGTTCCAGACCCTCCCTGAGAGGCTCGCTGATGAGCCGCACCGCCCCCAACCCGACAGCCGTGCCGCTTGACGAAGGCAGCCCCTCCTGAGAGGTGGCGAGCAATATACACCGCAGATCCATAGGGTTATCACGACCGAAATCCATGTAGGCCATGCCCAGCTCGACCACCCGCTGAGGTACCGGCAGCTCGGTCGGCACACGCCGCAGATAGGCGTCGAGCCGTTCGAAGGACTCCGCGAAGAGGGCTGCCACGAGCTCGTCCCGGCTGGAGAAATACGTGTAGAGCGCGGCCGGACTGAAGTCGGCCCGCCGCGCCACCTGCCGGAGGCTCAACGCCTCGGGACCCACCTCCAGCATCAGCTCCCGGGCCGCCACGAGGATCTCCTCCCGGGTGTCGAGCCGTCTACGATCGCGTCTGGAGAGCCTCGGCTCGGGCTGCATTCTCGGCTCCGCGTCCAGTCTCGAGTCCGTCCCTTCTCTTCCGAACACTTCTCGTTCAGTGAACGATAGACGTTGTTGTGAACACTGTTCGGTGGGCATCTTACCCGGCCGGCTCGGTGAATGCAAGACCGCCCCAGGCGATAGACTAAGCGCATGCACAGGATCCCCAGACCTTCGTCCTTTCTCGACACAAGCGCCGCCGCCTCCCTCCGTCCAGCGTATGTTCTACTGGCCAACTTCCTGGCCACCTGGACGGCGGCCTTCACCACCACTTCCATCAACATAGCCCTGCCGTCCATCCAGACCGAGTTCCACCTGGGAGCCATGGCGCTCGGGTGGCTGACGCTCGGATACGTGCTCGCCTCGGCGGTGCTTCTTCTCCCGCTGGGCAAGGTCGGAGATCGCTACGGGCGGCGTCTCCTCTACCTGGGCGGGTTCGTCCTGTTCGCCCTCAGTTCGGTCGCGCTCGTTTTCGCGGATTCGTTCGCCCCCCTCTTGGTCCTGCGCGTCACCCAAGGTATCGGCGCATCCGCCATGTTCTGTACCGCTATGGCCATGGTCACTCTCGCCTACCCTCCACAGCGGCGCGGCTTCGCCATGGGCGTGAGCGTGGCCGCGGCCTATCTGGGCCAGACCATGGGGCCGGTGCTCGGCGGCGTGATAGTGCACAACATCGGCTGGCGCAACCTGTTCCTGGTCACGGGGTGCTTCGCCTTTTTCATCATCGGCCTGGATCTATGGCTGCTGCGCCGCGCGGAATGGAAGGAGGAGCGGCACGGCGGCTACGACTGGCCTGGTTCGGCCCTGTACGCTGTAGGGTTGTCGGTCTTTCTGCTTGGGCTTTCCTGGCTCCCCCTCCCGCAGGGCGCTGTGACCCTGGCCGTGGGGCTGGTCCTACTCGCTGTGTTCGTCTGGTGGCAGACCCGGGCGCGGAGCCCCCTCATCGTGCTGCGCCTCTTCCGCGAGAACCGCGTCTTCGCATTCTCCAATCTGACGGCGCTGCTCAGCTACTCCTCGGTCTGGGCGGTGACCTTCCTGATGAGCCTCTATCTACAGTTCATCAAAGGCCTGAACGCTCAGACCGCCGGCCTCGTGCTCGTGGTGGGGGTGGCGTTGCAGTGCCTTCTCTCCCCGTTCGGCGGCCGTATGTCCGACCGCATCGAACCCCGCTGGGTCGCGTCGGCCGGCATGGCCCTCCAGGTGGCCAGTCTGCTTCTCTTCAGCTTCGTCGGCGCCGACACGCCCTACTGGTACATCGCGCTCGCCCTGGCCCTCCTCGGGATCGGATACGGGTTCTTCTCAGGGCCGAACCAGAACTCCATCATGGGTAGCGTGGAGCGGCGATACATCGGCTTCGCATCGGCCAGCATCGGGACTGTGCGATCGGTGGGGATGGCGCTCAGCATCGCGGTCGCGACCCTGATCATGGCCCTCATCGTCGGGCGACAGGACATACAGCCGGCCGACTATCCGAACCTCCTGACGGCGGTGCGCCTTACCTTCGCGATCCTGACGGGACTATGCGCCATAGGTGTGGTGACCTCGCTGGTGCGAGGCCGGATGCCCGCCCACGCCACCGCCGCCGAGGCTCGGGACGACGCCTGACGGCCAGCCCTAACCAGACGGCCCCTGGAGGTCGGGTAGGTCCCCTGAAAGAGTCGCACAGGCTTTTGTGCGCAGCGGGAAGGGGCCTATCGGATCTCCTGGGCCTCTACCAGATGGTCATCGAGTCGAGGAACAGCCGGCGGAAGTCCTCGGCCTTCGCCGGGCGGGGCGAGAGCTTCGTGACCCGCTGTTGCGGCAGCACGCCTTCCACCAGTGCGTCGACGTCGTCGGGTGTATAGCCCACGGCCCGCAGCCCGTTGGGGATGCCCGCCTTCTGCATGATCCCGATGACCGCCTGAGCCACGATCTCCCCGGCATCACCGGGCCCGGCCCCCCGAGTGTCGACGCCGATCAGTTCCGCTGCCCGCAAGAACATGTCCGGGTTCCCGGGCGCCATGAAACGAAACGCGGCCGGCGCTCCCAGGATAACCGCCATCCCGTGGGGGACGAGCGCGTGATCCTGTGGATAACCGTCGGGACGGTAGTCGCGCACCAGCCCGGAGATGGGGTAGGACATGCCGTGAGGCAGCGTGACTCCGGCGGAGCCGAACCCCACCCCGGCGATGGTGGAGGCAAGGATCATCTGCGTCCGCGCCTCTTCGTCTCCGGGATCGTTGACGGCCTGGATCATATACTTCGAGCCGATCTCCAGAGCCCTCGCCGCCCAGATGTTCGAGATGGGGTTGGCTCCCTGATAGGCGGGGCGCATCTTCGGCGACTCGGGCGCCTCCCGCTTATAGAAGGGAAGCGCCGTCAGCGATTCGATGGCGTGCGAGAAGACGTCCAGAGCCGTGCACGCCACTGCCGTCTTCGGCAGGGTGCGGGTGTTCTCCGGGTCGACGATACCCAGCCGCGGACGCAGGGCCCTGTGGGCGATGCCGGTCTTGGCATGCATCTCGGAGAGGTCGAAGATGGCCACCCCCGTTGTCTCGCTCCCCGTGCCGGCCGTCGTGGGGATGGCGATGAGGGGCTTGAGGTCTCCCGGCACCGGCTTCGCTTTGCCGATGGGCGCGTTGACGTAGTCGAGGAAATCGGCGGGGTAGGTAGCATAGAGGTTGGCCGCTTTCGCCGTGTCCATGGTCGAACCGCCACCGACGGCCACATATCCGTCGAATCCGCCCTCCACCGCGAAAGCTATGGCCTCCTTGAACGACAGATCGTTGGGCTCGACGCGCACCCGGTCGAAGAGGGCGGTGTCGATGCCTTCCTTCTTGAGGGAATCGAGGGCTATGGCGACGGGTTCAGAGGTGACCAGGTTGGGGTCGGTCACTACCATCACGCGCTTGGCCCCCAAGGCCTTCATGTCGGAGCCGACCTCACTGGTCGCGCCCTTCCCGAACTTGATGCTGGACGCATCCATGCTGAACACAGTCTCAAGAGCCACCTGTACCTCCGTAGGGATTGTCCGCACATTGTAGAGCATCAGCCTCGACCGGGGGCGTGAGCATCAAGCCCGACCGCGGGCGCAGGAGCGACGCTACCCACCCCGGTGGGTGAGTACCTCTCTGACCTTCGTGGCGAGCGATTCGGGCGTGAAGGGCTTTGCGAGGAATTCCACACCCTCGTCCAGCCTACCGGAGTGGACGATGGCGTCCCGGGTGTCGCCCGACATGTAGAGCACGGCGAGCCGGGGAAGCTGTTCTCGAGCCCGATCGGCAAGCTCGTTGCCCTGGAGGCCGCCGGGCAGGATCACGTCGGTCAGCAGCAGGTCCGGGGGATGGTCCAGGACTTCCAGCATCTCGAGAGCCTCGGGCCCCGAGCCTGCGACGACCACCTGATAGCCCAGATTCCTGAGCACCCGGGCGATCAGTCTGCGGAGCGGATCCTCGTCTTCCACCACCAGGACCGTCTCGTCCCCGCGTACGGACCCCGCGGAGTCCGCCTCACTGTCCACGACGCCGGACGGCCGCTGCACGTGAGGCAGGTATACCTTGAAGGTGGTGCCCTCTCCCAGATCACTGTAGACGTTGAGGAAGCCGCCGCTCTGCCGCACGATGCCGTAGACCATGGAAAGACCGAGACCCGTGCCCACTCCCGGCGGTTTGGTCGTGAAGAAAGGTTCGAACACGTGGGCCATTGTCTCCGCAGTCATGCCCACACCGGTGTCGGACACGGAGACCATCGCGTACTCGCCCGGCCGGGAGTCCGGATAGGCGCGGCAGTACTCCTCGTCCAGCGTGATGTTGCTCACCTGCAGCGTCAGCCGGCCTCCGTCCGGCATGGCATCCTTCGCGTTCGAGACCATGCTCATGAGAACCTGCTCGAACTGGTTCCGGTCCACGTCGACATGGCAGTCTTCCTCGGAGACGACGGACACCTCGATACCCTCGCCCAGACTCTCCCGGATACGCGGCTCGAGTTCGGCCGTCAGAGCGCTCAGCGATATCACCTGCGGTCGAAGGGCCTGCCTCCTGGCGAAAGCCAGGATCTGCCGCGTCAGTGAGCCGGCCCGCTCGGCCGCGGTCCTGATCTCCTCCACGTCGGTCCGCACCGACTCGTCCCGGATCTCGCCGCTGGCCAGGACCAGGTTCCCGTACCCGATGATGGCGGTGAGCAGGTTGTTGAAGTCGTGCGCGATGCCTCCGGCCAGCTGGCCTATCGCCTCCATGGTCTGGGTCTGCCGGATCCTGTCCTCGGCCGCCAGCATCTCGCTCTCCATCTTCTTGCGCTCGGAGATGTCCCGCGCGAAGACGAGGTTGTACTCCTGCCCGTTGTGTTCGATGTAATCGGAGCGCACCTCCACCGGTATCTCCGCTCCATCCTTGGTCCGGAGGAGAGCTTCGTGTACGTCGGATCCACGGTGTTTGACCGCCTCCCAGTTGTGACGCCAATCCCGTGAAAGGGTCGCGTCCACATCGTAGATGCTCATGCCCAGCAGCTCTTCTCGTGAGTAGCCCAGCTGCTGGCAGGTCGAGTCGCTCACCTGGAGGAACCGGCCCTCGGGGCTGATCCAGAAGACCTGGTCTCCGGCGTGGTCGACCGAGTACTGGGTCAGGCGAAGCGCCTCCTCCCTCTCCTTCTGCTCGGCGATGTCCCGCGTATAGACGAAGTGGTACTCCTTGCCGTCGTGGACGATGAAGTGGACGCTCGTCTCGACCGGGATCTCCTTCCCGCCCTTGGTGCGGTGGATGCCCTCCACAACCGACGAGCCTGCCTGTTTCACCATCTCCCATTTCTCCACCCAAACGTCGGGCACGATCGTGGGGTCGATGTCGTAGATCCTCATCCCCAGGAGCTCTTCCCGGCTATAGCCCAGCTGATCGCAGGTCGAGTCGCTCACGCGCGCGAAACTGCCCTCCGAATCGAGCCAGAACACGCGGTCTCCCGCGTGATCCACCGAGTACTGCGTGAGCCTCAGCGCTTCCTCGACCTGCCTCAGGTCGGTGATGTCCTGTACCACGCCGCTGATCTTGACCGGGACGCCCGCTTCGTCACGCTCGACGTACGCCACGTTGTGGACCGTGCGGATCGCCCCATCGTTGATGCGTCTGATTCGATACTCGATGTCGAAGGACTCGCCGGCCATCGCCCGCTCCAGGGCTGCGTGCAAGAAGGCCGGGTCCTCCGCCGGGCGGGAGAAGGTGTCCGGCTCGAGCGGGAGATAGGACTTCGAGGCATCGTCCCCGTGGATACGGAGGGTCTCCGTCGAGAGCCAGAGGCTCTGTCCCACCAGATCAACCTCCCAGTTGCCCACGTGAGACACCGCCTGGGCCTGAAGCAGCCGCGCTTCGCTCTCTTTCAGCAGCTGCTGCGCCCTGACCCTCTCGCTGATGTCGCGGAACACCACGAACCCGTGCACGGCGCCGTTCGAATCTCGCCAGTCCAGGGCCACACACTCGGCCGGGAAGATGGTGCCGTCTCCGCGGACGAACATGCACTCGAAGCCTCCCTTCGCCTCCGTAGGCCACTCTCCAGGGTGCTCCGGCATCTCTCCGTCGTGACAGACGATCCTCTGGCGGCCGGCGGTGCGGATCTCTTCCTTGGTCATCCCCAGCATCGCGCACGCCGCGGGGTTGGCGTCGTCGATGGTCCCGTCGAAGGCGAGGATGAGGATGCCGTCGATAATGTGCTCGAAGAGCGAGCGGAATCTCTCTTCGCTCTCTCGTAGAGCCCTCGCGGTCCGCTCGCGTTCGCTCACGTCCCGGATACTCTCGATCGCCCCGGTCACCGCTCCGCTAGAATCGCGCAGCAGACCGGCGGTCACCCACACGTGGACGGGATGCCCGGGCCGAGCCGGGAACTCCGCGTCAGACTCCGCGGAAAGCCAATCCCCATCGCGGCACACATCCCGGTACCTCGCGGGCACCGGCTTCGTTGGGTCCAACACCGCCCCCAGGAGGGCTTCGTCTGGGCACCCGAGGACCTTCAGCAGGCCTTCCTCGTAGGGCAAGCCCACGATCTGTCCGGCTGAGACACCGGTGAGCTCTTCGGCGGCTTTGTTCCAGGCCACCACTCGATAGTCGGCGTCGATCGCGACCATGGCGTCCGGAAGGAGGGCGATGATGTCGGACAACCGGCGCCTGCCCTGGTCGGCGATCCCCTGGGCGACCTCCAGATCCATCAACGCGCGGCGGGCGTGCGAGGCGAGCAGCATGATGGCCCAGAGGACTTCCAGGTAGATGAGCAGACCAAGGAAGACGACATCGACGATCCCTTGATCGGTGAGCGGGGACCCCTCCGACCGCAGCCCCCAGTACACCCCGTAGGCCAGGACCAGCGCCCCGAAGAAGGCGAAGACAACGGCAGAGGGCGGGTAGTGCGGGCTCGTGCGCCTCCTCAGGTGGGTGAAGCTCAGACCGGCCACCGCCCAGGAGGTCAGCGCCAGTAGTCCGGCCGCCACGGCGTATCCCACGTGTGGTCTGCCGGCGCCGTACGCGAAGTACGCCGCAAGGCACGATGTGATCACCGGGAGCGCCAGCGTGCGGTGGTCGAAACGCGTCCCACCCCAGAACCGTCTCAGACTCTCGAGGCGTAATTGTGTCGCGAGCATCATCAGGCCCGGAGTGGCCACCAGAGGAAGGAAGCCGGGCAGGCTGTCACTGAAAGCCGAGAAGAGATAGGCCGGAGCCGCGACCGCCCCGCCGGCCACCCACAGTCCGAAGCCCGGATAGGTGCGCTGCGTTGCCCAATGGGCCAGCAGCACCAGGGACAAGAAGATGCTTATGCCGACCAGGCACGCCAGAAGCGTGGCGATGTCGATCTCAGCCAGCAACGCCTGCCTCGATCTCGAGTCCGCCTGGAGCATATCGACCGCTCGACCGCCGCCGCACCACTCGCTACTCCTCGGGTTCGCGTTGCCGCTCGCTCCACTCCCGCAGAAGCTTAAGCTCAAGTTCTTTCCTGCGCCCCCGCTCCCTTCTTGCCACCATCTGAGCCAGCGTGAACCCAGGCATCACGGCGGCGATCACGATCACACAGATGGCGCCAAGGAATATGAGCGCGGTGGAAGGGTCCGTGTCGGCGATCCAGCGGTACCCAAGAGCGAGGAGCGCCACGACGGCCGCGGCCATGATGACGAGGGGAAACCGCATCCGAGCCGCCCACCGGCGAAGTCCGGGAGACATCCACGCCTGCACGTAGATCTCGGTCGCCACCACGACCACGAGCCCCACTGCGATGGCGTACCAGAGCCCAAAGGCCCCCAAGGCGACCCCCGCCAGCAGCAGCGAGCACGCCGCGGAGAGCCTCTCCAGCAGAGTCGCGTGTTTGGCGGCGCGGAGGGTCTCCTCGTCGACCGGAGGCTGCGTATGCGCACCGGCCGCCACGACCCGGTCGATCCGGGCGGCCGCGAGGTACGGCATCTCACCGATCAGGTCGTAGTAGCTCCTGCCGTCTCGGAGCCGGGTGCATACCTGCCCGACTGCGCAGGCGAACTCCCGTTCGGAGCCGAGAACCGGCGCCTTCCCCCTTTCGAGGGATTCCTCGGCCACCTGCCGGGCGATCGGGCCCGCCGCCTGCTCGTCCAACCCCTGTCTGGTCAGGCGCTTGAACGACTGGTGGAACAGACGCTGATACGCCCGCTCATAGCGCGCTTTTTCTCTAATGTCCACCACCTCCACTCTAACATCCCCCGTGCGGTCGGCTCCCGTTATCTGCATTCCGGCCCTGCGGTACACTGGGAACGCCCGTCCGATGAACGAGTGGGGAGGCTGAGATGCTTGTTCGCAAGAGGATGTCCAAGAACCCCATCACCACGACCCCTGATGCTTCCGTGCCCGATGCGCTCAAGGTGATGCAGGGTAGTAAGGTCCGCCAGTTGCCGGTGCTCGGCGTTGATGGCGCCCTGGTGGGCATCGTGTCCCTCACAGATCTCTTTCGCGCCTCACCTTCGCCTGCGACGTCGCTCAGCATCTGGGAGGTGGACTACCTCCTGGAGAAGATCAAGGTCTCGGAAGTCATGACGCGCAAGGTCATCACCGTGACCGAGGACACCGCGGTGGAAGAGGCCGGACGGATCATGACGGAGGCCAAGGTCAGCGGGCTGCCTGTCATGCGCGACGGCGAACTCGTGGGCATCATCACCGAGTCACACCTTTTCAACGTGCTCGTCGATGTGTTCGGAGCTCGGCAGGCAGGCGTGCGGGTCACGGCCGAGATGCCGCTCACCAAGGGCGGCCTAGCCAAGCTGTCGGGCGCCGTGGCCGACATCGGCGGCTGTTTCGTAGCCTTCACCGAGAGCGTCGACGAGGGCACCGTGACGTTCAAGGTGCGCGACGTGGCGCGGGAGAATCTGCTCAAGACCCTGGAGCCTCTCGTGACCCGCATCGTCGACGTGCGCGAGACGTAGGGGCGGCGCGCCGGGCGAGCCGTTCGGGCGGGCGGGAGACCATCCGGCCCGGCAGCGTACCCGGCGCCTAGCTGATAGCCTTTAGCTGATGAGCGAGCCACAGACCCACCAGCCTCAGCGCCTCACCCCGGAGCGCAACACAGTCCTGATCGTCGCTACTCTGGGTGGCTTTCTGGTCACTTTCATGTCGTCGACGATCAATATCGCCCTGCCGTTGATACAGGAGGAGTTCCAGGTGTCGGCGGTGACTCTCGGCTGGATCTCGCTCTCGTACGTCCTCGTGGCCGGCGCGACCCTGCTGCCTATGGGACGTATCGCCGACCTCCAGGGTCGCGTGAGGGTCTTCATCGCCAGCATGATCATCTTCACGGTGATCGCCTTCGCCTGCGCCTTCGCCCCGTCGGCCAACGTGCTCCTCGTCTTGCGGGCCGTCCACGGACTGGGACTGGCGAGCGGCTCGGCCACCTCCACTGCTCTCGTTATCCTGGCCTTTCCGCCCGAGTCCCGGGGTAGAGCATTGGGGCTGAACGTCGCCGGCATCTACCTGGGCGTCACCCTGGGTCCGGTACTCGGCGGGCTCATCATCCACAATCTCGGCTGGCGAAGCCTCTTCCTCGTGGTGGGCGCCGTGGGACTGGTGAACGTGGCCCTGCCGCTATGGAAACTGCGGCACATAGATTGGCGGGAGCCCAAGCGGGCGCGCTTCGACATCCTGGGCTCGCTCATCTACGGGGCGTCGTTGACCGCCGTGCTCTTGGGCTTCTCGCTGCTTCCCGACCTCACCGGCATCATCCTCGTGGTTGCCGGGGTCGTCGGCCTAGCCGTGTTCCTCTGGTGGGAGACCCGGGCCGCCGACCCTCTGCTGAACGTCGACCTGCTGCGCCGCAGCCGGGTGTTCGCCTACTCCAACGTGGCGGCCTTCGTCAACTACAGCGCGACGTCGGCCATGACCTTTCTCATGAGCCTTTACCTCCAGTACAACAGGGGACTGAACCCGCAGACGACAGGCCTCATCATCGTGACGGGCGCTTTCGTGCAGGTGATCATCGCGCCGGTCATCGGCCGGCTGACCGACAGGCTGGAGCCTCGGTACCTGGCCTCCGCCGGGATGGGGTTATGCGTGCTCTCTCTGCTCGCCTTCAGCTTTCTCAGCACCACCACCCCGTACTGGTTCATCATCGTCGTCCTATGCGTGCTCGGGGCGGGTATCGCGCTTTTCGCCACACCCAACACGCACTCCATCATGAACAGCGTCGAGACCCGGTTCGTGGGAGTGGCCTCGGCCACCCTGGCCACTCTGCGCCAGGCTGGGATGAGCATGAGCATGGGACTGGCGACGTTGGTCCTGGCCGTCCTGGTGGGCCGGGAAGCCATCCAACCGTCCGACTATCCACAGGTGCTGACGAGCGTACGCATCACGTTCATGATCTTCACCGCGCTGTGCGCCCTCGGGACCGCCGCCTCGATGGTGGGGCCCAGGCGCGCAGGTAAGACGGCCGACCAACAGATGAAAGGATGAGACCATGCAGGTACTTCTAATCAACGGGAGCCCGCACGAGAAGGGCTGCACGTACACCGCGCTCGCGGAGGTGGCCGGCCAGCTCGAGGAGCAGGGCATCGAGACCGGCTTCTTCCATATCGGCTCCGAACCCATACAGGGGTGCACCGGCTGCGGGACCTGCTTCGAGACGGGATACTGCGTGTTCGACGACGATCCCGTTAACGAGTGTGTCGACTTGGTGAAGAAGGCCGACGGCATCGTGATCGGCTCACCCGTCTATTACGCCGGCGTGAACGGGGCCCTCTGCGCGTTCCTCGACCGCCTGTTCTTCGGAAAAGCGGCAGGGTACGCGTACAAGCCCGCCGCGGCCGTCGTGAACTGCCGCCGAGGCGGCGCCAGCGCCGCGTTCGACCGCGTGAACAAGTACTTCACCATCTCCAGCATGCCCGTCGTCCCGTCCCAGTACTGGAACGCCACGCACGGGGTCACGCCCGAAGAGGTGAGACAGGACCTGGAGGGCATGCAGATCATGAGGACCCTGGGCCGCAACATGGCCTGGCTGCTCAAATGCATCGAGGCGGCCAAGGACACGGTGCCCTACCCGGAGAGGGAGCCCTGGGTGAAGACCAACTTCATGCGGTAGGGTCTGCGAGGAGCCAACTGTCGCAGCGCCTCGCCCAACCGCCCCAGCGCTTCGCGTGCGAACCGGCGCGGCCCAGCCGGCGGCGTCTCGCCCGAACCGCCGCGCCCCAACGGGCGCTCGACGTCACTGATGGCGCCTCACTGGTCGCGACTGTCGTCGTCTTCCCCGCGGTGACGGGAGATGCCCGCGCCCCGATCGAAGAGCGTCCATCCGACGATGAGGAGTACAGCGGCTATGGCGAGAGTGATGTAGCTGTCGGTGAGGCTGCCTTCCATCACGTAGTGCAGGATGGCGACGCCCACGCCCGCGGCCAGCAACAAGGCCCCGGCTATCGTCGCGATCCGTTTCGCCATCTCCTCTACTCCCGTCCCTTGAGGACGACTGCCCGACTGCTGTCTAAGGGCGTGGACGGCGCACAAAAAAAGAACCCCAAGAGAACCCGCATCTTCATCTGCGCCCCCTTACTTCGCACCCGCTTCCGCGTACTAGGCGGTCGTTTATCTCCGCGTTTCCTCTGCGGGTCCTTCTGTAAGTTCCTCAGATGCTGCGTTGAACTCTTAGGACTCCAGCAGGGATGATACCCGAATCTCCCGCTATTACAAGGGAGCCCGCTCAGACGTCAGTGTCAACGTCGCCTCTTCACCGCAATCGATGCCTGCTACCTCGTTGTCGACGGTCGGCAGGCTGGCGAGCATTGGTGTCCAGGTGTGGACCGCACACTCCCCGACGCCGTACAACACGCCGCCGGGCCCTAAGACCAGTGACCGAACTCCGGATGCAGTGCAGAGTTCTTCCCAGGAGTCCCCTTTGTCGATGGAGCGGTAGACCGACTGCTCACCACCCATCGGTCGGGCAAGCGCGTACAGCGTGTCACCGGCCCACTCATCTTTGGCCACGATATCCCCTGACCAGGGGCCGGAGAGACGCCAAGTACCTGGTGGCAGTCCATCGCGCTTCGGAGGCAGTGCCGATCATCCTGGCCGCCGGTTAACCCGTCGTCACCATCAGAGGCTACAAGAGCCGGGATCCCGTGCCCACCGCGGCTGAGTTGGAGGCCATGGTCGCCGCGGGAGAGCTGCGTTAGGTGTTGTTGAGCGGAGGTTCCGGCTCCTCCCCCGGCAACTAGGCGCGCTCGTCGGGAGAGGCAAGCGGCGTGCTGAGAT
>CAZQDY010000024.1:0-39522 GCA_964592075.1 uncultured Gaiellales bacterium
TGGCGCGCCTGTTCGGGACGCTGAGGGCTCGGTGGTCGCGGCGGTCAGCATCTCCGGCATCGTGCAACGGTTCTCGGCCGAGAGGCTGCCTCTGCTGATCCGCAGGATCATGCAGCTCGGCGACGACCTCTCACACCGCCTCGGATACACGGGACAGGGCGCCGGCCAGTAGCGGCGCGGGCGGTGTGGTTAAATAGGATCGAACTGAGACTCGGCGTCTGTGTGGTTCGGACAGCGCGCGCCCGGCTGAGTCGCGAGGAGGGTTTGCATATGGCCAGTATCGGTTGGTGGGAGATCGCGATAGTCCTCGTGCTGATCCTCATCATCTTTGGTCCCAAGAAGCTGCCCGAGCTGGGTTCTTCGCTCGGCAAGTCGATCAGAGGCTTCAAGAAGGGTCTGAGGGACAACAAGGAAGACATCGTCTCCACCGTCACAGAGGTCCGTGAAGCCACGGGCATCGACGAGATCAAGTCCACCGTGGCCGAGGTCCGAGATGCGGTGGGCCTGGACGAGATGAAGTCGACCGTCTCCGAGCTCAAGCGGGCGACCAGTATCAAGAGCGCCCCCTCCGCCCAGCCCCAATCGACCGGATCGACCGCCGGAGCGGCCGCTGCGCCTGAGACCACCGGATCGACAGCCGCGTCTGAGACCACCGCGTCTGAGACCACCGTGACGGATGAGCCGGCCGCGACGACTAGCTCAGGGGTGGAGGCGGAACTACTACCGCCGGAGCCGCCCTCCACGTCCGAGTGGGCCGACTCCGACTAGCGAGCGGGTAGCTCGTGGCCGCCGGTGAGAGCTTCGTCTATCTGGAGATAGCCGAGGCCGTACGCCGGCTCATCTTGTCCGGCGAGCTCCAGCCTGCAGACCATCTGCCTCCCGTGCGGGCCATGGCGGAACGCTGGGGCTGCACGCCCAACACGGTGAGCCGCGCCTATTCGGTGCTGACCCGCGAAGGACTCGTCTCGGCCCACAGAGGGGGCGGGACCCGGGTCGCGTCGTTCCAGGCCGGCTACGGGCAGTCGAAACCCCTTGAGTGGCAGTGGGCTGATCTCGTCAACCGTGCTGAGGCGTATCTTCTCGATGCGCTGAAGCAGGGTCACAATGCGGCGCACGCGGAGGCGGCACTGGCCGCGGCCATCGCGCGCTGGGATGAGCTCAGGCGGCGACCGGCCGGTGAACAGGCGGGCGCGGCATCCGGATCTGCCAAGGTCGGGATGCTCCGCTTCTCCGGCAGTCATGACCTCTCGGTGGAGCTGCTCGCGCGGTCGTTGAGCGAGCAGACCCCGGTGGTCACTCTGACCACCGAGTTCATCGGCAGTCTGGGAGGGCTGATGGCGCTCGCGAGGGGCGAGGCCGACATCGCGGGGTCCCACCTTTGGGATGAGAACACGGGCACTTACAACATCCCTTTCGTGCAACGGGTGCTCCCCAACCGCCGGGTCGTGCTCCTCAACCTGGTGCAGCGTATCCAGGGCCTCATCGTGCCGCCCGGCAACCCCCAGAGACTGGAGTCCGTGGCGGACCTCGCCTCTCCGGAAGTGGTCTTCGCCAACCGGCAGCCCGGGTCTGGGACCAGGGTCTGGCTCGACGTCCAGCTGAAGACCGCCGGAGTCTCCTCTGAGCAGATCCCAGGCTACGACCAGGAGGAATCGACGCATCTTGGAGTGGCCCGCGCGGTGGCCGAGGGCCGGGCGACTGTGGGGCTCGGCATCAGCGCCGCGGGCAATGCCTACGGCCTCGATTTCGTGCCGCTGGGCAAGGAACGGTACGATCTCGTGATCCCGCTGGATGTGTGGGACTCTCCGGCGGTCGAGGCTCTGCGTCGCGTAGTGGTTTCGGAGGCGTTCCGCCAGTCGATGCTTGCTCTGGGGGGCTACGACGTGTCGGATACCGGGACGGAGATTCCCCTGGACTGAGCCGGTAGCTACTGACGTTCGCTCCTCACGCGGTCCCGATGCTAGTCTTAGAGAGACGGCGGAAAGTAAGGAGGGGCATGGTGGGTAGCACGCTGACGAAGGAAGACGTCGTACGTCTTGTCGATGAGAACGACGTCAAGTTCATCCGGCTCTGGTTCACGGATGTGCTCGGCTTTCTCAAGAGCCTGGCCATGACGCGCCGCGAGCTTGAGACCTGCCTCGAAGAGGGCATGGGGTTCGACGGTTCGTCCATCGAAGGCTTCGCCCGGGTCCAGGAATCAGACATGGTCGCTATGCCTGATCCATCGACGTTCGCCATCCTGCCCGGTATGCAGGAGAAGGATCGCACGGCTCGGATCTTCTGCGACATCATCCAGCCGAACGGGCAGCCCTATGCGGGCGACCCACGGTTCGCACTCAAACGCATGCTTGGCAAGGCCGCCGAGATGGGCTACACGATGTACGTGGGTCCCGAGCTGGAGTTCTACTACTTCAAGGACAGCACCCACACCGATGTTCTCGACCGGGGTGGCTATTTCGATCTCACCTCTTTGGATGTGTCCACGAGCGTCCGCCGCGAGACGGTATCCGCCCTGGAGGAGATCGGCATCGAGGTGGAGTACGCGCATCATGAGTGCGGCCCGTCCCAGCACGAGATCGATCTGCGCTACAAGGATGCCCTCACCATGGCCGACTCGGTCATGACCTACCGCTTGCTCGTCAAGGAGGTGGCCAACGCCAACGGCATCCACGCCACCTTCATGCCCAAGCCCATGTACGGTGAGGCGGGCTCGGGGATGCACGTGCACCAGTCGCTGTTCAAGAACGACCGCAACGCCTTCTTCGACCCCAAGGATGCCTGCCACATGTCGGCCGCCTGCAAGGCGTACGTGGCCGGGCTGCTGCGCTACGCGTCGGAGATGTGCCTGGTGACGAACCAGTGGGTCAACTCCTACAAGCGGTTGGTCCCCGGCTACGAAGCCCCCATCTACTGCTGTTGGGCGCGTCGCAACCGTTCGGCGCTGGTCAGGGTGCCGATGTACAAGCCGGGCAAGGAACAGGCGACCCGGGTCGAGATGCGCAACCCCGACCCCGCCGCCAACCCCTACCTGGCCTTCACGGTCATGCTGGCCGCCGGTCTCAAGGGCGTCGAGAAGCGCATGGAGTTGCCTCCCGAATCCACCGACAACATCTACGAGATGAGTGCGAAGGAGCGGCATCTGGCCAACATCAAGTCGCTTCCGGGCGATATCGAGGGGGCCATCATCGCCTTCGAGAACTCCGAACTCATGCGCGAGGCCCTGGGAGACCATATCTTCGAGTACCTGATCCGCAACAAACGCGCGGAGTGGGACTCCTACCGGGCGCTCGTGACCTCCTGGGAAGTCGACCGCTATCTCGAGATTCTGTAGATGGACGACCGCCGAGGTCCGCTGTTCGTCCTCGACGGCAACAACGTCGCCTATAGGGCGTTCTTCGCCCTGCCGGAGGACATAGCCACCTCAGGCGGCTTCCCGACCAACGCCCTGTACGGGTTCAGCCTGATGGTGATCAAGATCCTGACGGAGTACCACCCGTCTGCCGTGATCGTGGCCTGGGACTCCCGGGAGAAGACCTTCAGGCACGAGGAGTTCGAGGAGTACAAAGCGCAACGTAAGCCCATGCCCGACCTACTCTCGCAGCAGTGGCCGTATTTCACGGAACTGTCAGAGGCCTTCGGGTTCGTCAACCTGGCCGTTCCCGGGTATGAGGCGGACGATATCCTCGCGACTCTCGCGCGCCAGGCGGAGGCCGAAGGGCGGGAGACCGTCATCGTGACGGGCGACCGGGACGCGATGCAGTTGGCCGGTGCTCACGTGCGCATCATGTCCAACACGCGGGGCATGACGGAGGTGAAGGTCTATGACCCGGCCGCGGTGGAGGAACGCTTCGGCGTGCCGCCCCGGCTGATCCCCGACCTGATCGGTCTGAAGGGCGATACGTCAGACAACATCCCCGGCGTGCCGGGCATCGGCGAGAAGACGGCGGCTCAGCTGCTGGCTCAGTTCGGGAGCCTCGAAGAGGTCCTGGCCCATGCCGACGAGGTGAACGGCCCCAAGCGGCGGGAGCTTCTCAAAGAACACCGGGAGACCGCCGCCCTCTCCAAGCGGCTCGCCTCCCTGGAGCATGACGCCCCCCTCGACATCAGCACCGCCGAATTGGCCTCTCACCGACTTCAGAGGGACAAGCTCGAGGAACTGTTCGAGCGTTTCGAGTTCACCACGCTGCTCGAGCGGATAGAGCCCTTGTTGCCGGCGCCCGCGCAGGCTGACAGCCCGCCGGCCGGCGCCACGCTGCCGACGGCGGAGATCGCAGGCGGAGATGTCGGGGCTGTGGCAGGTCTTGTCGATGGGGCGGCCGCGATCGCATTCGTCATGGAGCAGGGAAAGGAAGCGACCTTCTGGATGGCGCGGGCGCCGGCCGGTGCCGAGCTCGAGGACTATCGGGCTTACACGGCGGCCCGGGTGGGGCCCTGCGTCTGGAGTCCGCCGCAGCTACGGGAACTTTTGAGCGGCGCCACCGTCGTATGCCACGACTTCAAAGCCGCACCGTTGCTTCACGGCCTCATCCCACAGGCGGGGCACGACACCTTCCTCGGCGCGTACCTCCTGGCTCCCGGCCGTAGAGAGTACCGTGTGGAGGACCTGCTGCGGGAGAACGGCATCTCCTTGCCGGAGGCGCCGCCGGCCGCCGCCGCGGCGGCGGCGCTGATACCGTTGGCCGCCCGCCAGGGACTGGATCTTCGCGAGCAGGGCATGTGGGACCTCTTCCGCACCATCGAACTGCCTCTGACAGCCGTGCTCATCGCGATGGAACAGGTGGGCATCCACCTGGACTGCTACCGCCTGGGAGAGATCACCGGTAAGATCCAGGACCAGCTTGAGGAGCTGGAGACCTGCATATACGAACTGGCGGGGGAGGAGTTCAATCTCGGTTCCCCGCAGCAACTGGGCCGTATCCTGTTCGATCGTCTCGGTCTCGCACGGCAGCGCAAGACCAAGACCGGATACTCGACCGATGCCAAGACGCTGGAGACGCTGAGGGACCACCATCCCGTCATCGGCCACATCCTCAACCATCGTGAGCTGTCCAAGCTCATGTCCACCTATCTTCTGGCTCTGCCACAGGTGGTCGATCCATCCACCGGCCGCCTGCACACCACCTTCCACCAGACGGTGGCGGCCACGGGGCGGCTGTCGTCGAGCGATCCCAACCTCCAGAACATCCCGGTGAGAACGGCCCTGGGGGCGCAGATCAGACAGTGTTTCACGGCCGAGCCGGGGAACGCCTTGGTGGTCGCGGATTACTCGCAGATCGAACTACGCATCATGGCCTACCTCTCCGGGGAGTCGACTCTGCTCGAGTCGTTCGCTCGGGGCGAGGACATCCATACTCGTACCGCGGCGGAAGTCTTCGGACTGTCCGAAAACCAGGTGGATCCCACCCACCGGCGGTACGCGAAAGCGGTCAACTTCGGCATCATGTACGGTATCTCGGCGTTCGGGCTCAGCCAGAATCTTGGCATCGAGCGCGAAGAAGCGGCTGCGTATATCGAGAACTACTTCCGGCGACTGCCCCGGGTCAAAGCTTTCATCGAGGAGACCATCGCCATCGCGCGGAGCCAGGGGTACGTGGCCACGGTCTTCGGTCGCCGCCGGCCCATACCCGAGTTGGCCTCCGGCAGCTTCCAGGAGCGTTCTCTGGGGGAGAGGCTGGCGGTGAACTCGGTGATCCAGGGGAGCGCCGCCGATATCATCAAGGTGGCGATGATACGTTGCCATGAGCGGCTGAAGAGCGACTTCCCCCGTTCCCGCCTGGTGTTGCAGGTGCACGACGAGCTTGTCTTCGAGGCGCCGGAAGAGGAGGCAGCGAGGGTGCGTGACGCCGTCGTGGAAGATATGGTCGCCGCCTTTGACATGGAACCTCCGCTGGGCGTCGACGCCGGCGTGGGACCTGACTGGCTGTCCGCCAAGTGAGACGACTGTGGCGCGGGGATCACGGCCTTGGCCAGGACCCAGGCAGCCGCTGGCCTCGCGGTTTTCGAACGTTTGCTTTTCCTTGACGCATAGGTATACTACCGGCACATGCGCCGCCGTTTGGCGGGGCTTAGGCGTCCCTTTGGGAAGGATATAGAAACTACATGCCAGACGAACACACCGACGACCAAGAAGTACAAACGCTAGAAGGTGGACAGGATCTCATGGTCGAGGTAGATGGGAAGATGGTTCCCAACTACGACGCGACGATCATGAGCTTCGAAGAGGGGGATATCGTCACTGGGACTGTGGTCCGGGTCGACAAGGACGAGGTCCTGGTCGACATCGGCTACAAGAGTGAGGGGGTGGTCCCGGCAAACGAGCTGTCTATCAGAAAGTCGGTGGATCCTGCTGAAGAAGTGGCGGTCGGCGATGTCGTCGACGCGCTGGTGCTGACCAAAGAAGATGCCGATGGCCGGCTGATCCTGTCGCGCAAACGTGCCCGGTTCGAGCGGGCTTGGCAGCGCATCGAGAAGGCCGCCGAGGAGGGCACTCCCGTCACGGGCAACGTCATCGAGGTGGTCAAGGGCGGTCTCATCCTCGATCTGGGTGTGCGCGGGTTCCTCCCCGCCTCCCTGGTCGACATCCGCCGAGTGGCCGAGCTGGACGAGTTCCTCGGTCAGAGCCTCGAATGCCGGGTCATCGAACTGAACCGGTTCCGGAACAACGTCGTGCTCAGCCGCCGGGCCGTGCTCGAGGAGGAGCGCCGCGGAGCGCGCGAACAGATCCTCGATCGCATGAACGTGGGCGATCTGGTCACGGGTACCATCTCCAACATCGTCGACTTCGGGGCGTTCGTCGATCTGGACGGCATCGACGGCCTCATCCACATCTCCGAGCTGTCTTGGAGCCATGTGAATCATCCGTCTGAGGTCCTGACCATCGGCCAGAAGGTCGAGGTGCGGGTCCTCGACATCGATCGGGAACGTCAGCGCATCTCGCTGGGCCTGAAGCAGACCCAGAAGGATCCCTGGCAACAGGTCTTCGAGAACCGCCAGGTCAACGAGATCGTTCACGGACAGGTCACCAAGCTGGTCTCGTTCGGGGCGTTCGTGGAGATCGAGGAGGGTGTCGAAGGTCTCATCCACATCTCGGAACTAGCCCAGCATCATGTGGAGGACCCGTCTGAGATCGTCCGTCCCGGCCAGGAAGTCAATGTCAAGATCATCGAGATAGATCCAGACCGCCGGCGGCTCTCACTCAGCCTGAAGCGACTCGAGCCCGAGTACCGCATCCATGAGGATGCACTGGTCGAGGACGAAGAGGCTGAGGAGGGCGAGGAGTTCGAGGCCGACACGACCGAGACTCTCGAAGAAGCGCCAGAGGCCGAAGAGGCTACCGAGGCCGAAGAGGCTACCGAGGCCGAAGAGGCTCCCGAGGCCGAAGAGGCTCCCGAGGCTGAGGAAACGCCTGAGGCGGAGGAAACGCCTGAGGCTGAAGAGGCTCCCGAGGCCGAAGAGGCGCCTGCCGACGAAGCTCCCGCGGCCGAAGAAACCCCTGATAAGGAAGCGCCTGAAGAGCAAGAGACGCCCGAGCCTGTTGCCGAAGCCGCCGCGGACGTAGATGAGCCGGTCGTTCAGACAGAGGAAGAGGCCGGCTCCCAGGACGACTGAACCATCTGACCACAGGGCCTTATATGGGAGCGCCTCACGGCGCTCCCCGTCTTTGGGGAGGGGATGTGACCCAGGAACGGCGCGAGGTCGTAGCTGTGGGGCTGACGGGCGGCATCGGCGCGGGCAAGACCACCGCCCTGGGGCTGTTCGGCGAGCTGGGCGCCCGTACTCTCTCCGCGGATAGGATTGTCCACGATCTGTACCGTCAACGGGGTTTGTCGGCGGACATAGCCGCCCACTTCGGCCAACATGTGCTTGACGAGAGGGGCCTTGTCGATCGCTCGAAGCTCGCCGACGAGGTGCGGGGCCGGGTCGATAGACTGCGATGGCTGGAGTCACTCACACATCCCCGGGTCACGAAACGGATCCGGCGGCAGATCAAGGCTGCTCCCTCCGGTACAGTGTTGGTGGTGGAGGTGCCGCTGCTCTTCGAGGCGGATCTGGCCGGCCTGTTCGACATGGTGGTCACCGTCGAGGCTGGAGAGGAGGCTCGACGCCGGCGATCGACACATGCTTTCGACCTCGGCCAGTTCGCTGAGTTCGAGAGTCTGCAGGCATCGGGCAAGAGACGAGTGGAGGGAAGCGACCTGGCCTTCCACAACGATGGTACGGTCGACGATCTCCGTCGGTTTGTGTGCGAGGTCTACCACCGGGCGCGCGACCTTCTGGAGGAAGACCGGTGACCGAGGACATGGGCGGCCGCCTGCCGGCGGGTGGGCCCGAGCCACCCGGCGGCTTCAGATGGCCGGAGGAGGACTCTACTCCGCCGGCTTCGCCGGGCGGACCGCCACCCGCGTACGCAAGGCCGGCCGCATCCACGCCGGATGCCGCGCCGCGCCGGCGCGCGGGGCGCGACGGCGACCGTTCTTCCGAGGAGGAGGGTACCGCGGTCCTTACGCAAACCGGGCAGGGCGAAGGCCGGCCCAGCCGCGCGGCTCGTAACCGTCTGAGGCGCAACCGCAGGCGCGGCCTGCTCCGCCTGGCCGCCGCCGCCGCGATCGTCGTCGCGGCGATCATCGTGATCGCGGTGCTGGCCACCCGGGGGGAGAGCGGCGATGCGCCGGAGGAGGAAGTCGACCCCATTCTATACACGGCAGAGATCGCCGAGGTCGCCGAACGGTACGGACTGGACCCATACCTGGTGGCGGCAGTGGCAAAGACCGAGAGCGGCTACCGGGCGGCGGTGGTCTCCCCGGCGGGTGCGGTGGGTCTCATGCAGCTGATGCCCGACACCGCTGATTGGGTGACCGGCCTCGACAACTGGCAGGGAGGCCCTGACCCCGTGCTCACCGATCCCGCCGACAGCCTGGAGCTGGGTGCGTGCTATCTGCGCTATCTCATGGACAAGTTCGACGACCACACGCGGATAGCCCTGGCCGCGTACAACGCAGGGCAGGGCACGGTGGGCGACTGGCTGGCGGCGGCCGGTGGCTCGGAGTCGTTCGATCTCGCCGACATCGTCTACCCCGAGACTCAGGAGTTCGTCCGGCGCGTGGAGCATTATAGAGAGCTGTACACGCGCGTCTATCCGGACGCGTTCTCAGGCACGGGAGGTTCGACATGATCACCGTCGCGCCACGGCGGAAGGGCTGATATGGGCCCGTTCGGATTGCGGGCGGACTACCAGTTGCAGGGCGATCAGCCGCAGGCCGTCTCCCGGCTCGTGGACGGCTTGGAACGGGGCGACTGGTTCCAGACCCTCCTGGGAGTCACCGGTTCGGGCAAGACGTTCACCATGGCCAACATAATCGCGCAGGTGGGCAAGCCGGCCTTGGTCATGGCGCCCAACAAGACCCTGGCCGCCCAGCTCTGCAACGAGTTCCGGGAGTTCCTACCTGAGAACGCCGTCGAGTACTTCGTCTCCTACTACGACTACTACCAGCCCGAGGCCTACCTTCCCGCCACCGACACCTACATCGAGAAGGACTCCTCCATCAACCAGGAGATCGACCGGCTGCGCCACGCAGCCACCTCCAGCCTTCTGATGCGGAGCGACGTGGTGATCGTGGCCTCGGTGTCGTGCATCTACGGACTGGGCTCGCCGCAGGAGTATCTGGGACAGGTGGTGCTCCTGAGGCAAGGCGACGACATCAGCCGCGACGAGGTGTTCGCCAAACTGGTGAAGATCCACTACGAGCGCAACGACATCGGGTTCACCCGGGGCAAGTTCCGTGTGCGGGGAGACAGCTTCGAGGTGTGGCCCGCCTATGACGACTACGCGGTGCGCGTGCAACTCTGGGGCGACCAGGTGGAGGAGATCGTCAAGGTCGACCCGGTCACCCAGGAGATCGTCGATCATCTACCTGCCGTGGCGGTCTATCCGGCTACCCATTTCGTGACGGCCGAGGACTCCATCGAGCGTTCCGTGGAAGAGATAGCGGCGGAACTGGAGACGCGGGTGGCCGAACTCGAGGCGCAGGGGAAGCAGTTGGAGGCCTTCCGCCTGCGGCAGCGCACTCAGTACGACATGGAGATGCTGCGGGAGCTCGGCTACTGCAACGGCATCGAGAACTACTCGCGCATCCTCTCCGGCCGCAAGCCGGGCGAGCCGCCGTACACCCTTCTGGACTTCTTTCCCGAGGAGTTCCTCGTGTTCATCGACGAGTCGCACATGACGGTGCCGCAGTTACACGGCATGTATGAGGGCGACCGCAGCCGCAAGACCATGCTGGTGGAGCACGGCTTCCGCCTGCCCTCCGCGCTGGACAACCGTCCCCTGCGCTTCGAAGAGTTCATCGAACGGGTGCCTCAATTGGTGTTCGTCTCGGCGACCCCGGGGGAGTGGGAGACTTCCGTATCAACCCAGGTGGTCGAGCAGCTCGTACGGCCCACCGGCCTGGTCGATCCCCGGGTGGACGTACGGCCCACGAGGCACCAGATCGACGACCTCATGAACGAGATCCGCACGCGTGTCGACAAAGGCCAGCGCACCCTTGTCACCACGCTCACCAAGAAGATGGCCGAGGACCTCACCGATTACCTGCTGGAGATGGGCTTCCGCGTCCGTTATCTGCACTCGGAGGTGGACACCATCGAGCGTATCAAGGTGATCCGGGAGCTACGTCTTGGCGAGGTGGATGTGCTGGTGGGCATCAACCTACTCCGGGAAGGCCTCGACCTGCCCGAGGTGACGCTGGTCGCCATTCTCGATGCCGACAAGGAGGGCTTCCTGCGCGGTGAGACGGCCCTGGTGCAGACCATCGGCCGGGCGGCCCGCAACGTGGAGGGCACGGTCATCATGTATGCCGACAAACGCACGGTCGCGATGGAGCGCGCCATCTCCGAGACCGACCGCCGGCGGACCGCCCAGCTCGCCTTCAACGAGGAGCACGGCATCGAGCCCCGCACCATCGTCAAGGGCGTGTCCGACATCGCCGAACTGCTGGGCATCAGTGGCAGCGTGCCGTACAAGGAACGGCGCAAGACCGCCAAGGGTGAGGAGATGTCGGCGGAGGAGATAGAGCGGCTCATGGCCACGCTGGAGGAGGAGATGTTCCAGGCCGCCGAGGAGCTCCGCTTCGAGTACGCCGCCAAGCTGCGCGACGAGATCAAGGACCTGGCCAGGGAGCTGGCTCGGTTGCGCGGGCCTGTCACCGGCTAGTCGACGCTGACCGATCGGACCTCTGAGAGCTCGGTCATCATGGCCGTGAGCTTGGCCGTGCCGAGCGTGCGGGGCAGCTTGAGGAACAGGTGCACGGTGTCGCTGTCGTCTTCGCCGGGCTCTACGGTAACCTCCTTGACGACTACGTGGGCCGCCTGTAGCACGGCGAACAGCTGAGCCATAGGGGTGTAGCCGGCGCGCCGGAACACCACCTGTACGCCTATCAGCCGTCCCACGCGGGGGTAGATGAGGCGGTCCTCGATCAGTCGGAGCAGATACAGGCTCACGATCACCACGGCGGTGGTGATGAGCGCGGCGGAGAAGAACCCCTGGGCTGTCAGCAGGCCCAGGGCGGCCACCGTCCAGAGGCTGGCGGCGGTGGTGAGGCCCCGCACGGTGGCGCCGTAGCGGATGATCGCTCCTGCTCCAAGAAAACCTATGCCGGTGACCACTTGGGCCGAGATGCGGTTGGGGTCGAAGTCTGTCCCGTCCAGACCGTACGACGAGGCCAGGGTGAAAGCGGCCGCCCCCACCGCGACCAGGATGTGAGTCCTGAACCCGGCGGTATGCTCCCTGATCTCGCGCTCGATCCCGATGGCGCCCCCGAGCACCGCGGCCACGATTATGCGTATTAGAACGTCGAGAATGGGCATGAATCCATACTAGAGGTGTGGGCCAAGGCTGGCAAGGACGGCGTGGCGCAACGCCGGCCGTGGTAGGCTGAGTTGATTCGGATGCCATGCAAACGGGTACAAGGGCAGGTGACCCGGGACCCAACACCTCGAAGCGGCGCTCAGAAATCGACACGTGACAGGGGCTTCACAAACGCTATTCATCATTTGATACAGTTCGGTTGTGTGCTCTTTTGGCAAATCGGTCGGCTCACCAGGGGCCGGTCGAGAACAGCAAAAGGAGGGCGTGCAGATGAAGAAGGCGTTGATCGTAGGGTTGGTGCTGGTACTGGTATTGGCCATGGGGTTGGTCGCCTGTGGCGAAGACGAAGAGACGACGACCACGGCCGCTGCTGGTGAGACCAGCACGACGGCCGGAGCTGAAACCACCACTACCGCAGCCGCTGAAACCACGACGTCCGCAGCCTCCGAGACCACAACCACCTCCGGCTACGCCGAGGGGACCTGGAAATTCACCTTCAACAACTTCATGCCGCCTACAAACAACATCGGCATCGTGTCCGAGATGCTCTGCGCGGAGATCGACAAGCGCACCAACGGTGCAGTGAAGTTCGAGTATCTGCCCGGGGGGTCCTTGACCAAAGCCGATAAGGTCTTTGACAGCGTGGTGACCGGTATCGCCGACCTTGGGTACTCGTGCTTCACGTACACGCCGGGTGTCTTCCCCGTCATGGAACTCCTGGACTATCCGCTCGGGTATCCCCACGGATACGTCGACACCATGGTGGTGAACGACTTCTACAACGAGTTCAAGCCGGCCGAGCTCGATGACGTGCACGTGCTCTGCCTGTACGGCACCGGCCCGCAGGTGCTCTTCACCACCAGCAAACCGGTGAGGACCTTGGCCGACGCCAAGGGGCTGGTGATCCGGTCGACCGGCGTGGGCGCCGCCATCGCCGGCGCGCTCGGTGCGGAAGGCTATGCCGCGGCACAGAACGAGGCCTATGAGCTGCTGTCCAAGAACACCATCGACGGCAGCATCGCCCCTCGAGAAGTTCTGGCGGGTTGGAAGCAGGGCGAGGTGGTCAAGTACCTGACCCAGTGCTTCTCTATCGGCTCCATCACGGCCATGTACATGGTGATGAACAAGGACAAGTGGGAAGAGCTGCCACCGGATATCCAGCAGGTCTTCACCGACGTGGCCCAAGAGTCGGTCGAGGCCTTTGCGAAGGTGGCCGCGGCGTACGACTACGCAGGCGTAGAGTTCTTCAACTCGCTGGGTCAGGGCCGGGAGGTGATCGACCTATCGGAGGAGGAAGGAGCTGCCTGGAAGACCGCCGTCCAGCCGATAGTCGACAAGAAACTGGGTGACCTGAAGGCCGCCGGATTGACGGACGACTACCAGGGCTTCGTGGACAGCAAGATCCAGGAGTGGCTGCCCAAGGCCCCGAGCGAGGCAGATTGCGCCGCATGGGTGAAGGACAACATCAAGTCCCCGTCGGCGCAGTAGGGCATGGAAGAGGCGCGCGAACAGTAGACGGCGTGATCTTAACATTGCGATCGAAACCAGCATAGAGGCGGGGCGAGAGCCCCGTCTCTATGCGTAAACGGAGGGTGTTGGGCAAGGAGGTCCGATGGAGATGCTTCCTCCCGATCAGGAGCCTTCGCCGACCCGGGAAGCCGGAGCGGCAAGGGGACTGCTGAATAGGCTGGATAAGTGCATCGTCCTTTTGACCAGGATCCTGTTCTGGATAGCCGGCGCCGGTCTGGTGGCGATGCTCCTGCTCATAGTCGCGGATGTCATCGGGATCAAAGTGTTCTCGCACCCGGTGCCGGGAGGCATCGAGATCGTAGCGTTCCTGGCGGTGGTCGCGATCGCCTTCGCCGTCGCGTACACGCAGGTCATGCGCGGGCACGTCGCGGTGGATTTCATCGTCGAGAGGTTCCCTCGACGGGCGAAGCTGGTCATCGACACCTTGATGGTGTTGTTCGGTGTGTGCCTCTTCGCGTTGATGGCCTACTACAGCTTCAAATACGCCAACAAGCTCAGGACCACCGGTGAAGTCTCCATGACGCAGAAGATCCCGTACCATCCGTTTGTCTACGCGATGGCCGTCTGTTTCGTGGTCACGCTTGTCGTGCTGATCGCAGATCTCGCGAAATCGATAACGAAGGCGGCTACGACATGGACCCGGTGACGGTCGGGATCATCGGCATCTTCGTGCTCGTCATCATCTTTCTGCTCGGCATGCCCGTGGCGTTCACCATGGCCTTGGTGGGCACCATCGGGTTCATGGTCATCAAGGGTCCCGAGGCCGGACTGGGTATCCTGGCGCGTGACTTCTGGGACACCTGGTCCAGCTATAGCCTGACGGTGATACCCATGTTCGTGTTCATGGGCTCCGTGGCGTATTACGCCGGGATGAGCGGCAGGCTGTACGACGGCGCGTATACCATCTTCGGCAGGTTGCGCGGGGGATTGGCCTTGGCCACGATAGTCGCCACCGCAGGGTTCTCGGCCATCTGCGGCTCCACCAGCGCTACCGCGGCGGCCATGGGCAAGGTGGCCATACCGGAGATGCGGCGGCATGGGTACGATCCCGGTCTGTCCGCGGGCATGTTGGCCGCGGCCGGCAGCCTGGGGATCCTGATTCCGCCCAGCACCATCTTCATTGTCTACGGGATCCTGACCGAGCAATCCATCGGCAAGCTGTTCATCGCGGGCGTGGTACCCGGCTTGATCCTGGCCTTTCTTTTCTGCATGGCGGTGTACGTCTGGACCTTGTTCAAGCCCGCCTCGGCCCCGGCCGGGGGCACGACCACCATGAGGCAGAAACTGATGGGTCTGACCGGGCTCCTGGAAATGGTGTTCCTCTTCGCTCTGGTGCTCGGCGGGATGTTCGCCGGGCTCTTCAGTCCCACTCAGGCGGCAGGTGTGGGGACGGCGGCCGCCATCCTGATCGGAGTGCTCAGAAGAAGCCTCAACCTCAAGAAGTTCTGGCTCGCGATCAAGGACACCCTGCTCATCACCGCCATGGTCATGACCATCGTGGCGGGCGCGACGGTGTTCGGCCACTTCATGGCCGTCACCGGGATACCGAGGGCCGCCGCGGACTCCCTCGCGGGTCTTCCGGTGCCGCCGAACGTGGTGATGATCCTCATCCTTGCCATCTACCTGGTCGCGGGATGCTTCATGGATTCCCTGGCGATGGTCACCCTGACGGTGCCCATCCTATATCCGACGGTCCAGGCCCTGGGCTTCGATCCGATATGGTTCGGGGTCATCATCGTCGTGGTGGTGGAGATGGGGGTGATAACCCCGCCGGTGGGCATCAATGTGTACATCATCAAGGGAGTGGCGCCCGACGTGCCCATGGGGAAGATATTCAGAGGGGCCAGCCTCTTCCTGACCGGGATGGTCATCCTGGCCGCGCTGCTGATCCTATTCCCGATACTGGCCACCTGGCTGCCGAGCTTCGTGACGTACTGACGGAGCCTCGTGGGCATCAGGTGGGTCCGGCCGCGCCGGTGGGAGATCGGGGCGCTACGAAGCTCGGCCTCAAAGGGTCCCGGCGGACGCGTGGTCTTCCCCTGGCATGCGGCAACCCCGGCTGGAATAATGGACCTCCAGATTCGAATCGCGGGCCGGTGATCTCGCGGGCGGTGGGGCTCCGGCGAAGGCGGACAGAGGGGAAGGACCACGCATGGCGCGCAAGTACGATCCCGAGCAGATCGAGACCAAGTGGCAGAAGGTCTGGGAGGAGCGGCGGACCTTCGTCGTCCCGAATCCCGCGCCGGGCACGGCGCCGGGCGGCAAGGGCGCCGACGCCACCTACGTGCTCGAGATGTTCCCCTACCCATCGGGCAGCGCCCACATGGGACACGTCAAGAATTACGCCATGGGCGACGTCATCGCCCGCTTTCGCCGCCATCAGGGTCAGCGTGTTCTGCACCCCATGGGCTACGACGCTTTCGGCCTCAACTCCGAGAACATGGCCATCAAGACCGGCGAGCCGCCGGCCAAGTTCACCGAGGAGGCCATCGCCACCATCAACCGCCAACTGCGCCGTCTGGGCGTGGCCATCGACTGGACGCGTGAAGTTGTCACTTCACGTTCCGAATACTACAGGTGGACCCAGTGGCTCTTTCTCCAGTTCTACAAGAAGGGTCTGGCCTACAAGAAGGAGGCCCCGGTCAATTGGTGCCCCTCGTGCCAGACCGTCCTTGCCAACGAGCAGGTCATCGACGGAGCGTGCGAACGCTGCGACAGCCCGGTGGAGGCCAGGAATCTGACACAGTGGTTCTTCCGCATCACCGACTACGCCGAACGGCTGCTGCAGGACTTCGACAAGCTGGAGTCGTGGCCGGAGCGGGTCATCACCATGCAGCGCAACTGGATCGGGAGGTCCACCGGCGCCGAGGTGGTTTTCACGGTCGCGCCGCTGGAGGCCGACGGGTCGCTGGAGGCCGGCGAGGCGCCGGAGGCATCGGAGCCGAGCGCCGGAGGGGCCGAGGATGCCATACCGGTGGCTCTGCCGGGCGCACCGGCCAACATCACCGTCTTCACCACCCGTCCCGACACGCTGTTCGGGGCGACCTTCTTCATCCTTGCCCCGGAGCACCCGCTGGTGGAGCACCTGGTGGCCGGCACGGCCCAGGAGCGGGAGGTGAAGCGCTACGTCACCAAGGCCATGAACACCTCCGCCATCGAGCGTTCCAGCGTCGAGAAGGAGAAGACCGGCGTCTTCACCGGCCGCCACGCCATCAACCCGGTGACCGGTGGCCGGATCCCCATCTACGTGGCCGACTATGTGCTCATGGACTACGGCACCGGCGCCATAATGGCCGTTCCCGGTCACGACGAGCGCGACTTCGCCTTCGCCAAGAAGTACGGCCTGCCCATCCTGGAGGTCATCGAGACCCCGGCCGAGTTCAAAGACGCCGACGGCAACCTCACCGAGGCCTACTCCGGCGACGGCGCTCTGGTGAACAGCGGCCAGTTCGACGGCCTTCCGAAGGCAGAGGCCATCGTCAAGGTGACCGAGTGGCTGAGAGAGCGGGGCGAGGGCGACTTCGCGGTCAACTACAGACTCCGTGACTGGCTCCTGTCGCGGCAGCGTTACTGGGGAGCGCCGATCCCCATCGTGTACTGCGAAGAATGCGGCGAGCTTCCGGTGCCGGATGACCAACTCCCCGTGCTTCTACCGGATATCACAGACTACGCCCCCAAGGGCAGGTCGCCTCTGGCGGCGGCCGAGCAGTGGATGAACACCACCTGCCCGGTCTGCGGCGGACCGGCCCGGCGCGAGAGCGACACCATGGACACCTTCGTGGACTCGTCCTGGTACTACCTGCGCTACGCCTCCGCGCAGCGCGACGACGCGGCCTTCGACCGCGCCGACGTCGACTACTGGTTGCCGGTGGACCAATACATCGGGGGAGTGGAGCACGCCATCCTCCATCTGATGTACTCGCGCTTCTTCACCAAGGTGCTCTACGACCTGGGTCTGGTCGGTTTCGAGGAGCCGTTCAAGCGGCTGTTCACCCAGGGCATGATCTACTACAAGGGCGCCAAGATGTCCAAGAGCAAGGGCAACGTGGTCAGCCCGGACGAGATGGTGGCCAAGTACGGCGCCGACTCGGTGCGCAGCTACGTGCTCTTCATGGGCCCGGCCGAGAGCGACGCCGAGTGGAACGACCAGGGCATCGAGGGGATCTACCGGTTCCTTGGCCGGGTGTGGCGCCAGGTGAGCGACGCCGCCGACGAGGGCGGCGTTGGCGAGGTGCTCCTTGCGGGCGCCGGCGCCTTCGACGAAGGCACCCTTAGCGCCGCCGAGCGCGCGCTGCTCGTGAAGACCAATCAGGTGATCCAGAAGGTCACCCTCGACGTGGGCGAGCGTTTCCGTTTCAACACGGCTCTCTCGGCCATCATGGAGCTCTCTAACGACATCAGCGCCGCGCGGGCCGGGGGCGGGCGCGGCGCGACCATCGGTCTGGCGGCCACCGCTTCGGGCAAGGTCGTGCTGGGCTACGCCCTCGAGATGATGGTGCGGCTGCTGGAGCCCTTCGCGCCCCACATGTGCGCGGAGCTCTGGCAGATGATGGGTCGCAAGGAGATCTGGGACGCTCCCTGGCCGGCAGCCGACGAGCGGTTTCTCGTCGCCGAGACCGTGGAATTGGCCGTGCAGGTGAACGGTAAGGTGCGCGACCGCGTCACCGTCGCGAAGGACGCCCCAGACTCCGACGTGCTGGCCGCTGCCAAGGCCCTGCCCGGCGTGGCCAAGTATCTCGAGGGCATGACGCTGGTCAAAGAAGTGGTAGTGCCGGGGCGGCTGGTGAGCCTGGTGGTGAGGTAGGGCACGGCGGCTTGGATGTCGCTTTTCAGCGACCTTGCTGCGGCAAGAGACCGGGAACAGGCGGAGAGGGCCGGTTGAGCGCCCTCTCCGCCTGCTGATGGTCGCAGGCGGTGACCGCGGCCGCTATTCGTGGTAAGGCGGCAGGCTCATCACCCACCAACGACCGTTGACCTTGACCGTGTAGAACATGAACTCCATCTTGAGCTCATCTGGCGTATCTACGGGTGGGATATGGACATAGGGCGTCCCGTCGGGCTGGATCAGTTGAACCCAGACCTCTTGTAGCCAGGCATGCGCCTCAGTCGGCACGTACCGCGGCGGCAACACGACCAGCAGGCGTACGGCGGCGGCCAGCTTCGCAGGGGGATCCGCGCCAGGATAGCTGAGGAGGAAGTCAAGGTCCCCGAATAGCGACGCCGCGTCCGCATACCGCTCTTCAGCGAGAGCACTGAGAAAGGCGAGGACCGCCTACTTGCCACCCGGATCGATTCCTTCATCGCTGGTCGGCGGGGCCGAGCCGCCGGGCGATGTGCTCGACGACGCCGGGGCCGAAGTAGTATCGATCGGCGCGGTTGTCGTGGTGCTGGAAGACGTGGATGATGAAACCGGTGCGGTTGTGACGACGGAGGTCTCCGGGGCCGTCGACTGAGTCGATGCCGTGGCGGGCTGCGGGCCTGAGCCACAAGAGCCTTGGCTGATGGCCGTGAACACCACCAGTAGAGCCAGTAAGCCCGCGATTGCCACCTTACGCGCCATGGTGTCACCCTCCCCTCTGCGACCGAGCTACTGAGCCCGGTAATTGTAGCGGTAGGCGCCCCAACCGTTCACGTAGGTCATGTCATGAGAGGTGTTTCTGACCGAATCGTAGGGGTTCCATGTGGTTGATTCACAGGCGTCAGAACCTTGCACCCCGTTTCTCACCCGGGAGTTCTGGAACCACAGGATGTGGTGACCATTCCTCGTGTGCGCCAAACCCCCTTTGCAGATTGCGCCGGCCTTCGCTACCCTGTCTCTAGTCAATGGAGTGAGGGGCCGTGGACACAGCTGCAGACAAGAGACGCGAACGCCATCTCCGCAAATGGGCCGCGAGCATGGGGCTGACCGTCCGCAAGTCCCGCGCCCGCGACCCGCACCGCATGGACTACGGCCGCTACCGGATCGAGAACGTCGAGACCGACTACGTGGTGGCAGGCAGGTTCCCTTACGGGTACACGCTCGATCTGGACGCCGTCGCCGAGGTGCTCGAGGAGCTCGAAATCAGCCGCGAAGAGGAGGAGTACGCTCGCGGCGGCCTGCCCGGGCATGGATGCTCGGGAGGCTTCGATGCGAGGTCCGGCGGATAGCTACGCCGGTCCTTCCTGTCTAGGAGCGCGAGAGGCTTTCTCCGAGACATCGACACCGATGTGCCCAGGGAGCCGGACCGACCATGAACGTGGTCGATTCCTGCGGCTGGCTCGAGTACTTTACCGATGGGCCCAACGCCGGGTTCTTTGCAGCACCGATCGAGGCGCTGGAGGAACTACTGGTTCCGGCCGTCAGCCTGTGCGAGGTGTTCAAACGCGTCTTGCAGCAGCGGGGTGAAGGCGCCGCTCTCCAGGCGGTCGCCGTCATGCAACAGGGGAGAGTGGCGGAGGCAGACGGCACCCTGGCCTTGGCCGCTGCACACCTTGGTCCACGTTTGAAGCTCGCGATGGCGGACAGTCTGATGTTGGCCGCCAGTTGCGCCAACGACGCCGTCCTGTGGACTGAGGACGCGGATTTCGCCGCGGTCGACGGTGTCAGGTACATTCCGAGGCGCTGACGACCTGTTGCGACTAAAAGGGGCGGCCTGGAGGCCGCCCCTTCAAGCGTCAGGTGAGACTCAGCGCCGGCTACTGCTGGCGGTGCTCCACCAGGTTCTCCACCACGCTGGGGTCGGCCAGGGTGGTGATGTCGCCGAGGTCGCCGATCTCGTTGGCGGCGATCTTCTTGAGGATACGGCGCATGATCTTGCCCGAACGGGTCTTCGGCAGGCCGGGGGCCCACTGGATGACGTCGGGAGTGGCGATGGGGCCGATCTCCGCGCGCACGTGCTTGATCAGTGCCTTCTTGAGGTCGTCCGAGGGCTCCACGCCGGCGTTCAGGGTCACGTAAGCGTAGATGCCTTGGCCCTTGATGGGGTGCGGCATGCCCACCACGGCCGCCTCGGCCACTGAGTCGTGGCTGACCAGCGCCGATTCGACCTCGGCGGTGCCCATGCGGTGACCGGACACGTTGATGACGTCGTCCACACGCCCCGTGATCCAGTGGTACCCGTCGTCGTCGCGGCGGCAACCGTCACCGGTGAAGTATAGGCCCGGATACTGGACGAAGTACGTCTCCTTGAAGCGCTCTTGGTCGCCATAGACGCCGCGCATCATTCCGGGCCACGGACGGCGCATGCACAGGTTGCCAACGCCGGGGCCCGTGATCTCTTCGCCGTTCTCATCGACGAGGACCGGCTCCACACCGAAGAACGGCAGAGTGGCCGAACCCGGCTTGATCTTCATCGCGCCCGGCAGCGGGGTGATGAGGATGCCGCCCGTCTCGGTCTGCCACCAGGTGTCGACGATGGGGCAGCGGCCGCCGCCGATGAGGTCGTGGTACCACAGCCACACTTCAGGGTTGATGGGCTCGCCCACAGTGCCCAGCACGCGCAGCGAAGACAGATCGTGCTTGGTCACCCAGTCGTCGCCCTCGCGGGCGATGGCGCGGAGAGCAGTCGGGGCCGTGTAGAAGACGTTGACCTTGTACTTCTCGACGATGGACCAGAAACGGTCGGGGCCGGGGTAGCTCGGCACGCCCTCGAAGAGCACGCCGGTCGCGCCGTTGCAGAGCGGGCCGTACACGATGTAAGTGTGGCCCGTGACCCAGCCGATGTCGGCCGTGCACCAGTAGACCTGCTCGGGATGGTAGTCAAAGATGAGCTCATGGGTCATGGAGCCGAACAGCAGATAGCCGCCCGTGGTGTGCATGACGCCCTTGGGCTTGCCGGTGGAACCGGAGGTATAGAGGATGAACAGCGGGTCCTCGGCGTCCATCTCTTCACACGGGCAATCGGTGGTGATGTCGGGAGCCGCCAGCTCCTCCTCGTACCAGGTGTCGCGGCCTTCGGTCCAGGGGACCTCGGTGCCGGTGTGCTTGACGACGATGCACTGCGTGACCGAGGGGCTTTCGGCCATGGCGGCGTCGGCAGAGGTCTTGAGCGGGGTCGGGCGACCGCCGCGCAGACCGGTGTCGGCGGTGATCATGAGGCTTGCGCCGGCGTTGACGATGCGGTCACGGAGTGCGTCGGCCGAGAAGCCGCCGAACACGACGCAGTGAATGGCGCCGATGCGCGCACATGCCAGCATGGCCACGGGCAACTCGGGGATCATGGGCAGGTAGATGACCACCCGGTCGCCCCTCTTGACGCCCTTCTTCTTGAGGACGTTGGCGAACTTGGTGACCTCTTCCCACAACTGCCGGTAGGTGATGGTACGGGTCGAGTCGGGGGAGTCACCCTCGAAGTAGTATGCGACCTTGTCTGCAACCGGGGTATCGAGATGACGGTCCAGGCAGTTGTAGGCGACGTTAAGCTTTCCGCCCTCGAACCAACGAATCTTGGCGTTCGCGAAGTCGTGATTCTGCACGTACTCCCATTTCTTGAACCAATGCAGCCTCTTGTCGGCTTCCTCGGCCCAGAAGGCGTCGGCGTCATCGAGGGAGCGGCGATACATCTCCTGGTACTGCTCCATGCTCGAGATCCATGCGGTCTTCTGAAACTCAGCTGGGACGTCGAAGATCTTTTCGTCAGGGGATTCGTTTGCCACCTTTTTCCTCCGCTCAAGTGATTTGCCTACAACGGACTCACCCCGAAGCGCCCTGGGGCTGAGCGCAAAACATACGTAGAATAGCATACCCTCCTGTGGGGCCGCCTCCTCTGACCCCGGCGCTTTCCGACGTTCTGGGGCTCGGTATGAGACAGTATGCCTATCGGAAGGGACCGGCCGCTCAGCGTCCCCAGCGGACCCCGGCCGGAGCTATCGAGGAGGACAGATGTTCATACAGGTCTGCGGCGCCGCACGGGCCGTGACGGGTTCCTGTTATCTGGTGGAGGTCGGCGACACCAGATTCCTGGTCGACTGTGGCATGCATCAGGGCGGGGACCAGGAGGAGGCTCTCAACTTCGAGCGCTTCGCCTTCGACCCCGATGAGCTGGACTTCGTGCTGCTCACTCATGCTCACATCGATCATTCCGGCAGGCTGCCGCGCTTGGTCAAGCAGGGCTTCTCAGGGCGCATCTACGCTACACCGGCCACCTGTGACCTGGTCGAGATCATGCTTCTGGATTCGGCCTACATCCAGGAGATGGAAGCCGAGTGGCAGACCCGGAAAGCCCGCCGTGCGGGCCGCAAGTCTGTGGAGCCCCTCTATACAGAGGACGACGCCCGCAAGACTATCCCGCTGCTCAGGCCTGTGGATTACCATGCTCCCTTGAAGCTGGCGCCCGGGGTGACGATGAGGTTCTACGACGCCGGGCACATCCTGGGTTCGGCGTTCTTGGAGTTGGAGCTGGAGGAGCAAGGCGAGCGGGCCAGGGTGCTCTTCAGCGGCGACATAGGCCAGCCGGACCGGCCGATCATCCGCGATCCCGAATTCTTGGAGCAGGCCGACTACCTCATAATGGAGTCCACGTACGGTAACCGGCTCCACCAGAACGACCATGAACCGGAGGACCAGCTGGCCGCCATCCTGGAGGCGGCGGGCCGCAGCGGGGGCAACGTCATCATCCCGGCCTTCGCCGTGGGGAGGACTCAGGAGGTCGTCTACTTCCTCCGCCAGATCAGCGAGGAACGTGGACTGGAGATGCCCATCTACGTGGACAGCCCTCTGGCGTCCCGGGCCACGGAGATCTACCGCGGGCATCGCGAGGTGTTCGATGACGAGGCGTGGAAACTCGTGGGCGAGCCGGGCGGCATCTTCGACTACCGGCAACTCCACTACACCGCCAGCGCGGACGAATCACGAGCGCTCAACGAGAAGAAGGGCATCGTGATCATATCGGCGAGCGGGATGGCGGACGCGGGGCGCATACGTCATCACCTGAAGCACAATCTGTGGCGTCCCGAGTCTCACATCGTCATCGTCGGCTTCCAAGCTCAGGGCAGCCTCGGCAGACGGCTGCTCGATGGGGCGGACACCGTGCGCATCTTCGGAGACGAGATCGCGGTGAAGGCCAAGATCCATGACATCGGCGGGCTTTCGGCCCATGCCGACCAGGAACAGTTGCTTGCTTGGGCGTCGCATTTCAAGGCGCCCCGGCTCGTGATACTCACCCACGGGGAGCCCGAGGCGGCCATGACGCTGAGAGGGCTCCTGGAGGAGAGGCTGCAGTTCAAGGTGGCGGTGGCCAACATGAACGAGGTGTTCGATCTCGCGAAGACCCCGCGGCGCCGCGGCGCCAAAGGCGAGCAGACCGAGTAGGTACAGCCCGGCGCCGCGCCGCAGGCGCGGCGCCCAAGGGCCGAGGGAGGTCTCGATGAGGGCGATGATCCTGGAGGCCGCCGGGCGGCCGCTGCGACCGGCGGAGCTGCCGGCGCCGGCTCCCGGCCCCGGGCAGGTGAGAGTGAAGGTCCAGGCCTGCGGGCTCTGCCGCACCGACCTGCACGTCGTCGACGGTGAGCTGCCCCATCCTAAGCTGCCCCTCATCCCCGGCCACCAGATCGTCGGGGTGGTGGACGCGGTCGGCAGTCCGGCGGCCGGGCCCGAGACGGGCGCCGGCGCCCCCTTGTCCGAGCCCGGTGCTATCGGGCCCGTGGTGGGCGACCAGGTGGGTATCCCGTGGTTGGGCTGGACGTGCGGCCGCTGCCGCTACTGCTTGAGCGGACGGGAGAACCTGTGCGACCAGGCCAAGTTCACCGGCTACGACCTGGACGGCGGCTTCGCCGAATTCGTGGTGGTCGACCGGCGTTTTGCGTTCCCTGTCCCGAGCGACTATCCGGCTCTGCAGGCGGCGCCGCTGCTGTGCGCGGGACTGATCGGCTACCGGTCGCTCACTATGACCGGCGACGCGGAACGTCTGGGCATCTACGGATACGGGGCGGCGGCGCACATAGTCACCCAGGTAGCGTGCCATCAGGGCAGGAGCGTGTTCGCCTTCACCCGACCCGGTGACTTCACGTCGCAGGCTTTCGCCCTGGAGATGGGGGCCGAGTGGGCAGGCGATACGGCGCAGCCGGTGCCCGAGGAGCTCGACGCAGCCATCATCTTCGCCCCGGCCGGCGAACTCGTGCCTCTGGCTCTGCGCGCAGTGGTGAAGGGAGGGGTGGTGGTGTGCGGAGGTATCCATATGAGCGACATACCCTCCTTCCCCTACGAGATACTGTGGGGCGAGCGGACGATCCGGTCGGTGGCCAACCTGACCCGGCGCGATGGTGAGGAGTTCCTGGCGCTCGCACCGCGGATACCGGTACGCACCGAGGTCGAGCCATTTACCTTGGAGGAGGCGAACGAGGCCATCGAGCGTCTCCGTACCGGCAATATCAGAGGGGCGGCGGTGATAGTGGTCGACGACGGCGTGCGATGAAGCCGGCGGGGTGGCGAGTTGGCTGAGGGCGGACCAGATAGAGGAGGAGCTGAGGTGCAGTACGAGGCGTTGGTCGAGCTGGTCAAGGGGCGCCGGACCATCCGGGCGATGAAGCCCGATCCTCTGCCGGACGGCACCGTCGACCGGCTCGTCGAGGTGGCGCGTTGGGCCCCGACCGGCTTCAACATGCAACCGGCGGAGTTCGTCGTGGTCAGAGATGCTGAGCTGCGGAGGGAGATCAAGCGCATCGTCGATGACTGGGTGGAGCATGACTTCTTCGCTCTGGAGGCGACCAGGGAGGAGTGGCAGGGACCGCCCTGGACCGCAGAGACCCACGGGCGCCCCGAGTGCCCCGCCGCGCCGGTCTATATCCTCGTCACAGGCGATACGCGGCGGCGCGTGGGCCTGCCCATGAACGTCCGTCTGGAGAGACACAAGGGTGACTCCATCTTCGAGTCTTCACTGTCCAACGCCTTCGTGTACCTGTGGCTGGCGGCTCACACCCTGGGGTTGGCGGCGCAACCGGTGTCCGCCGTCAAGGGCTCCAAGGTCCAGGGGTTGGTCAGGCACCTGCTCGGTCTGCCGGAATTCATCCACGTCTTCGAGATGCTGGCCGTGGGATACAGCGCTATGGAAGAAGGGCCGGCGGCGAAACTCACGAGACGCGTGGAAGAGATGGTTCACCACGATCGGGTCGGCGAGGCTGAGTTCGGGAGTGAGGAGGAGCTTCGCAGGCAGATAAGGAAACTTCGGGCAGGGAATGTCGCTCGCCATAAGGAGGCAAGCAGGCTGAACGACTGAGCCGCACGCTGATGCGGCGCGATGAGAGGGCGTGGTGCGGTCGATGGTTCTGGAAGAGGTATAGTGGAACGGGACGGTTCCGACATGCTCCGTGTGATCACGGAGGGCTGCCGGGTGGTCCTCGTGACGGCGACCGAGGCCGAGGCCGCACCGTTGGTGGACGCCTGCCGGGAGCCTCAGACCCACGTGGTCGCGACGAAGACCTTCGTGGTGGGGGAGTTCCCCTCGTCCGACTTCCCCTCAGGCATGACCCCTCGAGAGAGAAAGGTCGTTGCGCCGCCGGTCCGTGCTGTGGTTGCCGTCAGCGGTTGTGACAAGGCCAACGCGGCGCATGTGCTCACCTGTCTCCTGCAGGCCATGGACCCCGCTCCTCTGATCGTCCTGCAGGTGGGCATAGCCGGCGCCTTGCCCAGCGCGGGCCCCGGACCGGGGGCGTCGGTGGGAGACGTGGTCCTGGCTACGAGCGAGGCCTACTCCGACACGGGGAGTTCGAGCCCGTCCGGCTGGTTGTCGGCACGGGACCTGGGTCTTCCCATCGCCCGGGACGGCGAGGTCGAGCTGGGGGGTCTGTTCCCGCTGGATCTGGATCTTGCTTTGTGGGCGTCTGAGGCTATAGAGACCATCGACTGGGCGGACCGCGATGCCGGGGCCGACGTCAAAGCTGAGACGAGCGCCCACGCCGAGACCGGCACCCAAGCCGAGGCCGGTATCCACACCGAGGGCGCCGCCCGTACCGATGCTGCCGCCCAAACGGAGGGTGTCGCCTGGCCCGCCGGGGTCGGCAGACCGGGCGCCCGCCCCGCGGTTCTGCTGGGACCATGTGTGACCGCCTCCAGGATGACGGGGACCACAGCGGAGGCTGAGGAGATGGCCCGCCGGTGGGCCGCTTTCGCCGAGTCCATGGAGGGGGCCGCCGCTGCCCACATCTGCGCCCTGTATCGGGTGCCCCTCCTGGAGATCCGCGGGATCAGCAATCTGGTGATCGACCGCGACCGCGATACGTGGCAGGTCGAGCGGGCGGTGGAAGTCGCCGGACGCGCCGCGTTGGCCGTGGTGGGTGCGCTCAGTCATCTCCAACCGTCCGGAGGTCGTTGACATGGGTCCTCTACGTCTCGCGTACTCTCCTTGCCCCAACGACACCTTCCTCTTCCGGGCCTGGGCCCAGGGCTTGATACCGGGAGCGCCGGTGGTCGAGGAACAACTGGAGGATATCGATACACTCAATCTCATGGCTCTTCGTGACAAGGCCGACGTCGTGAAGGTCTCCATGCACGCGTTCGCCCACCTACGGGAGTCGTACGCTCTCCTGCGCTCCGGTGGGGCCATGGGCAGGGGGTGCGGTCCGTTGGTGGTAGCTCCCAAGGACGGCAGGCTGCGTCCGGCGCCGTCGCTGCAGCGGGTGGCCGTCTTGGCCGACGAACTGGCCCGCGTCCGCGTAGCCCTCCCGGGGGAACTCACCACGGCCGCTCTGCTGGCGGGACTGTTCAGCGGTGGGCTGAAGCAGCCGGTGATCATGCCCTTCGACGACATAATGCCGGCCGTGGCCGCCGGGGAGGTCGAAGCCGGAGTGATCATCCACGAGGGCCGGTTCACGTTCGGCTCCTATGGGCTTCGCCGCCTGATCGACCTGGGGGAGTGGTGGGAGGAGTTCAGCCGCCTGCCGATCCCTCTGGGGGGGATTGCCGTGTCGCGCGGTCTGGCCCCCGAAATCCAGGCCGAGATCGAGCACGCGGTGCGAGCCAGTCTGGAGCACGCCCGCGCTCATCCCGACGAAGCGATGGCGTATGTCAGGGAGCACTCCCAGGAGATGGACCCCGACGTGTGCCGCCGTCACATCGAGCTGTATGTGAACGACTTCACCCTGGACTACGGTGAGGAGGGGAGAGACGCCATCCGGCAACTGCTCGACGCAGCCGCCTGTTTCGGGGTGGTGCCACCGTCGGACAAGGGGCTCTTCTGGGACGATTGATTCCCGGCCATTACTCCTGAGCTCCGGTGGGGGCCGTCCCTCCGGGCTGCTATGCTACCGGTCTCATGATCCACCTCACCGACATCTCCAAGTCGTTCGGGACCCAGGTCCTGCTCGCCGAGGCGAGCCTGCACGTCAAGCCCGGCATGCGCGTGGGCCTGGTGGGCCCCAACGGCGCCGGGAAGACGACGCTGCTCCGGCTCATCGTGGGAGAGATATCGCTGGACGGAGGCGAGATCAGCGCCCGCAAGGACCTCCGCATCGGTTTCCTCCCTCAGGAGATCGAGGAGATCGCCGGCCACGCGGTCATCGACGAGGTGCTGGCCTCGCATGCCGACGTGCTCACAGCCGAGCGGCGCATCGCGGAGTTGGGTCAGGAGATCAGCCGGGCCTACGCCGGGGCCGAGGCTGGTGGCGGGAGCGATGGTGGGCGGGAGGTCGACCCGGAGAAGCTGCTGGGCGAGCTGGGCGCTCTGCAGACCGCATTCGAGAGCGCCCGCGGCTACGAGCTCGAGACCCGGGCGCAAGCCATCCTACGGGGTATGGGCTTCAAGGACGCCGACTTCAACCGTCCTATCGCCGAACTCTCCGGTGGTTGGCGGATGCGAGTGGCGCTTTCCCGCCTGCTCCTGGAGCAGCCCGATCTGCTGCTCATGGATGAGCCCACCAACCATCTCGACCTCGAGAGTCTCATCTGGCTGGAGGAGTTCCTGCTCACCTGGCCGGGGTCGCTCATCGTCATCAGCCATGACCGCTACTTCCTCAACCGCATGGTCACGCACATAGCCGACCTCGACCGGGGCACCATCGACCTCTACGCCGGAGACTACGACCACTACGAGGGGGAGAGGAAGCAACGGTATGAGGCTTTGGTGAACGCCGCCAAGAACCAGCAACGGGAGATCGATTCGGCCGAGGCCTTCATCCGGCGCTTCCGGGCGAAGAACACCAAGGCCAAGCAGGTACAGCAGAAGATCCGCCAGTTGGAAAAGACCGAGCGCATCGACGCGCCGACGCTGGAGCGAAAGACGATCAAGTTCCGGTTTCCCCAGCCTCCGCGCACGGGCCGGGTGGTGGCGGAGGTCAAGCATGCGCGCAAGGCCTACGGCGAAAACGTGGTCTACAAACGGCTCGATCTGGTGCTCGAAAGGGGTGAGAAGATCGCCTTGGTGGGGCCCAACGGAGCCGGGAAGTCCACCTTGCTCAAGCTGCTTGCCGGGGTGGTGGAACCCGACGGGGGCTCTGTCGCCCTGGGCCATAACGTCCGCCGGGAGTACTTCGCTCAGCATCAGCTCGAGGTGCTCCGCCCGGACCGCACGGTGCTGAGGACCATGGAGGAGGTGGCCGGCACGGCCGGACGCATGGCGGAGGTGCGCAGCTACCTGGGCACCTTTCTCTTCGGCGAGGACGACGTGACCAAGAAGGTGGGGGTGCTCTCGGGGGGAGAGAAGGCGCGTCTGGCTCTGGCCCTGATGCTGATAGACCCCGCGGGGTTGCTTCTCTTGGACGAGCCCACCAACCATCTGGACATGGATTCCCGAGCCGTCCTCACCGAGGCGCTTCGCCAGTTCGAGGGTTCAGTGGTCTTCATCAGCCACGACCGGCATCTGATCAACGCCATCGGCACCAAGGTGATCGAGGTGCGCGACGGACGCCTGACGCACTACCCGGGCGACTGGGAGTACTACCAGTGGAAGAAGAGTCAGGAGGTGGGGTCCGTACCGACGCCGCCTGTCGCGGCGCCGGCCACGTCCTCGTCTCGCTCCGCGGGGCGGGTGGGCGCTGGGCCGGCGACCCTTCGCGCGGGTACGTCTGCGTCCGCGGCCGTGCGGGCGCGCACCGTGGAGCTGGGCTACAAGGAACGCAAAGAGCTGAGCAGTCGCTACCGCAAGGTGGAGCGGCGTATCCTGGCGGCAGAGGAACGCCAGAAGGAACTGGCGGCGCTTCTCTGCGATCCTATCCACGCTTCGGACTACGAGCTTCTTTCGTCGGCCTCTGCGGAGGCCGACGAGCTGGTCGACGAGATCACCTCGCTGTACGAGGAGTGGGGCGGCCTGGCCGAAGCGCTCGGGACGACTTTGGGATGAGCATGGCGGAGACTGAGTACCTGGGCGGTCAGGACGAACCTGTGAAGGTCCATCTGCGGATGCGGACGTTCGAGGCCGATCTCTCGCTCCCTGCAGGCACCGAGATCCTGAGAGCCCGAGAACCGGAAGGGCTTGAGGATGCGGCCGCCGCGGTGCGAGAGGCGCTGGCCGCCCCCATCGGCTCCGCGCCGCTCGCGGATATCTGCCGGGAGGTCCTGGGACGGCGGGTGTCCGGCGCCGCGCAAGCGGCGGCGCCGGCGACCTCGGAGCCGCAGACGCTCCGGCCCTCGGTGGCCGTGGTGGTGTCAGACAACACGCGTCCTGTGCCGTATCGCGGCGAGGGCGGGATCCTCTGGCCCTTGATCAGCCACCTGCTCGAGGCCGGGTTCGCGCCCGGCTCCATCACCATCGTGGTGGCCACCGGAACCCACCGGCTCCTGTCCGATGAGGAGATCTGGGCCTTCCTGGACAGGCGCGTGCGAGAGGCCGGTGTGGGGGTGCATTGTCACGACGCGTCCGACCCCGCCAAGCTCACCCGGGTCGGACGGACCTCCGGCGGTTCCGACGTCTGTATGAACCGCCGGTACGTCGAGGCCGACCTTCGGATCCTCACCGGCCTCGTGGAGCCTCATCTCATGGCCGGCGTCTCGGGAGGCCGCAAGAGCATCTGCCCGGGGCTCGTCGACGTGCAGAGCGTCCGCGACTTCCACGGGCCGGGGACCGTGGCTCACGAGAAGGCCACAGACCTGGTCCTAGACGGCAACCCGTGCCACGCCGTGTCGCTCGAGATAGGCCGCATGGTGCCGCCTGACTTCATAGTCAACGTGACCATGCGCCAGGATAGGCGGGTCGCGGGAGTCTTTGCCGGCGATATGGAGAAGGCCCATCTGGCCGCGGTCGACCACCTGCTCGGCTTCATCCAGATCCCCATCGAGCGGGAGTTCGACGTGGTCGTGGCGCACGCGGGGCATGTGGGAGTCAATCATTACCAGGCGGAGAAAGCAGCCGCGGTAGCGGCCAAGGCGGCCCGGCCGGGCGGCTACCTGGTCGTAGTGGCCGACACCACCGACCCGGATCCCGTGGGCACCGCCTCCTACAGGCGTCTGATGCGCTTCCTGGCCGAGGTAGGTCCGGAGGCCTTTGTCGAGGCCATCAGAGCGGATGATTGGGAGTTCGTCCACGACCAGTGGGGCGCCCAGACCTGGACCAAGGTGCTCGAAAAGATCCCCCGCGAGCACATCTTCTACTTCAGCCCGCAGACGGCTCCGGACGACTATCCGTTGCTGGTCTGTGCAGATCTGCCGGGACTGATCGGACCTGGGCTCGAGCGTCGGGGCGCGCCGGGCGAGAGGCCGCCGAGTGAGGCGGCGGATACCCGGACCGCCGGCTCGGCGAAGGAGCGCGTGGCACGGTTCGTCGAGGCGGCCGTCGCGCGGGCCTGCGAGGAGTCGCTGTCGGCGACGGGACGTCCGGCCGCGGTGGCCTACCTGGCCGACGGGCCTCACGGCATCCCGGCACAATCACGACCCGCCTGAGGTATCCTGGACCACAGCGTCGCTCGCTCAAGGAGGAACACGCATGCCGTCCTTCGACGTAGTCAGCCGGGTAGACCTTCAAGAGATGGACAACGCTGTCAACCAGGTCAAGAAGGAGATCGCGACCCGGTTCGACTTCCGTGGGTCCAAGACTCAGATCGATTTGGACCGCAGAGAAGGCAAGATCCAGATGTTGACCGAAGACGAGATGAAGCTGCGCGCCATCAAGGACATGCTCATCGCCAAGGCGGTGCGCCGGTCCATCGAGGCCCAGGCACTGGCCTTCGGGTCGCCCGAGAAGGCCGGAGGGGACATGGTCCGCCAGACGGTCACGGTCCAGAACGGCATCGACATCGAGACCGCGCGCAGGGTGGTCAAGCTGGTCAAGGAGACCAAGCTGAAGGTCCAGGCCGCCATTCAGGGAGACGAGGTCCGCATAAGCGGCAAGCAGCGCGACGACCTGCAAGACGCCATCCACGCGCTGAAGGAAGCCGATTTCGGCATGCCGCTGCAGTTCGTCAACTATCGCGAATGACGGGCACTCCGCTCGATCGCACACGAGCAGCGGAGGGGCCGGAAGGGCCGGAAGGCTACGTCCTCTTTCCCGGCGATGACCGCTTGGAAGGCATCCTGGAATGGCCCGGCTCGGGCGTCCGGCCGGGGCCTGGAGAGCCGGAGCCCGGAGAACCTGAGCCGGCGGGCTCCGCCGTCGGCGTCTCGTCGGCGGATCTCCTTGGTGGCGTGGTCGTCGCCCACCCCCATTCACTTCACGGCGGGTCCATGGCCCAGCCGGTCGTGTACCGCGTCGCTCAGTCTTGCCGGCGACGGGGTTTGGCAACCCTGCGCTTCAACTTCAGGGGGGTCGGCGCGAGCGGGGGACGCTTCAGCGGCACCGACGAATACCGGGACGTGGGGGCCGCCGCGGCCTTCCTGAGCGACAAGCTGGGCGCTCTGGAGGAGGGGGCGGCGCCGTATCCCCCGACGCGGCCGTTGGCTCTGGCCGGCTATTCCTTCGGGAGCGTGATGGCGGCGAGGGCGGCCGCGGGGATAGGGGCGGGCCGCGCTCTCGCCCTGGTGGGTTTTGTGGTGAACTGGGGCGAACTGCCCGTCGACACGTTCGAGAGGTTGGCAGCGTTCCGCGGTTCCGTGTTGGCGGTCTGCGCGGAGAACGACGATCTCGGATACCCTGATGACGTGGAGAAGGTGCTGAGGGACCTCGACCTCGATTTTCGCATCAGCGTTGTCGAAGGGGCGGGGCACTTCCTCGAGGGTAGACAGCGCGACGTGGGGGAGCGCGTGGCCGGCTTTTTGAGCGAGGCTCTCGGGTCAAGCCGCGGGGACGGCTGACGACCCATCCGGCCGCGCGACGGGACGCCAGGTTAGGACCATGGTCGTAGGGGGACGGTCCCCCCGGCAGGCTACCCTCCGCGCATGGCTGCCGTCCCGACAAAGAGGCTCTTCGTCTACGTAGTCGCCGGGCTTGTTGTTCTGGTGGTGGGGACCGTCGGCCTCGTGGCGCTGCGGGGCGGCGAAGGTCCGGAGGCCGAAGCGCTGGTCATCGAGGCGGGCGGCCTGATAGGCGAGGCGACAGATGCGGCGGCGGGCGGCGAACCGGCCGGCGGGATCCGTGGTCTGCTCGACCAAACCGCCGTCTCCTCGACCACCAGCACTACGCAGCCACCCCCCATCTACGTACAGGTGGCCGGCGCGGTGCGTAGCCCGGGAGTCTACCGGGTCCCACCCGAGGCCCGGGCCTTCCAGGCCATCAGCGAGGCTGGTGGCTTCACCGAAGAGGCCGACCAGCAGGCGGTGGCGCTGGCCGCCGGATTGACGGATGGCTGCCGGGTCTATGTCCCTCGCAAAGGGGAGGGGGCGCCCGGGGATATGCAGGCTCCCACCCAGTCGTCGGCGGGGATCACAGGGGGCGCGCCGGGCGGCGGGTCGGCAGGCCGCGGCTCAGGGGGTCTCGTGTTGCTCAACTCGGCCACCGCGGACGAACTAGACACCCTGCCCGGCATCGGCCCGTCTCTCGCGCAGCAGATCATCTCCTACCGCGAGACCCGCGGCCCGTTCACGTCGGTGGAGCAACTGACGGACGTGCCCGGCATCGGCCCATCCAAGCTGGAGCAACTGCGCCCTCTGGTGGGACTCTGACAGGGCGGTGCGCGTCAACCTGGTCGACTGGTTCGTGCGCAGGGCGGGGCTGGCGCGTTTCACCACGCTCTTCACCGCGCTCGGTATCGCGCTCCCCGTCTTAGCCGGCGCCAGATCGGGCATCGCGCTGGTGGGCTTGGCTGCGGCCGTGATCGTGGCCCTCGTCGCGACCGCGCGGAGCCACGCCCGTTGCGCCGGCCGGAGGGTCTCAGGCCTACTGGTGGTCTCGGTGCTGCTGATCGGGCTCTTCGCCGGATACGAAGTCGGTAGCATCCGCGTGGCTGCACTGACGAGTAGCGCGCTCCAGCCCCGCATAGGCGACACCATCGTGGCAGAGCTGGTCGTCACGGGAGAGGTGCGGTCCAACGCGGGCTGGCAAAGCGCGCCGGCGGTGGTGAGGCAGATCGGCGACCGCGAGGGAGCCGCCGTCGACGATGATCCCGCCCTTGGTGAGAGCGTGCTCCTGGAGATCGCTCCCGAGGAGGGCGTCACGCCGGTGGAGCTGAGCCAGGGTCTTATCGTCGCCTGCGAGGTGATCATCCAGGCGCCGGACGGACCCTCGGCATCCGGCTATGACCAAGCCCGCCGGCTGCGGTACCAGGGCATCGAGGTGGTCCTCCACGCCGAAGGAGCGGACTCGCTGGTGGTGCTCGGCAGACGGGGCGGGGTCGCCGGATGGTTCGACAAGCTCAGGTCCCGGGCCATGGCTCATCTGGGCTTGGGGCCGGACGCGCGCGTGAGTGAGACCCTCAAAGGCCTGGTCTTGGGGGATACGAGCGGCGTCGACGAAGACTGGCTGGAAGCCTTTCGACGAGCGGGCACGGCGCACATGTTCGCAGTGAGCGGGCTGCACGTCGGGAGCATCGCGGCCATGATGATCGGGCTGGCTCGATTGTTGGGCGCCGCACGGTGGGTGGGCTTCCTGCTCGCGGCCGCGTCGGCGCTCCTCATGGTCCCGTTCATAGGCGCCTCACCTTCCATCGTAAGGGCGGCGGTCATGATTGTCATGGTCATCACGGGGCAATGGATCGGCAGGGGGCGCGACCAGTGGCAGGTGCTGGCGCTGGCCGCTGTAGCGATACTCGCGCTGAATCCCTTCGCGCTGTTCGACGTGGGGTTCCAGCTGTCGTTCGGCGCGGTCGCCGGCATCGTCGCTCTGGTGAGCCCTCTCGAGAGGCTCCTGCGCCGCCTCCCCGCCGGCTTCCGCTCGAACATGGCGGTGTCCATCGCCGCCAGCTTGGGCACGGCGCCCATCTCGCTGGCGGTCTTCGGAAGGACTTCACTGGTCGCTCCGATGGCCAACCTCCTGGTGGTGCCTCTGCTGCCCGCGGCGATGGGGCTGGGTATGGCGGGCGCGTTCCTGGGCTTCATCTGGGAAGGTCTCAGCCGCGCCTTCGACACGTTGGCGTCGCCGCTGCTTATGTGGACGGTCCTCGTCTCCCGCCTGTGTGCCGGCGCGCCGGTCCTGGAGACCGCCTTCCTAGGCCGGGCACTGCTTGCGCTGGGTATGGCAGCGGCCGTGTCGCCGGTCTCCCTGGCGGTCTGCGGGCGCGCGATCCGCGTCCCTTTCGGCCTTCCCTTGCCGTTCTTCCGGCGCTGCGTCATCTGGGCGCGCGCGCACCGGCCACGCGGACGGCGCCGGGGCGCGGCGCTCGGAGTGGGGCTGGTCCTGATCGGCTTGGCGCTTGGGGCGGCGGCCTATCCAGGGGTCGTGCGGGGTGTGGAGACCCTCCAGGGGCTCGCGTCCGGCCGAGCATGGCCCGATCACACCGAGATACGTATCCTGGACGTCGGGCAGGGCAATGCCGCACTCGTGCGCACCACGGGACATCACGCCTTGTTGTTCGACGGGGGTCCGGCCGGATGCGACCTGGCCGGGCAACTGAGGGATCTCGGGGTGCGCTCGCTCGAGCTGGTGGTGATCTCACATCCCCATGCCGACCACTTCGCGGGCCTGCTGGAGTCGCTTGGGAGCCTGCGGGTGAGGGCGCTCGTGGACCAAGTGGAGGTGGCCGCCGCCCCAGCGGGCGAGCCCCGGGCGTCCGGCTTCGAAGGTCGCGGTGACGGCGCTGAGGCGGCCAGGTACCTGGAACTGCGCCGAGAGCTGGCTTCCGACGGGTGCGGGTACCTGTTCGGCCGCACCGGCTACTCGATAGGGGTAGACGACGTCCTCGTGCGCCTGTATGTACCGGCCGATCCGCTCACCATCGTGGACGGGCTGGACCCGTGGGCGGCTGAGTACGGGCCCCCTTCGGGTGACGAACTGAACGGCGCCTCCGTGGTCGCGCTGGTGAGCGTGGGCGGCATCGACATCCTGCTACCGGGTGACGCCGAGGCCGACGTGCTCAGCAGGTACTCTCTGCCGCAGGCGGACATGCTCGTGGTCCCTCACCATGGCAGCCGCGGTGCGGTATCCGCCCGTCTCCTGCAAGAGATCCGGCCGAAAGTGGCGGTGGTGTCGGTGGGGGAGGGCAACTCCTTCGGGCACCCGTACTCCGGCACGATGTCGACTCTGAGCGAGGCAGTGGGCACGGTCTTGCGCACAGATGCGTCCGGTTGGGTATCCTGTGAGCTTGACGGAGACACGATGCTCATCACCTCGGAAAGGGAGCCGATCTGGTGACTCACGGAGCCCGCCGGCCTCTGAAACCTGCCTACCTGATCTTGGGAGATGACCTACCCAAGATCGAGACGGCCCTCAAGCGTCTCAAGACCCGGATCAAGGAGCAATCGGGCAGCGACCTCAACATCGATGAGTTCGACGCCTCGGTCGACCCCGGGTCCCAAGTGGTCAACGCGGCCAACACCCTGGCCTTCTTGGGCGGCACCCGGTTGGTGCTGGTCAAGGAAGCGCAGGCCTGGCTGAAGGCTGACAAGGAGGTCGTCTCCGCCTATCTCAAATCGCCGGCTCCGGACGCGTGTCTCGTCTTGGTGGCCGAGAAGCTTGCAGCCGGCGATCTCCTCCGTGTCGCCATGCAGGAGCACGGTGAGGTGCTCGAGTTCATGGCTCCCAAGGAGAGGCAGCTGCCGGGCTGGTTGGTGGAGGCGGCCGCTTCCCGGTTGCAGATGACCCTCGGCATCAACGAAGCCCGGCTTGTCGTCCAGCGATGTGGTGCCAACCAGACCGTCCTGCTGCGGGAGATTGAGAAGCTGCATACGTACGCCGGAGATCGACCGGTCACGGCCGAGGATATCCGTCTCCTCATCACCCCAACCATCGAAGCGAGCATCTTCAACCTGCTGGATTCTCTGGCCCTGAACAGAGGGTCGGAGGCATTCGCGGCGGCCGACGAACTCCTGGCCTCCGGGGAGGGGCCCGCGGGGCTGTTCAACCGCATCCTCCGGCACTTCCAGAACCTCAGTCGAGTCGCCGCCATGTGGGATGAGGGGATGAGTCAAGAGGCGATCCAGGCAGAACTCAAGATGAAACCTTATCCGGTGCGCAAGCTGGTGGAGCAGTCCGCTGTTCTTGGTACGGACAGCATCGCCCGGCGGCTGGCGGTACTGGCCGACACCGATGCCCGCATGAAAGGCATGGGGACCCTGCCGGACGAGATGGAGCTGCAACTGTGCCTCGGCCGGCTTCTGGGCGCGTGAAACGGCTCAGCGTGTGAACAGCCGAGATCGGTTCGCCAGTCGGGGGAGCGCCGCGCCGCGCGCGGGCGCGGTTGCCGGGAGGGCTCTAGAGCTGGGAGAGGAGCCGCGCCACCCTCGACTTCTTGCGCGCCGCGTTGTTGCTGTGGATAGCATTGCGGGCGGCTGCCTTGTCGATGGTGGAGGTCAGCTTCTTGGCCGTTTCAGCAGCGGTATCGGCGTCACCGGCGGTCACAGAGTCCTTGAGGCGCCGGAAGTGCGTCTTGATAGACGACTTGTAACGCAGGTTCTCCAGCCTCTGCCGCTGGGCGATGCGGACCCTCTTGCGCTGCTGCTTGGTATTAGCCAATCTTCGATCCTCCCGTCTTCCCTAGAAAGTCGGAGCAGTCTAGCATAACGGTCGCGCATGGGCAATGAGACGAACAGCAACAGGCGAAGACTAGCGACAGCGGCCGCCTTCCTCATGGTGGCGACCGCCGGCTCCCGGGTGTTGGGGTTGATACGGGAGGTCATCGCCAACGCCTATCTGGGTATGGGGGCCGAGATGGGGGCGTACACGCAGGCCATCAAGGTGCCGAACCTCGTGCGCACGCTCCTTGCCGACACGGCCCTGTCGGCCGCCTTCATCCCCGTCTTCTCAGGTCTTCTCGAAAAGGAGCGCCGCCGCGAGGCATGGCAGGTGGCCTTCACTGTGACCGTTGCCGCGACACTGGCTCTCGGAGTGGTCACGGTGCTGGGAGTGGTCTTCGCGCCCGCGATCATCAAGGTCGTGTCGCCGGGCTGGGTCGATAAGTACCCCGAATCCGTCGCGCTGGCTGCGCACCTCATGCAGATCATGTTCCCAACGGTTCTGGTGATGGGCATCGCCGGGATTCTCATGGGCATCCTCAACTCCTACAACCACTTCTCCATGCCTGCGATCGCGCCCATCGTCTGGAACGTGATCATCATCATCGTGGTCGCGGTGTTCTCCGACCGCTACGGGTTCGAGGCGCTCGCTTGGGGAGTGATGCTGGGCACCCTGGCGGAGTTTCTTCTTCTGGTGCCCTTTGTCTGGAGGCGCCGCTGGCGGCCGGACACCGTTTCTCCCGGCCGGGCCGTTGTTGCGGGTGGGCTCCCACCGGTAGGTGGACCGTCGCCCTGGCGATTGGCTCTCCGCAGTCCGGAGGTCAAGAGAATCGGCATCCTTCTCGGACCGGTCATACTGAGCCTGGGGATCGTCAACTTCAACGCGTTCATCGGGACGATCGTGGCCTCGCTCATCGGCCAAGCAGCTCCGGCCTATATCGACAAGGCGTTCCGTCTCTATCAACTGCCGCAAGGTATGTTCGCCATCGCCATCGGCACGGTGCTGTTCCCGGCCCTGTCGCGCCACGGAGCCGCAAAGCGGATGGCCGAGTTCCGCACGGACCTCTCCCTGGGGATCCGGCAGATCTTCTTCGTTACGCTGCCCTTCGCTGCGTTCTTCTCAGTGCTCGCCGAGCCGACGGTGCGGCTCATCTACGAGTACGGGAAGGTGGTCGGCGACGAGGCGGCCATCTCGGGGACTTCTTCGGCTTTGCTGTTCTACAGCTTGGGCATGGCGTTCGTCAGCGTGAACACTCTGCTCAACCGGGCTTTCTACAGTATCCAGAAGTCCTGGGTGCCGCTGATCATGGGGGCCGCGAACCTGGCGGTCAACGCGGCGATCATGCTGCTCCTCTATAGGTCCATGGGCGTCGGCGGCATCACGCTGGCCACGTCGGCGGTGAGCATCGTCAACTTCTTCGGGCTGATGCTGCTGCTCAGCCCCCGCATTGGGGGGGTGGACGTCCGCCGGGTGGCCTGGTCGGCGGGAAGGTCGATCATCGCCCTCATTCCCTTGACGGGCGCTGCCTACGGTGTGTGGTACGGGCTCGATGCCGCCCTCGGTGCGGGCCTGTGGCAGAAGATAGTCTCGGTCCTGGTCGCGTATCTGGTCGGGGGCGGCGTCTACATCCTCGCCGCCTGGGCCATGCGCATGCCCGAACTGCGTGACGTGCTGAACGTGATCCGGCGGCGACGCCACCCGCGGGAAACGGATGAGGTCATCGATCTGGAGGGCGGGAGCTAGGAGCCGCAAAGACGGGCGCTCCCGTTGGCCTCGAGCCCCTGGAGCAGTCCGGCAGGGCCGATGAAGCGGTTCCTTCCCGCGGCCTTCGCGTCGTAGAGACGCTCGTCAGCAAGGCTGATGATGGCCTCGACGGTGAGAGTCTCGCGCGGGAACTCGGCGCTGTCGGCCAGCCCGCAGCTGAAGGTGAAGCGGATCTCGCGCCCCTCGAAGATGAACGCCCTGCGGCGCACCGTGTTCATGATCCGCTCGAGCATGGCGTACGTCTCCCAGGCGGATCCGGTCCTGGAGACGATGATGAACTCCTCGCCGCCGTACCTGCCCAGCAGGTCGTACTGCCTGATCATGGAAGCCACGGTCCGAGCGAACTCCTTGAGCGCGTAGTCGCCCGCCTGATGGCCGTGGATGTCGTTCACCGTCTTGAAATGGTCGATGTCCAGGATCGATACGCAGAAGTTGCCGTCGCCGCGGGAATGCTCGGCGACCATCTGCGCCAGGCGCTCGAACACA
>CAZQDY010000025.1:0-37252 GCA_964592075.1 uncultured Gaiellales bacterium
CATCCGGCGGCGGCGTCGACGACCGAGGGCACCAGTTTCTCCAGACCCACCGGCACGACTATCGGGAGTCCCCGCACCGCGACCCGGCTCATGAGGGCCCCGATGGTCCCCGACGCGGGGTTCGCGGCCAGAATGCCCGCGTTGCCCCGGGCATCCACGGCGTTGGCCCCCTTGATGGCGACGTCACCCTTTTCGAACGCTTCGAAGAAGGTCCGAGCCTCTTCCTCCACCCTCTGGCCTTTCACGAAGAAGCGCGCGACTTCGCGGTCCTCCTTCACGCTCGAGGTGAGCATGCCGTTCGCCACCATGCCCACGCAGTAGCAGTGAGGTGAGACCTTCTCGCCGGTCAGTTCTTCCAGGACGAACGCGGCGCTCGTGCACGTGGAGACCGCCAGCCTGGCGTTGGCAAACGCGTCCTTGACCTCCGGCAGGGCCACCACGGCCTTGGCGATGAGGCGCTTCGACGCGGCGGGATTGAGGACCACAGTGGCCCGTTCGACCCGGGATTTGTCGGAGAGATCCAGTTGCACGGGATAGAACATTCTGCACCACCTTGTTCGGGGATCGTATGAAAGGGTAGTGACCACAGGATACCGCGCCGGGCGACGGGCGCGCCGCGACGGGGCGCGGGCGGGCGCGATCCGGTGGGCCGGCGGGCCTCGACTCACTCAGCCCCGGCAGCTGTCGAACCGAGCCTCGCCGCACGTTTTCGACCAAGTCCATGCTGGGTAGACAGCACGGGTCAGGACTACTACTCCCGGAAGGAGCAGCAGTGGCAGAGAAGAAAGAACTCGCGACAGAATGGACCGGCCACGACCTCTACGACCTCGACGGCGACAAGATAGGCACGGTCGAGGACGTCATCTACGGCGACGCTACGGGGGGCCTCAAGTGGCTGGTCGTCGAGACCGGGCTGCTCGGCCTCAAGAAGATCATGGTGCCGGCGGGTGAGGTCCGGCGCTCGGGCGACCGGCTATCGGTTCCTCACACCAAGGAGAGGGTCAAGGACGCGCCGAAGGTGGACGACGAGCAGGCCCTCACCCAGGCCGACGAGAGCAGGCTCTGCCGTTACTACGGGCTGCAGTACGCCGGGGCGGTGGACCCGTCCGCGGACGGTTGCGAGGATATGACCGACGTACGGCCGGCCGGGTAGTCAGCACTCGGCGCACAACTCGCGGGCCGCCAGCAGCAACGGGTCCCACACGCTGGAGAACGGGGGCGCGTAGGCCAGGTCGAGTCGCGCGACATCGTCGATGGTCATACGGGCCTGGAGCGCGGTCGCGAGGACGTTGATGCGCATGGCCGCGCCCGCGCCGCCCACTATCTGCCCGCCCAGCAGGCGCCCGGCGCCCCGCTCGGCGATCAGCTTCACGCTCATGGGCTCCGAGCCCGGATAGTAGCGGGCAGAGGTGCGGGTGTCGATCTTGACCGAAACGAACGGGATCTCGCCGTCGGAAAGGTCGGTCTCCGACAGCCCCGTGCGGGCGATCTCCACGGGCCCGGCCTTGGTGATCATGGTCCCGTGCGTCCCCTTGAACGAGGCGTCGCCGCCGGCTATGTTGGTGCCCGCCACCCGGCCCTGCTTGCTCGCGACCGTTGCGACCGACGCCCAGTGAGGCCGGCCCGTCACGAGCTGGACCGTCTCCACGCAATCGCCCGCGGCCCAGACGCGCTCGACGGCCGTCCGCATGTGGTCGTCCACCTTGATGGCGTTCTTCAAACCCAGGGACAGTCCCGCCTCGCGGGCCAGATCCGTGTTCGGTCCGAAGCCCACGCCCACGACCACCAGGTCGGCCGGCAGCTTCCTCTTCTCCGTGACGACGGCCGCAACCCGCCCGCCCGTCTCCTCGAAGGCGGTGGCGGCTTCGCCCAGGTAGAGGTGCGCCCCCGCTTTCGTGAGGGCCTCCGACACCAGCGCCCCCATGTCGGCATCGATGGTCCGCAGCAGCTGGGGCGCTCTTCCCACGATACTCACGTCCAGACTCCGCCGCATGAAGGCTTCCGCCATCTCCAGCCCGATATACCCCCCGCCCACGATGACAGCGTGCTCGGGCCTTTCTTGCTCGAGCCGTTCACGCAAGGCCTTGGCATCATCGAGCGAGGTCACGCTGAAGACGCCCTGGGAGTCGATCCCGGGAAGCGCGGGCCAGACGGCCTTCCCCCCGGTGGCTATTAGAAGATGATCGTAGGGTTCTTCGTACTCCCGCCTCGACTCGAGGTCCCGGACCACCACCTTGGCCTCGGCCGGCAGGATGTGAACGACTTCCTGACGCACGCGCGCCTCGATGCTCTGCCTCTGCCGGAACTCCTCAGGAGTCCTGATCAGCAACTTGTCGAAGTCGTCGACCAGGCCGCTGACGTAGTACGGGATGCCGCATGCCGCGTATGAGACGTACGGGCCTTTTTCGAAGGCTACGATGCCAAGATCCGTCCGCCCGCGCCTGGCCTGCGAGGCCGCGCTCATCGCGGCGGCGTCTCCGCCCACGATCACCAGCTTCTCAGCGCTCATATCTCCACACCCCGGTTGAGACCTCGGGTCGCCTGCACCCCAGTCCTCTGTCAATACCCAGAGCCGTGAAGTACCGAACCGCTACATGAGACAATGTCACGGCGCCCCTCGATCCTAGCCCGGCGGCGCCTCGTTCTGACGAGTCGAAGCAAGGAGCGACATGTACCCGGAGCTGTTCCACATCGGCGGCTTCACCATGAACTCCTACGGGGTCATGATGGCCCTGGCCTTCATCTCGGCCGGCCTCGTCGCCCACTGGCAATTCAAGAAGCGGGGCATCAAGCCCGACTTCATCTACGGCCTGCTCATCGCCTGCATCGTGGGCGGTCTCCTGGGGGCGAAGATCCACTACCTCATCCAGCATCCCCAGGCCTGGCCGGGAGGACTTCTGAGCGGGCAGGGCCTGGTCTGGTTCGGAGGGCTGTTCGGAGCCATCATAGCGGTGGTCATCGTCACTCTCATCTCCAAGCAGAGGCTGCCCGCCATCATGGACGCCGGCGGGCCGGCGGTCGCGATGGGCTACGCCTTCGGTCGCATGGGATGCTTCCTCAGAGGCTGCTGCCACGGCGACCCCACAGACCTACCTTGGGGCATGTGGTTCCCGCACGGGATCCCACCCATCCCGGAAGGGGTGAGGGTACATCCCACCCAGCTCTATTCGAGTATCGCCTCCTTGGTCATCTTCGCCCTCCTCGTCTGGGTGATAGGCCCGCGGTTCAAGCGGGAAGGTCCTCTCATCTTCGCCTATGCCATCCTGGCAGGCATCGAGCGGCTGCTCGTCGAGTTCATCCGCACCAATGAGGCCGTGCTCTGGGGACTCACCGAGCAACAGTTGATCGCCATCGCCATGATCGTCGTGGGCGCCGCCGGCGTCTGGTGGTTCGAGACCCACGGACGGTTGCGTCCGGTGGTGAACGCTAAGAAGTCCACGGCTAAGAGGTCCGCCGCCGAGAAGCCCGCGGCCAAGAGGTCCGCCGAGGCGGCGACATCGGAACCCGGCCGCGACGCCGACAGCTCCTAGCCGCCCGGCCTGATTACGGGTCTGAGCGCCGGCCGCTGATCTTGGCCGGGCTCCGGTCTTGTATAGTGGAGCGGCTATGTCGCGCGCCTCCCTCTACCTAGGCCAGCTGCTCAGCGGCGTGGTCGCTATGACCCTGGGCCCGGTTCTGAACACCGTGCTCGACGACCTTGGCATCCCTCTCGCCAAAGGCGGCACCCCGGCCCTCACCTACTTCTTCGCCACCATGATCGGCATCCTGTTGCTCAACTTCGTGATGGCCAAGGTGCCGGTGAAGTGGTGCCTGTGCGGCTGCGCGTTCGTCGAAGCCGTGGGACTGACCGCCACCGCCCTCCTGGCCCGCGGCCTGTGGTCGTTCGCCGGCCTGTACTTCATCGTAGGGCTGCCGTGCTGGCTGCTGGCCGGCATCCCAGGGATGTGGATCAGCGCCCACGTCCGGGAGAAGACCGCCTGGGCGTTGAACATCGTGATGCTCGCCTCCGTGACCGGCATGACGCTCACCCCGCTCGTCCTGGGGCTGCTGCTCGACCACGGCGCCGGCTGGAGGACCATCTTCCTGGGCGAGGCGGCCGTGTGCGTGCTGTTCGCCCTGGCCCTCGCCGTCGTGCCTCTGGCGGACATACCCGGCCGGGAGAACCTGCGCTTCCGCCAGCTCAAGGCCCTCGCCGGCTTCAAGCCGAAGCTGCTGATCGGTCTGGCCGTCGCCTCGTTCCTCTACATGGGTGCCGAGATGGCGCTCACCACCTGGCTGCCCAAGTTCCAGGTGGATGTCTTCGGGTCGACCGAGGTCTGGGCCGGCCTCTCCGTGACCTTCTACTTCGTCGGGCAGGTGGCAGGCAGGCTGGTCAGTATCCCGCTGACGCGCCGCTTCTTGCCCTCCACACTGCTGTTCGGCTGCTGCGCGGCGCTGGGGGTGTTCACCGCCGCGGTCGCGGTATCGCCCACGCAGTCTCTTTCGATGATCATGGTCTTCCTCGCGGGGTTCGGCGCGGCGTCAACCTTCTCGCTGCTCGGCAGCTACTCCGCCAAGTTCCCGCTCTGGTACGCGGGAGTGGTGTTCTCGACATACCAGGCGGCGGGGGGAGTCGGGAGCATGGTCCTGCCGTACGTGATCGGCCCACTGGCCGACAACGTGAGCTTCAGAGCGGCCATAGCGTTCTGCGCCATCCCCTTCCTCATACTTATCGGGATGGCCCTATTCTTCCGAAAGGTCTCCGGCGAGACACACCCGGATCGTCCTCCTTCGAGCTGAACGCGCGGTGCACGGCGTCGTCGGTGCCGCCACAGGATCGGCCCGGCGGGGAGCCGGACCGCGGGAGAGATCTGAGTTTCCACCGGCCGGACTGGAGGGCATAACGCCGGTAGGGATCAAGAGCCGCGCCGTGCCTAGTGGGCGCAGATAGGAGAGGACTATGACCAAGTCGATGGACACAGGCTGGTTCTACATCAACAGGGCGACAGGCACCGACCAGCAGATGGGTCCGTTGAGTTGGGAGGAGCTCTACTCTCTCGTCGCCGCGGGTACGCTTCAGCCCGGTGACCTGGTCTGGCATCCGGATCTGCGGCAGTGGACCCCGGTCGCTCACGTATCGGGGCTCACGCCGGCGCCTGCTCCGATAGCCATGGCCACGCCCGACTACGCACCCACGCCCGACTACGCCCCCACAGCCCCACCCAGCAACGAGCGCACCCTGGCGGTGGTGGGCGGCCTGGTGCAGTCGAGCGGGTTCATGGGCGTGAAGCGCCGGACGTACACGCTCATCCTCACCGACTATCGCATCGTCTTCGCCGAATTCACGAAAGAGAAGATGGCCGCGTTGCTCGACCAGGCCCGGAGCGACGCCAGGACCCAGGGCGAAGGCTTCCTCGGGCAGTGGGGCGCACAGCTCGGGGCGTCAGGCCGGTACCACGAGATCTACCGGCAGATGCCGCCCGAAGCAGCGCTGGCCGAGACTCCGGGCAATTTCGCCATCGACCGCGCGACCATAAAGAAAGTGAGGTTCCGCAGCAGCACGTCCGGGGACGACAATACTCCGACATCCGATTACGTCATCATCAAGACCTCGGCGGGCAAACACAGGCTGCGGGTGAACGGCTCTCTCTCCATGGTCAAGAGGGCATTCCGCGACGCGGGCATCGGCTGAGCCGGTCGGCGGCTGTCGCGGCAGCGGCAGTCGCGGCGGTCGCGGCAGACCCCGCCGGAGCGGCGGTCGCGGCGGCGGCTGCCGCTCACGCAAGGAACCGCCCCGGCGGGGCCGAACGACTCAGGCGGCGACCCGCGCCGTGGGAGTGCGCGGCCGCGCGTCGCGGGCGAACCCGGTGAGGATCGACAGCAAGAGCGTTCCGAAGGCGCACAGGATGGTCGTGGTGACAAGCCCTGCGCTGTCGACGCCGAGCGACATGGCCAACACGGACATCCCCGGCATGAGCCACAACCACGCCAGCACTCCGCAGCCGAGAACCCACGGCCAAGCCGACGCGAGGAGACGGCGCAGGCGTGGCGTCCGCGCGGCCCACGCGTGAGGCGAGCGGATACGTAGAGCGGTCAGGGCGACGATGGTCCCCAGCACCGGCGGGCCGAAGCCTCCTCCTACCAGGAGTAGAACCGCGCAGATGGCAAGCAGCACCAAGCCGCCGTGACGCCGGTGCACGAATCCCACCACCCACGTCAGCAGCACCAGCGACACGAGTACAGTCAGGATCCCCGACACCAACAGGTTGGGCACCACGGTCATCGCGGGCTCACCGCCGAGGATCGCGAAGAACGACGAATCCGGCCAAGACAGGATCATGCGGCCCCCAGGCCGCACGTTGCCCTGCAACGCCTCACCAAGGCCATGCTCCAGCCCGGCCAGCGCGGCGAGCGCCCCGAAGACGATCGTGACGATACGCGAAGAATTTCTCATTTCGAACTCCCCCTTTCCATCATCGGTGCCTCTTGCGCTCCACGCCTCCGGCAATGAGCCGCCGGATCGCATCCAGCGCAGCTTCCGGAGCGTTGCAGGCCGGGTCGGCCCTCAGCATGCGGATGGCTTCCGTGCCGATGGCCATCGCGAAAACGGCCGTCATCTCGGGATCGTCCACGTGGAACTCCCCCGCCTGGTTCCCCTGAACGATGAGATCCCGCACCATGGGGCCGAAGACGCGCGCGTTCACCTCAGCCACGATCTCGGGCGGCTCGCCGGCATCCTGGTGCGGATTGACTTCGAACCCGCGGCGGGCGTCTGCGAAGGCCATCTGGGTCACCTCCACGATGCGGCCGAGCGCACTGGTCTCGGTCAGTCGCGCTTCCACGCTCTGCCGCTGCTGCGTCGCCCACAACTCCACGGACGCTCGGTACAGACCTTCCTTGGTGGCGAAGTGCTCATAGATGGTCTGCTTGGAGATGTGCAGGACTCGCGCCACGTCGTCCACCGACGCACGGCGATAGCCGTAGCGCAGGGCCAGTTCACCGAAGGTGGCGGCTATCTCCTCTTTGCCGGCCGGCATGGGCGTCCCCCTGGGTGTACGGTTGTACGCGTTTGGTACACGCGTACAGCATAGACCCACGCAGAGGCCCTGTCAAGGGGAGGATGCGGCTCCGCTTACCGCTTGTTCGGATCGAAATTGGTGGTCGAGGCGAACCCCGGGGCGAACATGATGTGCCCGAACATTATGGGCTTGTCCACCCTCTTGAAGTTGAGCGGGCAGTGGGGCAGGTTCGCGGGGAGATACACCCAGGTGGTGCTGTTGATGATGTATGTCTCCGCCTCGTCACCCGTGCCGACGACGAACTCGATCTCGGCCCCGAAATCGCGGAAGTCCATGGGGTTCCCGCCGATGAAGTACAGATACTCCGCGCAGTTGTGGGAGTGGGGCTCCTTGATCATGAGGAACGGCTTGTAGACCGGGCGCAGGACCTGGGTGAACGGCTCGTCCCAGCCCTCCGCGAGACCTTCCTGGTTGATCCCGATGTACACCGGTTGGTCGGGATCCTGGTTGGCTTTGGTCACGATCCCCCAGGGTTCTCTCAAGAAGTATTTGCTGTACTTGCCTTCAGCCACTTTCGCCCTCCGTCATTCGGGTGACCCATTCTCTGACAGATCCATGTAGCCCGGTTGTCAGGGACTATTCTCTCAGTTCCATGCTTGGTTTTGCAGAGCGGGCCACGCCCGCGACGGCCGTCGGGCGGTCTCCGCTGACGATCGCTGCGATTCGCCGGGATCAGGCGAGCGCCGGCACCAGCTCCAGCCCGGACACCCACTCCGATACGTCGTCGAACGTCGCTCCGGCGCCGGCGAGCGTCATCAGCTCCGGCTGGTCCGGGTTGCTGAGCGCCTGCGCCGGGGAGTCGCTCCTCAGCACTCTTCCCGCCTGATACACGATGAGGCGGTCGGACAGGTTGCGGGCGTCGACCGGGTCGTGAGTCACCACCACGATGGGGATGCGCAGGGTCTCGCGTATCTCCAGGAGGACCTGCCAGAGCTCGGTCTTCAGCGGCAGATCCAGGGCCGAGAAGGGCTCGTCAAGCAGCAGGGCCCTCGGTCTCCCGGCCAGAGCCCGCGCCAGACCTACTCGCTGCTTCTGTCCGCCGGAGATCTCTCGCGGGTATCGGTCGGCAAGCCCTTCCAGGTGGAAGCGGGTGAGATACTCGTCCGCCCGCTCCCGCCGCTCGCGCTTGCTCAGATGCTTGAGACCGTACGTGATGTTCTTGAGCACCGTCATGTGCGGGAAGAGGGCGAGATCCTGGAACACGAACCCCACCCGGCGTTCCTGGGGCGGCACCCAGCGTCGCGAGGAGCCGTCGAACACCACCTCGCCGTCGAGCGTGACCCTGCCCGCATCGGGCTTCACCAGGCCGGCTATGAGGCGCAGAGTCAGCGACTTGCCCGATCCCGAGTACCCGAACAGCACCGCCAACTCATCTTCGATGCACCAGGAGACGTCCAGGTCAAAGCCGTCGTACCTCTTGGCGAGTTGGACCTCCAGCCGGCGGTCTCCGGTAATGGTCGTGCTCATCTTCATGCGCCCCCGGTCATCCTGTCCTCACGCATCATTCCACGGCGATCATCACGTTGCCGGCCTTCACCACCGCAAAGGCGTCACCACCCTCGGCGAGATTGAGCGACTCCGCGGACTGCCGGGTGATGATGGCGACCATCTGCACGCCCGGCGCCACCTCAAGGATGACCTCGGAGTTGACCGCTCCATGCGTCACCTTCACCACCTTGCCTTTGATCACGTTCCTCGCGCTCAGTTTCATCGGCCTTTCCTTCCAGCCCGCCCCTCCCCGGCGCCTCCGATCTTCGCCGCCACGGCGCCTGTCACGGAGCCGGGCTACGCGCCCCAGGGATTGAAGCCTTCGGCAGGGACCGTTATACTTCGCAAAGTATGATACTTGTACAAGTACAACCATTGTATCTCAGGAGGGAACGTCGTGCATCACCGGCTGAGCAGTAGATCCATTCTCGCGGTCCTTCTCGTGGGCCTGATCGTCTTGTTGGCGGGAAGCCTCGTCGCGTGCGGCGAGGAGGCGACCGACACGACCGCCGCGCCCGGCACGACGGAAGGTCCCGCCGCCACCCAATCCCCCACGACCGCCGCCGGGCCCGGCACGACCGCCGCCGAGCCCGCCGCGACCACCCTCGGCGACCCGCAGGAGCTGACCGTCTCGGCCGCGTCGAGCCTCAAGGCTGCCTTCACTGAGGTCGGCGCCGCGTTCGACAAGGCCCGCAACGCCAAGACCACCTTCAACTTCGACGCTTCGGGCACGCTACAGAAGCAGATCGAGTCCGGCGCTCCGGTAGATGTGTTCGCCGCGGCGGCCATGAAGCAGGTCAACGCCCTGGTGGAGGGCAAGTTCATCGACCAGGCGGCGGTGAGGGTGTTCGCCGGCAACGAGATCGTGGTGGCGGTGCCCGCGGACTCCGCGTTGGGGGTCGCAAGCTTCGAAGACCTGGCCAAGGCGGACGTGAGGAAGGTGGCCTACGGCGACCCGGCCGCGGCGCCCCATGGCGTGTATGCGGAGGAGGCGCTGACCACGCTGGGCATCCTCGACCAGGTCAAGCCCAAAGTGATCTACACGAAGAACGCTTCACAGACGGTCACCTATGTGACCTCAGGTGAGGTGGACGCCGGCATCATGTTCTCCACCGATGCCGTCGCGGGTGGCGACGAGGTCAAGGTGGCGGCCGTCTCGGAGCCGTCCTGGCACGGCAAGATCGTATACCCGACCGCCGTGCTCGCGGGCAGCGAGAACCAGGACATAGCCCAGGCTTTCGTCGACTTCCTCATGAGTGCCGAAGGCCAGGCGATCCTGCAGAAGCACGGGTTCGTCCCGCCCCCGGCCGCCGGCGGAACGGTGGAGGTGAAAGGCTTGGTAGCCGAGCCGGCGACCCTCACACTCGCCGACTTCCAGGCGATGAAGGTCACCACCATCACCGCCGAGCATCCAAAGAACGGCGCCACCGAGTACACCGGGGTCCTTCTCAGCGACCTCGTGGCCGCTCTCGGGGTCCAGCCCACGGCGCAGGTGCTCAACATGGCAGCGTCCGACGGGTTCATGGGCACGGTGGGACTCGGTGGACTCGACGCAAACGCCATGATCGCCATCGGTAGCGACGGCAAGCTGAGCGCCGTGATGCCGGGGCAGACCGGCAAGGCCTGGGTCCAGGACGTCGTCGCGCTGGAATTCCAGTAGAAGCGGACGCAGACAGCCGAAGGAGGGCGCCGGCATCATGGACGTGATATTCCCCTTGCGTCTTTCATTGCAGGTATCGGTGTGCGCGACCGCGATCACGCTGCTCGTCGGCATCCCGGTGGCGTACCTCCTGGCCCGCAAGCGGTTCAGGGGCAAGAACATCGTCTCCCTGCTCCTGACTCTGCCCATGGTGCTCCCTCCGACGGTCACGGGCTATCTCCTCCTGCTTCTGATAGGCAACAACGGCGTGTTCGGCAAGGCTTGGTCCGCGCTCACGGGCGGCGATCTGGGCATCATGTTCACGTGGTACGCGGCGGTGATCGCGTCGTTCGTGGTCTCTTTCCCCCTCATGCTGATAACGGCCCGCGCGTCGATGGAGGACGTCGACCAGGAGCTCGTCAACGCCTCCTACATGCTGGGCCGGTCGGAGTTGCACACGGCTCTCCGTGTCGTCGTCCCGCTCTCCGCGCGGGGCATCATCGGCGGCGCCACCCTGGCCTTCGCCCGTGCCATGGGCGAGTTCGGGGCGACGATCATGGTGGCCGGCAACTGGGAGGGCAAGACCAACACCATGCCCATAGCCATCTACACGCAGACGCTCTATGGGGACATGAAGGCAGGCCTGTGGATGGTGCTGGTGTTCGTGGCCGTCGCCGGAGCCGTGATGTACATCTCGGTGCACATGGGGAGCAAGGCCGTGAAGACACGGTCGTCGGGATAGTCTCCGCGAGCCGGCCCCGCAGTCGCGGCGGTCGCCTGGCTTCCTCGGAGCTACGGCGGCCGGCGGCCACACCTGCTTCCCGGACAGAGGCGAAACCCTCTCTCGTCTATAATCGCGGTAATGCGGACAGTGACCGCCAACCGCGTTCGAGGAGGAGAATGCCGTGGCCGTGATCACCATCTTCAGGCAGGCAGGCTGCAAAGGGCGCTACATCGCCGAGAACGTGGCCCGGACCCTCGACTACCACTTCGGGGACTACGCCACCGCAGAGAGACTCATGCTGCAGTGCGGGTTCCAGCAGACTCCTCAGGTCTACGACTCCGTCTCCGAATGCTGGGACCGCTTCACCAGAAGAGGGATGGAGCGGGACCAGATCAACGCCATGCTGCGCTCCATCGTGCTCGCGACCGCCCAGCACGGTGACGTGGTGCTGCTGGGACGAGGCTGTTTCGCCCCCCTACAGGGCCTGTGTGACGTCCTCAACGTGCGGGTCAAGGCGCCGCTGCCCTTGAGGATCGAGCGGGTAATGGAGGAGCACGACCTGACCAAGCAGCAGGCGACCCGGTTCGTCGAGGAGAAGGATGCGCTGGTGGCCGACTTCGCGAGGACCTCCTACGGCCTCTCCCCCGACGACCTCACTTTGTTCGACCTTGTCATAGACACCGGCAAGGTGGACCCGGACGCAGCCGTGCGTTGGCTGGTGGAAGCCGCGGGCAATCTCCAGTGCCGCCCCGGCGACCCCACCGCGGCGGCCCTCAAGGTCGCTCAGGTCCCGAAACGCGCCGTGGCCAAGGAGTTCACGCGCAGGGAGCGCCTCCGCGCTGAGAAGCGCGCGCGCTCCTAGCATCACGGAGGCCGCACGGCGCCGAAGCTCGCATGATGCGATCGGTTCTCGCCTTCATCTGGCTGGTGTGTCTCCTCGCGATCGCCGTGGGCGGCTGCGGAGGCGAATCACCGGCGTCCGCCACCGATGCCTGCAATACCGACGTGACCATGAGTATCAGCGTGTCCCTGGACTACTCTCGATTGACTTTCGAAAGCCTGCTCGAGCACGTTGACGCGGTCGTCGAGGTACGTGTGGTGGAGAAGATACCCATGCGGGTGAACGAGGTAAATCCTGCCAAGCTCGAGGGCGTGAGCGACGAGGAAGCGCCTATGCCCATCCCCTACCGTGGCTACAAGGTGGAGGTGATCCACTGGTACGGGAGCGGCTCACCGGACAAGGAGATCGCGCTCTATCAGATGGTTTGCGGAGCGAATGGAGGAGGAGGTTTGATCTCCCCCGACTTCGCACCCGGCGATGCGCTCCTGGCCCCGATCTCTCTGAAGAACAGCTACGGCGTCCCGCTGCAGGCGGGCGAGTACTGGATGTATCACGAGGGCATGACCACCTATGTCGTGAAGAACGGCCATGCGAGTCTGACGGTGGACCTAGAAGCGCGGGACTCCCGGATCAAGAACCGACGGAGCGAGGCTGAACTCTTGGAGCTGTTGAGCGAAAAGGGCTACGAGGAACAGGTGACAGCAGAGTAGGTCAGTCGCGGCCGCGCCCCACGCGGGAGCCGACCGCGTGGCCCTTCAGGTGCTGAGGCTGGAGTAGTCGCGCCGGCCTGCTAGGCGCCGGACGCCTGCCAGACCACCCGGCCCTCAAGGTCGACATAGGCCTGCTTCGTGCCCAGTAGGACTCGGGCCAGGCCGTGCGAGAAAGGCTCAGCGTGCCTGAACCGCGGCTCGATCACCCAGGCTCCACTCTTGTCGATGTAGCCCCAGGTGCTCGTGTTGATCCGGACGCAGACCGCCGCCAGACCCTCGGAGAAGAAAGTCACCACGTCGAACGCCGGGGCGATCGCCCAGGCACCGGTCTTGTCGATGTACCCCAGGCGGCCGTCGCCCCCCACCCAGGCGGCCAGACCCTCCGAGAAGCCGAGGTCGAACGACGAGACCGGTTCTCCCTTGAGCGGTTCCACTTTGAAAACGAACGCGCCGGTCTTGTCGATGTACCCGAACTCCTCGCCCGCCTCACCCTCCACGCCGACGAACGCCAGCCCTTCGGAGAACCTCTCCGCGACGGTGAACCGAGGCTCGATGACGAACGTGCCCGTCTTGTCGATGTAGCCCCGCTTGGGCATGACGCCCGGCTCGAGCGCGGTCTCCGCCACGGCCAGACCCTCCGAGAAGCCGCACCCGTACCGGAACCGGGGCTCGATCACGAAGGCCCCCGTGCGGTCGATGCAGCCCATCGGCCCACCCAGCTCGACCTGCGCTTCGGCAAGGCCGTCGTGGAAATCGCCGCTGTTGGTGAACCGCGGCTCGATCGCCCAAGCCCCTGTCTTGTCGATGTACCCGTTCTTGCCGCCGGCGGTGGCCCTCGCCATGGCGAGGGCCTCGGAGAAGTCCGAGGCCCAGGAGAACCGGGGCTCGACGGCCACGGCTCCGGTGGCGTCGACGAAACCGAACTTGCCGACGGTCTCCTGGTCGATGCCGATACGTCCGAGCCCTTGGGAGAACGGGTAGGCCTCGTCGAACTGTGGCTCGACTATCACGTCGCCCTTCTGGTCGATGTAGCCCAGTCTGTTGTCGACCCTGATGGGAAACAGCGCGCCTTCAGAGTCGGCGGCCTCGCCGGAGCTGGTGGTATCGGCGCCGGTCTGGGTCGAGGGAGCCGCAGTAGACCCGGCCTCCGTCGGGTCGCTGGAAGAGCAGCCGCCCACGAGGATGCCAGTCAGCAGGAGGGCAGACCCCAGAGCCGTGAGCAGTCTCCCGGGTGCTCCGCGCAGCAGCATCGCTACTCCACCGGCCAGATCACGTTGCCGGCATTGTCCAGGTAGGCCGGCGAGATGATGCCATCGGCTGCCTCGACGTCGAAACGGACGAGACCACCGGAGAACGGATAGATGGCACGGGCCTCACGCTCCATGGGGATGACAAAGGCGCCGGTCTTGTCGATGAAACCGAAGAGGCCGGAGTTGGTGCCCACCGCAGCCAGCCCCTCGGAGAACTCCGCGGCCCATTCGAACTGCGGCCGGATGACCATCTCGCCGCTGACGTCGATGTAGCCCCACTTGGGGACGTCTCCTTCCCAGACCACCACCGGCGCCAACCCCTCCGAGAAGGGGTCGACCCCGGCGAACCGCGGTTCGATGACCAGGGCGCCGGTCTTGTCGATGAAGCCCCATAGGGCGGAGTCGTCCTCTTGCGGGAACCCCACCGCCGCCAGCCCCTCGGAAAAATCGCGGATGAAGTTGAACTGCGGCTCGATGACCATGGCGCCGGACGTGTCCATGAAGCCCCATTTCACGACGCCGTTCCGCATCTCCCCCACCGCCGCCAGACCTTCCGAGAAGCTCGTGGACTGCTCGAACGGCCCGAGCACCACGGCGCCCGTCTTGTCGATATACTCGCTCCGCAATGTGCCGCCCTTGTGGCGCTCGTCGACACCCACGCAGCAGAGCCCATCCGAGAACGGACCGGGATGCAGGTCATACCGCGCCGGGACGGCAAGGGCCCCGGTCTTGTCGATGAAGCCCCACTTGGGAAAGTCGCCTTCCCAGACCGTCACCGCCGCCATCCCCTCCGCGAAAGGAACGGCGATGTCGAAGCGCGGCTCGATCACCCAGGCTCCGGTCGCGTCGATGTAGCCGAACTTGTCTCCCGTCGTAGCGCGGACGGGAGCGAGGCCCTCCGAGAACACTGAGTTTGGCCAGTCGCCGAACTGGGGCTCGATGACAGTCTCCCCACGCCTGTCGATGAACCCCAGCTCGCCGCCGACCACGACGGGGTGGAGCTGCGAGCTTCCATCGGTTGCGGCCGCGCCGGCGGTAGGGGTGGCCTCAGCCGCAGCAGCGGCCTCGGTCGCCAACGCGGTCTCGCCGGTGACGGCGGCCTCCGTGGTGAGGGCGGCCGCGCCGGTGTCCGACCCGCCACACCCTGCCGCGCCACACAGGCAGCCACAAAGAAGCGCGGGGGCGACAGACACGATCATCAACCTGCGAACGTTCATGGTTCCCCCCATCGTTCGCGCACCAACGTCACGATATTCTAGGGCATCCGCCGCCAGAGCTGCGGAGCCGCGCCCGGCCATACCTGGTCACGACGATTGCCTTCGCTTCCCGGTTCCCTGTATAGTGGCGCGCGGTCCACGAGGGCTCGTGGCCTGGCGCGAAGACGACGACGTAGGAGGCGACGGTGCTCGAAGGCGGATGCAGGCGGCCCGCCAAGCTCATGACGGCTGCCGCCGCGTTGCTGGCTATCGGCCTGGTGATTGGAATCGCGGGCGGATGCGGCGACGACCAGAGGGTCATCAGCTCCACGAGCACGGTCACGGTCCCCGCGGGCGGGCCGACCGGGGAGATCGAGGCCACGGTCTCGGTTTCGTCGACCAACGGCGCCTACCCGGCCGATGCCGCGCCGGACTGGAGTCAGATCAAATCGGCCGAGGCGTTCCGCAACGCCTCATACGGGGTGGCCACCATCTGGGTGAGCCTGGCCACCTACGAGGTCACCGCGGCCACCATCGGTGAGTACTGGGACCTCCCCTATCCCGCCGCCGGCCAGGGCCGCATCGAGCTCGGCTTGACCCGTACCCTGCTCGACACGAACGAGCCCCCGCTGGTTACCGGCACGTACGATCTCGCCATTCCGCAAGGCGAGGCCGAACTCACCGGTTGGGCCAAGATACTGCTGCCCGGCGGAACCGCGGTCACCTTCGACACCAGCTCTATGGAGAACGACGTCCAGGTCACGGCTCTCAGCGACACCCAGATATCCGGCACGTTCTTCGTCAAGGACAAGTGGTCGGAGATCTCGGGGACCTTCACGGCTCCGATCAAGTAGGCCGCGCCGCGCCTGCCCGCGCTTTCTCCACGAACCGGCGGCATATCCGCACGCCCTCCGCGGCGTCGCTGCTCCACGAGTCGCCCTTCACGTACCGGCAGACCTTGTCGTCGACCGTGCCTCCCCCGAGGACTACAGGAGGGACGTAGCCCAGGTCCGGGCCGTGTTGCCTGATCAGTTCGGCAGTGGTCTTCATGCTCTGGAACGCGACCGTCACGAGGCCGGAAAGGCAGACCACCTCCGGCCGCTCGCGCGCGACCTCGTCCAGGATCCTCGCAGGCGGGACGTCCACACCCATGTCGACCACCCTGAAGCCGAAACCGCGCAGAGTGGAGGCGAACAGATTCTTGCCTATATCGTGGATGTCGCCGCGGACCGTCGCGAGCACCACAGTCCCGACGGTCTCTTCGGGGGATACCTGCACCCCCTCGGGCTGTACCAGCTTGACGACCTGGCTGAAGATCTCCCCGGCCACGATCAGGCCCTCGAGGTAGTACTCCTGGCGCTCGTACCGTTCGCCGACCACCCGCATCGCCTGCTGGCACGCGTTCAGCACCGACAAGGCGGGCACGTCCCCGGCCGCGACGATCTTCCGTGCGAGGTCGAGCGCACCCTCCTCGTCGAGTTCCACCAGAGCGTTCGCGAGTGAACCGAGTTTCGTCAATCCAACCCCTCTAGTCGGGGCCCAGTCGCCCGGTGAGTTGGAACAGGTCCCCTCTCATCAAGAACCAGCCCCAACTCATAGGCCGGCGGTCGCTGTTCTCGAAAACGTGCTCGAGACAGAGCGCCGGCGACCCTGGAGCCGCCTGGAGCACCCGCGCGGCCTCGTCGTCCAGGCACGCGGCCCGCAACTTCACGTGTCCGTACGGGAACCCGCGTCCCCTCGCGGGATCCAGCACTCCCTGCAGGGAGGTGAGCTGAAGCTGAGACTCCACGATCGGCTGCCTCACATCCGACACGAGGTACTCCACATGGTACATCCCGGGGACCTCGTCCTTGAGGATCAGACGCCTCAGATAGACGACCCTGTCGCCCGGCGCCACGGCGAGCATCTTCGCGACCTCCGGGCCGGCCTTGGCCGTGGAGGCGGCGAGAAGCCTGATTTCCACAGCGTCGTTCAGCCAATCGTTCCCCAGCTGCCTGAGCCTGAAGACCGTATCCGTGAGAGCCATGGAACGGATGTAGGTGCCGCGGCCCTTCTCGGCATGGACGAGTCCTTGATGGGCCAGGGTGGCGAGCGCCTTGCGCAACGTCATCGCGCTGACGCCGAACTCGGTGCAGAACTGCTTCTCGGGGGGTAGTTTGCTCCCGGGTGCGTAGACCCCGTCGGCTACCCTCCGGCGGATGAGCGCGGCGATGCGCGCGTGGGCCGGTCCTCCGGCCTCCGGGGGCCGGCGCTCGGATGCGGCCTGTGCCTGCGGTTCTTCCGTCATCGACCCGTGCCTGTTCCTGGAACCTTGACATGCATCTTCTTCGATGCACTATAGAGTACACCTTGCCAGGCACTCTATAGTGCGCTAGCATCGATGTTTAGAGCCATCATAGTTGTTGGTAGCTCCTGTGTGAACAACCAATGGCGGATCACGCCAGGACAGGGAGGACAGATGTCGATCGAGGAGAGAAGCATCAGTCGCCGCGACTTTCTCAGGGTAGCCGGCGCGGCCGGGGCCGCGGTCGGCCTCAGCGGAGGTCTGGGCGGCCTGCTGGCCGCCTGCGGCGACGATGATGACACAACGACCACGAGCGCGGGAGGCACCGAGACCACCGGCGGCGCCACCACGACAGCGGCGGGCGCCACCACGACGGTCAGCGCCGGGGCTGAGGCCGGGCGCGAGATCAAGGTGGGCTTCGTCGATTCCCTCACCGGGCCCCTCGCCGATTTCGGCGTAGCCGGGCAGTACTGCGCCGAGCGCTGGCGCGAGTTCGTCGCCGACGGTCTGGTGTGCGGCGACGGCAAGAACCACCCGGTCAACATCATGATCAAAGACAGCCAGTCCGACTCCAACCGTGCGGCTCAGGTGGCCGGCGACTTCATCACCCAGGACAAGTGTGACTTCATCCTGGCGGCAGCGTCCCCGGACACGGTCAACCCGGTGGCCGACCAGTGCGAAGCGCTGCAGGCTCCCTGCCTCACCGTGGACTCGCCCATGGAGTCCTACTTCTTCGGGCGGAACGGCGACCCGGCCAATCCCTTCAAGTGGACGTACCACATCTTCTGGGGCATGTGGGAGATATCCGACAACAGCTTCTCGCTCTGGGACCAGGTGCCGACCAACAAGAAAGTGGGCGTCCTCTGGCCCAACAACGTCGACGGCAACGCGTATCGGGCGTATTACCCCGAGAAGATCGCCGAGCGTGGCTACACCATGGTGGACGGCGGCTCCTACAACGAGCCGAGTGAGGACTTCACCCAGCAGATCAGCACCTTCAAGAAGGAGGGCTGCGAGCTGGTGACCGGGGTGATCGTGCCCCCGGACGCGACCAACTTCTGGACCCAGGCCAAACAGCAGGGCTTCAACCCCAAGCTGGCCGAGTTCATCAAGCCCACCCTGTTCCCCGCGGCCATGGAGGCCTTGGGCCAACTGGGCAACGGCCTGCTGGGTCCCATGTGGTTCCACCCGACCTTCCCCTTCGCGTCCTCCCTCACCGGTGAGACCGCTCAGGAGATGTGCGACGACTTCGAGAAGCGCAACAACATGCAGTGGCAGCAGCCCATCCTGCACTACGTGGTCTTCGAGTGGGTGGTCGACGTCTTGAAGCGGACCACCAACGTGGACGACAAAGAAGAGATCATGAAGCGGGTAGCCGAGACCAACATGCCCATGACCATCGCGGGCCCCATCGATTTCACCGCGCCGCTCGCCGACCGTACCAAGCACGTGGTCCCCAACGTGGTGGGATGCGAGCTGTACGGCGGGCAGTGGCGACTGTCGGAGGGCGGGAAGTACATGTACGACCTGTTCGTCTGTAGCAATGCCGCCGCCCCGTCCATCGCGGTGCAAGACTCGGTGAAGCCTCTGGTCTAGGTTCTGAGACCGCCAAGACGCAAGCACGTCTTGGCAGGCGGCAGTGGGGGGCCGGGTCACCCGAGAACGGGTGCCCGGCCCCCGTTCTACCAGTGACGTTGCACAACGACTCCAGGAAAGGCGGATGAGCCCATGACCCCTTCACCACTCGCCCAAGCCGTGGGCGATCTAGACGAACAGACGGCCGTCACCCTGGTGGAGGAGAAGCTCTCCGCCGGGGAGGCCGCCCTCGGCATCCTCGAAGAGCTGCAGGCCGGCATGAACGTGGTGGGGGAACGCTTCGAGAGCGGAGAGTACTACCTCTCCGAACTCATCTACGCCGCCGACATCTTCAAGAAGGCCGGCGCCCCCCTGCAGGAAGAACTGAAGTCGGGCACCCAGGCCGCTTACGGCACCCTGGTGCTCGGCACCGTCAAGAACGACATCCACGACTTCGGCAAAGACATCGTGGCCACCGTCATGAGCAGCAACGGCGTCAAGGTGGTCGACCTGGGTGTGAACGTGGAGCACCAGGCCTTCGTGGACGCCATCAAGGAGCACAGTCCCCAGATGGTGGGCATGAGCTGCCTTCTCACCACCGTCTTCGAGGACATGAAGGAAGCCATCGCCACCATCGAGGCGGCCGGGCTGAGAGACCAGGTGAAGATCCTCATCGGAGGTGGGCCGGTGGACGAGGCCACCCGGGAGTTCGTGGGGGCCGATCACTACTGCAAAACCGCCCAAGACGGCGTGGCCGTCGCCAAGCGGATACTGGGGGTGGACTGACATGGCCGCCGAGAACAGACCGCAGCTGTATGAGCTTCACGAGAAACGGCTGCGCGACGCCATTGCCCTCAAGACCCCCGACCGGGTACCGTTGGCCCTGAACGGCCCGGCCTGGCCGGCCCGGGCCTTGGGCGAGGAGATGACCCAGGTGGCCACCACTCCTGACCGTGCCTACGAGATCATCATCGAAGCGTACTCGAGCCTCGGCGAGATCGAGGCCATCCAGAGCCCCGCCTACGACGTGAGCACTCTGCCGGTCATGTGGCTGTCGCGCGTGAAGGCCCCCGGCCGGGAGTTGCCCGCGGACGAGATGTGGCAGGTTGACGAGGCTGAGCTCATGACCGTGGACGACTACGACGCGATCCTCCGCGAAGGGTTCGGACCGTGGTGGGAGCGCTACATGCACGAGCGCCTGCCCGGCGTGCTGGAGGACTTCCAGGCCTTCACGAAAACCATCCCCCGCGCGCTCCAGGCCTGCCGTGACATCGGGGTCGTGCCGCTGTCCCCCGCCGTGTGCACCATCCCCTATGAGTACTTCTGCGGGGGAAGGTCCATGAAGGAGTTCATCCTCGACCTGTTCCGGCACGGCGACAAGGTCCAGGCGGCCATGGACGAGGCCCTGCCCTTCATCATCGAACAGATGCGGGGGCTCATCCGTACCTTCGACTTCACGGGTCTGTGGATCGGAGGCTGGCGTTCGGCCAGCGAGTTCATCGCTCCGCGCCTATGGAACCGCTTCGTGTTCCCCTACTACCTGAAGATGGTGGACGCGGCCCTGGAGGAGAATGCCATCCCCATCCTGCACTTCGACGCCAACTGGACCCGGGATCTGGAGCGTCTGCGCGAGCTGCCCAAGGGCAAGTGCGTCCTCGCTCTGGACAGCAAGACCGACATCTTCAAGGCCAAGGAGGTCCTGGGCGACCATATGTGCATCATGGGGGACGTGCCTCCCGCCCTCTTCTCCCTGGGCACCCCGGACGAGGTGACCGCCTACTGCAAGCGGCTCATCAATGAGGTGGGCCCCGGCGGCTTCATCCTCAGTTCAGGCTGCGACGTGCCGGTGGACGCCCGCTACGAGAACGTGAAGGCGATGGTGGAAGCGGTGGTGTAGAGCCCTCCTTTACACCCGCCACTTGTGGGGTTATGCTGGACATTACCGGTGGACGCGTGGATGTTGAACGGTGGCATTCGGCCGGAGAAGCACTGGGATGGGCGCGCGTCAGTACGACTTCATCGTGGTTGGTTCGGGCATGGGCGGGGCGACCGTCGCCCGGGAGCTGTCCAAGCGCGGCAAGCGAGTCTTAGTCCTGGAGAAAGGCCGCCGCGAGGAGAAGGTCGGTACCTTCAGGGACGACCTCCGATACTACGACGCGAACCCTGTCACCCAGACCCCCCACAGATCCAAAGAAGGCACCATTCTCTGGCGCACCTTCATGGCCGGTGGATCAACCGTGGTCTCCTGCGGCAACGGCGTCCGCTCCCTGGAGGCTGAGCTCGCCTCCCTGGGTATCCCGCTGGCAGATGAGCTGCAGGAGACCGAGACGGAACTCGGTGTCGCCCCGATCGATGAGCGGCTTCTCTCCGAAGGCTCGCTTGCCTTGATGGCGGCAGCGGCGGACCTCGGCTACGAGATGCAGCTCATGCCCAAGTTCATCTCTCCCGACGGGTGCCGCAAGTGCGGCAACTGCGTGCACGGCTGCGCTCAGGGCGCCAAGTGGACGGCCGTGTCCCAACTCGATCTCCTCGAGCGGCAAGGCGGTGAGACGTGGTACGGCGCCACGGTGGACCGGGTGATGGTGGAGAACGGCAGGGCGGCCGGTGTAGAAGGCAGCATGGAGAAGCAGGCGTTCAGGGTGACGGCCGACGCGGTGATACTGGCCGCCGGAGGGCTCGGGACCCCGGTGATCCTCCAGAAGTCCGGCCTCGACGCCGGGGAGCGTCTCTTCGTCGACCTGTTCGTCAACATCTATGGCTCGACCGGTGGCCTCAATCAGCTGCGCGAGCCTGCCATGACCTCGGTGGGCCTCGAGTCGCATGCGGACGAGGGCTTCATCGTCTCTCCGTTCGTGGAGCACTGCAAACCGGTGTTCCTCATCGAGGTGGGAAAGCAGGGCCTGCTGATGTCGGACAAGAAGCTGATCGGCATGATGGCCAAGATCAAGGACGAGCGGGCAGGCAGGGTGTACGCGGATGGCACCGTCTCGAAGCCTGTCACGGCGTCGGACCAGGATAAGCTGGGACGAGGCTCCGCGCGCTGTAGGGAGATCATGGTCAAGGCCGGCGCCAATCCCAAATCAATCGTTGTCTCCAAGGTACAGGGAGCTCATCCGGGAGGCACGGCGGCCATCGGGGAGGTGGTCGACGGGGGCCTGGAGACGAAGGTCTCCGGCCTCTTCGTATGCGATGCGAGTGTGCTGCCCGAGGCGCCGGGGCTCCCTCCCATGTTGACCATCGGGGCTCTGGCGAAGCACCTCGCCAAGAAGCTGGCCGCGTAGACGATTGAGGGAAGCGTTCGCCGGCGACACAGAAAGGCGCTGGGGGTCAGCAGGATGTCGCGCCTTCTTTACATCAGTGGTTCGATGGGGCTGGGGCACGTCACCCGCGACGTCGCCATAGCGGGCGAGATACGCAGGCGCCGCCCCGATGTGGAGATCGACTGGATCGCCACCCCCCCGGCCCGGGAGTACCTGGAGGAGAGAGGGGAGGCCGTGCTCGCGATGTCCGAGCAGTGGGGCGACCCCACGGGGCACGCGGAACGGGTAGCGGGCGGAGCTGAAGGGTTGAACCTGGTCAAGTGGGCGTTCGGCCTGCGCAAGGGATGGGGTAAGAACGGCCGCCTCGGCCTCGAGCTGCTGGAGAGCGGGCGGTACGACGCGGCGATCGGCGACGAGACGTACGATCTGGGCATGGCCCTGCTCGACCGGTCTTCTCCGCCTCCCTGCCCCTGCTTCATTCTCTTCGACTTCCTGGGCCTGGACGCCATGACGCGCAACCCCGTCGAGCATGTGGTGGCCACCAAGTTCAACCGCATATGGTCCACCGAACCGCGAGGCCGGTACCAGCCGGTCTTCCTCGGCGAACTGGAGGACATACCCCCCTTCAGCTTCGGTCCCTTCCGGCCCGACCGCCGGACCTGGGCCGAACGCCACGCGCTCATCGCCGGGCACGTGCTCACCTTCGATCCGGCCGAGTGCCGCGACAGGGAGGCGGTGCGGGCGCGGCTGGGCTACGGACCGGAGCCGCTGGTGCTGGCCTCGACCGGCGGCACGGCCGTGGGCAGAGAGGTGCTCCGCTTGTGCCTGGAGGCGTTCCCGCATGCCCACGAACGGATTCCCGATCTGCGCATGGTCGTGGTCTGCGGACCGCGCCTGTCCTTGTCGGACGCCGGCCTCCCCGGGAGGGTGGAGGTCAAGGGCTTCGTTCCGAAGCTTCACGAGCATTTCGCCGCCTGCGATCTCGCCGTCGTCCAAGGCGGGGGCACCAGCCTGCTGGAGCTCATGGTGCTCGGCCGGCCCTTCATCTATATCCCGCTCGCCGGTCACTCCGAGCAGACCATCCACGTCGCGTGGCGACAGGAACGTTTGGGCGCGGGAGTGAAGCTGATGCTGGATGAGGCCTCCGCCGAGGGACTGGGTGCGCTGATGGCGGCTGAGATCGGGCGAGAGACGCACTACCCGTCCCTGCCGGTCGACGCGGCCAGGAAGCTGGCCGAGGCCGTTGCCCCACATCTGGCCTGATTGGGAGTCGGACCGGGCTCCCGCTACGAGCCGGCTGGGCCCTCCGCAGGAGCCCGCGAATCATCTGCACCACCTCGCCCCCACCGTCCGGAGCCCAGAACGAACCTCTTCGGCGACGGTGCCTGTCGGCCGCCGCGACAAGCAGGCGTTGAAACGTCTACTTGACAAATCGTAAGATGTTCTTTACATTCTGTCCGGTAAACTAGACCTCCATGGAAAGGAAAGCCCTACATGCTTCCCCAACAGAAAGAGGCCGTGGTCAATCTCTGCGGGGCCGTCTTGTTCAGTGCGCTCGTGGGTGTGCTGATCCCGCTCATAGACTCCTTCGAGTGGGAGGCCGTCCTCCTGGCGCTGGTGGGGTTCATCATCGTGGTCTGGGCCGGCCGGGCTATCGTCGGCCTACGGACGAAGGCGCTCGACGAGCGCGATATCTCCATCCGCTACAAGACAGGCATCGCGGCTATGCACGGATTCGGCGCCGTGGTCATGGTCGGCGCCGTGGTGCTGATCTTCCTCAACCGCTCGGACCTGCTGGTGCCCGCGCTGCACGTCGCCCTGCTGGCCTTCGTAAGCTGGATAGCCATGTACGTGGTCTGGTCGGTGACCGTGCTCGTGCTCTACCGGAAGGCGGCGTGACACGGACGCCAAGGACACACCACGGCTGACCAACCTCATACGCAGGCACCGTTTCGACTGCGGCGAGATGACGCAGGAGGAGCTCGCCCAGCGGGTCGGAGTGACCCGCCAGACCATCATCGCGCTGGAGGCCCGGCGTTACGTGCCCTCGCTGGTCCTGGCCATGCGCATCGCCCGCGTGTTCGGCAAGAGCGTGGAAGAGGTCTTCATCCTTGAAACGGAGGAACGGGCATGATGGCCGCCCCAGATACTGCCACCGCAGCCACTACCGCCGCGGCCACCAAGCCCGCGTCGAACACGGCGGCCGGCGGCTTCGCCACGTCGACACTGTCGCTGAGCGATGGGCGGGTTCTCTCCGTGCATGAGTTCGGAGCTTCCTCGGGGCGCCCCGTCCTCTTCATGCACGGCGGCGGCGTGGGCGCCACGGGCCGGTTCGCTGCGCCGGCGGCCGAGGCTGCAGAGCGGCACGGCGTCCGACTCGTTGCGCCGGACCGCCCGGGGCTCGGCCGGTCATCGCCGCAGCCGAGACGCTCGGTTGCGAACTGGATCGGTGACATGGCCGAGTTGGCCGACAGCCTGGATCTCGCGACCTTCGACATCGTCTCGCATTCAGGTGGAGCCGGCTACGCGCTCGCGTGCGCGAGTGTCATGCCTGGGCGGGTGCGAAGCGTGAGCCTCGTCTCCCCAATGGCTTCGTGGCCGCTCGTTCGGAGTGGCGGGTGGCTGCCGATCAAGGCCAAGCTGAGCATGCGCGTCAACGCCTCCATGCCCGACCGTATCCTGGCCTCGTTGTTCGGGCGTATAGAGACGGGGCTGGAACGCGATCCGCAGGCAGCCTGCCGGTCGTTCCTCCGCCGCCTACCGACCTGCGAGCAGGAGTCCGTGGCGGCATCCGACATCGAGAGGTACCTGCCGGACTGTGTAGGGGCGGCCCTTCACCAGGGCGCCGCGGGAGCCATCGCGGATCTGCGCCTGGTCTTCAAAGACTGGGGATTCCCGCTGGAGAGCGTCCATACCCCGGTCACGATCTGGCACGGCGGGTGCGACACCACGTCGCCGCCGGCGGTGGCGCGTCTGCTTGCCGGGAGGCTTGCTCACTGCACGCTGCACACCCTGCCGAACGAAGGGCATCTGTCGGTGTGGCTCACCCGGGGCGACGACATCCTGGCCGGTATCTGCGAACCGCCGGCTGGAGACCGCCGAGGCCGTCCCAAAGTAGGGTGATGCCGGGCGGACGCCCCGATTACCGGCAGGAGGCGGTCAGCGCCAGTCGACCCGCACCTGCTCGGACCAGGGAACCAGCAGCCAGATCCGGACGATTGAGTCATCCTTCTTGAGAGCGAAACGCACGATCCCCTGAGCCCTTTCTCCGGGAGACAGTGTCCCGCTCCCCAGTTCGGGCAGGTCGAGCTCTGACGGCCCTGTCGTCACGCCGCTGCTCCCGCTGCTGTTTCCTTCCATGTTGAAGTCGGTGACGGAGTAGGAGATGGCGGCGCCGCCGGTGTTGACTATGGTCACCATGCTATAGACGACGACGGAGCCCGCATGTCCGGGCGGCGCGATGGTCGTGATCTTCGGCTCGTCCGCCGTCACCGATCCACCATCCACAGCAGCCGTCTCGCCCCACAAGAGTTCCTGCCTCTCGGGTGTCTCGGCAGGCTCTGTGCCAGAGGAAGACGGCGAGAGCGTCGTCTGCGGCTCTATGGAGGTCGTGCGGGTGCTTCCATCCGCGGGAGCGGAGGTGGTGGGCGCGTCGTTCGACACCCGTGTATCGCCGGGATCATCCGGCACCCCACACCCGCCCGCCACTAGAGCGACAATGAGCATCGTGGCCACACACGGACCGGCAAGCCATCTACGAAGCAGTGGCCCACGCACAAATGCGCCGGTGGATTCACGCATCCCCGCCTCGATCATCCAGGGTCGCTCAGCAGGAACGAGCGGAGTTCGCGCGCGAACTCCGCCCCGCCCGCCGGATGGCCCATGTCCGGATAGATCACCTCTCTGGCGCCGGGGATCCCCTGGGCGGTCTCGCGGAACAGCTCCTCGGTGTAGAAGGGGTCGCGGGCTCCCGCGATGACGAGCGTGGGAGCCGTGATCTCGGCCAGCCGGTCGTGAAGGTCGAAGGCGTCCTCCGCCTCGATGGTGACGATGAGGTCCGACGGGTCGTCGGGAGCGTTCGCGGCCATGAGGGCCGAAGCCACTCTGACGGCAAGCCCGCGATGCCAGCTGGGCTTGAGAACGAACTCCACCAACGCGGCGTTGGCCTCGCGCCACCTGCCGTCGCGCGCCAGATCGCGGACGCGGAGCTGCACCTCCTTCCCGGCGGGGCCCAGCTTGTAGGCGGCGGAATGGACCACCAGCTTCCGCACCAGGTCGCCGTGGTCGGCCCCGAACTGGAGCGCGAGGGAGCCGCCGGTGGAAGTCCCGAGCACGTCCACAGATCCCGCGAACTCTTCGGCGATGGCCCAGGCATAGTCGTCGGCCATGTCGGCCAGTGTGTACCCCTCCCGAAGCCCTTTTCTCCGGCCGAGCACGTAGAGGGTGTATTCAGGCAGGAGGGGTCTGTAGGAGGCCAGCGTGAAACGGACCTCTCTGCCCCTCAGCGGCCTGTTCTCGAAGTTCAGCCCCGGAAAGGCGACGGCCGTCCTCGGCCCGTCGCCCAAGCGATTGTAGGGGAGCCCGTCGCGGGTGAATCCGGAGTCATCCGTGAGGCTGGGATGACCGGCGCTCACGCCGAGGCGTTCTCGAGGCGCATGAGCTCCTCCAGCGCCCTCTCCCCCACCTCCAGCTGTTCGGGAGTGGGCTCCGTGGTGGTCAGACGCTTCTGGATCATCCGCCCGGGTGACAGCACCAGGCGGGCAAGCACGGTGTCGCCGTGCTGGTTGGCCCAACGGAGAGCCTCCAGAGCCAGGCCGAGGCTGGCCGCGCCGGCGGCCGCGGCGGCAACCGGCGTCTTCTGCCCCGAGCGACCCCGAGCCAGCCAGTTGGTGGCGATGGTGGCGAGAAGGTACGGTCCGACCAGGTTGGAGCCGCAGCGGTCGTGCTCCTTTGCGGCCGCGGCGGAGTCGCCGGTGACTATCGAGGCGGAGTCGGGAGTGAGATCGGAGGCGGACACGGACGCGACGCGCGGCGCCGCGGGCCCGTGCGGAGCCGCGGAGCCCAGCGACGCCCCAGTGCCGACGGCCTTCGAGGCGGCGCCCTGGGGTGCGCCCGGTTCGTTGGGCCCGCCGCCGGCCCGGCCGGCGGCGCCTTGGGGTGCGCGCCGCGCGGCGCGCAGGGCGGCCTCGCGGCCGCCGATGACCTTGTGCTCCGCGCCGTGGTATCCCGAGATGGCCGAATTCTTGAGAGCCAACACCGCCGGGATGAAGGAGGCCAGAGCCGTGCCCACCTCCTCCACCAGCGCCGACTTGGGCGCGATGGCCTTGACCGCCGACGTGCCCACCATGGAGGCAGCCAGGGCGGCCACCACCCGTCCGCTCTCCAGAGGCAGCTGCGCATTGGGTAGGTGCGACTTCACCCGGGCCAGCACCACCAGGGTCTCTCCGAAACGTCCGAGGCCGCGAATCAGCGGCACACCTGCCTCCGCCGCGGCGTTCCTCCGAGCCGCGCCGGCGCCCGGGCCGCCCTCGGCGCGCTCCGCGGCGCGGGGCCGGTCCCACTTGCCGCTCCCGGGCAGTTGCGACTTGTTGCCCGAGGCCACGCTGATGCTCCCGTCGCTCTCGCGGATGGCCGCCGCCCAGTGACGTTCGGTCACCAGTATCAGACCGTTCTTGAGGGCGATGCCGCCCATGCGCGGCCCCAGCTCAGCGGGGTCGAGCCCCGCCCGCGGCGGCCGCGCCGCGCGCGCCACGCCGGCGGCCGCGGTCGTGTCCGCCGCCTTCTTCACCTGATCCTCAGCCTGCTCCATGCCTCTCCACTCATCACCGTGCTACGCACGTGGCTGTCCCAGGTGTGCTCTGACTTGCCCTTCCTCACCTCGTGCTCCATCTCCACTTCGATGAACTCCCGGGACCCCTCCAGAGCCGTGGCCCAGCCACGGTCGGCCCCGCCCAGCGCCGCCTCATAGGCCGCCTCGCGGGCCGAGACCCGGGTGGCGCCGCCGGCCATGGCCGCCGACCAGGCCGCGTGCACCCTGCGGTTCCTGTTATAAGCATACGGCAAGTAGATGAGAGCGGCGAACACCGCTGCCGCCACGCCCGCGAAGAGGAACAGGTTCTTGATGCCCAGATACTCTCCCAGCACACCCCCGATCAGGAAGCCCGCGGCGGCGCCCGCCTGGCCGAAACCGGCCCGCAACGAGATGAGCCGTCCCTTGCCCTCCTTCTCCGCCGCCTCCTGGAACATGGTGATGGCCGGCACGAACATCCCCACGTTCACCACCCCGCCGATGCCCAGGAGAAGGATCGAGAGCCACAGATGGTCGCTGAACGCTATTCCCACCATGCAGGCCCCGGCCGCCACGAACGAGCCGAACACGTACTTGTTCTTGTCGGCCCTCAGGGTCATGCGGCTCATGGCGAGCCCGCCCACGATGAGGCCGCAGCTCATGGCCACCTCCATCACGGCCAGCATGGTCGGGCCCCGGCCGAACACCTCCTTGATCAGCCCTGCGGAGTTGGGACTGTTCATCATGATGAACATGAGGGGCAACATGGCCATAAGCAGGTTGGTGCGGAGCGACGGGGTCTTCCACAGCCGGCCGAACACCGCCGGCGACTCGGCGATGAGCGTGGCCAAACGCGGTGGTTTGTCCGCCGAGACCGTCCCCCCCGGCAGCCCCAGCAGGAGCAGGGCCGAGAGCATGTAGCTGCCGCCATCGGTGAAGAAGGCCGGCGCGTAGCCCACGGCGGCCACAAGCACACCCCCGGCCATGTAGCCCACGAGCTCGGCCCCGTCGCGCGAGATGCTCAGATAGGAGTTCACCTTCACCAGTTGCCCGTGGCCGGCCAGTTCGCCCACCAGCTTGATCTGGCCCGGGTTGAAGGCGGCCGAGAAGACTCCGATGAGCCCCGCGATGACGTAGATGGACCAGATCGCCCGGTTCGCCACCAGCGGCATGAGGCAGATGAGCACCGCCCGCGCCGCGTCCGAGGCGATCATGACGTACTTGGCGTTGAAGCGGTCGAGCACCGCCCCACCGAACCAGCTGGTCACCACCAGGGGGAAGCTGGTGACGGCGAGTATGGCCCCGAAGTGCAGCACAGAGCCGGTGATGTCGAGCACCATCCAAGCCAGAGCCACCGCCGTCATCGACGTGCCCAGGCTGGACAGGGCCTGCGAGCCCAACACCCGCCAGAGTACGCTGCTACGCATGGTCCCCTCCGTGGAGAACGACGGCCAGGACCTCTATCCTATCAGCCACCTGTCGGCGAGCCGGATCGGACATCCTGGAGCGAGACCCCCCGAGCGGCCGGCGCGGGCGCGGCCGCCTCCATGATGGCCAGCATCTCGTCCTGGGTCATCTCCTCGGGCAGATCGCGCAGGTACCTGATGCGATCGACCTCCATGTTGAAGTCCACTTCCACACCCCGCCGGTAGTCCTCGTCGTGCTCCCCGAGCACGGCCAGGAAGGCCTCGGCCACCAGGGGGTCGAACTGCGAGCCCTTCTTGTACTCCAGCTCGGCCATGGCCACCTCGGTGGAGAGCGGCGGGCCGTAGGGGCGCTTGCTGACCATGGCGGAGTAGCTGTCGGCCACGCAGATGATGCGGCTGAACAGCGGGATGTCTTCACCCGCCAGGCCTTGGGGATAGCCGTTGCCGTCGTAGTGCTCGTGGTGGCTCAGCACCACCGTGGCCAGTCCCTCGAACTGGGAGATGTTGCGCAGGATGCGATACCCGTTGAGACAGTGGCCCTCCATGAAGCTCCAGTTCTCGGCATTGAGCCGGTTGGGCGACTTGAGCAGCTCGTCGGGCACCCCGATCTTGCCCACGTCGTGCAGCAGGCTGGCCAGGTGCACCAGGTTGCGCTCCTTCTCGCCCAGCCCCAGGGAGGCCGCGATGTCCCGAGCCCACAAGGCCACCGAGGCCGAGTGCCGGGCAGTGTAGTTGTCCTTGAGGTCCAGGGCCGTGATCTGGCTGGCGATGGCCTGCAGGGCCAGCCGCTCGTTGCGCCGGGCCAGCCGCTCGTTGCCACGGGCCAGCTCCCGCTGGTTGGCATAGGCCCGAAAGGAGTAGATGAGGCCCACCACCGGCATGAGACACAGCATGACGAGCAGGGTGGAGTAGACGGTGGACGTCTCCCCGCCGGACAGGTAGAGGTGGTAGATGGAGATGAGGCCAAGGCAGATGGCCAGGAAGAAGAGGTCGAAGGCCAAGAACGGCTTCACCCCGTCCTTCCAGGCGCGCTTGGGGCCGATGCCGCGGCGGAGCCAGATGACGGGCAATCCCACCGCGTAGTTGAGAACCTGGTAAGTGACGCTCGCACCCAGACCTACAATAGCAACCACGGCAATGGACGATTCGAGAAACCCGCCAAGATGGCGCAACACCACCCAGTAGAGTACGGCGGTCACTCCTGTCACGATGCCGCTGGTCGCCGTATAGCAGAGAGTCTGCTCGCGAGGACGTCGACGAAGCCCTGGAAGCTGACTGACGACTGCGATGACAAAGGCGCCGAGTGGCCCGACGATGGCCACGCCCAGAAACGCAGCCAAGAAGCCAGCCGATATCTCCATGCCAGGGCCCACCCGGACCGTATAGAGCTCGGCAAACAAAGCTAGGAGCAGCAGAAGGGTGGCGCTAGCCCAAGGGAAAGGCCCCGCCGGGTGCAGTCCAGGCACTTGGAACTGCAAATGAACCAGCCCTCCAAAGAGGAGCAGCGCACCAATGGAGAGGCCTCTGATATACAGAACAGCAAAGCCTAGCCGCGCTTGGCGCGACCAAGGCCTCGCTGCACCGCCTATTCGTCCAATGTCCGCTCGCCCCATACGTGCCCACTCTCACGAGCCCGCCGGAGATGGCCAGCCGCCACCTCCGATATCGGCCCCGCTGGGTCGAAGCGTTAGCGGACGGTCAGCCTACCACCACTTGAAGTTCATCTTCTCTCTCCTCTCGTGCGGCGGCCTATGCGGAGATCATCAACTCACCTCCGCGACGCGTGCGCACCTTCCACCACGCGTCTAGCATCGGGTTAACCCAGAAGGTCCCATTCACCTCTGGAAACCCCTCTGTTAGTCGAGACCCCCCATTCGGATCCCGACATAGACAGACGGCATGGCACACGGCCATGTCGCATTTGTAAGCCTAGTGGTTTGGCCTCCCGCTGTCAATACCCAGTCGTCACCAGCCTCCAGGGTTGCTGGAGCCTATATCGCGCCCACCTCACTTGACCTGCGCCACCTCGTCACGCGGCGTGAAGCCGCGTCAACCACCGCCGGAACCCCACGATTCGAGCCCGCCTGTTGACGCACACGCCCCCACCCCAACCATTTCCGCCCTCCCGTGCTACCCTCCCGGGGTTCCCACACACCGAGGAGTAGCGCTCCCATGACCCCCATCCCACAACCGACCTCCCTCCTCCTCAGCTACCTGGCCGCTGCGCACCGGCTGAATCCTGAGGCGGAGGTGTCCGGCCCCGAGCTCCAGCACGAGCTTAGGCTCGACGCGCGCACGGTCAGAGAGGGTGCGGCCGAGCTGGCCCGGCAGGGGCTGGTGGATTGGGATCCCCTACTCAGCAACATCTGGCTGCGCCTCACCGACAGGGGGCTGGCGGCGGCGGAGTCTCTGCCGGAGGAGACGCGGAGCTGACGCACCGTAGCCGGCACGCAGGCTTCCCCCAAGCGCGCCCGAGACCGCGCGTTCTCCCGACGCTTGACTTCGGTCAAGAGTCACCACATCATCTAATGAGGGAAAGAAGACCGCAACCGGACTGAATCGGCCTGCGACGGGGGTACTCATGCGTCTCCAGGCTCGCGTTCCATCGCACCGGGCATCTTCCGCTTCCGGCCTCATGACCGGATGTGCTCACCGTGAAAGGAGCGCTCATGGGCGCGGATGAAGCACAGGATATCGACCCGAAGCTGAAGGAGTTGGCCGACGAGACCGCCCGTCTCAAGGCCGAACTGGACAAGCTCACGGCCCAGAAGGGGCTGGACGATGCAAGGAACGAGGCGGCGACCGCCACCGCCAAGAGCCTCATCGGCGAGATACCGGAGTCCCCCTACACAGGCGAGGTGGAACTCAATGAGGGCATGGGCGTCATCGAGAGCGCTGCCCTGACCGCCCGCGCGGTGACCCAGGCCGCCAAGAAGATCGCCGGCTCCCTGAAGGGCGACGGTGGAGCGACTCTCAAGGGTGCGACTCTCTACATCTTCCAGGCCGATGAGACGCCCAAGCTGGATGAGGCCATCGTGTTCGACAGCCATCTGTCCATGCTCGAAGAGACCTTGAGAGCGGCGATAGCACAGTCGGAGGAGCTGTTGGCGCCCGAGCGAGTCGAAGTGATGGGGGTCGCTCCCGCGTTCATCGCCCCGGCTATCGAGGCGGCGGTGAAGCTGCTCGACCTCCTCCGAACCGACTACAGCATTGGCGGAGTCGAGATATCCGGGTACGACCAAGCCCTCCTCTTCGAGGTCGCCGGCGCACTGCTTCGCGATCCGAACCACCCGCCCGCGGCCGTCCATATCCCCTCCCTACTCTTCCCCGAGAAGATCCTCGGCGGCGCGGAGAAGAGCCTCGTCGATAGGCTGAAGGACATGACGAGACAGGTGGCGAGCGCTCGCCGCTACCAGAAGCTCCATGCGGGCCGGGCTGAGACTCTCGCAAAAGAGGTCGCCAAGGAATCCGACCCGGAGAAGAAGAAGGAGCTGCAGCAACAAGCGGAAGCCCAGAAGAAGGCTGCCGAAGAACTCGGCGACGCCATCCAGATGTACGACGCACTGTTCGGAGCGTCCGACGCCAAAGGCGTCACCCCCACCATGCCGCTCGCGACCTTTGTCAAGGCCCAGAGGCTGAGAGAAGCCCTGCGCCAGGACAAGAACTCCTACGTGGTGGCCCTGAAGGTGTTCAAGTCGGGTGGCACCTACTACAAGAAGAAGAGCTTCTGGAACGTCTTTCGTCCGTGGCGCATCCCGGTCTTCCTGAGCGGCGGGGTCGTCTGCGGCTTCGCTCTCTTGAACGGTGAGGGCAGGGTCCTCGCCTCCGGCAGCCTGCCTACGCACTCGCCCTTTGTCGGCCTTTCGGACTTTGGCAGGTCGGGCGAGACCGGCGACAAGCCGTGGTACGAGGATCAACAAGAGACGCCGGCGGAAGACGACTTCTGAGCACCCCCCGACCCGGAGCGACCCCGACCTGGAGTGCCGGCAAGCCGCCGCCGTGACGGGCGCGGCCGGGTCTAGTGACGGCTGACGGCCCGCTGCGGATGCGCTTCGTGGACCACGGGCTGCAGCAGTTCTTCAACCTCTTTGACCCGGTACCCGATCCACACCAGGGCCGGATCGACCGTGCCCTGCAGCCTTATGTCGATGTTGAGGATCTTGAGCCGCTGGATGGCGTCGGCCACCAGGAGCCTCAGGTCTTCGTCCGGATCCCACACAGCCCCGCCCCCCGAGTCGATTGCATGTCTTGGTCGTATCGACAGCCGGAGGGGTTCTCTTGAACGGCGGAAGTGCAGGGGACAAAGAGCGAGCCCTGAGTGTACTCGCTTTTCATCCTTCATCAGTCCCTACTTCGTTCCCGCTTCGCTGTACTTCGCGGCCATTTACCTCCGCGTTTCCTCAGCGGGCCCCTTTGTAAGCACCTCAGATGCTGCGTCTGAACTCTCAGGGCTCCGTAACACCATACCCCGTCCAACCTGTACGTAACCTGAACGCGTGACGGTGCCGTCGATGCCGGACGGCCGTGAGTCGTTTCGTTCAGGACCTGTTCAGGAACGCGGTGCGACCATACACGCAAGGAAACGTGGCGGCCTCCGTTCCTCTGGAGAACCGCCGCGACCTAGTGCCCCACAGTGTTCAGCGGCTGCGAGGTTGGACACTGTGGGGTGTCCAATCTCTGGGGCCGGCCCCCGCTCTGGAGCCGGGGCCGGATGCGTATCAGCCCGCTACAACGCCGTGGCCTTGGCGTCCACGAGGCGTTTCAGCTTGAAGGCGACTTCGCGCACCCCCGAGACCTCCTGCTCCACCTGGCGCGTGCCGGCCGCCGCTTGGGTCCCAGCCTGGTTGATACTCTCGATGGCCTGCTTTATCTGCTCCATGCCGGCCAGCTGCTGTCCGCTCGACGCCGAGATCTGCATCGCGGCTTGGGCCGCCTCGCCGGCCGTCTCGGCTAAGGCCATGGTGCCCTCGCTGGCCTGCTCGATCTGATGCCTGCCCGCCTCGATGGCCTCGCGACCCTGGTCGGCGGCCTCCACGGCCACGTTGCCGGCCTTCTGGATCTCGCCCAGGATGGAGCGCACCTGGGAGACGGCCTGCTTGGACTGCTCGGCCAGGCTCTTCACCTCCTGCGCCACCACCGTGAAGCCCTTGCCCTGGTCGCCGGCCTTGGCCGCCTCGATAGAGGCGTTCACGGAGAGTAGGTTGGACTGCTCGGCGATGTCGTTCACGGTGTTGATGATGTCGCCCACAGCCTGGGTCTGGTCGCTCAGGCGGTTGATGGTCTCGGTGACCACGGCCATCTGGCTCTGAATGCGTTCGAAGGCGGCCATGGTCTCTTCCACGGTGGCCCTCTCGGCGCCGGCCGCGTCGGCCACGTTCTGGGAGCTGTCGGCCACCTGGGAGGCCTTCTCGTGGGCCAACTGGGCCGTCTGCTTGACCTCCTCCACGGTGGCCGTGGTCTCGTTGGTGGCGGTGGCCGTCTGAGCGGTGCTGGCGGCCACCTGGGAGGCCACGGCCAGGAGCTCGGCGGCCGAGGTGCTGAGACTGCTGACGGCTTCCCCGAGCTGGCTGCGGACCTTGCGACTGGTCCGCACGGCGAGCCCGATGCCCAGCACCACGCCGACGGCGAGCAGGACTCCCATGATTATGACGACCATGCTCACCTGGCCGGCGAGATCCTTCACGTCGGCCCGCTGCCACGCCTGCACCTCAGCGAGATAGGCGCTGGCCGTCTCGCCCAGGCTGATGGCCAGAGGCTGGACCTTCGAGCTGACGTCGATGAGCGCCTGCTGAGGATCGGTGTTGGACAGGGTCAGCGCCGCGCTCAGAGCGAGGTCGCACTCGTCAAAGGATGATTGCAGGGCGCTCACGGTCGAGGCGCCCCCGGATGTGTCGGTGCCCGCCAACTCGGTCAGGGAGTTCAGGGCCTCCGTCGCCTGGGCCCGCGCCGCCCAACGGGACGACTCGAACTCGGCGCGCGTGACCTTGTCCGGCGCGGAGACGGCCGCGGCGCCGTAGATGAACATGTGGGCTGACGTCTCTGACAGGGTGGCGGCGGCCTCCGCGCGGGTGACCACGTCGTCGTATTCCTTGTTCCAGGATCCGGCCTGGAGGGCCATGACCAACCCCACGACCCCCATCACTATCATCAGAATGAGAAGGATGAGAACCGTGAGATTGATCCGTCGAGTGATAGTCATCTGCGCTGCCCTTTCTACAAATCCATTGACCCATTCGGTGAGGACCGCGGTCCTCCACACACGCACAGCAAAGCTCACTCCCCCACGTGGAATTCCGGCGCGAGACCGCCGGACAGGGCAGCGCTCCCCCAATCAGAGTGCTCCGAGCGTTAATATCGCCAGAAACCCACGGAGACTTTATAGTGCTGAAGCACGTTTCTCGTCCGTCCGGAGCGCGGGAGACGGTCGCCGGGTCGCGCGGCCCGGACCCGGCGGGGGTCGGCGATGGCCCGGCGGTGGCCGGCGGTTGCCCGACGGTGGCCGTTCAGGTATAACCGTGACGGACGCACAGACAAGGAGGTAGCCGAAGTGAGCAACACCGTCGCCAGAGCCCTGGCCGATAGAAGGTCCATCCGCGGGTACACATCAGAGCCTGTGCCCGACGACCTGGTGCGCGAGATCCTCACCGAGGCCCGCTGGGCGCCCTCGGCCACCAACACCCAGACCACGTACGTCTACGTCCTCACCGGCGACGCGTTGGAGAGCTTCAAAACCGACCTGCGCGCCAATGCCGAAGCACAGGTGCCCGAAGCCTCCGACCTGGGCCCGCGGGTGCCGCTGCCGCCACTCTTCCAGGCCCGCCAGGACGAGCTCTTCAAGACGAGGGCCTCCTTCGTCGCCGCCGAGGAGGCCAGGCTCGGCATCGAGCCCCAGACCCCGCCGGCGCCACCCATGGTGGCCGCCGCCGGTCTTTGGGGAGCGCCCGTCCTCTTGGTGCTGGCCATCCCCCGCGACATCGGCCTCCCCTACGGCTGCTTCGACGCCGGGGCGTTCGCGCAGTCCATCGCGCTCGCGGCGCATGCCCGCGGCCTGGGCACCTGCATCAACGGCTCCAACGTCCGCTACCCCGACCTCCTGCGCAGGCAGATCCCCGACACGGACGACAAGCTCTTCGTGATCGCCATCACCCTCGGCTATCCCGACTGGGACGCTCCCCTCAACCACTTCCCGCGCACCCGCCTGGACGTGGACGAGTACGCGACGTTCGTGAGATAGGGGATGGCGGCTACTGACGCAGCGGCGCGGGGCGAGGCCGGCAGAGTGCCGCCCGGCGGCGGAGCGGCGGCCGCAGGAGCGGCGCCGGGCGGAGCAGCGGCCGGCGGGTCCGTGGTTCGGACCGCCCTCGTGCTCTACTGGTCGCACAGCGGCAACACGGAGAAGGTGGCCCGCAGTATCCGGGCGGGGCTGGAGACCGCGGGACTGAACGTCACCGTGGCGCGGATCGGGCGGGTCGGGGCCGGCGCGGACGCCGATACCGGCGCCGCTGAGAATGACGCAGCCGCGAGGGCCGGCGTCCCGAGGGCCGGCGTCCCGAGGGCCGGCGCCGCCGTGGCTGTCGACGCCGCCGTGGCTGCCGACGCCGCCGTGGCTGCCGACGCCGCAGACCTGGATCTCTTCGCCTACGACCTGGTCTGTCTCGGCTTCCCCTCCTACCAGTGGCACCCGCCCAAACCGGTGGACGACTACCTGAAGACGAAGTTCGCCGCCTACCGCAAGGAGGATCGGATCCTCCCGTGCGCTCCCCAGTTACCGGGCAAGAATGCGCTCATCTTCTGCACCTACTCGGGACCACACACGGGCATCAGAGAGGCCGTACCGGCCGGCAAGTACGCGGGGCAGTTCTTCGAACACCTGGGGTTCGCCGTGGTCGACGAGTGGTACGTCCTGGCCGAGTTCCACGGCAACGAGGTGCTCAGCACGACCGGACACATGGGCGACGTCAGGGGGCTGCCCAGCGAGCAAGACCTGGCCCGCATCCAGGACCAGGCCCGGC
>CAZQDY010000026.1:0-35914 GCA_964592075.1 uncultured Gaiellales bacterium
TTCAAGTCCATCCCCGTCATGGGCCAGCGCGACCTGACCGTCCGGTGGGCCATCGAAGCGGGCGAGGCCAAGAAGCCTCTCATCAAACAGGGCCTCATCGTGGATGACGGCGGCGCCTTCTTCGGGTGGGGCGTGGAACACGGACATCTCGGCAAGACTGAGATCTTCTGCGCCTTCAGCCCCATGAACCCCAAGGCCTGGAAAGGCGTCGACGCGTGGGAGAAGGAGCAGGGCGGCAGGGCTCTCGATGAGAACTACTTCGCGCTCACGATGTCTCCTCTCGACGTCATCGACGAGAGGACCGGGCCCAAGCTCTCCAACTACCACCTATGGTGGTACAAGGTCCTCGATGCGCTCGATCCCAACGGCGTCATCCCGCTCAAGGGAGTGAGCAAGCTCACCCCATAGCGTCACCTACTGCTCCGAACCAGAAGAGGAGCGGGCCTTCGCAGGCCCGCTCCTCTTCTGGTTCTCGAAACGCTCCCCTTCTGCGGCGCCGCTACTCCGAACCACTCCCGACCCCCAGGCCCCACGGCCTGTCAGTCACTCAAGGCCTGACGTTCACTTTGCGGATCCGCTGATCGAAGAAGCCCATCCCGCCGCCTTCGCTCACAATCTGCAGGATGCCCGCGCCGTCGGTGACGATGACGCCGGAGAGCAGCGTGACCCCCAGGGGCGCGAAGACCTCCGGCAGCAGAGGGGTGGAGGCGCCGACGAGAGCTATCTCCCTGCACTTCGCCGCGGCCTCCAGGAGCCGGTCCATGTCACCCAGGATGAGCGCGGTGGAGGTGATGATGGCCACGTCGCAGCGCGGGAGTTCCTCGTAGGCCGCCTCGGCCGGCAGCACCCGGTCGGAGCGGGCGGCGTTCTTCTCGAAGATGACCAGCTCCCGAACACGTTTCTCCAAGGGAGCCACCAAGGGGCCGAAGTAGCCCACCATCCCGACCCGGTCCATGAAGCCGATCGAGAGCACCGACAGTATGTCCCCCTCGTGCTGGTCCGGCCCGAGTTGGTTGGCCAATGCGTTGGCGACGGCGAGTCCCACGGTCGACTCCACCCCCTCGCTCGAACCTAGGTACTCCAGGATCTCCGTGGTCGTCCTGCCGGCCAGGGGCCGCTTCCCCATGAACACCGAGCAGCCCGCGGCAGCGTTCTCCCGGAAGGTGTAGGCGACGCCAACGTCGCCGTTCTCGAGCATCACGCCCGTGTAGCCCAGACCGATACGAACGTCGGCCAGGCTTTGCTCTGCATACGAAGCAAGCAAGGCGGTCCGTAGCTCCTCTATGATCATCGGTGCCTCCATAAGTGCACGGAGTCTCTAACTGGTATTTGCATATAGATAGTAGTACAGTCTGGGGCAATTGGGAATACCGGCTGTGTCCTCGTGGATTCGTGCGACACGGAGGAGGTCGAGAATGTCTGCGGCAGCCAAGAGGAGGATCGTGGTCATAGGCGGCTCCGCCGCCGGCCCCAAGGCCGCGGCCAAGGCCAGGCGCATCGACGAGAACGCCGACGTCACGATCATCCAGAAGATCCCCGAACTGTCGATGGCCTCCTGCGGATATCCATACTACGTGGGCGGGTTCTTCGACGACCGCAACGCGCTTCTATCCAGTGCCACAGGCGTCGTCCGCGACCCGGTCTACTACATCAACGCCAAGAGCATCGTGGCCCGGACCGGGACCGAAGCGCTGTCGATAGATCGTGCCAGAAGAACGGTCCTCTGTCGGGATGTGCGGACCGAGGAGATCGACGAAGTGCCGTACGATTCTCTGGTCATAGCGACGGGGGCCATCCCCACTATCCCGTCGGTCCCCGGACGTGAGCTCGAAGGGATCACCACGCTACAGACCATAGCCGATGCCGACTTCCTGAGGTCGGTCCGTGACGAGAAGAAGATCGGGAAGGCCGTGGTGATCGGCGGAGGTCTGATCGGCATCGAGACGTGCGAGGCCCTCCATCTCGCCGGTATCGAACTCTCGGTGGTCGAGCTGCTGCCGCAGCTGCTCACGTTCCTCGACTGGGAGCTGGCCAAGCTTGTCGAGAACCATCTGCGCACCAAGACCGTGAATGTCTTCACCGAGAACGGATTGGCGGAGTTCCTGGGTGAGAACGGCAGGCTCATCGGAGTCAAGCTCACAAACGGCACCGAACTACCCTGCGAACTGGCGGTGGTGGCAGTTGGCGTGAAACCCAACAGCAAGCTCGCCCGCGAAAGCGGCTTGGAGATCGGGGCTACCGGGGGCATCGTGGTCAACGAGTACATGCAGACTTCCGATCCTCACATCTACGCGGCGGGCGATTGCGTCGAGGTCACGCACCGTATCACCGGGAAGAAGGTCCATGCACCGTACGGTGATCTGGCCAACCTCGAAGGCCGTGTGGCCGGAGAGAACGCGGTCCTCGGGAACACCGTCACCTTCCCCGGCACGATCAGCACCGGCATCTGCAAGATATTCGACTACTCGGCGGGCACCACGGGCATCTCCGAGCGCACCGCCCGCGAGAATGGGTTCGACGATATCGCCACGGTCATCAACGCCAGCCCGGACAAACCGGGGTTCATGGAGGGTAAGCTCCTCGTCACGAAACTCGTGGCCGAACGGTCCACGGGCCGCGTCCTCGGCGCCCAATGCGTGGGCCCGGGAGCCGTGGCGAAGCAGATCGCGCAGTGGGCCATGGCCATCCAGGGAGGTCTTACAGTCGACGACCTGGTGAATGCCGATCTCCCCTACGCTCCCCCCTTCTCTCTGGCGATCGACCACCTCATCTGCACCGCGCATCTCATGCAGAACAAGTTCAAGGGCCGCCTGAAGGGGATCTCGGCGATGGAGGTCAAGGAGAGGGCCGTGTCGGCGACACCGCCGTTCCTTCTCGACGTGCGGGGCCCGGACGAGTTCGAGGCGATGCGTCTGGGTATCGGCGAGACGTTGATACCACTGGGTGCGTTGCGCAAACGACTCCATGAGCTGCCGGCCGACAAGGACGCGGAGATCGTGTGCTTCTGCAAGATATCGCTGCGCGGCTACGAAGCGGCACTCGTGCTCGAGGCCAACGGCTGGCGGAATGTGCGGGTCATGGAGGGCGGCATCCTGGCGTGGCCGTTCGCTCGGGAGAGATAGTGGACCCGGATCGGCCCGCGGGCGGCTACGTATACGGACCGGTCCCGTCACGCCGGCTGGGCCGGTCCTTGGGAGTCGACCTGGTCCCCTACAAGACGTGCACGTACGACTGCGTCTACTGCCAGCTGGGCCGGACTACCTGCAAGACCATCGAGCGCAGAGAATACGTGTCGATCGATGCGGTCTTGGCTGAGCTGGAACGAAAGCTCGCGGTCGCTAAGAGACCCGACTACGTCGGTCTGGCGGGATCCGGAGAGCCCACGCTCAACTCCGGCATCGGCCGATTGATCACGGCGCTGAAGGCGCTGACCGACGTCCCCATCGCGGTCATCACCAACGGCTCCTTGCTGTGGTCGGAGCAGGTCCGGGGGGAGCTTGCCGCGGCCGATCTTGTGTTGCCGTCGCTTGACGCGGGCGACGAGCAGATGTTCGAGCGCGTCAACCGGCCCGATCCTACCATCAAGTTCGACATGATGGTCGACGGCCTCGCCGCCTTCGCGGCCCGATTTCGGGGCGAGACCTGGCTGGAGGTCATGCTGCTGGCCGGTCTCACCGACTCGGCTGCCGAGGTCGAGAAGATCGCCGCTTCCGCGCGTGTCATCTCGCCCACGTGTGTCCAGCTCAACACGGCAAGCAGGCCGGCGGTGGAGGACTTCGCCCACCCCTCCTCTCGAGAGCGGATGGCCGCTCTGGCAAGATCGTTCTCGGGGCCGGTGGACATCATCGGCGGCTTTGTGGCAGACGCAGACAGAGCGGATGCAGCCGATGCTGCAGCCGACGCCGCAGCCGATGCTGAGATCCTGGCGTTGCTCGCCAGACGGCCCTGCTCCGCGCACGACATCGCAGCAGGCCTGGGCCTGCACACCCTGCACGTGGTGAAACACCTGGACCTTCTGCTGGCCGCGCGACAGATCCGGACGATCAGCAGCGGTGAGAAGACCTACTACGCACCGGCCGCCCCCGGCGAGACGCCTCCCTCTTGACGTGCGAGACATCTGGTGCTTATATATATATGCAATTTGCATATAGATGCGAGAGAACATGGTTTATGTAGACGAGTATCTTTGCACCGGTTGCGGCATTTGCGTCGACGCGTGTAATCGCGGGGCCATCTCCCTGCGAGGCAACGCGGCGGTGATCGACGAGAGTCTTTGCACGTCTTGCGGTCGATGCGTCGACGTGTGCCTCACGGGCGCCATCATCTCTGTCGAACCGGTGGAGACCGTCCAGAGAGTCGCCGACGTCTCTTCCGGGACCCGCGTCGAAACCGGACATCCGCAGCAGATCTGGACCCAGGCTTCCCCGCCCCCCACTGGCGCGGTCGCGAGGACCAGAGAGGCGGATTCTCGGCCAGACGCAGCCAAGACCTCCCGGCTGGACCTTGTGGAAAAGGCACTGTCCGGGCTTTTCACGGTCGCAACCTACGTCTTGGACCGCAAGAGAGGTGACCCCTCGAGCCCAGTGGGCCCCGATGCCGGCGTGGACAGGCTGCCAAGCCGGAGTCGCGTGCGCCAAAGACCGGGTTGCGGGCAAGGGCCGCGAGGCGGCGGCATGGGGCGCGGGCAAGGCCCGGGAGCCGGGCGCGGTCTGGGACGCGGATCGGGCAAGAAGGCCGGGTGTCGCGGCAATCGAGAGAATCGTGCGACGTAACGTAATAGGCAACGAGAGGAGCATCAAGTGAAGATCGCCATCACCGCGGCAGGACCAGATCTGTCGAGCGCTGTAGATCAGCGCTTCGGGAGAGGCCGGTATCTGCTTGTCGTCGATCTGCCCGAGCGCACGGTGCAGGCCATCGACAACCAGGCCGGCAGGAACGCGGCCCAGGGCGCGGGCATCCAGGCGGCCCAGTCCGTGATCGACAGCGGCGCGGCCGTGCTCATCAGCGGCCACTGCGGACCGAAGGCCTTCCGGGCCCTGAAGGCCGGGGGCATAGAGGTCTACCTGACCTCCGGCGGCCGGGTCGATGAAGTGCTGAGCCAGTTCGAGGAAGGCAAGCTCGACCTCGCGCCGGCGGCAGACGTCGACGGCCACTGGTAGAAGCCACGACACCCGTGAAGATCGCCATTGCCAGCGGTAAGGGTGGCACGGGCAAAACGACGCTGTCGGTCAACCTGGCCACGGCGCTTGCCCACGAAGAATCTATCGGGCTCCTCGACTGCGACGTGGAGGAGCCCAACTGTCACCTATACCTCAAGCCTGCTTTCGATGCCACAGAGCCGGTGGGTACGCCGGTCCCTGTCGTGGACCAGGATGCCTGCACCGGCTGCAGCCTCTGCGCCCGGGCCTGCGAGTTCCACGCGTTGCTCGCGCTACCCGGGCCGCCCCTCCTCCTGCCTGAGCTATGCCATGCCTGCGGGGTATGCGCCTACGTGTGCCCCGAGGAGGCTATCTCGGAGAGCGAGCGCGAGATCGGTATGGTCGGCTCGGGAATGGTCAGCGACATCTACTTCCGCTGGGGACGATTGAACATCGGCGAAGCCCGTTCTACGCCGGTCATCCAGTCCGTCAAAGACCTGAGTGCGGCTCCCTCTCTCGATACCGTCATCATAGATGCGCCTCCGGGGGTGGCCTGTCCCGCGGTGGAGGCCCTGCGCGGCGCGGACTTCGCCGTCCTTGTCACGGAACCCACTCCGTTCGGACTGCACGATCTCGTGTTGGCGGTGCAGACGGCCCGCCAGATGTCCATCCCGTGCGGGGTGGTGATCAACCGCGTGGGTATCGGAGACAAGCGTGTGGATGAGTACTGCGCTGCTGAGAACGTGCCGGTGCTCCTCAGGATCCCCGATGATCGGCTCATAGCCGAGGCCTGTTCGCGGGGCGAGATCTTCGCCGCCGGCGACGCGTCCTTCGCCTCCACGCTACGGGCGTTCGCCTCCGACCTCAGGACGCGGACCCAGGAGAGGATCACGACATGAGCGGCCCAGGATACGAACCTAGGCCGGCCGCCTCGGAGTCCGGAGGCGCCGCCTCGGAGTACGCACCGGCCGCTTCGGAGCCCGCGCCCAGGCAGTTGGTGGTTCTGAGCGGCAAGGGGGGCACCGGCAAGACGAGCGTGGTAGCCGCGTTCGCGGCCCTCGCCACCGCGAAGGTACTTGCCGATTGCGATGTCGACGCGGCAGACCTGCACCTGGTGCTGGACCCCGCGCTGAGACACCGCGAGGCCTTCATGTCGGGCAAGGAGGCCCGCATCGTCCCGGATCGGTGCAGCGCCTGCGGCGACTGCGCGGATCACTGCCGTTTCGACGCCATCCGCCTCACAGTGGATGGTCATGGCAGATCGGTCTATGCCGTCGACCCGATCGCGTGCGAGGGATGCGGCTTCTGCACCCGTGTTTGCACCTCAGGTGCGGTGGAGATGCTGGACGCCGAACGTGGGGAGTGGTTCATCTCCGATACGCGTCACGGTCCCCTCGTGCACGCCCGGCTCAACATCGGCGGAGAGAACTCGGGCAAGCTCGTGACCCTGGTGAGAGAGCGAGCGGCCTCGCTGGCGCGAGAGACCGGCGCCGGTCTGATCCTGGTGGACGGCCCCCCCGGCATCGGCTGCCCGGTGATCGCGTCGGTGACCGGGGCGGACCTGGTGCTTGCCGTCACCGAGCCGACCGTCTCGGGAGCCCACGACCTCGAGCGGGCCGCCGAACTGGTGCAGGGCTTCGGCCTGACCCTGGCGGTCTGCATCAACAAGGCCGACCTCAACCCGGACATGGCCGAGCGCATCCGCGAAGTCTGCGCGGCCCGCGGCCTACCCGTGGTGGGCGAACTCAGTTACGATACCGCGGTCGTGAAGGCTCAGGTGGAGGGCAAGAGCATCGTGGAACACGGCGGCAGTCCCGTCGCCGATCAGATACGGGATATGTGGAAGATCCTGAAACACAGACTCGAGAGACCGAAGGAGTAGACATGGATTGCGCACATCAGGGCAACGAGCGGGCGCCCTTGGTGAAGGCCAGGATGGCCAAAGTGAAACACAAGATCATCGTCCTATCCGGCAAGGGTGGGGTGGGCAAGAGCACGGTGTCGGTCAACCTGGCCACGGCGCTGGCGCTCGAGGGCAGGCAGGTCGGGCTGCTCGACGTCGACCTGCACGGCCCGACTGTTCCGCAGCTCCTGGGCCTGAACGACGCCCCAGTGGCGATGGAGGGCGAGGCCTTGCTGCCGATCCCGGTTGGCGAGAATCTCAAGGTCATGTCCATCGGCTTCCTGCTGGGAGAGCGTGACGGGGCTGTGGTCTGGCGTGGTCCCATGAAGGCCGTCGCCATCGAGCAGTTCCTGGGGGAGGTCGAGTGGGGTGACCTCGACTACCTGATCATCGACTCCCCTCCGGGCACGGGTGATGAGCCGCTGGCGGTCTGCCAGGCCATCGGGAAGATGGACGGAGCCGTCATCGTCACGACGCCCCAGGAGACGGCCCTCGCCAACGTGCGCCGTTCCATCAAATTCTGCGAGCTCCTCGACCTCCGGGTCCTTGGCGTGATCGAGAACATGGCGGGGTTCGTCTGCCCCAAGTGCGGAGAGGTGACCCACGTGTTCAGCAAGGGGGGAGGCGCCGACATGGCAGCGAAAGCCGGCGTACCCTTCCTGGCCAGCGTGCCGCTCGATCCCGCGATCGTCGAGGCCGGCGACTCCGGGAAACCCTACATCTACCACTACTCCAAGAGCCCCGCGGCGCAGGAGTTCGCCAAGGCGGTGGAGCCCATCCTCGCGCTTGAGACGGACGAGACCAGTATGGGCGCGAGCGCCGGCGGTGAGACCGCGGTCGAGGCGGCACAGGGCGGGGCGGCGGCACAGGATGTGCCGGTTGCACAGGATGTGCCGGCACTCGAAGACGCCGCCTCCGTCATGCGCTTCGCGGTACCGACAAGCGACGGGCTCCTCTGCCCCCACTTCGGCCACTGCCAGGAATTCACCCTCATAGACGTCGACAAGGACTCAAAGCGAGTGCTGAACATGACCATCATCCCCGCTCCTGAACACGAGCCCGGCCTGCTTCCGGCCTGGCTGGCCGATAGAGGGGCCAGTCACATCATCGCCGGCGGCATGGGCTCACGGGCCCAGCAGCTGTTCACGGAACAAGGCGTGAGCGTGGTCACCGGCGCGCCGATGGCAGAGCCGGAGACCGTCGTTCGTCAGTTCTTGGATGACGCGCTCGTGACCGGGGAGAACGTGTGCGACCATTAGTGCTCGAGCACTTTCTGCATCCACGCAATGTGGGCGAGATCGAGCATGCCGACGGCATAGGCATGGTGGGAGACCCCGCGTGTGGCGACTGCTTCAAGGTCTGGATACGGGTAGAAGACGGCCGGCTCGCGCAGGTGACACACAAGGTCCTGGGTTGCCCGACGGCCATCGCGTGCTGCAGCGTGATGAGCGAGCTTGCGACCGGCCTCAGCGTCGATGAGGCCTACGAACTCGACGACGTTGATATCATGGTGGCACTGGGCGGCCTGCCGGAGATCAAGCAGCACTGTTCCAACCACGCGGCGGCAGCCCTGCGTGAGGCTATAGACGACTACGTCTTCGGCACAACGAGTGGCAGAAAGGTCGCACAGAGACATGAGTCCTGAGCGAGGTGGAGTGCGGGGCAGAGGTAGGAGGCGGGCCGGCCCGGCCTCGTGCGAGGGCCCTGGTGACGGAGGCCCCGGGGGCGGCCGTTACCGGCGTTCCGTGCTCGAGACTTCCATACTGGCCTCCCTGGCCGAATCCACCACCCATGGGTACGACCTGGTCGAACAGATCCACGCTCTTGCCGCCGACCTTGTCTGCATCGACCCGGGAAGCATGTACCGCCTGCTGCGGTCTCTCGAAGAGCAGGGACTCGTGAGCTCGTCCTGGCAAACCCCCGAAGCGGGTCCGAGCCGCCGAGTGTACGTCATCACCGAGCAAGGAATCGAGGCGCTGGAGCTCATGGCCGAGTCTCTCCATCAGAGGGCGGCGGCCATGCGGAGGCTGGCCGATCACGCGATGCAGGCAGTGGCGAAAGTAAGAGGCAATAGCGGCGGCTGAGTTGAGTGTCGTTCTCCCTCCTCCGTCAGAAACGACTCAGGACACGTGCGCGCGTCGCAGGTAGTGAGAGATATCGTTGAACGTGACGCCGTCAGGCGCCGCGCCGGTGAGGTTCACAAAGCACATAGGGCACATGGTGACCACTTCTGCGGCCCAGGGGGCCGCCTCCTGCAGCTGCTCCACCCGCCTGCGGGCGTTGGCCTCGGCCTTCTCGGGATAGAGCGACTCGACCGGGCCGCCGCAGCACCAGGTCATGACGCCGGACCTCTCGGGCTCTCTCACAGTGAGGCCGATCGCTGCAAGCAGCCTGCGCGGCTCCTCGACGACGCCCTCGTAGCGAGCGAAGACACAGGGATCGTGTATGACGGCCTCCCCTGACAGGCTCGTCCGCGGCACGAGCTCTCTTTCGGCCAACACCTCAAGATAGCTCTTGACCTCGATATCGTAACCCGGGATCAGCTTCGGATAGACGGACCGCAGCATGTTGGTGGTGTGCGGATCGATGGTGATGATCCGGCGGACTCCCCGTTTCCGGAATACTCTGTACACCTTCCTGGCATGGTCGGCCACCACCTCGTCGACGCCCAAGTCGTGGGCGAGTGCGCCGGAATACAGGTCGTCCTTGTAGAGATAGCCGAACTCCACCCCTGCCGCCTTCAGGAGCAGAGCCACGTTGACAGGCACCTCGTTGTAGACCGCTCTCAGCTTCGCCGACGGACGGGCCATGAAGGCGCTGATGTTGACCACCCGGTTGATCTTGCGGCCGAGCCACGTCAGCTTGGCGAGCGGGGAGTCGCCCAGCCGCTTCTCAGCCTTGACCAGCCCTTCGATGTAGGGGGTGAGCTGATACATCATGCCCGTGTAGAGCACGGTTTCCCCTCCGTGCGGCAGATCCAGGCCTCGCGCCCACCGGGTCACCTTCCGCCTGGAGATGGGCAGCACCGACCCGCGGATGCGGAGGTTGTCCGCCAGGATGCCGATGACTTCGCCGGTCGGTAGTGACATGGCCGTCCCCCTACAAGCCGAACACGGTGCGGTTGATGTGATGGCGTAGCGACCTGACGTTCTCCGCGATATGCACCCCAGCCGGGCAGTTGACCTCGCACATCTTGCAGAGGAGGCAGGAGTAGATGCTCTCGGTCTGCTCGAGCACCTGCTCCTCCATGCCCAGGAGCACGTAGCGGAAGAGCCTGCGCGGCAGCACCTCTATGCCCATGGGGCAGACGGCCGTGCAGACCCCGCAGTTCATGCATGCGGAGGCGTTGAATTCCTCATGGATCCCCACTTGGCCCGCCAGGCCGGGCTTGACCAGAGTGGCTCCGTTGACGCCGGAACTCATCCTTCCTCCCTCTCTACAGCCTGATAGAGGTAGAAACCCTCGTCGTCGGCTTCTTTGATCTCGGTCAGATGGCCGTACTTGCGCATCCCCATCACCCAGCAGAGGACCTCATGGGCCGGGCGGCCGACGGCCTCGGCTATCTGGGGGATGGTGAGAGGCCCATCCGCTAGTGCTTCCAGGATGGGACGGCGCATGAGTAGCTCGTCGCGGATGATCTCGCGCACGTCCCGGCCGGAGTGACGCTCTGGGGCGCGACCGGCCGCGTAGCCGACGGCGTGGCCGTCGGCGTATCCCGCAGTGTGGCCGTCGGCCCGGCTCACATCCGGCATGGCGTCACCTCTTGGAGCAGGCCGTCGATCATGGCGCGTATCTGAGCGTCGCTGTATCCCAGCAGGTCGATGGCGTTCTTTGGGCAGACCGGGACGCAGCCGCCGCAGCCCTTGCAGGCCGCTCGATCGATGACGGCCACTGCTTTGCGGGGGTCGCCCACTGCCTCACCGCCCTCCTCCACCCGGCGGGGCGCCTCATAGGGACAAGCCTCGAGACAGAGCCCACACCACTCACAAGCATCAGGGTCAACGACGGCGATGAGCGGATCGAGCTCGGCATATCCTCGCTTGAGGATCGAGGCACTCTGCGTGACCGCCGCCAGCCCTGAGGCCACCGCCTCGGCCGAGTTCTTGGGACCCTGGCAGGCGCCGCAGATGAACACCCCGTCGACCACCGTCTCCACGGGGCGCAGCTTGGGGTGGATCTCGTTGAAGAAGCCGTCGTTGCCCACGGGCAGCTTGAGAGTCTTGACCAGGTCGTCGTTCTCCCGCGGCACCATGCCGGTCACCAGCACCACGAGGTCGGCGGGGATGATGAGCTCGGCGCCGCCGGTCAGCAGGTCGCGCGTGGTGACCGTAAGGCGATGGCTGTGGCCGGCACCCGACGCGGACCCGCCGCCCGCCTTGGCGCCCACGGAAGCCTGAGCCACCACAGGCGCCTCGTCGTCCGGGAACCGTAGGTAGAGACCGCCCTTCTCCCGCGACTCGTTGTAGAGGATCTCGTATTTGCCGTACGAGCGGATGTCGCGGTAGAGGTGGTACTGGCTGATGCGCGGTGCGGCTGCTCCAGGCGCCGCACCGGCAGGGGCTGCCTTCGCCGTCACCTGCAGCGAGTTGTGGATGGCCGCCGTGCAACAGTAGCGCGAGCAGTACTCGTTTCCCTCGGGCTGCCGGCTACCCACGCAGTAGACGTAGACGATGGTCCGCACCGGCGTGCCGTGGTACGAGAGCGGGCCGTCGCTTGAGTCGACCAGACGCTTGAAGTCGGGCAGGGTGAGCACACCGTCGAGCCCGTAACCGAATTCGCCCGCCTGCGGGGCATAAGAGTCGAATCCCGTGGCGACGACGATCGACCCGGCCTCCACCGTGAGAGTCTCGAGACTGTTCGTCTCGCGGACGGTCGCCTCGGGCCGCTCCCGACCCACCCGGATGTTGACTTCGTAGTTGCCGAAGCTGCCGGACTTGCCCACCACTTCCGCGTCGGTGAACACCGTGATCCTGGGATGCCGGCGGATCTTCTCCTCCAGACGAGTCACGAGTCCCCGGCCGTCCTTGCCATGCGGGTACATCTCCGCGAAGCCGGCCACCCAACCGCCGAGCTCCGTCTCCTTCTCCACCAGGAAGACCGCCAGCCCGATCTCCGCCAGCCCCAGAGCGGCCCGCATACCGGCGATCCCGCCCCCGATCACGACGACCTTGGGGATGGTCTCCACGACGACGGGTTCGAGCGGCTCGGTCAGCCCGGTGCGTGCGATACCCGCCCGGACCAGACGCGCCGCCTTACCGGTCGCCCCGGCCCTGTCGTCGGTATGGGTCCAGGAGCACTGTTCGCGGATATTGACCTGGGTGTACTCATAAGGGTTGAGCCCCGCCCGTTTGGACATCTCCCTGAATGTGAAAGTGTGCAACTTGGGCGAGCACGAAGCCACCACGATGCCGTCGAGGTTCCGCTCCTGGATGTCGTTGATGATCTCCTGTTGGGTGGCGTCGGAGCACGTGAACATGGCAGTGCGGGCCACCACCACGCCGGGCTCATCCTGGACGGCGGCCACGACGTCGTCCACCGAGACGTAGTCAGAGATATTGCCACCGCAACCGCAGACGTACACCCCGATCCGGCGGCTGCCGGTACCTCCGTTCATGCCCGTGACGACCTCGTCGCTCACGCCGACTCCTTCCCTTTCTCCAGGTAGGCGGCCGCCTGGGCGACCGCCGCCCCGGCATGTAGGATCGAGTCGGGGATATCCTTGGCGCCCGCGGCCGAGCCCGCCACGAAGACCCCGGGCATATCGGTGCTGCCGGGGTCGAGATCCTCGTCGGTCTCACCCACGTAGAGGTACTCGTCGAGAGAGGGAGCACCGTCCGGGAACATGTCCTGCACGTCCGCGCTCGGTTGCACACCCACCGCCAGTACGACAAGGTCGTGCTCGGCTTCGGCCATCCCGCCGCCGTTCTCGATGTCTTCGTAGTGCAGCACCAGGTTGCCGTCCTCCTTCTCGGTGATCTCCGAGATGCGGCCCCGCACGAAATTGGCCCCCATCGCCTTGGCCTGCTCGTAGAACTCGTCGTAGCCTTTTCCGACCGAGCGGACGTCCATGTAGTAGACGGTGACATCGGCCAGAGGCAAGGCCCCCATGATGAGCTGGTTCTGCTTGATGGAGTACATACAGCAGATCTTGGAGCACAAAGGATTGTCGACCGTCTCATCGCGGGATCCCGTGCAAAGGATGTAGGCGACGCTGTCGGGTATCTTGCCGTCACCGGGCCGGACCGGGGCGTTGTAGGGTCTGGTGGGAGCCAGAAGCCGGTCCATCTGCATGCCTGTGATGACGTTCTTGTAGCGGCCGTAGCCGTACTGCGGCTTCGCGTCGGCCGGGAAGAGAGTGAAGCCGGTGGCGAGCACCACAGCGCCCACCTCCGCCTCGATCTCTTTGCCTGGCATCTGCAGGTCGATGCAGTCGGCCGGGCAGATAGCGATGCACTGCCCGCACTCGGAGCACACCCCGCAGTCGAGACACCGGCCGGCGCCGTGCAGCGCCTCCTCCTCAGTCACCGGTGGTTCGATCTCGGAGAAATCCAGTGGGCCCTCGGCCGTGCTCCCGGCAGCCTGCGAGGGCGCAGCCTGCCACGGGTCGATCCTGCTGTGTGAGACCTGTCTGCCCAGTACCGTGCTCTTATCCATGGCCGGCAGCCCGTCGTCCAAACCGGCCGGGTCGAGTTCTTCGCCCCGGAGCCATCGATCGATCATGTAGGCCGCCCGTCGGCCCTGGCCCGCGGCCTTGGTAATGGACGAGGGGCCGTCGACCACGTCACCGGCCGCGAAGACGTAAGGAACGCCGGTCTGCAGGGTTACCGGGTCGGCCTCTACGGTGCCGTCTGGTTTCAGCGCCAGACCAAGACCGTCGACGTCGGCCACGAGGCCGGCGGCGATGATCACCAAGAAGCTGCCGGAGCCCTCGAGGCCGGGCGCCCCGATGGGCGACTCCTCAGGTTCCGCCAGCAGGCAGGTCGCGTCGAGGACGAAGGGGTCCGCATCGGCCGGTATCGGCCTCCGCCTTCCGCTCTCATCAGGCTCACCCAGTTCCATCGGCTGACACACCAGCGATTGTACACAGCCGTCACCCACGCACTGGGTGGGTGTAGCCAGATAGACGAACCGCACTCCCTCGCTCTCAGCTTCATCGATCTCCCCGGGGTCGGCCGGCATCTCGTCCCGGGTCCGGCGGTAGAGCACCTGCACGTCGGCCGCCCCCAGGCGCAGGGCGGTACGTGCCGCGTCGATGGCGACGTTCCCACCCCCGACGATCACGACTTCCCTGCCATGTACATCCGGCGGCGTGCCCGACCTTGCGGCCCGCAAGAAGTCCAGGGCTTTGAGAACCCCGGGCAGATCCTCACCCGGCACACCGAGCCGGGTGCTCCGGTGCGTGCCTGTTGCCACCAAGACCGCGGCATAGCCCATGCCCCGAATAACCTCCAGCTCTTCGATGCGGGAATCGGTGACGATCTCGACTCCTAACGAGGTCACATTGGCTATGTCCTCTTCGACCGCCTCGTCCGGAAGCCGGAAGGCAGGCAGGGCCATGCTCAACATGCCGCCCGGCCGCGACGCTGCTTCGAACACCTTCACTTCGTAGCCGCCACGCGCCAAATGCCAAGCCGCTGTCAGACCCGCAGGCCCCGAGCCTACGATGGCTACCTTCTTGCCGTTGGGAGGGGGGATCTCCGCTGCGGCGCCGCCATTGGCGTAGTGCGTGTCGGCGACGAACCGCTTCAGTCTCCGGATAGAGACCGGCCCCTCGAGTGCCCCCCTGGTGCACTCGGCCTCACAAGGCGCGTAGCAGGCGCGCCCCAGACTGCCCACGAGCGGAGTGGCATCGCGCACCAGTTCGAATGCTTTCTCGTACTGGCCGCTGCGCACCAGAGCCACGTACCCGTGAGCCTTGATCCCAGCCGGACAAGCGTGAGTGCACGGCGAGGTCCCCGAGCGTTCTACCACGGCTTTCTTGGGGACTGCCTGCGGAAAGGGGATGTAGGCCGCGCGACGCGAGATCAGATCGGCGTTGAACTCATCAGGGACGGCCACACTGCACACGACCTCGCACTGCCGGCAGCCGGTGCAGGCCGCTTCATCCACGTAGCGGGGCTTCTGTCTGATCTCTGCCCGGAAGCCGCCCCCGGCCCGGTGCCGGATGGCCTCGACCTCCGCATACGTGAGCGTTGTCACGTTCGGATGGTGGATGACAGCCCCCATCTTCGGCGTAGAAATGCAACTGGCGCAGTCGAGGGTCGGAAAGACCTTGCTGAGAAGCACCATCTTGCCGCCGACACTGGATTCCTTCTCGACCAGGAGTACCTGATAGCCCATGTCGCCCAGCTTGAGGGCTGATTCCATGCCCGCGATGCCGCCACCGACGACTAGGGCGTCGTACCTCATACCGCGTCCGCCCCGGACGGTCCCATGCCGGCCAGCGTCTCGGAGAACTCACGCACGTAATTGGCAAAAGGCTCCGCGCAGACAGAGCAGACGGCCGCCATCCTGACCCGCTTGGCCTGAAAGCCACGCTCCTGCAGCATGACCTGCGCGTCGGACATGATCTTCGCAGTGCGCTCGCTGCAGTCGTGTAGATAGGCGCACTCCTCGCCGTCTGCGGCGATGAACACTCCATCGAACCCCTGCTGCACCGCGTAGAGCACCCAATCGGGCCTGATGCCGCTGGTGCAAGGCAGGCTGATGACCATAACATCCGGGGAGTAGTGCATGTGTGAACTGCCGGCTAGATCTATGCCCGGGTCGGAGATGTTGTTGGTCGAGAAGACCAGTATCTTGGGCGAGAAGCCCTCGGAGCCGGTCACCTGGAACCCCCGGGCGCTACTTGAGCTTCCTGACGAACAGCTTCCAGTAACCCGCCTCCTCGACGTGCCCTAGGTACTCATGGCCCATCTTCTTCGACCACGCCGGCAGGTCCTTCAACGTGGTGGAGTCGGTGGCAAGAACCTCCATGATCTCGCCCACCTTCACGCCGGGCATGCCCTTCTTGGCCGCCAATATCGGGCCCGGACACGAGGTGCCGCGCGCATCGACCAGTTTGTCGGCCTGGAGGGACGTGAGATCCACGGGACCGCCGCCGTTGCCTTCCACATGCATCGCTGTTCTTCCTTTCAAGACGTTTGGACGGGTCGGGTCCGTCTGTCGCTGCCCTACCCCTTCGTGATGCCGGTCGAACTCGAGAAGACCGACCGCTTGGAGGCACTCCCCCTCGGCTCGGTGCTGCTCCGCCAACGCCTCGCATATCAAGGCGCAGGCCTGGACGAACTTGGGAGTGGTCATCGAGTAGTAGACCGTCTGCCCTTCCTTGCGCGGACGCACCAGCAACCGTTCGCGCAGGATGCGAAGGTGCTGAGAGACGTTGTGTACGGAGATGCCGAGCGTCGAGGCGAGCTCACCCACGCACCTTTCTCCATCCCTCAGGGCGTACACGATGGCGAGCCGGTGTGGATTAGCCATCGCCTGACACATCTCGGCCTGCATATCTAGAAGCGGCCTCAGATCTACAACGTGCGGGCCGCTCGGGTCACTCTGAACTTCATCCCGTATTTGCATGATTGCTTATATATATGACTAAGCCCACGATGTCAAGTAGGCATCGAGGGCGATCGCTGCCATCGGAGGCGAAGATCCGGGGCGCGCCCGGGACGAACGCTGACTGTCAGGCCGGAGCCGACTCGGCGGCCCTCTTCAATGCGAGCAGATTCCGGCCCAGGACAGTGGAGTACTCCTCAAGATCGAGTTCGCCGAGCTGGGCACGGATGGAGTCGGGCAGCCGCTCGAGGGGACGGTTCTCGAGAATGACATCCGTCTCTTCGCGGTCGAACTCCGCGACCACCTTCTCCTTGCGGAGGTAGTACCTATCGGCCGGACACATCTCCTGACAGCGCATGCAGCCCACCAGGCTGTTGTGCACCAAGGGGTCGAGCCATTCCGGCCACTCGCCTTCGTTCTCGTTCAGGTAGGTCAGGCAGCGGGAGGCGTCGATGACGGTTCCGTCGTACGGGATGCAGCCCGTGGGACAGGCATGATGGCAGTTGCGGCACGGCGGACAGGAGCTCATGCGGAGGCTGCCCTTGGTGCGCCTCAGTTCGGCCCCCAGGTCGGCGTCGGTGCAGAAGACCTCCAGCCGGGAGAAGGTACCCAGACCCGGGACGTAGGCGAGGTTGTTGCGACCGTACTGCGCCAAGCCGGTGAGAGCGGCCAGCAACTTGACGGGGACCTCGGCCCTGCCGACGGAGCAGCCTTCCGGGCGCAGGGCGGAGCGGAGCGTTTCCAAGCATCGCTCACGTTCGGCTGACGAGATGTACGTGGGCGGGATGACGGCCTCGAACGGCCCGTCTTCGAGGTGAAAGCGGACCTTCACGGCCAAGGAGGCCCAGGCCACCACTATGAGCGTGCGCGGCTCCGGCACCTCCGATGACGAAGGCGAGTCCCAGTGGTGCAAGTACCGCTGGTAGAGATGCTCCGCGAGGAGCCCTCTCTCCGCCAACCCGCGGATCTCGTCGTGAAGCTCTTCGGCGCTTGCCGCCGGCGCCAGCCTGTGCCGGTACCCGGCGGCGTCCAGAGCGGCGGCCACCCTCTCCTTGATGGTCCCCTGATCGGTCATCCGACCATTGTAGGGTTTCGGCCGGGGTTTGTCCGGCCATAACTTGCGGCAGTACGGAACTACGCCGACCAGCGAAGAGGTGTGACGATGGCGAACCGGAAGATCATCGAGATAGACAGGGATCTTTGCGACGGCTGCGGTCTGTGCACGACTGCCTGCGCCGAGGGAGCTCTGGAGCTGGACGAGGAAGGCAAGGCGGTGCTCGTCCGCGACATGTACTGCGACGGCATGGGCGTCTGTCTTGACGTGTGCCCCACAGGGGCGCTCAAGATAATCGAGCGTGAGGGCGACGAATACGACCCCGAGGCGGCCCGGGGTCACGTGATGCGTACCCGAGGCCCGGAAGCGGCCGCCGCGGTCCATCCCGGCCCAGAGGGCTCCCCGGCCCCGGCTCCCTCCGAACTCACCCAGTGGCCGGTCCAGCTCCATCTGATCTCGCCCCAGGCCCCCTACTTCAAAGGCTCCGACCTCCTGATCGCGGCGGACTGCACGGCCTTCACCCGCGGCAGCTTCCACGCTGATCTGCTGCGCGGGCGCAAGCTGGTCGTCGCGTGTCCCAAGCTGGACGACACCAGCCCATACGTGGAGAAGCTGGCCGAGCTCATCCGGGTAGGAGAACTCAAGTCGATCACAGTGGCCAGGATGACCGTGCCCTGTTGTGGCGGACTCATGCGCCTGGTGGAGCACGCCATCGCAGCAGCGGGCGTGAAGATACCGGTCCGAACCGTGGTGATCGGGCTCGACGGGGAGCTCGTGCAGGAATCCTAGCGGGCGAAGAGCGGAGCGCTCCGCTGTCCATGGGTGTCGATTCCTCCCACACTGGGAATGTGGTCAACACAAGCTGTGGGGACCTCAGTGGCGCGGCTGACTTTTGAAGGGGAGAGACGATGGCGAAGAAGAACATCGGTCGGAGCTTCAACATCTATCCCATGCCGGTGGTGATCGTCGGCACCGTGACAGACGGCAAACCCAACTTCATGACCGCGGCATGGGTCACGAAGCTCCACAACGACCCTCCGATGGTGGGCGTTTCGCTCGCCCTCAAGCAGCACACCGCCAAGGGTATCCGGCAGACCGGTCAGTTCAGCCTGAGCTATCCGAGCATCGAACAGGTCACCCTGGCCGACTACTGCGGTCTCGTGCACGGCTACCAAGAAGACAAGACGGCACATATCGATGTGTTCAACGGCGCTCTTGAATCGGCGCCCATGGTCCGTCAATGCCCTCTCTCCCTAGAATGCCGCCTGGAGCAGACAGTGGAACTGCCCAGCGACTTCCTGTTCATCGGCGAAGTCATGAACGCCTACGCAACGGAGAGCGTTCTTACAGACGGCAAGGTCGACGTCTTCAAGCTCCGCCCCTTCGTGCTCACCATGCCGGACAACAGCTATTGGGCTCTTGGAGACCGGATAGGGGATGCCTGGAGCATGGGCAAGATGCTGCTCAAGCCCACCGACTGACCCGAATCTGACCGTTGCCCAGATTTCTCGTACGTTGGGCCATAACGGCGACGGCCGTCGCCGTAGCCACGTGGATCGTGCCCGGCATCCAGGTGGACGAGCCTCACCGCATATGGGCCGTCCTGCTGGTCGCCTTGGTGCTCGGACTCATCAACGCCTTCATCCGTCCCGTCTTGTACGCACTCTCCTGCGGCCTGATCGTCATCACGCTGGGACTCTTCACGCTGGTGATCAACGGACTGATGCTCTGGCTGGCGTCGTACATCATGGTCGAGGGGATCGGCCTGCAGTTCCATATCGAAGGGTTCTGGAACGCCGTGTTGGGGGCTCTCATCATCAGCGTGGTCTCGATCGGCGTCTCTCTGTTCGTGGGAGGCAAGAAGAGCGGTTAGGGACGACGGCGCCGGGCGGGCCCACCACCCGCGATTAGTTCAGAAGCCTGAGCACCTCGGGGTCGACGGCGGGCATCTGGCCCTTGTTCGATGGGTTGAGGACGGCCAGTATGTCGCGGGCGAACCCGGAGCCGTTGCGCTCGTAGAGATCCCGGACGACCCCGGGCTCCTCCCCGACGACGATCCGCACCTTCGGCCGGTCGAGCGGAAGGCCCACGGCAGGAGGCCTGCAGACCACACCCGCTTCGCCACCGGTCAACACCACCACCGTCCCCGGAGGGTACAGGCCCATGACCTCAGCGAACAGTTTGACGAGGACGGGGTCGAAACTGGTCCCGGACCTCTTGATGACCTCCACCATGGCATCCGCAGGCGTGAAGTTGATGTCCCTGTAGACCCGGGCCGTGGTGAGCGCGTCGAAGACATCGGCGATCGAGACGATGCTTCCGAACAGCGACACGTTCTTCTTGATCTCGGTCGCCGGATAACCGCTCAGGTCGTGGTTTAGATGGTGCTCGAAAGCCACCACCACCGCCCTCATGTTGGAGGTGGTCAGCCGCTGGTTGCCCAGCAGCGCATAGGCTGCCAGAAGCGGATGACGCCGCATCTCCTCCCACTCTCGCTCGTCGAGCTCACCGGGTTTCTGTAGGATGTCGGGGTCGACTCCCAGCTTGCCCGCGTCGTGGAGGAACCCGGCGAGGCAGAGCTCGCCCAGTCTCGCTTTGCTCAGACCGAGCCGCTGACCGAGCACCGTCGACAGCACAGCCACGTTCGTGGAGTGCAGGATGAGGTACTTGTCGTAGTCCTTGATCGTGGTCAGTGACAGCACCGACGCGGGGTCACGGATGATCTCGTCCACCACCGCCTGGGTGACATGACGCACACGCCGGACCATCCCCGGCTCTATGGACCCGGCCACCTTGCCCAGTTCACCGCCCAGCTGCATGGCCGCTGAGTACGCCACGATGGCGGACACCTCCAGGGGACCGGGGCCCACCGACTTGGCCTCATCCTCCGCCTGAACGATCTCCTCCACGACTATGTACTCCACACCCTTTGTGGCGAGAAGAGAGCTCAGACTCGGCCCGCCTTCCACCGGTTGCGCGCGCGAGACCAGCAGGAGAGCGCTCATCAGCTCGCTGTCACTGAGGCCGGCGTTGAAGGTCATCTCGCCGACGCTCCACGTCTCGAACAGTTGCACAAGGAAAGTGAAACGCTCGTACGTGGACACGGATGTCGGTACTCGCACCTTGTCGACGAACACGCAGTGGCTGCGTATGCCCACGCTCACAGCGCCGTTCTCCGCGCTCGCCTCGGCCAGTACCCGGGCTAGACTCGAAACGGCCTGCCTCATGACCGTGTTGCCTTCGTCGTAGTAGGCGGCGGTGCGTATGGCCGAGGCGAGCGCGAGGGTCAATTGCTGGCCTCGCCGCGCGATGGCGGCCGCTTCGGCTTTGTCGGTCATGAGCGGGCCTCCCCGCTCCGGCTCTGCCCCTGGGCGAGAGCGCGGGCCGCCGCCTTCTGCAGCTGCGCATCGTTGGACCTGGCGGCCTCACTGAGAGCATCGCGGGCGGCTCGGGCCGGGATGAGACCGAGGGCCTGGATCGCCGCCAGCCTGAGGGGTAGAGGGCGGGTCCCGAAGAACCTCTTCTTCCACATCTTGTTCAGCGTGTCGATGGTGGTCTCTCCACCCAGGAGCGCGAAGGCCTGAAGGAAGGCCTCCAGCTCCTCGGAAGACCGGGTCTCGAACTCCCGGGTCTCGACCTGGGCACTCACCGCCGCGAAGTGTCCTCGGTTCCCATGACGGCTGAGGCTCCGGACCGCCAGAGTGCGGACGGCCGAGTCATCGTCTTGCAGAGCCCTCGCGAGGAGCGGAGCCGCCCGCGCTCCTCCGACCACGTCCAAGCTGCGGATGACCTCCCGGCGGACCCGCTCATCCGGGTGGCGCAGAAGCCGCTCCAGCTGGGCCGGCAGCTCCGGATCGGCGGAGCCCCTGGCGAGTTGCACGGCGTTCCTCACCACATACCAGCGGGTGTCATGCATGAGAGGCCAGAGATGCTGCCCCGGTATCCCGGACTCTGTGTGAAGGAGCGCGAGCACCGTCTTGCGCACTGACTTGTCGTTGTTCTCGACGAGCGTCCCCAGCAGGGCCGGGTATATCCATCCGCGCATCCGCCCCAGGAGCCGTTCCATCTGCTCGGCCTCCTGCGGTGACGCCTGGCTCATCCGCTCGATCAGACCGACCAAGCGCGCCGGAGTCATGGCGGCGCCGATCACTCCGGAGGCGAAGCCCGCCGGCCGCCGTCCCTCTGCCTCCAATGCCTCGAGCCGGTCCAACACCAGACTCAGACCGTCCGTGTCTCCCAGGTCGATGTACTGCTGGCAGACCAGCGATAAGGCGCGGATCAGCGCGTCATCGCCTTCCGGCGTGTCGAGACCGGCGCCGATGATCTCCAAGAGGACGACGGCGAAGTCATCCAGCGCCTCGGAGGAGTCGGCCACGATCTGCTCGATCAGCTCCATATCCGTCTGCGAAAGAGCCACACTCTCCGCCTGCGGGCCGTCTTCAGCGGGTCCCACCGGGCCATCCTCATGGTTGTCATCGCCTTCCCTGGCGGCCCCGAAACCACCGCCGCCCCCCAGTCCCACGGCCACGTTCGCCGGTGAGAGCTCGCCCAGCCGCTGTGCGACCGTCTCCCTCAGTTCCTCGATCGCGGCGGCCCGCAGTTCCCGCCCCCCTGTGAGGAACGGGTCCACCACCTCGTACTCGATGTGGATCAGCTCGCGCTCCCACAGCGTCGTGGCAAGGTCGTGGTCGATGTCACCCAGGTCGTCGGCATGGGAGAGCGCATCCACCAGCGCCTCGATCTCCCAGGACTCGACGTCGGGATGGAAAGAAAGGGCACGGATCCCGTCTCGGAACATCAGAAAGGCCAGATTGTCCCGGCTTCCCTCGTATGAGTACACCTGCTCGTTCTCGCACAGCACCCTCATCTCGTCGATCTGGAGGTGTACGGGACCCATGTTCTCGACGTGAGAGGTCACGCTGTTCACGAGCGTGTCTATGGATTGGCGCGCACTGGGATGGTCGGCGGGGAAAAGCCGGAGCCCACGATAGGCATGATGCATGGCGGTGCAGATCTTGCCGACCGACTCGCGCTCCGCTGAGGGTGCCATCCGGTCCCTCACCGTGCATCCCCCACCCGGCAGCCGGCCTCAGCCGCAGCTGTTCGCAGGGCGTCCGCGAAGGCAGACTCCGCATCAGCGTCCGCCTGCCCGGCTTCCTCTGCCTCGTCTTCCAGATAGATGCGCCGGTACGAGAACGCTGCGAGCAGCAGCATATACTGAAGCGCGATCTCGATGAAAGCCTTGAGTTGGTCCTGGTAGAACACCAGCAAATCGACCACCGTCAAGGCAGCGATAAGACCGGCGACGGCGATGCCGAGACCGCGCCATTCCCGCCGTAGTCCCACCAATATCCCCCCGGTGAGCAACGCGATGCCCACCCCTCCTTCAAGGACGGCCCTTACAGAGAACCAAATCTTATCACCAAGCGCGGCGAGCTCTCCGGGAGAGACGAGCGAACGCAGGAACTCAGTGGCGCCCGAGGAGGGGGCGATCGCCAGGAAGGCCAGCAGAGCCATGTCGAGGATGGCCCAAAGCCCAAACGCGACAAGAGCGACGGTCAGGAAGACTCTCAGCCGGGTGCGAGTGAAGACCCGCCGCCCCCACGCACGGACGACGCTGAGGGCCTGCTCCACCCGGCCTGGTCGCGGCTCGATGATCTGCGGCCTCTCCGCGTCGATGAACTCCAGCATCGCCGCCGCAAGACGGCAGACGGCCTCGTTCTCCGTGGAGCCCTGGAGGGAGACCAGGCGGCGGCGAAGGACGTTCAGGTCGTGCCGGCTCATCTCGTGGTCGAGGACCCCGGTCATCTGTTCGAGGGCCCGGTACATCTCCCCCCGCACGTCGCGCGCGGGGGGGCGTCGCACCCGCAGATACACGAGGACCGTGGCCAGGAAGAGCGCGTAGATGATGGGTGCAGCCGCCGGGTTGAAGTAATCGTTGCTCTGTGTGATGAACTTGCCCACTTCATCGATGAAGAGCCCGACGCCCGCGCCGCAGAGCACCGCCCCGGCCCCCAGCGCCCAACGATTGGAGAAGACGAGCAGCAGCAGTGCGCCGGCGAAAAGGGCCAGACCGCCCCAGAGTACGTGGGCGATATGGACCGAGTCGTTGCCCAACTGCGGGTAGCCCGTCAGCTTGAGCGTTCCACGCAACACCACCACGGTCAGCGCGAACACGACTAGTGAGGTGAGCACATACCGCTCGGAGCGGTAGCGCTTGACAGGACGCAGGTTCCTCAGGCGTTCAAGAGCCACGGCACATGGTATCGCGTGTCCCGTCCATGCCGCTCATGATATCGCAGTCGCCCGCCGTGCTCCGAAAGGGGTTCATCCGGCTCATTTTTCCGCTACTCTGTGGAAGGCTGTGATTGTGTGAGACCGCGATCAAGGGGATGCAGACCATGGCGGAGCCGGCGGGACCCTATCCTTCGAATGCGACCTATCCTCCCACGAATCCCTACCCACTCACCTACAGCGTCGACTACCCCGATAGGCCACTGAACCGCTTGACCACCTTCTTCCGCTGGCTGTGGCTCATCCCCATCGGTGTGATCGCCGCCCTTCTCGCCGCGGGCAACATCACCATCGAAGGCAGCAACTACTCGTGGTCGTGGGCGGTGGGCGGCATCCTCTTCTTCCCTGTTCTGTTGATGCTGCTCTTCCGCCAGAAGTACCCTCGCTGGTGGTTCGACTGGAACCTGGAGCTTTCCCGGTTCCTCGCGCGGGTCGGGGCGTACGTGCTGCTTCTGCGCGACGAGTATCCCTCCACCGATGAGGAACAGGCTGTGCACCTGGACTTCGCGTATCCCGACGCCAAGCAGCTCAACCCCGTTCTCCCGATCTTCAAGTGGCTGCTCGCCATCCCTCACTGGTTCCTGCTCTGCTTCCTATGGATCGGGGCGATCGTCTGCGTGATCATCGCCTGGTTCGCGATCCTCTTCACCGGAAGGTACCCACGTGGCCTGTTCGACTATGTGGTGGGGGTCTACCGCTGGACCCTGCGGGTGGAAGCCTACGCGTTCCTTCTGATAACCGACCAATACCCGCCGTTCTCGCTCGACTAGTCCACTCCTCGCACCCGGTCGGCCAGGTCGCAGGCCTCCTTGCTGAGACCGGCTGCCGTCTGAATCGCGTCGCCAAGCTCCAGATGCCGGTCTGAGGCCGGATCGTACCGGGGCCACGCCGGTGCATCGCCGCCGTTCGGATCGCCGGTGGCGGCAAACCTGGTCCAGTAGCCCATGATGGCGCCGGAGAGGTCGTGGTCGGCCTGCTCGATCTTGCCCAGTCCCGTGAACAGATCGACGGTGCCGAACACGTACGGGATCTCCACTCCATGGAAGGCCCCCAGAGGGTTGTCGAAGGGAACGCGGGTGAAGTGATAGACGAAGGTGGGACTCACCGGGCTCATGGCTCGGGCCGCCAAGCGCACGGTGGAAGCGAACCCTACCTCGGTGAGCATGCGGCTGAACATGGGCACGATATCCTCTTGGTCCGCGACCGGGTAGAGCGCCTTCGCCTCGTCTGCGTGGTCACCGAACACCTGCTCCATCTGAGCGTTGAAGTCCTCCGCTGAGACGGTGAGACCGGCGAGGAAGGTGTTCCCCTCGTCGGCGTTGGAGCCGATCAGAAGGGGCACGGAGTGGTGCGCGCCCGTAGCCCAGAGCTTGGTCGGCAGGTCGGGCAGGACGTGTCCGTCGGCGACGGGCTTCCAGGCGAGTCCCCGCTCCATCAGCTCCGGCTCCTCGGCAAGCTCCTCCGCGGCGGCCACCAGTTCCTCCGGGGTCTTCGCCCTCAGCTGGGCTGCCACGTCTCCCGCGGGATCGACCCCAAGCCGTTCCACGAGATCCGCACCCGCCTCCTCCCCGGCCTCGAGCGTGTAGGCCGTCGTGACCCCGAACCCATGGTCGAGCAGGATGGCGCTCTGGGCGATGGCTTTGGCAAAGAGATCCTCGGCCAAGGGGCTCACCAGGAGATCGAGGACGCTGATGGCTCCCGCCGATTCCCCGAACACGGTCACATTGGCCGGGTCACCGCCGAAAACGGCGATGTTCCTCTGGACCCACTGGAGAGCCGCTATCTCGTCAAGCAGCCCGTAGTTGCCCGATATTCCTTGCGGCGACTCGGCCGACAAGGCCGAGTGGGCAAGGAAGCCCAAGGGCCCGACCCGATAGTTGATCGTTACCACCACCACTCCCAGGGCGGCCAGATCATGCCCGTCGTAGACGGCCATCGAGCCTGAGCCGGTCTCGAAGCTACCCCCATGGATCCAGACCATCACCGGCAGACGCTCCTCGGGTGAGTCCGCCGGGGACCACACGTTGAGGTACAGGCAGTCTTCGCCGGTCTCGCCCACGTCGAGAGGGAGGAGTCCCACCTGAGACGGCTGGGGGCAGGAGGGGCCGAAGGACGTGCACGGGAGCGGCTTTTCCCAAGAGGCTACGGGTTGAGGAGGCTTCCAACGGAGCTCCCCGACGGGAGGAGCCGCATACGGGATCCCCTTGAAGACCCAAAGCACCTCGCCCCCGGCCTCCTCCTGAGCTCCGGTGATGGGGCCGCTGTCCAGTTGCACCTGCTCCAGGCCGGATCCGCCGCAGCCCGCGACCGTCATCGCAAGCAGCGCCAGAACCGCCATCACACCTATGCCCATCCGGCGTTCGATACTCACAGACCGCCTCCAGAAACGAAGGCCTCTACCGGCCTATTGTGCTCACATGGCACGGCGACGTTCACCGGGCGCCGAGCTCTATGGTACTGTCTCCGCGAAAGAGCCCGGCCAAACGGGGGGCGGGTCATGCGTGAGATCCAGAGCGTCTCTGATCAGACCCTGGAGGTTGTGTGGGGGTGAGCCGCGCGGCGCGCCTGGCGATCGCGATGTCGGTCGTGCTTTTTCTTGCGGCCACTGCCGGCGTTGCCTGCGACGAGACGGTTGACGATCGGACCTCCCTCACCGCGACGACCGGCGGCGGCATGACGACCGGCGATGGGACGACGGCCGGCGGCGGTGCGACGATCCGCCTGCCTGCTCCACAGCTGGATGGGACCGTCTCCTTGGAGGAGGCCATCCAGGGCCGGCGGTCTATCCGAGAGTACTCCGACGAACCTCTGACCTTGGCCGAGCTCGGCCAATTGTTGTGGGCGGCTCAGGGGGTCACCTCCGACCGCGGAGGTCGAGCGGCGCCGTCGGCAGGCGGCACATATCCGTTGGAGGTGTATGCGGCCACCGCGATGGTCACCGGTCTTCAGCCGGGCGTCTACCACTACCTATCCCAAGAGCACGCGCTGGAGCTGGTCACGGCGACGGACATCCGCGGCCGGCTCATGGAAGCGAGCCTCTACCAGGCCTGCGTCGGCGACGGCGCCCTGGACATCATCATCGCCGCGGTCTACGAGCGCACCACGGAACGCTACGGGGAGCGCGGCGTCCGATACGTCCACCTGGAGGCAGGTCATGCCGCTCAGAACCTCTGCCTCCAGGCAGTCGCGCTTGGACTGGGGGCGGTCACGGTGGGCGCCTTCTCAGACGAGCAGGTGCAGTCTGCCGCCGGCCTGCCCGCCGGTGAGCAGCCCCTCTACGTCATCCCCGTCGGAAGACCGGCCGCGAACTAGTGAGGCGGGCCGGAGCTGTTGATCGCCAGCATCAGCTTCCAGATGAAGAAGGCGCACTGCCCGCGGGTGGCCGGCGTGTACCAATCCCAGGGCCCCGGGTAGCCGATGAAGAGACCGTGCGCCGCCCCCATACGGGCGTAGGTGTAGTGAGGTTCTCCGAAGTCGTCAAAGGGCGGCGTGTATGAGTGCGGCGGCGCATCCCAGAGACCCAGGTCTATCGCCGTGCGCACGACCATTGTGACCACCTGGCCCAGCTTGATGTTGTGGTACGGCCCGAAAGTGTAGGGGGTCTCCCCCACTGTGACCTGGCGATCGGCCGCCACCGCGATGTAGTGGTCGGGATAGAGGTGGTCGTTGGGATCCAGGTAGTAGCCGGGGTGGCTGGTCTGCACGTCCGCGAACCGGCACTCATCGCTGCTGGAGACCGGGTAGCCCACCGCTCTCACGATCATCTTGGCGAACTGCTGCCGGGTGACCAGCTTGCCCGGTCCGAACCTGCCGTCGGCGTAACCTGACACCACACCCTCGTCGGCCAGGTAGTTGATCGGGGCGAAGAACTCGGAGCCGGCCGGCACGTCCGGGAACGAGCCGCTCCCGGCCTCCTTGCACGTCACCGTGATGCTGTAGACCTCTACGCCGGGGTCGCCGCTGCCCAATGAGACCATGACGAACAGCCGCCCCGGCCCGATGGTCCCTTCGGTGACGAAGCTGCCGTCGTCGCCGGTGAAATGCTTGTCCCACGTCAGATCGTCGATGGTGTCCCCGCCCTTCCGCTGGAAGGCGAGGCTGCATTCCTTGAAATAGCCGCCGGTGGTGAACTCCACGGTCACCGGGAGCAAAGCGGGGATGTCCAGATAGAAAAAGTCCTCGTCACCTTCCTCGGGGATGGCGCCGCACCGGTCGACGCCGTTCTGGAGCTCTGTGGCCGAGGGGAAGCTGCCGTTCGGCTCATCGGGGTTGAGCGGAGGAATCAAGGCCTGAGCTGGTGACGCCAGGAGGAGGAAGAAGAAGAAGAGGAGGAGGAGGAGGAGGAACGACGAGGCGGCGATCACGAACGAGACGCGCGCCCTCCGCCCGGCTGCCGACCCAAGACCAAGACCGTGTGCCATGGCGCACCTCCCAAGTCGATCCCGCTCACTTCTACGTGATATCTCGTTCGATTATATGTCCGTCCGAGCGGCACTGTATGCTTGTTTCTCCAGTCATCGCCAATACCGGAAGGGACAGCGTCAAAGCATGGATGGAGCTCCCAGGGGGGATGACCACGCGGCTGGGACGCCCATCGGGGCGATCCTGGCTGAATTGAACGACCAGCAGCGCCAGGCCGTGCTTCACGAAGACGGCCCGCTGCTCATCGTGGCGGGGGCCGGCACGGGCAAGACCGCCACCCTGGCGCACCGGGTGGCCTACAAGATCGCAACAGGCGCCGACCCGGGACGCATCCTGCTTCTCACCTTCACGCGGCGCGCCGCCGGTCAGATGCTGCGGCGCGTGGACGGCATCCTGCGCCGTCTGGAAGCAGAGACGCGCCGTGCGGCATCGGTGAAGGCGGGCAGCCCATCCGATGGTGCCGCAACACCCGGCGAGTCGAGCAGCAACTCCGGTGGCGGCGACTCCGGTGGCGGCAACTCCAGCGGCGGCGGCTCGACCGACGACCCGAGGGGCGGCGGCTCATCGCCCGGCAGAGCCCCCGCTGCCGGCGGCGCGGGCTCAGGCAAGGTATGGGGCGGAACCTTCCACGCAACGGCCACTCGCCTGCTCCGTCTCCACGGGCGGACCATCGGGCTCGACCCATCGTTCACCATCCTCGATCGAGGCGATGCCGAGGACCTTATGGGCGTGCTCCGCGCGGAGCTGGGCTTCTCCAAGAACAACCGCCGCTTTCCCCTCAAGGGCACCTGCATGGACATCTACAGCCGCTGCGTCAACGCCCGGGAAACCGTGGAGGAGGCGGTGGAGGCACACTTCCCCTGGTGCAAGGATGAGATCGAAGACCTGCGCCGCCTTTTCTCAGCCTACGTCGATCACAAGGGGGAGCAGAGCGTCCTCGACTATGACGACCTGCTGCTCTTCTGGCACGGTCTGCTGACCGACTCCCGTGCCGCCCGCTCTATCCGGGCGCGTTTCGATCTCGTGCTGGTCGATGAGTACCAGGACACCAACCGGCTGCAGGCCGAGATCCTGCAGATGCTCTGCCCGGGGGGCGCGAACCTGACCGCAGTGGGCGATGACGCCCAGGCCATCTACTCGTTCCGAGCCGCGACGGTGCGCAACATCCTCGACTTCCCCCAACAGTTCCCCGAGACCACCATCGTCACCCTGGAGCGCAACTACCGCAGCACTCAGCCCATCCTCGACGCGACGAACGAGGTGATAGTCGGGGCCGCCGAGCGTCACGCCAAAGACTTGTGGACCGAGCGCCGGGATGGCGACAAGCCGCGTCTGGTGCCCTGCGAAGACGAAGACGAACAGACCGAGTTCATCGTCCGCACCGTCCTCAACCACCGTGAGGCCGGGCTGGCTCTGTGCCGCCAGGCCGTCCTCTTCCGCGCCTCGCACCACAGTCTGGCCCTCGAGTTGGAGCTTGCCCGGCGCAATATCCCGTTCCGCAAGTACGGGGGGCTGCGCTTCGTGGAGACCGCGCACGTCAAGGACCTCACGGCCTTCCTCCGGCTGGCGGAGAACCCGCGGGACCTCATGGCCGGGACTCGCGTCCTGATGCTCCTTCCAGGGGTCGGACCCAAGAAAGCCAGGGCCCTGATGGACCGGCTCGGGCCCGGCGCGTCGGGCACGGGGGCGGAAACGCCGGACCGCAGCGTGGGCGTGCAGGATGCCGGGGGCGCTGGGCAGGATGCCGGGGGTGCCGCGCCCCCCGCCGCTCCCGCCGCCCCCGCCGGTTTCGCGGCCTGGTCCGAATGCCCGGCCCCTTCGGCCGCGTCGGCGGAGGCTTGGCAGGGGCTCGTGTCGCTCATGACCGGCATCGGGAGTCGCGGCCCGGGGGATCTCGCCTCCCAGATCAAGCGAATCAGACTCTTCTACACGCCGCTTCTGGAGCGTCTCTACGACAACGCCCGCGCCCGTCTCATGGATCTCGAGCAGCTCGAGTGGCTGGCGGCCCGCTTCCCCAACAGGACCCGGTTCCTCGCCGAGATCGCGCTCGACCCCCCTGCCTACACCGAGGACCTGGCGGGACCGCCCCTGCTCGACGAGGACTTTCTCATCCTCTCCACGATGCACTCCGCGAAGGGGCTGGAATGGGACGCGGTGTTCCTCATACACGCCGCCGACGGCAACATCCCCTCCGACATGGCCACCGGTAGGCTGGAGGAGATAGAGGAGGAGCGCCGCCTCTTCTACGTGGCCCTGACGCGCGCCAAGGACTGGCTCTACGTCTGCTACCCGGTGAGGTACTACAGCTATCCCCGAGGCTTTAGCGACGCGCATGGCTACGCACAGTTGACGCGCTTCGTTCCCGACGGCGTGCGCCGCCTCTTCGACCTACATCCCGCCTCGGAAACGCTCAGCCCGGGACGGCCCACCATCCCAGACTCCCCGGAGGCCGCGGGACAGAGCGACGCCGTCACCACCGAGGATATCCGCCGCCGGCTGAAGGGCTTCTTCTAGGCCGGCGCCCTGCCAGCACGACGGTCTCGCCGCCGTCACGGTCGGCCTGCCATGCTTCTCATCGGGCCGTTCCGGGTACCGTGGACCTGTGGGACCTGCCCGACCGTTCAGCGAAGCGTGGGCCCGCATGCAGTCAACGAACCACAAGCGAGGACGACCCATGCCAGGGCCCCAGCCTCGGCCGGTCCAGGAGTGGCACCGGCTGACGACAGACGAGACCCTTGACAGACTCGACAGCGACCTGGACCACGGCCTCTCGGCAGCCACCGCCGAGACCCGGCTTGCTGAGTACGGACCCAACACCATCACCCCTCAGAAAGGCATCGGACCACTCCGCCGCGCTCTTGTCCAGTTCAATCAGCCCCTCGTCATCATCCTGATCATCGCGGGAGCCGTGACCGCCGCCCTGGAGGAGTGGGTCGACGCCGGAGTCATCTTCGGAGTGGTGGTGATCAACGCCATCGTCGGGTATCTGCAAGAATCCAAGGCCGTCAAGGCCATCGAAGCCCTCTCTCGCACGATGACGGCCGAAGCCACGGTCATTAGGGACGGCCGCCGGGTGCGCCTCTCGGCCTCCGACCTGGTGCCCGGAGACAGGGTGGTGCTGCAGGCCGGCGACAAGGTCCCGGCGGACATGCGCCTCACCTACTCCCGCGACCTCCGTGTCGACGAGTCGGCCCTGACGGGTGAATCGGTACCGGTGGAGAAGGAGACCAACCCCCTCGCAGCCGAGACCGAACTCGCCGACCGCGTCAACATGGCCTACGCCTCCAGCCTCGTGACCGCCGGCCAGGGGGCCGGCCTCGTGGTCGCGACCGGCGATGCCACCGAGGTCGGCCGGATCTCTCACCTCATCTCAGAGGCCGAGGAGATCGCCACCCCCTTGACCCGCAAGATCGCGCAGTTCAGCAAGGTGCTGCTGTTCGTCATCCTGGGGCTGGCCGTCGTCACCGCCGTCGTCGGCATAGTCCGTGGGGAGGCGGCCGTCGACATGTTCCTGGCCGCGGTCGCATTGGCCGTGGGCGCCATACCTGAGGGCCTTCCCGCCGCGGTCACCATTACCTTGGCTATCGGGGTGTCGAGGATGGCCCGGCGCCGGGCCATAATCCGCAAGCTCCCGGCGGTGGAGACCTTGGGAAGCACCACCGTGATCTGCTCCGACAAGACCGGGACGCTCACCGAGAACCAGATGACCGTGCAGCGTATGGTCACGAGAGACGGAGCCTTCACGGTGACCGGCGGCGGCTACGCGCCGGAGGGCGAGGTCCTCGACGCGGGCGGATCCGCTGCCGACGGCGGCTGGGCGGCCCTGGAGGCTATGCTGCGCGCCGGCGTCCTGTGCAACGACAGCTCCCTCTACGAGGAAGAGGGGTACTGGCGTGTGAGCGGAGACCCCACCGAAGGAGCGCTGCTGGTCTCGGCGGCCAAAGCGGGTATCAACCGGGAGGAGCTCGAACACGACCACCCCAGGCTCGACACCGTGCCTTTCGAATCGGAGCATCAGTACATGGCCACCCTGCACGGAGTCCGGGAGGGCGACGGCCGCGTCACATACGTCAAAGGCGCGGTGGAGAAGATCATCGCCCGCTGCTCGGCGGAGCTGGGCCGCGATGGTTCCTTGATCGACCTGGAACCCGCGAGGATCGAGTCGCTCGCCACGGAGATGGCTTCCGACGGTCTGAGAGTGCTTGCGTTCGCACGCAAGGACCTGCCTGCAGAGGTCGACGAGATCACGCACGCCGACGTGGAAGAGGGCCTGGTGTTCCTGGGCCTGCAGGGCATGATCGACCCGCCTCGCCAGGAGGCCCTGAAGGCGATCGAGGCCTGCCACGCCGCCGGCGTCCAGGTGAAGATGATCACCGGCGACCATGCGGTCACGGCGGTGGCCATCGCCGACCAACTGAATCTGCGCAGGCCGGGCTGCGCGCTCACCGAGGCGGTGGCCGCGATGAGCGGCGCCGAACTGGCCGCCCTCCGCGACGATGAGCTCGTGGAGGCCGTGGAGGACACATATGTCTTCGCCCGCGTGACTCCCGAACAGAAGCTGCGCTTGGTGGACGCCCTGCAGGACCAGGGCCACGTGGTGGCCATGACCGGAGACGGGGTCAACGACGCCCCCGCCCTGCGTCAGGCCGATATCGGGGTGGCGATGGGCGTCACCGGCACTGAGGTCGCCAAGGAAGCGGCCGATATGGTCCTCACCGACGACAACTTCGCCTCCATCGAGGCCGCCGTGGAAGAGGGCCGGGGCGTCTTCGACAACCTCACGAAGTTCATCGCCTGGACTCTGCCCACCAACCTGGGAGAAGGCCTGGTCATCCTCACTGCCGTCTTCGCCGGCGTGGCGCTGCCCATCCTGCCCGTGCAGATCCTCTGGATCAACATGACCACGGCCATCCTGCTCGGGTTGATGCTGGCCTTCGAGCCCAAGGAGACCGGCATCATGGAGCGGCCGCCCCGCTCTCCCAAGGCGCCCATACTGGAACGGGTGCTCATCGAACGCATCGTGATAGTGGGAGCGCTGCTCTTGGTCGGCGCCTTCGGGCTGTACGAACTGGCCGAGCGGACCGGCCACAGCCTCGCAGAAGCGCGCACGGTGGCGGTCAACGTCTTCGTGTTCGGCGAGATGTTCTACCTCTTCAACTGCCGCTCGCTGACGCTACCCTCGTGGAGGATGAGTCTGCGGACCAATCACCTCCTGTTCGCGGGGGTTGGCCTGATGCTGGCCCTGCAGCTCCTGTACACCTACCTGCCCGGCATGAACAGCCTGTTCGGGAGCGCTCCTATCGGCGGGCAGCTGTGGGCGTGGGTGATAGGCGCAGCCCTCGCGATCCACGTGATCGTTGAGATAGAGAAAGGGATACGGCGCTGGCGCATGAGGCACCACCCGCCCACCAGGGCCTGCTAGCCAGAGGCGCGCCTGCTCGGTGCTCCCAGGGTCTGCCGGCCGATGAGCACCGCGGCGCCGGGTGGCGGCGCTCCGGCCCTAGGCACCCTTGACCTCCGCGTAGGCCCAGTCGAGCCAGGGGAACAAGGCCTCCAAATCCGACCTCTCCACGGTCGCGCCGCCCCAGATCCGGATGCCCGGAGGGGCCTCGCGGTAGGGGGCGATGTCGTAGGCCACCTCTTCGGTCTCCAGCAGGGAGGTGACCTTTTTCGCCACCTGGGCTCGTTCGTCCGCGTCCAACCCCGTGAACCAGGGGTCCACGATCTTGAGGCAGATGGATGTGCACGACCGGGTGCGCGGGTCCTCGGCGAGGAAGTCCACCCATGGGGTCCGATCCACCCAGGCCGCCACGGCGGCCAGGTTGGCCTCGCTGCGCCGGATCAACTCCGGCAGCCCCCCGATACCGGCCGCCCATGTGAGACCGTCGAGAGCATCCTCCATGACGAGCATCGACGGAGTGTTGATGGTGTCGGCTCGGAAGACGGCCTCCATGAACTTGCCGCCCTTGGTGATCCGGAAGATCTTGGGCAGCGGCCAGGCCGGCTGGTATGTCTCGAGGCGCTCCACCGCCCGGGGGCTCAGGATGAGCACGCCGTGCTGGGCTTCGCCGCCCAGCACCTTCTGCCAGGAGTACGTGACCACGTCCAGCTTGGCGATGGGCACGTCCATGGCGAAAACGGCCGAGGTGGCGTCACAGATGGCGAGACCCTTGCGGTCGTCGGCGATCCAGCCGGAGTCCGGCACCCGCACCCCCGAGGTGGTGCCGTTCCAGGCAAAGACCACGTCGCGATCCCAATCGACCTGGGACAAGTCGACGATCTGTCCATAATCGGCGGCCAGCACCCTGACGTCCGCCGGCTTGAGCTGCTTGGTGATATCGGTGACCCAGCCCTGTCCGAAACTCTCCCAGGCCAGGGCGTCCACCCCACGGGCCCCGATGAGCGACCACAGGGCCATCTCCATGGCGCCCGTGTCCGACGCAGGGACCACGCCGAGGTGGTAGCCGTCCGGCACCCCCAGGAGCTCACGGGAGCGGTCGATGACTTCTTGGATGCGCGCCCGCCCCGCTTTGGAGCGGTGCGAACGCCCCACCAGAGCGCCCTCCAAGACCGCGGGGCTCCAACCGGGACGCTTGGCGCAGGGGCCGGAGGAGAAACAACGGTTCTTGGGGCGCACGGTCGGTCTCATCGGGAACATCCTTCCAGAAACAAGGGATCTGGCGACTCCGGTGACCGACAGCCGGTCAAACGCCGCCCATCACCAGATTCTGGTGGATAATCATAGCCGCTTTGCCGGCGGCGAAAAAGCTCGCCGCGGAGGACGAGGCCTATCTCTTGAGCCGGCCCACCCGGGTGACGAAGTCCTTGACCGGGCCCATCGTATCAGCCAGCTTGGTGGCCGAATCCATGACCCCGTCGACTCCGCCGAGAGAGTCCCACATCTCTCTGACCTGGTCCTTGCGTCGCCACAGCGCGGCGGCGCCCGCGCCAATCGCTGCCAGCGCCACGAGTGCCCTGATGAGTCCGGATAAGCTCCCCATGACGACCTCCCGAAACGCTCCACCCGCTCGACTGCAGCAAGATTCTAGAAGGAGGGGCTCGATTCCTCCGCGGGGGTCGGAGCGTCGCGCTTTGTCAGTCTACGGCGATCATCACGTTGCTGGCTTTGATCACCGCGTAGGCCTCCACGCCGGGTTCGAGCTTGAGGCTCTCGGCTGAGTGTTTGGTGATGATCGAGACCAACTGCGCCCCTCCGGGCAACTCCAGGATCACCTCCGAGTTGACCGCTCCCGGGGTCACGCTCTTCACCGTTCCTTTGAGCACGTTGCGTGCGCTGATCTTCATCACCGTGTCCTCCATGTTGAAAGGCTCTTCGCCCCTAGGTCGCAGACCCTGCCACCGGTAGTTACCCTGGATACGGCGGTGGTATGCAATGCGACGCCGTCGGACGAAGCGGCCGCCCAAAGTGACGCCCCCCGGGCCGCTCTGCTAGAATATCCGCTCGCTGAGGCGGCGAGGCCTCGCCGCCGATCGGAGAAGTGGCCGAGAGGCTGAAGGCGCTCGCCTGCTAAGCGAGTGAAGGAGTGA
>CAZQDY010000027.1:0-8450 GCA_964592075.1 uncultured Gaiellales bacterium
GCCGGTGGGGGGAACGAAAAAGCCGAGGGTCTGAGAGAGATGGGACTGCTGGGCCTTGACTATTACTAACTTAGTAGTATGCTGCCTTTATTAGCACGTGTAGGTTACGAATGGTTCTAGCTGAACACCAAACAACGGACGCCTGACCAAACAAGCAAGACCACAGGGGGTAATCGGATGCGCACTCTACGAAATCTCTTCCGTCGCAGGTTGAGGGTGATGCTCACCATCTTCGGCATCACCATCGGCGTGCTGGCGCTGGTGGTCATGGGCGGCATAGCCGAGAAGATGGGCCTGCTCGTCGACGGCGGCACCAAGTACTACTCCGACAAGGTGATCGTGGGGGCGGACGGCAGCCTCTACTCGGGCGCGCCGCTCTCGCTCGGCAAGGCCGATGCTATACGGCAGGTCCCCGGTGTCGCCGAGGTCACGTCCGGCATCGGCGCCCTCCTCGATCCCGACACCACCATGAGCTTCGGCATGCCGCCCATGTTCGACGGCAGCGACATGCGCGGCGAGCATCTGGAGGGTTTCCCCCTCGAATGTGCCAAGGGCAGAGCCTTGACTCCCGACGACGTGGGGTGCGTCGTGCTCGGGTCGGACATGGTCAAGAGACTCAACGCCGGCGTCGGCGACACGGTGACGGTCCGGGGCGAGCAGTTCACGGTGGTGGGGATACTCGAGCCGACCCTCACCGCTCCCGACACCGAGGTCTTCATGACCCTTCCCGATGCCCAGAGGCTCTTCATACAGGACCTGCCCGCCATGGTGCGCAACCAGGTGGACCAGAATGACCTAGTGAACTCGATGACCGTCTACCCCACCCCGGGAACCGATCCGGAGGTCCTGGCCGCCAGGATCAATGAGGCTGTAGACGGCGTGGAGGCCATGGGCCCTAGCGCTTTCCAGGAACAGATCGCCGGCTTCATGGGCATCTTCAACGCCATCATCTACGGCATCGCCATCATCGCGCTCTTCGTCGGCGGGCTCTCGGTCATCAACACCATGACCATGTCGGTGAACGAACGGACTCGAGAGATCGGCGTGCGGAAGGCCATCGGCGCTTCCGACCGTCAGATCGTCGGTCAGTTCCTGACGGAGTCAGGGGTCATCGGGCTGATCGGCGGAGTCTCGGGGCTGTTCCTTGGCTGGCTGGCCGCCACCGTCGCCGACAGACTGCTCGAGGGTCGCAATCTCGACCTGTTCCTCATCAGCCCGCGGCTGGCGATCGGCTCGGTGCTGTTCGCCATCTTCCTCGGGTTGGTCAGCGGGCTCTACCCGTCGTTCCACGCAGCCCGGCTGCAGCCGGTCCTCGCCCTTCGCTACGAATAGGAGAACGTGATGACAAGCATCTTGGATCAGACTGTCGCCACCCAAATCCCGAGGCCGGGAAGCGCCGCTCTCGACACGGCTCCCGCGGAGTGGGAGGGCAACGGCCGTCGCGCCCAAAGCGGCACCCCCGCTCCGGAGACCCGGCCGTCGAGGACGGCTGCGCCGGCGGGGACGCGCGCCATCATCCGCGCGGTGAACGTCAAGAAACGTTACGTGATGGGAGAGGACAACTACGTGGACGCGCTGCGGGACGCGTCACTCGAGATACACGCAGGCGAGATGATCGCGGTCATGGGCCCGTCGGGCTCGGGGAAGTCCACGCTGCTTCATATCCTCGGCTGCCTCGATTCCCTCGACACCGGCGAAGTGTGGCTGGACGGAAGGCGCGTGGACGACCTCTCGCGGCGCGCCCTGGCCGACTTGAGACGGAATGAGGTGGGGTTCATCTTCCAGACCTTCAACCTGGTGCCGAGCTTCACGGCCCTTGAGAACGTCATGCTGGCGGCGGAGTATGCAGGCAAGAGCAGGCGCGAAGCCCGCGTGGCGGCTCACGCCGCCTTGGTCCAGGTCGGCCTGGCCGACCGCGAAGAACACCGCCCCACGGAGCTCTCCGGCGGCCAGCAGCAGCGCGTGGCCATCGCTCGGGCTCTGGTCAACTGCCCCAAGGTGATCTTCGGCGACGAGCCGACCGGCAATCTGGACTCTCAGAGCTCAGCCGAGATCGTCCGCATGATGCACGAGATCAACGAGGACACCGGCACGACCTTCGTGCTGGTAACACACGACCCCGGCGTCGCGGAGACGTGCAACCGGGTGTTCCACATGCTCGACGGGCGGGTGGCCAACGGCCACCACGCCTGAACCGAGCGGCGCCGACCGCGCGACGCCCGAGCCCCTGCGGGCGCCGCGCGGCATGTCACCTCTGATAATCGCCTGCCGCCCCGGCGCTCTACAGGTCGGTCGCTCCGAACATCGTCTCCGGGTCCAGGTACCACGAACCATCCCGCCGGAACACTCTGAAGGTGACGGGCGACTCTGCTTCGGTCACACTGTCGCTGGAGGTCACCCCGTCAAGATCGGTTACCGTCGCGATGCCTTCGACAACGGTGACCGTCGCCGAGTCGTCACCGGTCTTCTTCGCCTCCAGCTTGATGCCTGAGAACTCCATCGACTCCCAGGGCCACATCTCTTCGCCCATGTATTCCTTGAACTGCTCCAGCGGCAGGCCACCCAGCACCTCTTCCACGGCCGCCGGATCCATGAGGCCGAAGAAGGCCTCGAAATCCTTGTCCTCCATGGCCTGGAACAGCGTCAGCACGGCTTCCTCGGGAGTCTCGGCGAGTCCGCCTCCGTTCACGGTGGACGACGTGGCCTCGCTGCTGGTCGTCGTGTCCGGGGCGTCGCTGGTCGTCGAGGAGACCTCGGAGGTCGTGGTGCTCCCCAAGGTGGTCACCGTGCCGTCCTCGGCCGTCGTCGGCATGATGGGCTCGGTCGTGGCCGCCGTCTCCGAGATGGTCGTCTCGGTGCTCTCCTCGCCACCGAAGATCTCGTCGTCGAACACCGCGAACACGAGGACGCAGGCCACCGCGATGACCACCAAAGCCGCCAGGGCGACCCAAAGCCACTTCAGGTTCCGGCGCGGCGGCGGTGCAGGGGCGTACGTCTGAGGGCCGGGACCGCCGGCAACCCCAGGGCCATAAGTCCAACCAGGGGCGAGCGGCGGCGCGGGAGGCTGGGGTGGCTCAGTCGGGGCCGCACCCGGTGCGCCGGCCTCTCCGGCGTTCGGAGGTGCGACCGGCATGCGAGGCGCCTGCGCTACCGGAGGCGGCGTCGACTCCTCGACCCGGGCGACCGGCTGTCCGCAGTTCTCACAGAACTGCTGCCCCTCGCTGAGGGGGTTGCCGCAGCTACTACAGTACGCCATCTACCAGTCCATCGAGGTCGGATCCAGGTACCATTTCCCGTCACGCTTGACCATATGGAACTCCACCGGTTCCTCAGCTTCTGAGACGGCCTCGGTCTCGGACTCCCCATCCTCGTCGGTCATGGTCACCTCGCCCTCGACGATCCTCACGGTCGCCGTGTCCTCGCCGGTCTCCTCGGTCTCCATCCTGATGTCTGAGAACTTGATCGACCCCTCCGAGAACATCTCCTGGCGCATCGCTTCCTTGGCCATGTCGAGGAATTCGTCTCCGAACTCCGAGCCCAGCATCTCCGGATCCATGACGTCGAACACCGTGTCTATGTCACCATCCTCCATGGCATCAAGCAGCTTGGTGACTACCTTCTCTGGTTCCGACGCCCCGCCCGCGCCATCACCGTCGAATACCACGAAGACGAGCACGCAGACTATCGCCGCGATCACGGCCAGAGCCGCCAGGCCTATCCAGAGCCACTTGAGGCTGCGCCGTTTCGGCGGTCCACCATACGGCACCTGAGCATAGGGCGCCCCGCCGGCCGGAGCCTGCGCGAAGCCGGGAGGAGGCGGCGGAGGCGCCTGCGCGTAGGCCTGAGCGGGAGGTGGAAGCGGAGGTGGCGCCGGAGCCGCGGCCACAGGTGCGGCGGGCGGTTCCGGGGCCGCGGGTGCGGCGTCCGCCATCGGGGTGACCGGCTGCTCCACCGATGCTTCCACGGCGGCCGCCTCCGCGGCGACCACCGCTTGACCGGTCGGCTGTCCACATTTGGCGCAGAACCTTGCATCCTCACCGAGAGGATTGCCGCAGTTGGCGCAAAAGGCCATGTCGTCTCCTTCCGAGCTCACGGACGGCGCGGACACCGGCCGGTTTTCTGCATCCTCTGTGACGCAGTATAGACGGACGCGGCCACCCGCTCCATCTCCTTCACCGGATCGGCGGCGAGGCGAACCTCGCTCGGTCAGCTAGCGAAGGCTCCGACGGCCCGTTCGATCAACCCCTGCACATGCCCGTCGTCGATCTCCCGCGTGCGCCCGAGCAGACCCTCCCGCCAGCGGACCGGCAGAGCCTCCTCCCCATGCAGGGCGCCCACGGCCGCGCCCACCACGGAAGCGATGGTGTCGTTGTCCCAGGTGTCGTTGACGGCGCGGACGATGGCCTCTTCGGGATCACCCGAGTGCATCGCCAGAATGTGCAGAACGCAGGGGATCGTCTCGATGAGGTACGCCCCTGACCGCCACCTGTCGACGACTTCGATCACGCTCATCGCGGCGTCGATGGCCGGGAGGACCGTCTGCTCCACCCTGTCGCAGAGACTCCCACGGAACGGATCGTGCGGCACTAAGGAATCGTAGGCCGCGTCCGTCTCGACCGCCCGCGCGTAGCGCAGGAAAGTCTCCGGCCACCAGCGAGGCGGAGGAGCCGCGATGGTACTCCCCTCAGTCTTGGCCTCCGGACACGTCGAGCCGCCCGGGAGCCCATCGTCCTGCTCCCAGTTGCCGGCGGACCAGGAAAGGCACTCAATGAGAAGGCCCACGAACCCCACGCTCGCGGCCACCGCCGCTTCATCCCTATGAGTCAGGATCGTGGCCGCCACCACATCGCGCCAGAGCGCGCCCGTGGGAGCGCGGAGATGGGGCAGCAGGACCGGCGAGATACGCATGAGAGCACCGTTGCCGGCGCTGGGGCGCCCCGCCTCGAACCAGTCCGTCTTGTCCAGCCGGTAGGAGAGCAGGAAGGCGGTGATGGTGGCGCCGATGCCGTAGATGCGGTCACGACGCGTGAACGCGTCGGCGACAGCCGCCGGATCGAGCTGCCCACGGCGGAGTAGTGACTCCAGGGTCCAGAAGGTCAGTTGCGAATCATCCCCGGGCAGCCCCAGGGCCTGCATGCCCTCCCGGGGGTTGGGGAGATAGTCACGGATGTCGCCCCTGGCATCGCCGTACATCGCGCCGTAGGTCTCCCGCCGCAGAACCGGGGACATGTTCTCGCTGGTGTTGCCGAGGGCGTCCCCGATGGCGACACCCATGAGCATCCCCCTTATGCAATCCCGCGTCCGGAGGATGGCGCCGCTCCCCGATGGCGCGGCGAGCATCGGAGACGGGGGCATGGGAACAGGGGCGCTCGCCCATGGCAGCATGGCCGAACGCTCTCTGGCGGAGAACTCCACGTTCCTCATTCTCTCAACCTCGGCCGACCCTCGCCGGCCGTCTCGCGTCACTCGACCCCATGCACCTCCGCCCCTGCCCTCACAACCGCGTGCTCACATGTATACCCGGAGGGATACGGTCGGAATCCAAGCCGGGGCCGCCGTGCTAACATCCGCGACCATGGAGGCACGAAGAGACACAATCTCCGTGGAGGAGCACCGGCAGCGGCGCGAGACCCTGCTCCAGGCTCTGGACGGTGCGGTCGCCGTTGTGTTCGCAGGCACTGAGACCGGCTCCGACTCCCTTCAGGGCCGGTGGAGAACCGACCGCCTGTTCTGGTATCTGACCGGTCTGGACTACGAGAGCGGCGGGGCAGTGGTGTTCGATCACACAGCGGAAGACCCCAACCGCCGCATCACCCTCTACCTACGCCCTCGCGACCCTGAGTCGGAACGCTGGCACGGCGCACGGGAACCGCTGGATTCGGCTCTCAAGGCCAGAACCGGGTTCGACTCCATCCTCCGCACGCCCTTTCTCCCGTCGCGTCTCACCGAGGCCGCCCGGCGCGCCAAACGCGTAGCGTGTCTACATCCTTTCGCGCCGTACAATGCCGCCGTCTCCCCCGACCTAGAGGTATTCAAGAGGATCGCCGACCACATCCCCGGCGTGGCGATCGAGGACCGCACCCAACTCCTGCCGCGGATGCGGGCCGTCAAGTCGGCGGCTGAAGTGGCGCTAATCGAGAAGGCCATCGTAGCCACGGTGGCGGGCTACGAGGACGCGCTGCGCTTCATCCGCCCGGGAGTGACCGAGAACGAGATCGCCGAGATCCTCACCGCCGGTTTTCGCACCCTCGGGGGGGAACCCGCGTTCGCACCCATCGTGGGCGCCGGGGCCAACGGCGCCGTGCTCCACTACGAGGACCTCGACCAGACAGTGAAGGACGGCGACCTGATCGTGATCGACTACGCGGCCTCGTACAGGGGGTATGCGTCGGACGTCACCCGCACTCTGCCGGCCTCCGGCGTCTTCACGCCGGACCAGCGCCGGCTCTACGAGGTGGTTCTCGAGGCCAACCGTGCCGCCATGAGAGCGGTCCGGCCCGGTGTGACGATGACCGAGGTGCACAACGCGGCCCTTGAGATCATCGCCGAGGCCGGCCACAAGGACGATTTCATCCATGGGATCGGCCATCAATTGGGCATCGAGGTCCACGATGTCACGCCCGACGGGCCCCTCGCCGCCGGGATGGTCCTTACCATCGAACCGGGCGTCTACCTGCCCGAGCGGGGGCTAGGCGTGCGTATCGAGGACGATGTCCTCGTCACCGAGACCGGCTGCGTCGACCTGACCTCGGCCATCCCCAAGACGGTGGAGGCCATCCAAGCCGCGATGGCGGCCCGCTGGCTAGCCCCGCCTCCCCCCGTGGATCACCGTCTCGACGCGGCGCTTCCTGCGTACCCGCTTCACGATGCGGTAGATAAGGAAGCCTACCCCTCCGGCCAGTATGAGAGCGGCGACCGTAGCCATCGCCGCCAACCATAGAGGCGACGTCACCCACCACCAACTCCAGTCGATGACGCCCGCCAGCTTCAGGACCAGAAACACCACGAAGAGAAGAAAGACGAGAGTACCGCTGTTCGATGCCGTCTTGATCCCCTTGACGCTGCTCATCAAGCCTCCTTCGAGTCCTCAGGCGAACCGGCGGCGCCACGTGCGATCGTGCCACCAGGAAGCTACTGCAGCCCGGTGCCGCTCGTGCCGATACAATACCAGTGAGCAGAGGGACTTGCGCGCAGACCGCGGGACCCGCTTTGGCTGCCGTGGGCGCGTGCGAAAGAACACCGGCATCGGCCGGGCTAGAAAGGGAGTGACCATGCGCAGGGGGTCGGTTTTCTTCATCGTCGCCATGATGCTGGCGGTCGTGCTGGTGACCGCCGGCTGTGGGAACGGGTCCAACGTGATCCCGGCCATGGGGGAGGACTCCCCTGAGGCCATCCTGGCCGCGGCCATGACCAGCGCACAGGATATGACCAGCGCCGCGGGCAACTTCAGTCTCACCATGGAGTACGACTTCGACACCACCGGGATGCCGGAGGAGATGCGCGCGTACTTCGAGAAACCCATGACGGTGGCGGGGACCTTCGCCTCCGGGACCGATCCTCAGACGGCCGACCTCGACCTTGCCTTGACCATGGGCGGAGAGGCGATGAGCATGGGGATCAAGCTCATCGGAGACCAGGGCTGGATGCGGATGCTCGGCCAATGGTACGAAGCTCCGTCCGAGATGATGTCGGGGTCCACCTACGATGAAGCCCAGATCGCGGAGATGATCCGCTTGATGAACGAACTGGGCGTGGACCCAGTCACCTGGTTCAAGGACCTCACGCTGGTCGGTGAAGAGGCTGTCGAAGGAGTGGCGGCCCATCATCTTTCCGGCACGCCCGACCTGGCTAAGGTGCTCGCCGACGTGATCGGTCTCATGGAGAGCGAAGAGTTCATGGATCTGGTCGATCCCGATGGGATGATGACCGAGTCGCTGGGAGAAGGCATATTCGCCATCAGCGCGGACGAGCTCCAAGAGGCGCAGGACCAGGTCACCAGCATGTTCAAGGACCTCAAGGTCGACGCCTGGATAGCCAAGGACGGCAACACCCTGCGCAAGGCCGACGTGATCGCCCATGTCACTCCGCCTGAGGACGAGGACAGCGGCGGGCTGAACGCCATCGATCTCAACGTCGGACTGCTGATAACCGGCACGAACCAACCGGTGACCGTGGAACCGCCGGCCTCGGCTCTCCCATATGAGGCTCTGGAGAAGGCCCTGATGGAGAACCCGGAGATGTTCATGGGTCCTTTCATGGGACTCTACAGCGTGGGCTTCGGCGACGCCGGCTACGAGCACTAGCCGAAGGGTCCCCCCTCCTTCGACCCAGCAGCGCCGCGGGGCCGCTTGCGCGGCCCCGCCCCTTTCTGCAGGACCGTTATCCCGTCCCGCGCCCCTGAGAGCCGAAGGGCTCGCGCGTAAGCGGGCCGAAGGGCTCGCGCGTAAGCG
>CAZQDY010000027.1:8550-34391 GCA_964592075.1 uncultured Gaiellales bacterium
CCCTGAGAGCCGAAGGGCTCGCGCGTAAGCGGGCCGAAGGGCTCGCGCGTAAGCGAGCCGAAGGGCTCGCGACATAGGCGGGCCGAAGGGCTCGCGCGTAAGCGAGCCGAAGGGCTCGCGACATTAGCGGGCCCACCCCAGAGACCGGTCGACGGCCCTTTGCCAGTCCCGGTAGAGGCGTTCCCGCTCTTCCGAGCCCATCCTGGGAGTGAAAAGGCGATCAGCGCCTGCCAGACCGGCCACCTCGGCCTCCGACCAGAACCCCACGGCCAGCCCCGCCAGAGCCGCCGCGCCCAAGGCGGTGGTCTCTTGGAGTCGGGGCCGGACCACCGGCACGCCCAGCAGATCGGCCTGGAGTTGTAGCAGAAAGTCGTCCCCTGCCGCGCCGCCATCGGCGCGCAGGGCGCCGATCTCGACACCCGAGACTTCCCGCATGGCGTCGAGCACCGCGCGGGTCTGGAAGCAGATGGCCTCCTCCGTCGCGCGGGCGAGGTGCTCAGGCCGGGCGCCCCGGGTAAGGCCGATGAGGAGCCCGCGGGCGCGGGGATCCCAGTAAGGCGCCCCGAGGCCGGTCAGGGCCGGGACGAAGTACACTCCAGCGTTGTCGGGCGCCTGCGCCGCCAGCGGCCCTATCTCTTCAGACGCATTGATGATCCGCAGACCGTCGCGGAGCCACTGCACGGCACCGCCGCCCATGAAGACCGAGCCCTCGAGGGCATAGGTGACCGAGCCGCCGGCGCGCCGCGCGCCGGCGTCCACCCCGCCCGCCGCCCCTTCCAAGCCCCACGCTACCGTCGAGAGCAGGCCGCGCTCGGGCCGGGCCGGGCTCCCTCCCACGTTCATGAGGAGGAAGCAACCCGTGCCGTACGTGTTCTTGCAGTCACCGTCCCGCAGCGCGCCCTGGCCGAACAGGGCGGCCTGCTGGTCGCCGGCCACACCGGCAATGGGCACGGGCGCCCCCAGCCACTCGGGCTCAGTCGTGGCTACGGGACCCGACGAGGGGCCCACTCTCGGCAGCATCGACCGGGAGACTCCGAACAGACCGAGCAGCTCCTCGGACCAATCCAGGCTGCGCAGGTCGAGCAGCATGGTACGCGACGCATTGCTGCAATCGGTCACGTGCTCCCGCCCACCGGTGAGCCGCCAGATGAGAAACGAATCGACAGTGCCCGCGCGCAGCCGGCCCTCCGCCAGGAGGGCGGCTGCGCCTCCCCGGTTGGCAAGCAGCCATTCGATCTTGGTGGCGCTGAAATAGGGGTCCAGCCGCAGCCCTGTCAGCGCCTCTATGACCGGCTCGTGGCCGGCCCGTCTCAGCTCCTCGCAACGGTCAGCCGTACGGCGGCACTGCCAGACCACAGCGTTCCCCAGGGCGGCGCCGGACTCGGCGTCCCACAGAAGGACCGTCTCCCGCTGGTTGGCGATGCCCAGGGCAGCCAGGTCTCCCCCCTCGAGGCCGGCCTGCGCCAGAGCCTGCCGGGCGCAGGCCAGTTGGGTCCGCCAGATGTCCTCCGGGTCGTGCTCCACCCAGCCCGGCTCCGGATAGTGCTGAGGGAAGATCTCCTGCGCGGAGCCGAGTATGGTCCCGTCACGGCCGAACACTATCGCCCGGGAGCTGGTGGTCCCCTGGTCCAGCGCCATCACCGCCTTGGACTTGTCCGCCACCCGGCCTCCTCCCTGCCGCGCTCCGGCCGAACCGACCCGCCGCTTGCGTCGCTCGACCGCTCCGTTCCCCGTACAATAGGCCAGGCGTACACGTCGAGCAAGCCCGGCCCGGCCGGGATGGGAGGCGGCGGACATGAAATGGAACGAGCCACTCTTCAAGGCGGGATCCGGTGAGCAGGCCCGTGTCGGGGTCTTGGTGAGCCACGGGTTCACCGGTTCGCCCCACTCGGTCCAGGAGCTCGCCCTACGGCTGGCCGACGCGGGATACGCCGTGGCGATGCCACTGCTGACCGGTCACGGCCGGACTCCCGAGGAGTTGGAGAAGGCGCTCTGGACCGACTGGACCGCGGATGCATCGCAGGCCTTCGCCTGGCTGCAAGAGCGGACCGACCGGGTCTTCGCTACCGGTCTTTCGATGGGTGGGACCCTCGCCCTGTATCTGGCTGAACGGCACCCGGAGATAGCAGGGATCGTTACCATCAACGCTCTGATCCGGCATCCCCACGAAGCGTTGATGCGAACCGTCGGCAGATTGGGACTGCCCCGCTGGTTGAAACCGGTCGGCAACGACACGAAGCTCCCCGGGGTGGATGAGAAGGGTTACGATCGCATCCCTTCCCGAGCGGCCCGGCAGCTTGCACTGCTCCTGGCGGCGGTCCGTGGGGATCTCCCCCTGGTACGCTGCCCGGCGCTGGTCTTCTCCTCCATGGAGGACCACGTGGTCCCACCGGGCAACCAGAGCGAGATCTACGAGACCATCGCCTCTGCGGACAAGACCATGGTGAGAATACCGGACTCCTACCACGTAGCCACCATGGACAACGACAGAGAGCTCGTCTCCGCAAGAACACTGGACTTCATCGCCGACCGTTCCCAAGCGCGGTAGACGAGCGTCCGGCCGGGACCGGCGGCCCGGGACCGCGTGCGTCGGCCGCGGGCCGGCGCGGGGCGGACGAGGCCCGCACTCGCGCCGGAGGGCGCGGGCGACCACCACCCGCCGCCCGGTGACCCCGCCCGGGGAACCGCCTTCGCGGCCGCCCTGTCCAACCTTGGTCAGGCACGAGGAAATGCACGGGGGCACACCATGGGTTACGTCTCACGTTCGACCAAGGCAACGATTGTCGCGATACTCCTTTTGATGGTCGCGCTTCCGCTGCTCATCACGGCCTGCGGAGGATCCGACGACGGCGACCGGACCGAGACCACGATGACAACCGACACCACCGTGACTACCGAGACCACCGCGACCGGCGACGTGCAGATAGCCATGTCGGAACTGGCCCGTCTCGCTCCGGCGGCGTCACGCGCCGACCTTCGGGCCGCCGCTTCTTCACTCCAGGCCTTCGGCATCGATCTCTACGACATCCTCGCCGCCGACGCCGGCCGCGGTAACCTGGTCTTCTCCCCCAGCGGCATCATGACGGCACTCGCCATGACCTACGCCGGAGCCGCCGGCGCCACAGCCGAGGAGATCGCCGCCGCACTCAACCTCACTCTGGAGGGGGACGCTCTCCATCAGGCCTTCAACTCCCTGGACGCCGCCCTGGAATCGCGGAGCTGGAGCAAGACAGACCCCGAGGGCAAGGAGACGGGTGTCCTTGTGAAGACCGCCAACAGCCTCTGGGGCCAGAAGGGCGTCGCCTTCGAGAAGCTCTTCCTGGACACGCTGGCCGCCAACTACGGCGCGGGCATGCGCCTGGTCGACTACATGAACGCGGCCGAAGAAGCGCGGGTGGCCATCAACCGGTGGGTGGCCGGCGAGACCAACGACAAGATTCCCGAGCTCATCCCCCAGGGGACGCTCGATGCCCTCACCCGGCTGGTCCTGGTCAACGCGGTCTACCTGGACGCCACCTGGCAGTTGCAGTTCGACCCGGCGATGACCAAGGACGGCCCGTTCACCACTCCGGCCGGCGACTCCGTCATCACGCCGATGATGACACAGAACGAGATGCTCCCCTACGCCGCCGGCGACGGCTGGCAGGCCGCGGAACTCGCCTACGTGGGCGACGAACTGGTCATGACGCTCGTCGTGCCCGATGAAGGCCGCTTCGAGGAGCTCGAGGGCCTGCTGGCCGCCGGCCTCCTCGACGAGGTGGTGGGGCAGTTGGGCTCCGCCGCCGGGGAACCGGGTTCGGGTTCCGAGGAGGCGAGGTCTCTCACGCAGGTGCAACTCACCATGCCCAAGTTCGAGTTCCGCACCCAGACAGGCCTCATGGCCGCCCTCACAGCCCTGGGTATGAAGAGCGCGTTCTCCCCGGGAGAGGCCGACTTCTCCGGCATGACCACCGAGGAACCCCTGTTCATCAGCGACGTCATCCACGAAGCGTACATCGCTGTGGACGAGGAGGGCACGGAGGCGGCCGCCGCCACGGCCGTCGTCATGAGGGCCAGCGGGATGCCGCCGGATGAGCTGGTGGAGCTGACGATCGACCGGCCGTTCATGTTCGCCCTGCGCGACCGGGAGACGGGGGCGGTCCTCTTCCTCGGCCGGGTGACCGACCCTACGGCATGAGCGACACCACAGCCTGACGCCTCTAGCGGTAGACCTTCAGCAGCTCGATGTCCTTCATCCAGATCCTGCCCTTGCCCTCCACCGCCAGGTTGAGCTTGACGAGATCGGGACGCTCGCCCTTCTTGAGGCGAAAGAAGACCTCATAGGACGACCAACCGGTGGTCCCTTTGATCACCTGGTTCAGCCCTCTGGAGAAGAAGTCTCCCCGCCCGGAGAAACGGCACCACATCTCGAGGAAGGCCCGACCCTCAAGGCCCTCCGACTTCAGGGCGGCTCTGTAGGTGAGCATGCACTTCTCGGCGTCCGGGTCGCTGATCTCAAATAGACGGACCACCTGTGGCTCCTGGGTCTCGATCAGCCAGCCGTCGCCGTCCACCGTCACAGAGTCGGCGCTGAGCGCCGCCTCCGGAGGGCGAAAACGCCGTAGGACCGTAGGCGGCACGGACGATTCCGACCCCAGCAGCAGATTCCTCAGCCAGTTCCCCATCTTGCTACCTCCTCCGGCTTCGCGGTGGGATCACACCTGCTCAAACGGGAACACGTAGGGCAGCTTCAACTGGTCGCGCATGGCCACCAGCTCCCGCCGCACACCGGCATCCACAGGCGCGCCCTTGCCCTTGCGCTCCTGCCGGGCGAGGTGTTCCTTCTCGCCGCACGTGTATATGCGCTCTCTGCCTGGGGCCTTCGCGGACGCACGCAAGGCACGCAGGATGTCGCCGGTGGTCTTCCTGAATGCCGCGAGGTCGGTGAAACAGTCTATGTCTATCGCGAGGAAGAAGTGGCCGAGAGGTATGGGGATATCTCCGCCCTGTTCGTCCTTGCCCCCCAGTTGCTTCAAGAAGGCGGCCTGCGACAGCGCCGCCGAGAGGATCTCCACCACCGTTGCGAAACCGTAGCCTTTGTAGCCGCCGGTCTCTTCGGTCAGACCGCCTATGGGGGCGAGCGCAGCACGCCCCTTGATGAGGTCGTCGAGGATCTGGACGGGGTCGGTCGAAGACCTGCCCTCCCGGTCGATGACCAGACCCTCCGGACAGCTTCTGCCTTCACGGGCCCATTGCTCGATCTTGCCTCGCTGGACGACGGAGGTGGCGTAGTCGTTGGTGAAGGGGAATTCCTCGTCGGTAGGCATGGCGAACACCAGCGGGTTGGTGCCGAGCATGTTGTCCACCCCGTGCGTGGGGGCGATGGAGGGCCGGGCGTTGGTTCCGGTCAGGCCTATCATGCCGGCCTCCACGGCCATCAGGGGGTAGTAGGCGGCGAAACCGTAGTGCGTGGAGTTGCGGGCCACGACCATGCCCAGGCCGTGCTCCCGAGCTTTGTCGATGGCCATCTCCATGCAGCGCCTGCCGACCACCATGCCCATGCCGTTATGACCGTCGACCACCGCCGTCGCTTTGCGGTCGCGCACCACTTCGAAGTCGGTCACCGGCTCCTGCGTCCCCTTGACGATGCGGTCGTAGTAGATGGTCTTGAGCCGGCCGACGCCGTGTGAGTCGATGCCCCGCTTGTCGGCTGTGATGAGCACGTCGGCGCAGATCATGGCTTCAGCCTCGGGCACCCCCACGCCCTTGAACACATCCACCATGAACGCTTCCAGCAGGTCGAACGGCACCCAGGTGCGTTCCTCGGTCACCCCAGCCTCCTCTCACGACTCGTTCCCCGCGAGGGGTTTCGTCCGGCGACGTCGAAAGACGTTCCATCAGCCCATCTACAGTAACAGACCGAGACCGCCTCTTGGACCCAGCCACCACGAACACCGGTGTAAGAGACAGGCAGGTGCCCCGCCGTGAGTGACAAGACAGACTGGGACGCGATCGTGATAGGCGCCGGCCTGGCCGGCTTGAGCTGCGCCGCCTACCTGGCCAAGGCCGGCAAACGGGTCCTGGTGCTGGAGCAACACTGCCGCCCGGGCGGCCTATGGGCTTCGTTCTCCCGCAGAGGCATCATCTTCGACCTCTCGACCCACTGGGTCACCGACCCTCGGGCCGTGAACAAAATGCTCGACGACCTGGGCTGTCCGCCGGTGGAGTTCGTCCAGCTGGAGAACCTGGGCAGGTACGTGGGACCGCCCGGTCCGGCCGGGCCGGTTCTGCCGGCCGGCGCGACTGCGTCTGCGCGGGTGGGGGCGGCGCCGTCCTTCGATATCCTGGTGGGACCGGACGTGGAGACCTTCAAGGAGAGCGTCCGGGCGTCGTTCCCCACCGTCGACGAACAGGCCCTGGAGAAGCTGGTGCAGGCGGCGCTCGACTTCAGCCGCACCGTCGATTCCCTGCCTGTCTATTCGGCCGAACTCTCGAGTCTGTGGACGCGCCTCAGCGCCATCTTCTCGGCATTGCCGCACGCCCCCAAGCTCCGCCGTCTGAGCCGCATACCGGCGGAGGAGTACCTCGCGCGGCTGTTCCCGGGCAACGAGCTCGCCGGGCTTCGGGCGGCCTTGTGCTGCCTGGCTCCCATCGCGGGGATGCCCGCGGCCGGTCCCCTCGCCATCCTCGGCATAGGCCTCCGCGGCAGAGCCTACTCGCCCAAGGGTGGAGCGCAGGTACTGGCCGACGCCTTCGTCGAAGCCGCCATCCGCAGAGGGGCCGAGATCCGCTACTCCCAGAAGGTGGTATCCATCTTGACCACGGATCGCGTGGTGCGAGGGGTGGCCCTGGGGGATGGCAGTGAGTTGCGCGCTCCGGCGGTCGTCTCCGCGGTCGACGCCAAACAGACCTTCTATCAGTTGCTGGGGCGGGACAAGGTCCCGGATTCACACAAGAGGGCCCTCGAGGCTCAGCCTGTGTCGGAGCCGTATGGCCTGCTCTCGCTGGTCACCACTCTCGATCCGGCGGTGGCGGGGTTCGACGGCGTCGATGTTTTCGTCTGCCCGTCCACCGATGTCTCCAGCGCCTTGGCATCCAAGGAACCGGCGGACTGCTCCTTCCTGCTGGCTTTCCCGCAGTATGCGGATCCAGGCGCCGACACCTCGCTGCGCGGCGTGCAGGTGGTCGTACCGGCCGCCTGGGACTGGCGGGAGCACTGGGAGACCTGGCCCACTCCGGAACGCGGCGCCGCCTACCGGGCCCTCAAGGAGCAATGGGCCGGCAAAATCATCTCTCGCGTCCAAGAGTACTTCCCCAAGCTCGCTTCGCACCTGGTGTTGGTCGACATATCCACACCCATCAGCTTCTACCGTTACACCCTCAACACGGAAGGCGCCCCAGTCGGCTGGCACTACGCCGGTCGCAGGCGCTGGAAGCAGAAGGTGCCCTTCATGCGAGGGCTGTACCAGGCCGGCCATTGGGTAGGTCCTTCGGGGGCGGTGCCCGTCACCCGCTCGGGGAAGTGGGCGGCCGAACTGGTCCTGCGACAGCCGGCTAAGGGAGCGTAGAGAGCTTTATCGCTCCTGCTCCAGGTCGACGGCAGCAGGCAGCGGCAGCTCGTCGGCGAACCATTCAGTCTCACTGAACCCAGCCGTGGCGATGTCTTCGATGGGCATCTTCAGGTACTTGCCGTGTGCTTCGGCAGCCACGGACCCGTCGGCCAGCACGATCTCGCCCGTCCCCTCGAAGATGCGGCGCGAGTCGCGAGTGATGCGGCCCACCGCCTTCACTTCCCGGTCCAGCGGCACGGGTCTGCGGAATCTCACCGTGAACTCCACAGTCACGCCCCAGGTCTCGGTCTCGGCCACATTGATCGCGCGGCCTATGGTCTCGTCGAGGATGGCGGCCACCACGCCTCCGTGCACCCTGCCCGGGTAGCCCTGATGCTCCTCCCTAGGGTCGAAGACACCCGCCAACTCGCCGTTGTCGAGCACGAAGAAACGGGCCTTCAACCCCGTCTCGTTATCGACTCCGCAGACCAGACACATGCGGCTCACGTTCTGAGCCGACCTGATCTCGTGCCTCACCGAAACCTCCTTGCCACACCCCGACGCTCATCGAGACGAGGTTCATCCATCCGGCTCGCCCCAGATACCAATCCCGGCCGCGCGCGCCTTGTCGTGGGCCTTCCACAACCGATCCTGTTGCGCCAGATTGGGCCGGTAGTTGTGAGCCCGGGCATACCCGTCGCCGACCATACGCTCATTGACGAACACATCCCCCGCCCACACATAAGCCAGCAGGCGGCCGAAGTCGTCCCACTCATCGACGTCGGTCTTCAAACGCAACGGGCCCGACTGCAGCAGCGCGGAGTTGTGCGCGGTCGCCTCGTCGCCCAGGTACTCACCCGGTGAGTCCGCGTGCGCCACCTCAGGGGCATCGATCCCGATGTAGCGGACCTTCTCCACCGTGCCGTCGAGCATACGCACCCGGATGGTGTCGCCGTCGATCACCTGTACGAGAACAGCCTCGATTGCGCCCGCCCCGGGCCCAGCTCCGCTATCCGGCTCTCCCTCGCCGACCGACGGCGCGGTCTCCATGGGTGTGCCGCCTGGAGACGCAGTCACCGGCGCTGCGGTCTCCAACGGACTCGCCGCACCGCACGCACACCCGGCCAAGAACAACAGGACCGGCGCCAGCAACAAAGCCAGAGCCAGGGCTATCGCGATCGGAACACGGCTCCGTAGGTTCAACTGTGGTCTCACCAAAGCTCCATCATCACCTGAGAGTCAGCATCGTATATGGTGCTCTTCTCGCAACCGAGCGGCCCGTGCGCGGGTGATCGTATAGACGATCGCGGCCACGGCTCCCAGCAGGGTGGCCGCCAGATTCACCGCCTCTATTCAGGCGGCGGAGCCTCATGATCGAAGAGACGGGATGCGCCGGCCATCTCCTTGATGATCTCGAGATGCTGAGGACACGCGTCTTCGCACTGGCCGCATTCCACGCACGCCGAAGCCCGGCCGGTCTGCCCCTGCATGACCATGATGTCGTAGCCTCCCTGCTCGGCCTCCAGAGCATCGAACAACGCGGCGTCGTTCACGAAACCGAGCACCATAGGGATGTTGATGCCTTCGGGGCAGGGCATGCAATAGCGGCATCCGGTGCAGTCCACCGGCGTCCGCGCCTGAAAGGCCTCGCGCAGTCGGTCTATCAGGGTCGCTCCCCCGGGCCCCAGCGACTCCGCCTCGGCCCTGGAAGCGATATCCACGTTCTCGGCCACCTGCTCCATCGTCGACATGCCGCTCAACACCACGCTCACCCGGGGGTCGTCCCAGATGAAGCGAAGCGCCCACTCCGTCGCGCCGCGCGTGTCACCCGCCTCGTCCAGCAGGGCCTGTATCGGAGCGGGCACCGGTGCCGACAGCCGGCCACCCTTCAGAGGCTCCATGATGACGATACCCAGACCCCTCTCTGCCGCGTAGGCGAGTCCGGCGCTCCCCGCCTGGAACTCGGTGTCCATGTAGTTGTACTGGATCTGGCAAAAGTCCCAGTCGTAGGCATCGACGATGGGCGTGAAGACGGACAGGTCGTCGTGGAATGAGAACCCGGCATAACGGATCCTCCCGTCGGTCTTGGCCGTTTCTAGGAACTCGAGCGCTCCCAGTTCGTGCATCCGCGCCCACATGTTCGCATCGAGGCCGTGGAGCAGATAGCAGTCCACGTGGTCGGTCCGCAGCCGTTCCAGTTGACCGGCCAGGATGGCGTCCATGTCCTCGCGCGCCTTGACCTGCGACGGCGGCAGCTTGGTCGCCACCAGAACCTTATCGCGGTACCCGCCGGCCAGGGCGTCTCCAAGGAACACCTCGCTGCTGCCCGGCGCGTCGAAGGAGGCTCCGTGGTAGGCCCAGGCGGTGTCTACGTAGTTGACACCGTGGTCGAGGGCGTAGTACAGCATCTCAGTCGCCTGAGGCACGTCGATGCGGTCTCTGCATCCGTCGATCACCGGCAGCCGCATGCAGCCGAAGCCAAGGACCGATACCCGTTCCCCGGTCCGGCCGAAGGGACGATAGAGCATAGTCATGTGCTCAGTGTATCTGGTTCACCCGAGAAGGAGTCAAGCTTCTGGACCAGTGCTTGGATCAGATCCTCTCGCTCGAGCAGATGTTTCTTGAGGTCGCGCGAGTCTGTGTGCGCGATCTCGAAGATCATCGCCTTCCTGTATCTCTCGATGACGAAGCGGATGACCTCGATCTCCTTCATGCTGAGCGGAACGTCGACCATGGCGACCTCCGGTGGATCGACAGCTCCCGGAACACCAACCTCGGTGTGACGGATATCCTGCTGATTACGCTTTCCCCTCCTGGCCGCCGTCCTAATCCTCCGTTATGCTGAGCGCACTATCGGAAGGAGGTCACCCGTGAGATACAGCGAGGGCTTTGTCGGACGCGTCTTCGTACTTCGGCTGGAGGACGGGGATCTCCTGAACGACACCCTGGAGCAGTTCGCCGCCGAGCGCGGCGTAGAACGCGGTCTGGCCTTCTATCTGGGCGGCTCCGCCGACGGCAGCCGGGTGGTAGTCGGCCCCGATGCCGCGCGCGAGGACGCGATCGTGGCCCTGGTGCACACGCTTGCCGGGCCGCAGGAGGTCCTCGCCGTGGGTACCATCTTCCCCGACGAGCAAGGGAAGCCCTCCGTGCACATGCACGCGGCCTCCGGACGAGAAGGAGCCGCGACCGTGGGCTGCACGCGGGCCGGACTCCGGACCTGGCTGGTCGGCGAGGTCGTGCTCCTCGAGATATCGGGGTCCACCGCCCACCGCAAGACCGACACCGCCAGCGGGTTCGAGCTGCTGGAGATCGCCTAGACCAGGAGCGTCTTCGCGCGGCACGGCGCGTTACGGACCCGTCCACGCTGGGGAACAGCGGGTGAGTGATCCCGCGTCGAATCGGGGCAAGTCTTCTTGGAGGGAGGTTCAGACATGTCGCGTGACAAACGAGCGGGCCGCAGACTGACACTGCCCGTCGTACTACTCGTGCTGCTTCTGGTCGCCGGCGCGTATGGCGCCGCGGGTTGCGGTGAGGCCACGGGCGGCACGGACACCACAGCCGGACCGGGGGGCACCGGCACCACAGCAGACCCGGGCGGGGCCATCGATCACCCGGGCGGAGCCAAGGAGTTGGTGCTCCAGGTCTTTGCGCACGACGGGTTCGTCCCCGTCGAGTACCACCTGACCCAACTGCCCCACTTCTCGCTCTATGGTGACGGCACCGTGATCGTGACGGGTCCCACCATCATGATCTATCCGGGCCCGGCCCTGCCGAACCTCCAGGTGACCACGGTCTCCGAGGAAGCCGTGCAGGAGATCCTGTCGGCCGCGCGCGAGGCCGGGCTGTTCCAGACCGACTTCGACTACGGCTCGCTGCTCATCACCGATATGCCCGTGACCAGCATCGTCGTCAACGCCGAGGGCGCCAGCTACACCTCGAACATCTACGGCCTGGGCGTGAGCGAGGGAGCCGAGGACCTCACCCTGGAGCAGCTGCAGGCCCGGGCGGCTGTCAACGACCTGGTGGGCAAGCTGGTCGACGTGACGTCGTTCGAGACCGGCGACTTGACGTGGGCTCCCTATGAGTACTCGGCCCTGGCCGTCTTCAATGTGCCGGTCGACCCGGATTTCACGCCCGGCTCCGACGACATGCGGCCCAACCGTCTCGAGTGGCCGCTGGGCGGCCCCGATTCGCTTGGTGACCCCATCCAGCCTGAGGGCTACAGCAGGGCCGTGGTCTCGGGCCCAGATCTGGTCAAGCTCCAGGCTGTACTCGGAGAGGCTACCCAGATAACCATCTGGACTGTCGGAGACAGGGAATACAACATGTACTTCCGGCCGCTGCTGCCCGACGAGACCGAATAGCCACCCACGAACATGTCGGCCGGTCGTCCGCTGCATCTGGGGCCCGTGTCGTCCATCACTTGAAAGCGGAGCGAATATTCTCGCTCCGCTTTCTGTAGTAGCCTACGGACACGTACATGACAGACCGAGGGATCGAGACTCCACATGTCCTCAGCAATACTAACCGAGGCGCTCACCAAGAGATACGGCCGAAGGCCGGGGATCGAGAACCTCGATCTCGAGGTGCTGCCCGGGGAGATCTTCGGCTTCATAGGGCCCAACGGAGCCGGCAAGAGCACCACCATCAGATTGTTGCTCGACCTACTCCATCCTTCGAGCGGCCGGGCCATGCTGCTCGGCCTCGACGCGCACCGCGACAGCGTCGCGGTGCGCCGCGCCGTCGGCTACCTGCCCGGCGAGTTCGGGCTCGATCCGCGGATGACCGGGCGGCAGCTCCTCCAGCACTTCGGCCGCTTGCGCGGTATGGACGACCTGGGAGCGGCTCCCGACCTGGCCGGGCGGCTCGATCTCGATCTCGACCTGCCCATGGGCCGGCTCAGCCGGGGCAACCGTCAGAAGATCGGCCTCGTCCAGGCCATGTTCCACCGTCCCCCGCTCCTCATACTCGACGAGCCCACCACGGGTCTCGACCCTCTGGTGCAGGACACCTTCCTGCAGGCGCTGCGCGAGGCCCGCGACGAGGGCCGTACGGTGTTCCTCTCCTCCCATATCCTAAGCGAGGTGGAACGGGTCTGCGACCGTGTGGCCATCGTCCGCTCGGCCCATCTGGCCGCTTTGGAGACGACCGGATCGCTGCTCGAGAAGCGGCGCAAGCGGATGGTCATGGTGTTCGTGGCGCCGATCGACGCGGCGGTGTTCACCCGGCTATCCGGAGTGAGCGACGTCCATTTCCAGGCCGGTCCCGGAGAGAACCAGATCACCGTCACGCTTCGGTTGGGGGACGGCGTGGACGCCGTCATCAAGGCGGCCGCCGAGCACACGCTCCTGGACCTCCGCGTTGAGCACCCGTCGCTGGACGAGGTCTTCCTCGGCTACTACGAAGAGAAGCGACCATGAGCGGTGGGAGCGAGGTCTGGGTGCTCGTAGCACACGAGCTCCGCCGTCGCTGGCGCTCCCTTCTCATCTGGGGAGTGGCTCTGGGAGCCTTGGGCGCCCTTTATGTAGCCCTCTACCCCACGATGAGCAGATACATCGAGGACTACATGGAGAACGCCCCAGGTGGCATGGAACAGTACTTCGAGGAATTCGGGGGATCGATGACCGTCGAGCAGTGGCTCGGCTCGGAGTTCCGGGTGGGTATCGCCCCCATCGCCCTGTCGTTCTTGCTCATCATCATGGGGGCGCGCGCGATCGCGGGAAACGAGGAGCGCAAGACCCTGGACCTGCTGCTCAGCAACCCGCTCCGCCGCAGCCAGGTCGTGGCGGGGTCGTTGGGGGCGATGGCTCTATCGCTGGCCGGGATCCTGGTCATCATATGGATACTCACCTGTATCGCCGCGCTGGCGGCCCGCGTGGACCTGGGGCCCGGCAGTCTCGCAGCGGCCTTGGTGGCGCTGTGGCCGCTTTGCCTCGTCTTCGGGGCGCTGGCGCTGCTGATGTCGGCTTGGGTCCGCCGCGCGGCCATCGCGATCGCGGTGCCGGGCGTCATCATGGTGGTCATGTACGTGGTCGAGTCACTGGCGGAGGCCATCGAGGCGGTGCGACCCTACAGATTGATTTCGCTCTTCCATCACCTCGGTCGCCCCATGGAGGGTGATTTCCCCTGGACGGCGGTGCTGTTGATGCTGGCAGGGACATGCGTGCTCGGTGCCGCCGCCTTGGCCGCCTTCGCTCGAAGGGACGTCTACACGTAGCAGCGGATGGTACGCTTAGTCGTGGTCTGCAAACGACCCGCGGCGCGTGACATCCGTATCGTCCGTATTGTCCGGGAGGAAGCCGATGGCGAAGGCCTGTCCCACCCCGCAACCTCTTCGCGTGGTCATCGGCACTCTGATCTTCGTCACTCTGCTGTTCGTGATGACCTTCCTGGGGCGTTTCATCTTCCCGCCCCTGTTCCCGGCGATGAGCGACGACATCCACCTCGGCCCGGGGCAAGCAGGTTCGCTGTTCCTGCTCGCCGCGTTGGCGAGCTGGGTGGGCTCGCTCGCGGCCGGCTTCGTCTCCAGCCACATCAACCACCGTGGAGCGCTCCTCGTCTCCGTCTTCGGCTTCGCGGCCGCTCTGGTGGGCGCGTACTTCGCGAACTCGGTCTGGGTTCTCCGTGCGGTGTTCATAGTCCTCGGACTGTGCTTCGGACTGCACCTGCCGTCCTCGGTGGCGACCATCACGGCGATGGTCAGGAGGGAAGACTGGGGCCGGGCCCTGTCCATCCAGCAACTGGGGCCGCCTACCGGCCTGGTGGCCGCCCCGCTCATAGCCGTCGCCATCCTGCACTGGTTCTCCTGGAACACGGTCCTCATCTCGGTGGCGGTGCTCACGGCGGTGTTGGGGTTGGCCTTCTGGCTGTCCACCGGCGGGGTGGGCGCATTCCCAGGCGACCCGCCCAGCCCCTCCATGGTGAAGCCGGTCCTGACCACGCGTTCGTTCTGGGTGATGATCCTGGTGTTCGCGCTGGGCATGGGCGCCCAGGTGGGCGTCTATACCATGCTGCCGCTCTACCTCACCACGGAGCGCGACATGACCAGTTCGGCGGCGAACACGCTGCTCGGCCTGGCCAACGTCGCTCCTTTGGTGACCACGTTCTTCTCCGGGTGGGTGTCATCTCGGATAGGCGAGAAGCGGGCCATCGCCATCTTCATGTTCCTCACCGGGGTGGTCACCGTCCTCGTCGGAGTGCTCTCGGGCGTGGGCCTGACCGTCTGCGTGGTGCTCATGGCCGCGCTCGCGGTGTGCATCTTCCCGCCGGCGTTCGCCGCCCTGGCCCGCATCGTCCAGCCCACGTACCGTAGCCTGGCCACCGCCTTCGGCCCCCCCACGGCCTTCGTGTTCGGCGGGGGACTGCTGCCCACGGGTCTGGGCTATCTGGGGCAAGCCGCGAGCTTCAGCCTCGGCATCATCATCACCGGAGCCGTCATCGCCGCAGGCTCCTGCGCTGCGTTTCTGCTGCATCTGTTGACCGACCTAGAGGAGGGATGCTGAGCATGGCCGGACCTACCCCCGAACAGGCGAAGGCCGATACTCTGGCCCGTTTCATCGACCCGGGACCGGATCACATCAACTGCGCTCAGGCGATGGTCCACTACGCGTTGCTCGTAATGGGAGAGGACCTGGACCTCATGACGGCCGCCCGCTATCTGGGGGCCGGCGTCGCCGGCCTCGGAGAGACCTGCGGAGCGATAACGGGGACCGCTCTCGCGCTCGGATTTCGGGACTACCACACGGCCTCCGACGACCCCGACCTGCAGCCCAGCACGGCCGAAAGCCTCCGCGAGCTGGCGCGCGACTTCATCGACGAGTTCGGCGCCTGCAGGTGTATCGATCTGACCGGCTTCGATATCAGCACACCCGAGGGCCGCGACGCGTTCGGGGTCAGTGAGGCGCGGGAACGCTGCGCGGACTACGTGAGTTGGATGTGCGACCAGCTCACGCTACTACTGTAGGGGGCGGCCCCGGACCGAAAACACCGGAGACCGCCTCGAGATCGAGACGGTCTCCGGTGAATCTTATGAAGCGCTGCGACCCCGAAGGCGCCGTTGGCAGGCGTCGGTCGGGGATCCAACGACTAAAGGCGAGCGCCACCTCCGGTCCAATGGCCGCTGCGCTTACTAGGCAGACTGTCTATTGGGACCACCTCCTTTCTACGCTTGACCCGATTCTAACAGGCGGCGGACCCGAGCGCTAGCCGGCTCGAGCGGAGCCGTTCGCTCCAGGCGGACGGATGACGTCATCGACGAAACATGGCCAGTCGTCTCGAAGCAGCCTGGAAAGGGCGCGATCGGCCATTAGCCGGCCGCCGGTCTGGCATGTGGGGCAGTAGTCGCATTCGTTCTCAGCGTACACGATTCGCTGTATCTGAGTCCCGCAGACCGGGCATGCGGCCCCGTAACGTCCGTGAACCTCCATCTCCGGCCGGAAGGCCGTCACCTTCTCGGGAAACGCCAGCCGGGCCTCGGCCCGCAGGCGCTCCGTCCACTCCTGGAGCACGTCTGCCGCCGCCGAGTGGAGCCGCTCCATCTCCTCGTTGTCCAGCGCTCGGGTCCGCTTGAAGGGGGACAGGCGGGCCCGGTGCAGGATCTCGTCGGAGTATGCGTTGCCGATGCCGCTGAGGACGTGGGGATCGGTGAGCGCACGCTTGAGTGTATGGTTCTCGCGCCGCAGAACGTCGGCGAACGCCTCGGGAGTGGAGCCGGCCACCTCGAGCCCGCCGGGGTCGAGAGCGGCGAGCGCATCCCTGTCCTCGAGTACGTGGAGGGAAGCGCGGCGCTTCTTTCCTGTCTCGGTGAGGAGCAGGGCCCCTCCCTCGAGATCGAAGGCGGCGAGCCCCGACTTCTTCGGCGTCGCGGCTCCCGGCGGCTTCCAGTGGAGACGCCCTGCGACCATCAGGTGCAGCACCACGAAGAACGAAGGCGCCGGGCCCGGACCGCCGCCGGTCTGCCCCGGCCCGGCGATCTCGAAGACCAACCGCTTGCCCAGCCTGTCGACGCCGGTCACGCTGCCTCCCTCCAGACTCTCCAGGGGAGGATTGACGGTGCGGAGCAAGAAGGGAGTGACCAGGCGCACACCGAGCCACCGCCGGCCCAGGACCCGGGGCCTGAGCGCTTCGATGTACGCCTCGATGTCGGGGATCTCGGGCATAGCTGGAGGTCCCCAGTATAGCCCTGACCCACGCGGAGGCGGTCGAGAAGAGTGAGGCGCACCCACATCCTCTTGGGCATGTTCTTCGTGTTGGTCCTACTCACGGCGCCGGCCTGTGGCGGATCTGCCGCCGAGGAGCCGACCACGGCCCCCGCGACCGGCAGCGCCCCGGCTCAGGCCGCCACGGACGACACAACCGAAGCTGCGACCAGTTCGGCACCTCCAGTCACGGCCCGCTCGACGACGACCACTCTCCCCAGCGCGGAGGAGACCATCCTCCGGGAGATGACACTGCGCCAGAAGGCGGCCCAGACCCTTCTGCTGGGCTTTGAGGGCACCAGGCTCATCCCTGCCACGGAGCGACTCGTGGCGGAGGGGCCCCCGGGCGGGCTGCTGCTCTTGGGGCGCAACGTGGCCGGCACGGAACAACTGGCCACGCTCACCACTGACCTGCAGACAGCGGCTCTGACCGCCGGGAACGGCGTCGGCCTCTTCATAGCCGTCGACCAGGAGGGTGGGTCCGTGCAGCGCATCCGGGAGGGGGTGCCCAGGCTCCCGGCCGCACGGGCTCTGGGAGAGGAGTCGTCTCTCCTGGAGGTAGGTCGAGTTGCTGCCGAGACGGCCGAAGGTCTCCTGGCGCAGGGAGTCAACATGAACCTCGCCCCGGTCGCCGACGTGGTCTCGGACCCGGAGTCGTTCCTCTACAGCCGCAGCTACAGCGGCGATCCCACGGTAGTCGCCGACTACGTGGCCGTCGTGACCCAGGCATATGAGGATGCGGGACTGATATCGGTGGTCAAGCACTTCCCCGGCCACGGTAGCGCGAGCGGCGACACCCACGGGGAAGCGGTGATATCCGAAGCCAGCCAGACCGAGTTCGCCACCACCCACCTTCCGCCGTTCAAGGCCGCCCTCGCCTCCGGGGCCGAGGGCGTGATGATGGCGCACGTGTTCGCCACCGTCTACGACCCCGACCTGCCTTCGTCGCTGTCGCCCGCCGTCATCGACAGTCTCCTGCGCGAAGGGCTGGGTTTCTCGGGTCTGGTCGTCTGCGACGATCTGGAGATGGCCGGCGCGATGCTGGCGGGGCCGGTCGAGCCGGAGGCCGGGACGGCCGAGACCGCCGGCTCCGTCGCCGACTTGGGAGACTTCGCCGTCCTGGCCCTCGAGGCCGGCTGCGACATGCTGATATCCACGGGGACCCTGGAGCGGCAACTGGCCATCGCCGACGCCATCGAGGAAGCGGTGCTGCGCGGGCGCCTCTCCGAGACCCGCCTGGACCAGGCCGTTCTCCGCATACTCGAGGTCAAGTCGAGGCACTGCCTGCTCGATCCTAGGCGCCGTGACGCTCAGCTGTCCAGGATCCGCTCCGCCTCCTCCTTGAACGCGTCCATGACGTATTGGATGCCCGACACCTTGGCCGCCTCTTCGGTCAGGGCGACGATGTCCGAGCGGTTGAGCGTGTCCAGCCGGAAGCTGCGCGCTCCGGCCATGAACTGGGTCAGCCCGGTCTTGAGCTTGTCGACAAAGGTGTAGATGGCAACCGAGCCAAGCGGGATCTTGTCCATCCTCGTCCCATACTTCTCCTTCAGGGTCGAGTGTGTGACGAAGATCTCCTCAGGAGTCTGGCCGAACTTCTTGACCGGGGTCGGCAGCTCGTTCCACAGGCCCGGCCGGCTGCCGCCGCCCACCACGCCTTCGATGTTGCTGCCCACGAAGCCCGGGATCATCAGCGCGCGGCCCATGCAGACAGCTTTGAAGTAGGGGGCGCCCATCGCGAGTACTTTGAAGACGTGGTCCTCCGTCGAGAAGCCACCCGCCATGGCCAGGTCGGGGGTCCACTCGCCGCGGGTGGCCAGCCGCTTGGCGCACTCGTAAGCCATGGCCTGCAGATAGAAGGTGGGGATGCCCCACTCCTCCATCATGCGCCAGGGACTCATGCCGGTGCCACCTCCCGACCCGTCGATGGTCACCAGATCGACCCTGGCCTTGGACGACCATTTGATGGCCCGCGCCAGCTCCGGGTAGCCGTAGGCTCCGGTCTTGAGCGTCACCCTCTTCACACCCACGTTCCTACGCAGGTACTCGACCATGCGGAGGAAGCCCTCCTCATCGATGAAGCCCAGCCGGGAGTGCCGCTCGAACTCCTTGATGCCACCGGTCTCGAAGGCCCTGCGAACCGCGGGCGCGCTCGGGTTGGGAGTGATGATGTAGCCTCGCTTCTGGAGTTCGATGGCCCGGTCGAGATCGCGGATCTTGATCTCGCCCCCGATGCACTTGGCGCCCTGGCCCCATTTGAGCTCTATGGTCTCCACGCCCAGTTTCTCGACTACGTATTCGGCGACGCCGAAGACCGTGTCCTCCACGTTGAGCTGGACGATTATGTCGCCGCAATCCTCTTGCCACTGTTTGTAGAGCTTGACCCGGCGTTCCATCTCCGGCGACCGCCTAATCCGGCCGTCCTTGTGAAACTCGGCTTGAGGGTCGATGCCGCAGACGTTCTCGCCCACGACGATCGAGATCCCGGAGATGGCCGCGCCGATGGCGAACTGCTCCCAGTATCTACGCGCCACATCGGTGGAGCCGAGCGCGCCTGTGAACACGGGCATGCGCATCCGCACCGGGTGCATGTGGCCGTAGACGGCGGTGGTGTCGACCTCGGGGAAGATGGCCTTGTTGGGGTTGGCCTCGTCGATGGCCTTGGCTCCCATCGCATACCCGAGTATGTTGAGGTGGGAGTAGTCCACGGGCGACTCCTTGTCGCCCCCGGCCGTCATCTCCCCGAACGGACCCGGATAGATGACCTCGCGGCCCCGGAAGGACGATTTGAACACATCGCAGTTGCCCTGGCAGTCCGCCATACACCGCGTGCAGACCCCGGATGGCGCGACATCTCGGGAGCGGTTGCGGGTCTCCAGAGCGTCGTTGGACCCAGCGTGCGAGTAGTTCATGCGGTCGGAACCTCCTATCTTGGAAACGCCACCCTGCGTGCACGGAAGCGCCGGTACGCCGGGCGCTTCCGGATCGAGGTTCCATTCTCCGGCGAGGTTCCAGATACCGGCTATCGCCACATGGATAGGGTTGCGCGTGTTTCTTTGGCCGCCTGGCTAAACCCATCGCAATGGCGGTTGGGTTGGACCTTCGTCTCCAGAAGGCGCTGCATGTTTCCGGAGGCGGCGAAAGTGGGCAACGTCGAGCTGATGGTCGGGCGGTGACCGTGGAGGAGACATGGTCAAGGTCGAGATAGACTCCGGAGTCTGCGGACACAAGGCCACAGTGAGGGCCATGGGCGGAGAGGCCTACACCGTGCGGATCGAGGTGGATAGCACCTGCCCGCACGTGCAAAATATGGCGGCCGGCTTGGGCGAGGTGAACGCCCTTCGGGAGATCGGACTGCGCGACGGCCTACCGTGGGTTCTGCGAACCGCATACGAGCACTGCGCGCACGCAGCCTGCCCCGTGCCCTCCGGGCTCATCAAGGCGATCGAGGTCGCGGCCGGCCTGGCTCTGCCGAGGGACGTGTCTATGCGCATCACCAGAGATGAATGACCGGCCACGTGTCACGAGATTCAGGAGAATGAGATGAGCGACTCCTCAGCGCCCGCTTCACCCGCCGCAGCCGGCGACTTCACCGTCATCTTCCAACCCTCCGGGAGGCGAGGTCCTATCGCTCCGGGCTCGGACCTGCTTTCCGTGGCCCGTGGCTTCGGTGTGGAGATCGAGAGCGCCTGCGGCGGCAAGGGCGTCTGCAAGAAATGCCAGGTGCGCATCGAGTCGGACAAGAGCTCCGTCTCCCCTCCGACGGAGGTGGAGATGAAGGCTCTCACCGCCGAAGCCCTGGCCAGCGGGATGAGGTTGGCGTGTCAGACGCGGGTCGCCGGAGACGTGCGGGTCTTCGTGCCGGAAGAGAGCCGCCGCGTGGGCCAGGTGGTCCGGAAGGAGGCGGGCAAGCGCACCGTGCCGCTGGACCCGGCGATGCGTAGCCATCACACAGTCCTGGCCGCCCCCACCCTACATGACGCCACCGCGGACGCCGACCGGCTGCTGGCGGCCCTCGAGGACCAGCACGGGCTGAAGGACCTCGAGTTCGACTTCGAAGTGCTCCAGACCCTCCCCGGCATAGCTCGAGAAGCACAGTGGGATCTGGCCGTTGTCGTATGGCGGGGCAGGGAGATAGTCGACGTGCGGCCCGCCACGCATCCCGGCCGGGTCCTGGGATTGGCCGTGGACATCGGGACGACGACGATAGCAGCTTATCTCACCGACCTGGAGGACGGAGAGGTGCTCGTCACCGAATCGGCCATGAACCCCCAGGTGGCCTTCGGCGACGATGTGATCGCGCGCCTGCACCACGCCATGCACGACCCGGAGGGACCGGCCGTCCTGCAGCGGATCGTCATCGCCGAAATCAACAATCTCGCCCGAAAGGCCGCCGAACGCACCGGGACGCGCCTCGGTGACATACTCGATGTGGTCATGGTGGGCAACACCGCCATGCACCACCTCTTCCTCGGGCTCGACGCTCGGGCTCTGGGCACGGCGCCCTTCGCGCCGGCGGTCCAGAGGGCCGTCGACACCACGGCCTCGGCTCTGGGGCTCGACTTCCATCGAGGCTGCCGGGTTCACGTGCTGCCTGTGGAAGCCGGCTTCGTCGGAGCCGACAACGTCGCCGTCATGGTCGCCGAGGAGCCCTACGAACAGGACGAGGTGCTCTTACTGATCGACATAGGCACCAACGGGGAGCTGGTCCTGGGAGACCGGCGCAGGATGCTGTCGGCGGCGTGCGCAACGGGGCCCGCCCTCGAGGGGGCGCACCTGGAGTACGGCATGCGGGCCGCCCCCGGAGCCATCGAGCGGATACGCATAGAGCCGGGAACGTTGGACGTGCGCTTCAAGGTCATCGGCCTGGAGGGGTGGCACAACGAGTACCCCGCCGACCAGGTGGGGGCCCGCGGCATCTGCGGGTCGGGGATCATCGAGGCCGCCGCCGAGATGATGAGGGCGGGCGTGATCATGTCCAACGGCAACTTCGACCAGAAGCTCCGGCATGATCGCATCGTCCTTGAGGACGACAGGCCGCGCAAGTTCGTGATCGCCTGGGCCGAGGAGACGGCCATCGGCCGTGACATCACCGTGTCACTCAAGGACATCCGAGCCATCCAACTCGCCAAGGCCGCCCTCCGCGCGGGAGCCGAGATACTGCTGCGCAGGTACGGGGTCGAGAGCCCCGACCGCGTCATCCTGGCGGGCGCGTTCGGCACCTACATCGACAAGGACCATGCCCTGGCCATAGGGATGCTTCCCGACTGCCCGCCCGAAAGAGTGACCTCGGTCGGCAACGCAGCCGGCGATGGAGCGCGTTTCGCCCTGCTCAGCGTCAGCAAGCGAGAGGAGGCCGCCTGGGCGGCCTCGCAGGTGGAATACGTGGAGTTGGCGACCGATCCCGATTTCCAGGCCGAGTACGTCAAAGCCATGCAGTTCGGCGCCGTATCGGACGGCTCGGGATCTTGAGCGAGGGAATCGCTCCTCTATCTTGTATTAAGTAATCCTCAGGGGCGACCGACACTTACTGGTAGACCTCGGGTAGGACCTTGGTCGGAGAGCCGGGGCATTGACCCCCTCCTCGGCACGGCGGGACAATGAGAGGCCTGGAGACGCGCCGAGCGTACAGAAGGACTGTTAGGAGGACCGTGATGCAGCTCAAGCCTGCTGTCCCCACCAAGACTGCGGGAAAGAGCAGACGCCGACTGCTGGTTGGCATCGGCATCGTGGTGGTCGCGTTGATCGCGTTGGCCGTATCGCTCGCGTTCGCGTTGACGCCCGGCGACCCCGATGTCGCGTCCGACAGCCCGGACGACCTCGCGGTCACCTCGGACCCCCGCGAATACGCCTCGGGCGTGGGAAACGCCGCCTCGGAGCCCTCGGCGGGCCTCACCCGCTATCGGCCGGGCGATAGGGCGCCCTACTCCGCGCAGGCCCCTTTGAGCCAGGACACTTCCGCAGCGGAGACCGGGCCGGCCGGCGCGTCGGAGTCCACGATCGACCAATCACCGAACGTCCAGACCGACCCGCAGGGCACCTACACCGCTGCCGGATCTGAAGAACTGCCCGGCCCGGTGGCGGCCGCCGCCGGTGACGACACGACCGCCACCGTGTCATCCACCACGACCACCACGGCTCCGAGGATCACCAAGGTGCCGAACGCCGCCACATCGTGGGCCGACCTCCGCGGGATCCCGCCGTCGACCACCACAACCGTGCGCACGGTGGAAGGGTACCGCGTGGTCGACAGTGTGACCGGTATGCAGGGTGGTCCCGCCGTGAACGCCTTCACAACCGGCGGCCTCGACGTGTTCGCTCTCACAGGGGACAAGATCTGGTGGGTGCTCATCTGGGACGGCAAGGACTGGCCGGAGGGAGCGAAGGCCGACATGCCCACCGACGACGGGAAGTTCGGCGACGATTCCTGGGAAGGCGATGAGGAGGGTAAGGTCACCGTGGCTCCCGGCTCCGGTCCCGCATCGGTGGCGTGGAGCAACGGCTTCACAGATGTGTTCGTACGCGGCGCCGATGACGCTCTCATGCACAGACGGGGAACCACGACCTGGTTCGCATGGGAGAACCTGGGCGGGCTCCTCTCGTCGGATCCCACGGTCGCTTCGCGGGCTCCCGGCCTGCTCGACGTGTTCGCGCGCGGCCCCTTCGGTCACCTCTGGCATATCTCCTTCGATGGAGCCGCCTGGTCGGATTGGGAAAACCTGGGCGGCGACTTGGCGTCGGAACCCGCCGCCGTGGCTATGGACAGCGGCCATCTCGATGTCTTCGCCCGGGCGAAGGACGGCGGGCTGCTGCACCTGGCCTGGACCGACGGCACCGGCTGGGCGGCCTGGGAGAACCTGGGCGGTTCCATGACGTCCGGACCGGGCGTGTGCTCCATGCGCCCCGGTCGAATGGATGTGTTTGCCCGTGGCCCCAACGGCACCCTCTGGCAAAGGACGTACATGCTCGACCCCTGCTCCGGCCTCCGCAAGTGGCTGGCCTGGAAGGATCTGGGCGGTTCGCGCATCGCGTCCTCGCCTGACGCGGCGACTTGGGGTGACAATCGCATCGATGTCTTCGTGCGCGGCACCGACTACGAGGCCGGTACGGACACCGCGCTTTGGCACAGGTGGTGGGACGGCAAGAACTGGCTGCCGTGACGGCCGAGTCCAGCGCAGGCCGATGACCGACAGCGTGTGATGGCCGACAGGGCGCGACGGGACGCCCCGATATGCCCCTCTGCCGCGCTTGCAGCAAGGGAATGCCGTGTCCATCTCGTATCAAGTATTACCCGGCATACGTAAGCCCCGGAGGTGGGTCGTGAGACAGAGACTGTTGACTGTTTCGCTTGTCGCCATTTGTGCGATGGCGTTGTTGTTGGGGATGTGGGCCGTCGCTCTCGCTCAAGAGACGACCACGACCACGACCACGGCGACCGGTGAATCGACGACCACCTCCGAAGGTGGAGACACGACCACGACGTCGGAGCAAGAGTCGACCACCACCACGACTGACATCGAGATAGTGTCGATCTCGTCGCCTGTGGAGGGCGCGGTGCCCACGTTCCTTTCGGTGGCTGGAGGCCTTCTGGCCTGGACGGGCATGGTGCCGGGCCAATACTCGACGATGTACCTCTACGACATCGCCACGCTCGCGAACATCAAGATCCCCGTGGCCTCCCCCGGCCCCTACTACAACCCATCGTCCGATGGTCCGTGGGTGGTCTATCAGGGCGGCCGGGCCGGCGCCTACTGCGACATATACGCCTACGACACCGGGAACGGCTTGGTGAAGCGGATCACCAACAACGCCGATCCGGGTGACGGCGAGGACTGGAACCCCCGCATCGACGACAGCCGCGTCGTGTGGGAGAAACATGTTCCCGGCAATCAGGCCCGATCCGGCATCTACCTCTATGACCTGAACGGCAAGACCGCGCAATTGCCGGCCCTCCTGCTGATAGGCAACGACTACCACGATCCAGACATCTGGGGAGACTACGTGGTCTGCGTCAAGGATGCCGGCGGCGGCGGAGGCTCGGAGATCATCCTCTACAACGTGAAGACCCAGGTGAGCCGCTCCATCGCCTCCGGCGAGAAGAACAACGAGCGTCCCCGGATCGACTCAGGACGCGTGGTGTGGTCGTCGGGCGACGTGCCGGTGGCAAGCTGGTACCCCTGGTCGACCTATCAGATCAAGCTCTACGATATCGCCACCGGGAAGGTCACCGATCTGACGGACAGCGAGACCGGTAATTCCGATCCCTCCATCGATGGCGACGTCATCGCATGGCAGCAGCGGGAGCCCTCCGGCATCATGGTCCACGATCTGAGCACGAAGGAGACCCAGGAGCTCGCGGTCGGAGGAGAGTTGCTGGAGAGCCCGGATGTAGATGGCGACATCGTGGCCTTCTTCGGGAGCATGGGCCTGTACTACGTACGACTCGGCTCGGCTGAGTACACCCCCTTTCCCGACGTGCCCATCGGTCACCCGTACCTGAAGGCCATCGCCGAGATGAGCATGAACCGCATCATCGAGGGATATGAGGACGGCCGGTTCGGGCCGGGCGACCTCGTGACCCGCCAGCAGTTCGCCAAGATGATCGTACTCACCATGGCCCAGTGGAGCCCCGCCATCTTCACTCCCACCTTCAGCGACAGGTACAACTTCGCCGACGGAGTGGAAAAGAACGAAGGAGAGCTCTACCCGTATCACTACGTGGCCAAGGCGGCTCTCACGGGCCTCACCAGAGGCTACCCCGACAGTACCTTCCGCCCGCTCAACAACATCAGCCGCCAGCAGGTGATCTCCATGATCGTCCGGGCCGGGAGACCGGTTCTCGAGACTCCTCCGGCGAACTGGCAGGGGTACCTCAGCTACATCGATCCGGTGCACGGCGAGAACAGGCGCATCGCGGAGTACAACGGGCTGCTCGACGGCATCACGGCGCTCAGAGGCAGTCTCGTCTATTGGAGCGTCCTCGAGAATGCCACGCGTGGGGAGGTCGCCCAGATGCTCTACAACCTTCTGGTCATGCTACGGGCCGATCTGGAGTAGCCGGAGCGACTTCCGGCCGGGAAGCGACAGATGCGGGGGCCGGACGCGCCGAGGCGCG
>CAZQDY010000028.1:0-33669 GCA_964592075.1 uncultured Gaiellales bacterium
CGAGGGCTTCCAACACGTCTCGTTCACCGTTGAAAACCCCTGGTACGCTGCGACCACGCCGGTGACCACGTACGTGCTCGAGGAGCTGTTGGCTACGAAGCTCAGGGCTCTCTATCAGCGCCGGAAGGGACGCGATCTCTACGATCTGTGGCTCGCGTTCGAGACGCTCGCGCCTGATGAGGAGCGCGTAGTTGCCGGCCTTCGTGCCTATCTGAAGCACTGGGGGCTGTCTGTCTCAAGGGCACAGTACGAAGCCAATATGGCCCAGAAGCTGGCTTCCGCCGACTTCCGCAGTGACGTCATGCCCCTACTGCGGGACGAGTCAGGCTACGACATCGATGAAGCTTACAAGCTAGTGCATAAGCGTCTGATCGCCAGGATCCCGGGCGAACCATGGAAGGGCTTGGCGCTATAAGCCGTACGCAAGCGCCTGAAGATACGGCTTCATGACGGTCTCCACCCGGCAGATCCGCGCGAAATGAAGAATCTCGTCGGAGTCAAGATCGCCCCGCTCCTTGAGCATCCTCAGCGCTTCGACCGCCACTCCGATGCCGATCTTGTTCCGATACTTGAAGCAGTCTGCGATCGTCTTGGCTGGGCTGTAGATGCGAAGCGAGACGCCGTCCACAGCATGCGTTTCCACCCCGGCCCGAAAGACCGGCTCGGTGAGCCAGAACACTCGGAGCGGCGGATGCTCGAGCCGTGGCGGTTCGGCACCTCTCGGGAGAGCAACGTACACGTAGTGGGGGATCTCCCTGGTCAGTCGATGGAACGCCAGCGCGGATATGAGGCAGATAACCCCTCGCGGCATTCGTGTGGCCACCGGCACCAGGTCGGGTTCTGAAAGGGGTGGCAGATCGGCCAGACGGTAGACGCCGCGACTTATGCGCTCGAGAGTTCCAGAGTCGCGCATTTCATAGAGAGTGCGCGGATGGATGCCGAGCTGGAGGGCTTCCCCCGTTCTTAGCATGCCTCCGTGTTCGCGGAAGATGGCGGTCGCGATTAGCTCCCTCTGGTTTGTCTCTGTCGCGTCCACGGTTTGAATAAAGATACCAGCATTGCTCAGTATTTGCTGGTAATGCTATCCACACTCGGGTGGGTTGAAGGAGGCGGCTTCACACCGGCTACTGACTACTCGCGTGCGGAACATGGGTCGGCCCAGCTCATTTCACCCAAGGAGCCCACGGTCCCAGAGCCCTGTCCCAGATTTCGGCGGCGCTCCAAGAGCCGTCCGCGTGAGTGCCATATTGGAGTCGAACGCCGATGAAGAGATCCAGCCAGAAGTGGTCAAGGTCGGCAGAGCCTTCCAAGGCTTGGGCTATTGACTCGATCAACCTGGTGCAGCCATCCACTGGTATGAGCGCACCGCCTCGTCGCTTCAGAAGCCGAAGATGACCATTCCCAGACTGGATTTCGAACTCGATCTCGTCGGGTTCTCGCTCCTGCTCCGTGTCGGGTTCAGGGGCCTCATTCGCTGCATACGCGTCCACATGCAGGATCACTGGAAGCCCAGAGCTTAGCCGGGCTGCGTGCGCCGTCGAACCGATTTCTCCTGCTTTGGCACGACGAAGAAACTCGTGCCAATACCAATCGCGACTCATGGTGTGGGCTTTCATTACGCCAAGGACACCGGCCACACGTTCGCCGATGCCTTTCTCGACGTAGAAGCCGGTATAGAGGTCCGCCTCAAGCCTGTGGAAGAAGAGCTTGCTGCGGGGATAGGCAGGCCATTCGCGGCTGGGGATGAGCCACCAGTCGGTGAACTCAGGTGAGAATCAGTTGTAGGGTCGTAGCGAATACCAGCGCGGTGGTGAAGGCAGTGCTCGCATGTAGTCCTGTACCTCATGCGCCGCCTCGGCGTTGTTGGCGTACGTAGTCTTGGGCTTTGGTGCCTGTGGGTTGACAGTGTCCACTTACGAACCTCCCAGGAGAGGGGCTAGATGCGCTTCTGACTGAACTCGTCCAGCGAAGCAAGGACGGCCTCCGTGTAGGCGACGCAGAGAGCTGAGACCCTGTCCTTGGGCATCGCGATGCGCAGGGCCTCGGCTGCCATGTCGATGCCGGGACGTCCCCGTCGGCCGAACAGGTTCTCAAGGTATCCGATCGCGTCCAGCGTCGATGGTCCGGCAAGATCGTCCTTCGCAAGCATCGCCAGCGTCGCTGCCATCTCCGTCGGCGCGGTCGCCTGCATGAGCCGGATGACATCCGCTGCGTCCTTGTCGTGGAGCCGGTCCTCTCGTCCGTGATCAACCCTGTCGTGGAGTTTGTGGAGCTTTGCCACCAGGAGCGCGGCTGTACCTGCAACCTTTGCCTGTACGGATCGGGTATCCGTTGGATCAAGGGCCGCGATGGTCATGACGCTGTTGTCCACGAGCGCCGCTTCAAGACCCACGGCTCGTCGAGCAGCCTGTTTGCCGTGCGGGCCAAGACGTACTCCCCTTCTACCCCCGGCTGGCGCGGCCGCTTGGGGAACGATGAGATCAACGGGTACGGACACCGGTCGTCCTTCGACCAAGGCGGATTTGAGCCAGATCCCCGGCTCCACGTGCCCACCGGCCATGAGTTGCAGGCAGAAGCCGGCTTCACCCATGGTCTGCTCGAGTGCCGGCCGCTCGGTGAGACGCCTGGGATCGAGCGCGAGGTCGCCGTCCGTGGTGTACGGGGCTACCGCCAGGTCGCCCTGGCCTGCGCGCAGGTAGATGGCCTGGGCTCCTGCGATGACTACAGCATCGCTGTGAGGGGCCAGGGCCTCCAGCGCGTCAAGAAGTATCTTTCGCGCCGCTACGTAGAGAGGATCAACGGTGCTCATCGCCCCCCCGATCCTTCGAGGAAAGACTCAAGGGACGGGAACCGCCATAGGGACTCGTTCTCTTTCATCCAGGTCAAGAGGGCTTCTCCTTCCGCGGGCATGCGACCGTTTCCGGCGAGGCAATCCACAGCAGCCTGCGAGGGGGCGACATAGCTCAGGCCGTCTTCCTGGGCTGCGCGCTCGTACACTACAGGGTCGAAGGGCTTCAGCAAGGCTACGTTAGCTCCCTCGTCGGCCGGCAGTAGACCAAGGCTGGAGGCGATCGAATCGGCATCGTCCGTATATATGGCAAGCAAAACGGGCGCGGCGATGGGGGCGAGCCGGACGGCCGCGAAGGAACCGGTGACGGCGAATCTCTCTGCCAGACGCAAGCTGACGAGCCGGGACACCGAAGCCGCAGCACCAGCCGGAGCGATGAAGGTCTTTGCCTCTTTGCTCTTGAGAAGGTCGTAGTACTCCGCCCAGCGGCGCAGGAGGGCTTCATAGTCAACGGCTTCGACCCGACCTCGACGGGATCGATCGACGATGGCTTCGCCATCCAGGGTATCCAAAAGACGCGATACGTATCCGGAGGCAAGGCCAGCTACCTCCGCGATCTCCTTGACGCTGTAGGGCGGACGGACGTCTGCAAGGAAGCGGACCAACCTCCCAGCTTTGGGCCCCCGCACGCGCGCTTGGCTGGTCGGTCGACGGCCAGGCTGACGTGTCGCGCCAGTCATCTTGATGAACAAAGCGGGGTCGCCGAGCTTCAGCAGCACGTTGCCGGTCAGATCGAGGTAGTTGATGTCGTCAGCTGCCAGGAGGTCCTGGGCGCGCTGACTTAGCCACGGAGCGACGACAAGCCCTGAAGGCCCACCAGCGGGCACCTTCAGCCTCGCGAACATAGCAAAGACGGCATCGACCTCGCGCGGGGACAACGAGCGCTTTGCCTCCACGGCCATCGTGCTCGAGGATCCGTCAGACGCGCGCAGAGTCATCAACGCATCGGGGCGCACCTGTTTCTGGTCGGGCGCGTCTCCGGAAGGCTCAGCGACTGCTGTCTCGACAAGCCAACCAGGGGGGATCAGCTCCCGCAGAAGCGTGGCTGCTCTTTCCACGGTTTCTTTTTCCTCTGTCAATCTATTTCCTTTCATTTCAAATCTCCGTTTCTAAAAATTGCTTTCGGATTCTTATTGATTTCCTATTACAGGAAATATGCCAAACAAGAAAATATCGAACGGCACTATAACACGCCGACGGGTGCGCGTCCAGACAGACAACGATGCGAGGCGCTCCCATCATCCGACAAGCGACCTCTTTGCGAAGTCCGCAGCCTGGACGCTTGGTCTCGCGACATGCGGTAAGGTTTGACCTGCTGTGGAAGATCACTTCACCAACGACGATTCCCTGCTTGCGGCGGCCGAGTCTCGGCTAGAAGCGCTGGAGCAGGAGCGCTCCAATCTGCTGGCGCACATCAAGCAGCTACGAGCTGAGCAAGAGACCGGTGTCGGCGGGTCCGACATGAGCACGCCGCCCGGGTCGTCTGCTCTCGCCTCCTGGAGCGTCGCCATGCTGGCCACTGTCAATCGTGATTCGCTTGCCGACGAGAAAGTCGCTCTCTTTGCGAGCCTCTTCCGCGGACGCATGGATGTCTATGCCCTGCGCTGGGAGAACCGGCGTGTTGGCCGCTCGGGGTTTCAGCCTACCTGCGCCAACGAATGGGCTGCGGGTCTCTGCGACAAGCGCCGCCACAAATGCGCAAGCTGCCCAAACCGTGAGCTCCTGCCGCTCACTCCTGCCGTCATCCGTGATCATCTGCGCGGAGAGCGTGACAAAGAGCGCGGGCGGGAGTTCGTAGTTGGCATCTATCCTCTGCTGGCTGACGAGACCTGCTGGTTCCTCGCCCTGGACCTCGACGGCCCAAGCTGGATGAAAGACGCGGCCGCGCTCCTTGGTGCCAGTCGGGAGATGGAAATCCCGGTCGCCCTCGAACGCTCTCGTTCCGGGAACGGCGGCCATGTCTGGATGTTCTTCGCGGAGCCTCTGCCTGCCGTGTTGGCGCGCAAGCTCGGTTCGCTTCTTCTCACGCGGGCTATGGAGTCGCGTCCGGAGATCGGTCTCTCGTCGTACGATCGCCTCTTCCCGAGCCAAGACACCCTGCCCCGGGGCGGCTTCGGAAACCTCATCGCGCTGCCACTTCAACGCAAGCCTCGCGACCTGGGGAATGCCGTGTTTGTCGACGAACGCTTCGTCCCATATGAAGATCAGTTCGGGTACCTCTCCTCTCTTCAGCGGCTGACACGTGAGCGCGTCGAGGCCCTTGTTGATGATGCCGAAGCCCGTGACCAGGTGATGGGGGTGCGGGTTGTGCCCGAGGAAGATTGGGCGGACGAGCCCTGGCGTCGGCTTGAGATGGCGCCCACCCGGCTCGCGCCGAAGCACGCGGCCACCCACGAGGGCCTGCCCGAGTCTCTTCGGGTGGTTCTAGCCGACCAACTCTACGTTCCCAAGAGCGATCTCACGCCTGCGGTCCGCAACCGCATCATCCGCCTGGCCGCCTTCCAGAACCCGGAGTACTATCGGGCTCAAGCCATGCATCTTCCGGTGTTCGGCCATGCTCGCGTCATAGGTTGCGCCGAGGACTTCCCTCAGCACATCGCCCTTCCTCGCGGCTGTCTTGCGGAGCTGGAGGAACTGCTTACCGACTGGCGTGTCCATCTGGAACTCGTCGACGAGCGTTTCCCGGGCCGGGCTGTCGATGTGCGCTTCCAAGGGCAACTTCGCCCGGAACAAGAGCGCGCGGCTTTAGCTCTACTCGCCCACGAAACGGGGGTGCTCTCCGCCGGGACCGCCTTTGGCAAGACCGTGGTGGCCGCATACCTCATCGCAGAGCGGGCTGTGAACACGCTTGTACTTGTGCATCGTCAGCAACTGCTCGACCAGTGGGTGGCCCGGCTCACGAGCTTCCTACACTTGGAGCCCAAGAGCATCGGCCAGATCGGCGGGGGCAAGCGCAAACCCGGGGGACTGATAGACGTCGCCCTGCTTCAGAGTCTCTCGCGTCGGGGCCGGGTGGATGAGTTGGTGACCGACTATGGCCAGGTGATCGTGGACGAATGTCATCATGTGCCGGCCGGCACCTTCGAGCAGGTGGCAAGAGCCGCCAGGGCTCGCTACATCGTCGGCCTCTCAGCCACGCCCACCCGAAAGGACGGCCATCATCCCATTCTCCACATGCAGTGCGGGCCGATCCGCTATCGATCGGACCCACGCCGGCAAGCCGCGGAGCGGCCCTTCGAGCACCGTGCCATCGTGCGACCGACTCGGTTTGTCCTTCCACTGCCGGGGGCGCCGGAAACAGTATCGACTGCCGCCCCGAGCATCCAGGAGCTGTACTCCCTGCTGGCCGTCGACCAGGAGCGTAATGCTCTGATCGTCGAGGACGTGATCCGGGCGGTGCGGGCGGGACGCTCCCCCGTGGTGCTCACCGAGCGCCGGGAGCATCTGGAGACTCTCGCGGACCTTTTGAGACCTGACGTCGCCAATGTGGTCCTCCTTCACGGGGGTCTGGGCGCCAAGAAGCGCCGAGAGATCGTCCAACGTTTGACTGCCATCGAGGCTACAGAGGAACGCGTGCTGGTCGCCACGGGACGGTACCTGGGAGAAGGCTTCGATGATGCCCGACTGGATACGCTCTTCCTGGCTCTCCCCATCTCATGGCGGGGCACCCTGGCCCAGTATGCCGGGCGACTGCACCGTCTGGACGAAGGCAAGACCGAGGTGATCGTGTACGACTACGCCGACCTGGGCGTACCCGTGCTGGCCCGCATGCACGAGCGACGCCTGCGAGGCTATCGGGCTATGGGGTACGACCTGAGCCTGGCGGCTGAGCCTGGCGGCGAAAGAGGCTCGCGAGACAGAGTCGATCGTCGACTTGTGAGCGCGGGACTCTGGCGCCTCGTCAATCCCTGACGCGAGACGGTGCTTGGGGATGACAGTGCGCCGCCCCCGTCAGCGGTGTTGTGCAACGCGTACAACACGGCGTTTGGAGACAACAACGACCTGCCAACATCGCTCCAACGCACCGCTCATAACGGACCCACACCGGCGTTTAGGGTCCTATGGAGAAATGCCCTGTTTGCAGCCAGGAAAGCAGCAAGTGATGCTATTTAGCATATGCTAAATCGTCTTTGGCAACTGCAATCGACGCGAAAGGTCGGCTGATGAGCGCGATACCTGACAGAACGGATGTGGTCGTGGCCGGATCCGGGGCGGCGGGCATGATCTCGGCGGTGACGCTCGCCGAGGGTGGCGCGAATGTGGTCGTCTTCGAGAAGCAGCGCTCTCTGGGGGGAACCGCCAACTTCCTACACGGCATCTTCGCGGTTGAGAGTGATATGCAGCGCCAGCGCTTCATCGAAACGACCCGCGACGAGGCGTTCAGAAGCATCATGGACTACAGTCACTGGAAGGCCGACCCCTGGTTGGTCCGGGCCATCATCGACGAATCGAGCCTGACCATCCGCTGGATGCAGGAGCGGGGTGTGGTATTCACCGACGCCACCATCAATATGATCGATTCCCCTCGCACCTATCACGTCGTCAAAGGAAGAGGAGAAGCCATTATCAGGACCCTCGCCTTGCTGGCGAAGAGCAAGGGAGTCGGCATACTGCCGGGTGTGCCGGTCACTGGTCTGCTCAAGGAGGACGGCCGCATCTGCGGAGTCTCGGTGGACGACGGTGGCCGAGAGGCCGAGGTGGCGTGCAAAGCGGTGATGATCGCCACCGGTGGCTTCGCCAACAACAGGGAGTGGATCAAGAAGTACTCCGGTCACGAGCTCGACGTGAACCTTGTCCCCATCGGCAACACCGGAAAGATGGGAGACGGTATTCGAATGGCCTGGGAGGCGGGCGCGGCCGAAGCGGGCATCGGTGTTCTGGAGCTGTTCCGAGTGGCTCCCGTGGGTCCCGAGTTCTCGACCTACAACGAGATCGAGATCTGCGCGATGCAGCCCGACCTTTGGGTGACCGCGTCTGGCAAGAGGTTCTGCGACGAGACCATAGGCTTCTGGGACACCCATGTGGGAAACGCCAACGCCAGAGTGGGCAGGAACGGCTACACCTGGAGTCTGATGGACGATTCCATATTCGGGGGACTCATGCGGGATGGAATCGCCAAGAACATCAGTGTCGAGTTCTTGCCCGGCTACAAGCCCGTCAACGTTCTCCAAGAGATCCAGGCGGCGATAGACAACGGGAGCACCGAGTTGGTCGCGGCCGACTCTCTTGAAGAGCTGGCCGCGAAGATGGGTACTGACCCGGTAGTGCTCAGGGCTACGGTGGACGACTACAACGACGCGTGCTCCAGGGGCCACGATAGGCTCTTTGCCAAGGATCGCAAGTACCTCCGCCCCCTGCTGGGCCCCCGATACTATGCTGTCAAGGCTCGCACGGTCTTTCTGGGGACCATGGGGGGCATCAAGACCAACGAACACATGGAAGTTCTCGACAAGAAAGAAGCCGTGATCCCCGGTTTGTACGCCGGTGGCTTCGACGCCGGAGGCATGTACGGAGACAGCTACCCCATCAAGGGGTCCTCCGGCCTCGCCTCAGCGTTTGCCTTCAACTCCGGACGGATTGCCGGCCGAAGCATACTGAGTTACCTGGCAATCTAGGCGGACGACAGGAGCCTGTCGCACACAACTGCACCGCAGCTTCAAGTCTCCCGTGGAGGCCCCTCATGAGTGAGATGTCGGGCGTACATCATATGGCCATGGGCGTGGAGGGTCTGGAGACGATGAAGACCTTCTATCGTGACCTCATGGGCTTCACCGAGGTGTACGCGGATTTCGGCGAATCAGAGCAGGAGATCATGCGGGAGGTCACCAGGTCCTCGCGCACGGTCTTCTCGGGGACGATTCTCCGACAGAAGGCGGGGGGCATTCTTCTCGAGCTCATCCATATGGTCGAACCTTCCCCACGGCCCATTCGGAGGGACGTCCGCTACGGTGACATAGGTGTGGCGAAGATCACGGTGGCCGCTTCGAGTGTTCGCTCCGTCTACGAGGAACTCAAGGACAGAGTGCAGTTCTGTTCCACACCGAAGACGACCTTGGCTCCGAATCTGGGCGACTACGAGTTCGTCTACTGCAGAGATCCGGAGGGCAACTTGGTCGAGATCGTGTCCACCAGCCTGTGGTCCGGAGGTGAGTTCGGGGGTGCCCTTGCCGCAGGGATAGCAGTGAGCGACCTGGAGCGCTCTGTGCGGTTCTACCGCAATCACCTGGGCTTCAGCGTGGTGATGGTGGAGACACACGAGGCTTTCTCGGGCCTTGTCGACGAGGTATCCGGAACGGCTGGCACCCGTGTCCGATCCTGTCTTCTGTCGGCAGATGTGAGGGGCGAGGCTATGGTGGAGCTCTTTGAGACGCTGACGCCGAGGGGTCGATCGATCCCTTTTTCGACGCGCTGGGGTGACTACGGCTATCTGCAGGTAGCCTTCAACTGCGACGACATACCTGGGATTGCCTGGGACCTTGAGAAGGCGGGCATGGATCTCCTCTGCGGGCCCAAGGTTATGGAGGGGAGTATCCTGGGCCACCCGGGCGAGTTCTTGTACGCCCGTGACCCCGACGGCATCCCTATTGAGTGCTTGTCCTTGCCGGCGTAGAAAGCTTGCGGGGCAGACGCATCGCCGCGCGCGTCGCAGGCCTCGGACTGCCGCCCCCAACCTTGCAGCTGCCATCTTGCTCTGGCTATCCCAGACGTAGGGCCGGCCCGAGATCTGATGGGCTGCGCGACCAAGCGGGTCGGCAGATAATCTGTCAGGCGTTAGCCGGAAGCTGCACGCGGGGTACTTGCCGACCGTCAGGACGAGCGCAAGGTGTGGAGGCTGCCGTACCCGCTCTTGAGGGCCTACTGCCTGGGCTGTTCGCCGCCGGCGATGCATGCGATCTCGGCTCCTTCGACAAGTACCTACATGACGACGTCGTCGTGCACGCGCCCGCCGGCCTTTCCACGGTGCTGGCGTGACGGAGCCAAGCTCTGCATCCGACTCAAACGGGCAACTATCCTTTGAACCGGGTAGGGTTCAGCACGAAGAGGGCCGGACCGATGTCAGAGCGCTTCAAACGTCTTGGAGATGATCCTCCACACACCGTCCACGTTGAGTAGATGGAAGTAGTTCACGAAGCGGCCAGACCCGAAGAAGCCCGATTCTTCGACCAGCGCGCTTGCGACCCGTCCGGAAACCTGGATTGCCGTGACTTCGGCGTGGTAAGGGGCATTGGTCTCAGCCATCGACGGCCGGCCTCCGACATCGGCCAAGAACGGCTCCGGCCCGCCGAGAATCAGCTGGTCACCGAGGTAGCCTGACATGGAAGCCGCAGGATGGAAAAGGCTCCTCAGACTATCAACGTCAGCGCGGTAGGTCGCATCCGTGTAGCGCTTCATCGTCTCACGCACAGCGGCTACAGCTTCTCCTTCTGGGATCGACATATCAAACCTCCGGATTCTGTCGGTCTCGATTGCGGCGCTCAGTGGCTTGGTCCCGGATGTAGGTCTGGCGCAGACCAGCGATGACAACCTCGAGGTCCCGCCCAAAACTGCAGGTCGACCACACTTCAGTCGCGGGAACCCTCGGCGAAGCAACTTCCCGACCATCGACCTCGTCGCCTTTCGCAAGCTTGATCGCCTTCGTCTCCAACAAGGCGAATCCCGTAACGAACGCGTCGAGGACGCTCCATATCTGGGTAAACACTGGGGCGGAGAGACCCCGAACCGCGAACAACTGCTCTAACCTGCGCAAGTGAGTGAGCATCGGTTCTCGGTTCTCTGGAGCCAAGGCCACCAACTCAAAGGCCATCGGGTGACGCAAGGCCATCTCGTTGACCGAGTGCATTACTCGTCGTACGGTCTCGTCCCAGCTCTCACCTGGCATGTCGGTCGTATCGATTTCATCCAGCAAGAGGCCGGTCAGTTGCATAACGATGTCGTCGCGCCCAGAGACGAACTCGTAGAGAGTTGAAGTCCCCACCCCTAGACTCTTAGCCAGGTCGCGCAGATTCAGCGCCTCCAGCCCATGAGTATCGATAATGGCTAGAGCAGCCCGGGCGATGGACTCTGGGTCCACATGATAATGACGTTTTGGTCCGCGAGCTCTTGACACGTCAACCCTCGCATCATAGTCTGGCAGAACACTGTTCCGAACAATGTTCTGCCACATAGCTCATTGTAGCTTATCTTGCCGGTGCTCCAGGGTCGGAATCAGGCGATTGGCCTGTCGAAAGGCCGGGGAGGGAGGCCCACCATTGAAGCCAAAGATGGAGCCAAAGCACTCCTTGAGCTCGCGCTTCGCCCGCTGGGCAAGGAGACCCGCAGGTAGTGTCTGGCAATGAACAGGCGGCGACTGTCCTCGCAATTCGATGAAAGGTGGCACGAGTTGAGTATCCCGGCAGGAACCGCGCAGTGGGCGGCGCTGGACCGCCGCTACCTGCAACACGGGCTTTCCACAGGCCGTGACTCGCAACCCCTGATCCTGGAACGCGGCCGGGGCTGCACCGTGTGGGACTCGGATGGCCGCGAGTACCTGGACGCTCACGGAGGCGCCTGGCTCACGCAGGTGGGACATGGGCGCGAAGAACTGGCCGAGGTGGCAGCCGCCCAGATGAAGAAGCTGGAACACTTCTCGTCCCCCTGGCACTACACGACCAAACCGGCTATCGAGTTCGCCGAGGCGTTGGTGGCGCGGGCGCCGATCGGCGAGGCGCGCGTACGCTACTCCACCAGCGGCTCCCAGTGCTGTGATGAAGCCCTGCAGGTAGTGCGCCGGTATCAGTGGTTGCGCGGCGCTCCCGAGCGCACTTGGGTCTTGACCCTGCGGGGCTGCTACCACGGCTGCACCTACGGAGGGGCCGCCCTCAACCAGGGAGCCATCGCGGCTCATGGGACCTTCGACGGGATGGGCCCTGTCGGGGGAGATATCGCGCAGCTGACCCCGCCGTGGCCCTATCACCAGGAGCTCTACGGGGGGATGGACCTGGTGGACTTCTGCGTACGCGAGCTCGAGACGACGATCGAACGCATAGGCCCTCTGCGCATCGCCGCCATGTTCGGGGAGCCGGTGATGGGGGTTGCCGGCATGGTCCCGCCTCCGGATGACTACTGGCCCCGGATGACTGAGGTCCTCAAGGCGCACGACATCCCCTTTGTGGCGGATGAAGTAGTGACCGCATTCGGGCGCGTGGGCGCCTGGTATGGGAGCAGCTACTACGGCGTCGAGCCCGATATCCTCGTTTGTGCCAAGGGGATAGCCAGCGGCTACATGCCCATCGGAACCCTCATCATAAGGTCCGAGGTGGCCGACGTGCTCGAGGGCGACTACTCCGGGGGCTCCTACGGCGGCCATGCTGTCTCCTGCGCCGTCGCCAAGGCCTGCATCGACATCATCGAACGCGAGAACCTGCTTGAGAACGCCCGCGAGCGTGGACTGCAGTTCCTCCAAGAATTGCAGCCGCTGCTCGATCTGCCGGTCGTCGGCGACGTCCACGGACTCGGCCTCGCGCTCGGCGTGGAACTGGTGTCGGACAAGATCACTCGGACGCCCCTAGCTCTCGACGACCCCACGCTCGTCGCGCGCTTCCGCGAGGACACCGGAGTGATTTCCGGACTGCACGGCAACACGCTCGTCCTGACCCCTCCCCTGGTGATCAGTCCAGAGGAAGTCAGTCGGACGGTCAAAGCGGTTGCCTCTGTGGCCGAGGGGCTATCGACCGACGGTACATACCGCTGGTAGACAATCAGCCTCGCGGTCAAAGGTGACAGGATGACAAAAGCTCATCGCCTCAATCGAGGGGGAGAAACCATGAGGCAGACGCGCGCCTACGATGCGATCATCATCGGAGCCGGTCAGGCAGGTGTACCGCTGGCGCGGAGCCTGGCCGGAGCAGGGTGGAAGACGGCGCTGGTGGAGCGCGAGCACGTCGGCGGAAGCTGCATCAACGAAGGGTGCACGCCGACCAAGACCATGGCCGCCTCCGCGCGCGTGGCCTCTCTTGCTCGCAGGGCCGTGGACTATGGAGTGGCGACCGGCCCGGTGGCCGTCGATATGGCCGCGGTCAGGCAGAGAAAGCGTGACTTGGTCGAGAGTTGGCGGACCGGCAGTGAGAAGCGGTTGCGTGCTACCGAGAACCTGGAACTGGTGATGGCCGAAGCGAGTTTCGTTGGGCCGCATGAGCTGGAAATCCGTTCGAGCGATGGGGGCGCGCGGGTCATAGAGTCTGAGCACATCTTCCTCAACACCGGCGCACGGCCCTCCCTGCCCGCGTTGCCTGGTCTTGACGAGGTCCCTTACCTCACCTCCACCACCATCATGGAGCTCGACGAGATCCCCGAACACCTGGTCATCCTGGGCGGAGGCTACATCGCGGTGGAGTTCGGCCAGATGTTCCGGCGCTTTGGGAGCAACGTGACCATCGTGCAAAGACGTGGTTCGCTCCTTCCCCGAGAAGACGGTGAGGTGGCGGAGGCGATCGCGGCCATTCTCAGGGAGGATGGTGTCGAGTTGGCGCTGGGAGCGCAGGCTCGAAGCGTGATCGCCCGAGAAGATGGGGGAGTGACCCTGGAGGTTGTGACTGCTTCCGACGCGCGCACTCTCTCCGGCTCTCATCTACTCGTGGCGACCGGTAGGATCCCGAACACTGAAGCGCTCGACCTGCCTGCCGCCGGGCTCGAGCCCGATCGGGGTGGACACATCCCCGTCGACGAACGGCTCGAGACGAAGGTGCCGGGGATCTACGCCTTGGGGGATGTCAAAGGGGGTCCGGCCTTCACCCACATCTCCTATGACGACTTTCGCATCATACGCACAAACCTGCTCGAGGGCGGCCACGCCACCACCACCGACCGGCTGGTGCCCTACACGGTGTTCACGGACCCCCAACTCGGCCGGGTGGGCCTGAGCGAGCGAGAGGCCCGCGAGAGAGGACTCGACGTCAAGGTCCTGACCATGCCGATGAACTATGTCGCCCGCGCCCTGGAGGTCGACGAATCCCGCGGGCTCATGAGGGCCGTCGTGGACTCGTCCACCAATCGCATCCTGGGCTTCGCCGCGCTGGGCATCGACGGGGGCGAGCTCATGGCCATCGTCGAGGTGGCTATGATGGGCGGGGTGACGGCTTCGACTCTGAAAGAGGCTGTCTTTGCCCACCCGACGCTGGCTGAATCTCTGAACAATCTATTCGCCGGCTAAGCTGGCATGGCAGGCATAGATAGAAAACACGAGCTCTGCGAGATAGGCTTGTGCGTTACAGTGCTGGGGTTGCCAGAGTGAGGTGGTCATCGCCGGCACAGAAGCGCCATCCATCCGGTAGGAGGCAAGACGCATGCCCAGCTTCAGCGAATTCAACAGATATGGCGAGGAGCTAGAGGAAGCTCTCATCTTGCGCTCAGCTCCAATCGCCGTGAAGATGTTGAGGGAGGAATCGGACATCCCCGAGGGGGCCATCAGGCCCACAAGAGACCGCGGCGATCATCTTGCGCAATGCCAGGCATTCGCGATGTCTCGACGTGAAGGGGTAACGGTGGCGATGCTGAAGGATGATCACTGGTGCCCCACTGCCGTCATGGCTTACGGACTGGTGGAGAGGCCTGAATCCGTCACCCAGTGGTCCCACCCATATGACACCTTCGCACCTGGCGAATATGTTGGCGTCGTTTCTGCGCCTTTGAGAAGCGCGAACTTCCTACCCGACGTTGTTGTCATCTACGCGAAGCCAGCCCAACTACGAGGGCTGCTTCTGTCGATGAAGTTAGAGGATGTCCCCTTGGTGAAGTGTCACCTCTTCCCTCCGTCCTGCGCCTGGGCCATCGTGAACCCCATGAAGACCGGTGACTACTGGGTTGTCATGCCCGACCCGGGCGAATACCAACGAGCACTCACCGACGAAGGAGATCTGATGTTCTCGGCGCCGCAACGCAGGATGCAGACGCTGATGGAAGGCCTGAGACAGAACGAACGCGGTCTCTTCTCCTATCGCGAGCACCAGATGTTCATGCAGTCGGACTTCCCCCAGCCCGATCTCTACAAGCGACTATTCACGAGCTGGGGGATGCACGCCGAGTAGCATGGAACAAGGGTTGGTGTTCTCTTGGACGGAGTTACCTTCTTTCCCGTCGTCATGCATATTGGGTAGTGATGATCTCTATCTTGACTCTGCCCCCACTCACCTCACTAGACCGGCGGCAAGGGCGAGATCACCACGGTGGCCGTCTCAAGGTCGACGCCGCCGTGGAGATCGGAGACACGCACCTGGAAAGTGTCGGTGTCGATGCCGGAGGTGGCTGCGGCGGCCTCCCGGGCTTCTGAGCTCGGGGTGTAGATGAAGCCGCCGGGGGTCGGGACCACGGTGCCGTAGGCCGGATCGATGTTGATCTCGTAGACTATCGGGTCAAGGTCCGGATCGGTGACGGTCACCAAGACGGTTACTGCGCCGGTGCCATCATCAGGGTCGCCTATCGTCAGGCTGAGGCTGGGCGCGGAGTTTGCGGGGGCGATGGGAACCGAAACCGTCACGGTCACGGCTCCGCCGTGGCCGTCGTCGACGCTCACGGTGAACGTGTCGGTGAGTTGGTCGGGGGTGGCCGCTACCAGGGCGGCGTCATGCCGTGCGGCCGGGGTGGGGGTGTAGGTGAAGGTGCCGTCGGCGGAGTTGAGGACGACGGCGCCCTTGCCGGGGCCGGTGGCTATGGTGTAGGTGAGGACGTCGAGGTCGGGGTCGGTGGCGTGCACCTCGCCCTGGACAGCCCCATAGGCAGGCTCGGGTGCACCCACGGTGTAGGCGGGGGTGCCGGCGACGGGGGCGGCGTTGACCGTGGCGATAGTGAGGGTGACGGTGATGGTGGCGTCGTGGCCGGCATCGCCGGACAGCCCGCGGGTGATCAAGTTCAGTAGTCTGGAGAAGCCGTGCACGTGCCAGTAGGCGCCCCTGTCGCTGGCCGTGATGGTGAAGGCGTCGGCGCCGCCGCTCTGGCGCATGGCGACGGGCACGGTGTAGGTGAAGGCGCCGTCGGGACTGACGACGACGGCGCCGCCATTGACCGGGGCGCTGACCGTCAGGGTCAAGATGTCGCCGTCGGCGTCCCTTGGAGCGACCCGGCCGGTGATGGTCTCTCCGTTCTGAGTGGTCTGGGCGGGGTCGTAGGTGAGGGTGGGCGTGGAGTTGAAGAAGGTGCGCTGTAGGCATGCGAACGTGTCGCGGATGGGGGAAGGAGCGGCCATGGCGGTGCTGATGAACAGAAGCAGGAGCCCTGCTCCCACAGCGACCGAAAGTATCAGCAATCCAGCAAGGCGGGTTCGGAAGCTACGCACAGACGTTCGCTGCTCGTGCTGCTGGAAGGGATCCACAGTCGTCTCCTGTCGTCGCGCGGCCTCCCGTGGTCATCCTCAGCGGCGCCGCCTTTCGCCTCGGACACACACTACAGCGGGAGAAGCGGCTCTGTCTACGGCGAACTGTCGGTGTCGCACAGCGCCTGCCATCACGACCGCCATGGCGGAGGTGTCACGTCTCCCGAGTGGTCCCGCCGGCCTCCTCTGGCAGAAGCACGTGACCCAGGGCGGCAGTATGGGGCAGGATCAGGTCCGCGCCGGCCCGGCGTAATTCGGCCTCCCGCCCAAAACCGCACAGTACCCCGACCGTTTGGGTGCCGGCCAGCTTCCCCGCTCGAACGTCGACGGCTGTATCCCCCACCATCAGGCAGTTGGCAGGCGGCACACCCATCCGCTCCGCTGCCCACAGGACCGGGTCGGGGAGAGGTTTGGTATACGGACAGGTTTGCGCGGTTGCGATCGAATGAAAGAGCCCGGTCAGCTCAAACTGGTCCAAGAAGGCACGGGTGCTCTCTTCATCTCGGGCGCTGACCACCGCCAGCGGGTAGTGCTCGTGGAGCACCGCCAGAAGTGCGGCAACCCCGGGCACAAGCTTGAACACGCGCGGCCGGCGACCGACTCTGTGCCTGCAAATATGGCTGTACAGGCGCGCGACCTCGTCATCCAGGTGCACCCGGTCAAGCAGGCCATAGACCAGGTTGCCGGGCGTCTCGGCGCACATGACCGCCCGGCGAGCGAACGGGCGCGTATCCCCGCCAGGGAACAGTCTGCGCAACGGCGCCATCCGGCGCGTGAGCATCGCCGCCCATTGATCGTCCGTGTCGCTCAGCGTTCCATCGACATCAAAACAGATGGCTTGAACCCGGGTCGGATCCAGGGTCATGTTCTCCCTTTCAGCGAACGAAGCTTCCAGCGAGGCCTTCACCTCTGCCCCGCTGGAGCGTCTTCTGGATCCTGGCCAGGTCGTAGCCCTTGCCGGCGATGAGCCTCAGGAGTTCGTCGTAGAGCACATCGTCCATCTGGGGCGAGCGGCTCAGGATCCACAGGTAGGTTCGGTCCGGATGCCCGACGATGGCCCACCGATAGTCGGCGTCGAGTCCGATGATCCAATAGGCGCCCCAGAAAGGCCAGAAGAAGCTGACCTTGAGTTTGGCGTTGGTTCTCTTGTCGACGACGCGGGCCCTGCCGCGCGCCGTGCGGACCTCTCCGTCGAGCGTCTCCCGGTAGCAGGTGTTGACTACCTGGATATCCCCGTTCTTCCGGAGCGAATACTCCGCCGTCACTCCGACGCACCCCTTCTGAAAGCGCTGGGGGATAGTCGCGATCTCATACCAAGTCCCCAGGTATCTCTGGAGATCCACGTGGGGGACGACGTCCAGCGGATCCATCCTCGCGTCGGTCGTCGTCGTCGCGGCTGCTGTCATGATCCCTCCTCGAGTGTGGCGGCGTACTGAGTCCACGTCCCGTCAGGGCTGACTCAGCCGCGACCGGTCTGTTTGTGGTAGTTCTTGGCCGCCTTGCGGATGAGCTTCCACTTGCGCTCCCTCTCCGCCCGGAGGCGCGCGTCTGTCTTCGCCGCCGCGAACTGAGCTTCGCCCATCAGCTTGTGATAGCTCGCCAGCCGCTCGGGCGGCAACGTTCCCGATTCGACAGCCGCTCGGACAGCACAGCCGGGTTCGTCGTGGTGGGTGCAGTTGCGGAAGCGGCAGGACTGTGAGGCCTCGTCTATCTCAGAGAATACCGACGCGATGCCCTCTTCCGACCCGGTCAGGCCGAACGCCCGCAGCCCCGGCGTGTCGATGAGCACGCCGCCATCCGGCATCTGGATCAGCTCGCGGGCCACGGTCGTGTGCATGCCGCGCCCGTCGCTGAGGCGGACCTCGCGCGTCGCCTGCCGTTGCTCACCGAGTAGGGAGTTGATGAGTGTGGACTTCCCGGCGCCCGAAGGGCCGACCAGGACCGCGGTGCGATGATGCGAGATGTATTCGAGGATCGGCTGGATGCCGTCACCGTCCAGCGCGTTTGTGACGAGCACGTCCGCCCCGAGCGCGACCGACTCGACGGCTGCGCGCGCCGCGTCCGGGTCTGCGGAGAGGTCGGCCTTCGTCAGCACCACCACGGGGACGGCTCCCGAGTCCCACGCCACCGAGAGCTCGCGCTCGATACGGCGGAGGTTGGGCGAGTCGGCGATGGGGTGAACGACGAAAACGGTGTCGATGTTGGCAGCCAGCACCTGGACGTCGGAGGTCTTCCCCGGGTCCCCCCGCGTGATGGCGCTGGCGCGCTCGAGCACGGATTCGATGAGCGATATATCGAGGCCGTTCGAGCCGAGCACGGCCACCCAATCGCCGACCGCGGGCAGATCTGCCGCACTGTTGACGGACTTCAAGAGACGGGCGGAGGGCTTCGCGTGCACGACACCCTCCGGCGTCGCCAGCAGGAGACTGCCGCGGTCGCCGCGGATCACGCGGGCGGGTGTGAGACCCTCCTCGGCGTGGGGTGCAAACAGCAGTTCCCAGCGTGGGGAATAGCCGAGCGTTCGAAGTGCGGAGGTATCAGGCAACGCTGTCGTTGTGTCTCCCTGGAGAACATCAGAACAGAATGAGAGAGTCTATCCGGAAGGACCATCGTAAGGCATCAACCGTCCCCGGTAACTGATGTGCCGGGCGAGACTGAACGGCCTTACCCTCGCCAGAATAGTTGCTCTCTCTACGTGTAGCTCTTCCCCGTCCGGGGTGCCTCCAAACGCGCAATGGGGGCGAAGGTTTGGGAACACCGGCCACCGGGCATAAAGTAGAAGCGAGTCCCAAGAGAGGTAGCGCGGCCGGCTGAAGAGACGGCAAGCGGAGTCACTTGGGACTCGTGTTTCTGTGCGCACTATTCATGGGCCGGTCCCCACGTCCCCGAGCAGGCCTGGCTTCGAACCTCCCGGAATCGTCCTGGTGCCGTCCCGAGGCATGTGCTGTTTCTGAACAAGAAAGGGGGCCATCGTTTTCCGAAGGCTCAGACTCAATTCAGAGCAGAGTGCCCGACTCCGCGGCGACCCGGCGGCCGAGTCGCAGAGTATCGAACTCTTCAGCGCGGATCAACTGCGCGATCATGCCGTTGCGCTGGCGGCGGGTCATAGCGTCGACCGGCGCCCGGGGGAGGACAGGCTGCTTTCGCGGCTGGCGGAGAACGAGCGCGTGCTGGTGGCCGCTTACGACGCGGTCACTACCGCCGCGGCGCCGGGACAGCGGATCCTGCCGGCAGAGGCCTGGTTGCTCGACAACTTCTATCTCATCGAGCAGCAGATCGCTCTAGCCCGCCGGCATCTGCCCCGGAGCTACAGCCGGGAACTGCCGCGACTGGCTACCGGCTCTCTGGCTGGTTTCCCCCGGATCTACGACATCGCTCTGGAGCTTATCTCCCATCAGGACGGTCGTGTCGACAGGGACAACGCCGCCGCCTTCCTGGGCGCCTACCAGTCCGTCAAACCCCTGGACCTCGGGGAGCTGTGGGCCTTCCCGATCATGTTGCGGTTGGGGCTGCTCGACAACGTCGCCCGCGTGGGCGCGCGCATCGCCCACCGTCGTGAGGAACGCGACGTGGCCATCGCCTGGGCCGATCGTATGCTCGTGGCCGCCGAAGGAGAGGCAAGACACCTGATCCACGTCCTGGCGGATTTCGCGGATGCCGACGTGTTACTGACAGCCCCTTTCGTAGAGGACTTCTACTCACGGCTGCAGGCTCAGGGTCCGGCTCTGGCCTTCGTCCAGACCTGGCTGGAGCATCGGCTTTCCGAACAGGGCGTGAGCGCTGTGCAGCTCCTGGAGACGTCGAGCCGCATGGCAGCGACCGACCAGATCTCCATCGCGAACAGCGTAGGTAGTCTGCGCTTCGTATCCGCGATGGACTGGGGGGATTTCGTCGAGGAACTGAGCCTGGTCGAGCAGCTGCTGCGCACCGACCCGGCTGGGGCCTACGCCTCACAGGATTTCCCCACACGCGACCGCTACCGGCATGCTGTCGAGGCGGTGAAGAGCGGCAGCGGACACAGCGAACTGGAGGTGGCGCGGGCGGCCATCGCGCTCGCCCTGGCCTCCGCCGAGGAATCCGGCGTAGGCGATCGCACCGCCCACATCGGCTACTACCTCATCGACAAGGGCCGACCGATCCTGGAACGGGCTATGGACGCCAAGGTCCCGTTGCTTGTCCGCGCCACGCGCGCGGCACGTCCGCTCCGGTTGTTCCTTTACCTGGGACCCATCGTGCTCCTTATCCTGCTGGCCGTGGCTTTCCTCCTCGTCTACATAGCGAGCGTCGACCAGGGCGTCGGGCGCCTCGTCTTCTTCGCGATCGTAGGCGTCATCGGGGCTTCGGCGTTGGTCGTTCCTATCGTCCATGTCCTGATAACCATCACCGTGCCCCCCCGGACATTGCCGCGCTTGGACTTCTCCGACGGCATACCAAGCGGTCACCGTACCATGGTGGTCGTCCCCACCTTGATCGGCAGTGAAGAGGACGTGTCTGAGCTTCTGGAAGCGTTGGAGATACGCTATCTGGGCAATCGCGACCCCAGCGTGTTCTTCGCCCTGCTCACGGACTTTCGTGACGCTCCCGAGCGCATCCGCCCGGGCGACGACGGGCTGATCGAGCTTGCCCGTGCCGGTGTCGAGGGGCTCAACGACACGTACAGCGACGACCACCGCCCCAGCGTCTTCTACCTCTTTCACCGCCCCAGGGTGTGGAATCCGCACGAGCGGGTCTGGATGGGCTGGGAGCGCAAGCGGGGCAAGCTGGAACAGTTCAATGCGCTTCTGCTGGAAGCCCGATCCGGCGATACCCAGCCGGCAGACGCCGGGGCGATCCGGACCGCGGCCGGGGCGGAATCGGCGTTCTCCGACATCGTCGGCGACAGGTCCGTGCTCGGGTCGATCAGGTATGTCATCACTCTCGACACCGACACACAACTTCCCCGCGATGCGGCGCACACGCTCATAGGTAACATGGCTCACCCGCTCAATCGACCTGTGTACGACGCGGAGAAGGGCCGGGTGGTGGACGGCTACGCGATCCTGCAACCGCGCGCCTCGATCAGTCTCACCAGCACCAGCGGTTCTTGGTTCACGCGCCTTTTCGCCGGCGAAGCGGGCATCGATCCATACACCCGCGAGGTGTCCGACGTCTATCAGGACCTCTTCGGTGAAGGCTCGTTCATCGGCAAGGGCATCTACGACGTCGAAACGTTCGCGCGGGTCGTACGCGGGCGTTTTCCGGAGAATCTGATCCTCAGTCACGACCTCCTGGAGGGGGGCTACGCACGCTCGGCTCTGGTGACGGACGTGGATCTCATCGAGGAGCATCCCATCAGCTACGCCATGGAAGCCAGCCGGCGACACCGGTGGACAAGGGGCGACTGGCAGCTTGCCGGCTGGCTTCTCCCCCGTGTGCCGGGGCCGGACGGGAAGCGGCGGCCGAACCCGCTCGCATCGCTGTCGATCTGGAAGCTCTTCGACAACCTGCGCCGGAGCCTCGTGCCGGCGGCGCTTGTCGCGTTGCTGCTGGGGGGATGGCTGTGGGGCCCCGGCCCTTCCTGGCTGGGGGGACTGCTTGTTGCCGGGGCGCTGTTTCTACCCGCCCTGCTGACCGCGGCCATCGAGCTCGTCCGGAAGCCTGAAGAATGGGGATGGCCCGTGCATCTGGCTCTGACCGGCAAGTCCGCGGTCCGTCCCCTGGCGCGCGCCTTGTTGGCCCTGGTTCTCCTGCCGTATGATGCGGTGATCTACCTGGACGCCATCCTGCGCTCGGGCGTGAAGATGCTTTTCACCCGCCGAGGCCTGCTGCTTTGGCACCTGCCCTCCTATAGCCGCCGCAACGCGCGCAGCACGCCGCAGGGTTTCCTTGTCGAGATGGCGATCGGCCCAGTCCTGGCGGTGGCCCTGGCTGTGGTCCTGGTCTTCGTGCCGAACACCCGCCTGACCGACTGGCCGTTTGTCGTCCCGGTGTTGGCGCTGTGGCTGGTATCGCCCCTGGTCGGTTGGTGGATCAGCAGGCCTCTGCACCCACCGGCGGCGAGCTTGGGTGGTCAACAGCAGGCGTTCCTGCGGGGGTTGTCCCGACGGACGTGGCGCTACTTCACAGATTTCGTCGGTCCGGAGCACAACTGGCTGCCCCCCGACAACTACCAGGAGTATCCGTCCGCTTCGGTCGCGGCACGCACGTCGCCCACCAACATGGGGATGGCGCTTCTCGCGAATCTGGCCGCGCACGATTTCGGATACATCTCCACCCGTGAGCTACTGCGTAGGACCGATCGGGCCTTGAGAACGATGGAGAGACTCGAGCGCTTCCGTGGACATTTCTACAACTGGTACGACACCCGCACGTTGAAGCCGCTCCACCCGGAGTACGTCTCCTCCGTCGATAGCGGCAATCTGGCCGGGAGTCTGCTTGCTTTGCGGGCGGGCCTCGGCGAGTTGAGGAACCAGCCGGTGCTGGGCCGGAGCGCTTTTGCCGGCCTCGAGGACACCTTGCTGGCGCTGGCCGGACACATGCCGACTCCCCCTGCTCCTGAGTTGGAGAAGCAGATCAAGTCGTTGCGTAACACGCTTCGCTCCGTGAACGGTCATGGGGAGACACAGGTGTCCCCCCAGGCGCTGTTGGAGGAGGTCTATCTCGCTACCAAGGGATTGGTCGCCTCACTGTCCGCGGAGAACGCGGGCGAGTTCCGCTACTGGGCGCGCGCGCTCAATCGACAATGCCGCAGATTCCGCGACGACCTGGCGTCGTTGGCGCCCGGACCTCGGGGCTTCAGCACGCTCCCCAGCCTGGAGGAGCTGGCAGCGGCAGACGCGGTTCCCGACGGGCTCGGGCAAGTGCCGATTGGCGTCAGAAGCGCCGCGGAGAAACGGCTGGGGGTCATCGAGGATCTGATCGACCGGTGTCATGACTTATCGAACATGGACTTCGACTTCCTCTACGACCCGGCGCGAGGCCTGCTCAGCATCGGATACGATGTGGGCGAGCGGCGGCGAGATCCCGCCTGGTATGACCTGCTGGCCTCCGAAGCCCGCCTGACGAGCTTTCTCCTAATCGCGGAGGGCCAGGTGCCCCAGAAGCATTGGTTCGCCCTCGGGCGCCTTCTCACAGGCCGTGGAGGCGACGTCAGCCTGATCTCCTGGAGCGGATCGATGTTCGAGTACCTCATGCCGCGGCTGTTCCTGCCGAGCTACGAGAACACCCTGCTCGAACAGGCCTGCCGGGGTGCGGTGTCGCGCCAGATGGACTACGGACGGCAACGCCATGTCCCCTGGGGCATCTCGGAGTCTTGCTACAACGCCGTCGACATGAATCAGATCTATCAGTACCGCGGGTTCGGCGTTCCCGGGCTGGGTTTCAAGCGCGGACTGGCGGAGGACCTGGTCGTCGCTCCATACGCGACCGCGCTCGCGCTGACGGTCATGCCTCGCGACGCCTGTCGCAACCTGCAGGCTCTCGTGTCCGCAGGCTTTCTTGGCGACTACGGGCTGTATGAAGCCGTCGACTACACCCCGTCACGCGTGCTCCCGGGGACCGACCACGCCGTCGTGCGCTGTTTCATGGCGCACCACCAGGGCATGAGTCTGTTGGCACTCGCGCATGCGTTGCTCGGCGCACCGATGCAGCGCCGCTTCCTTTCCGACCCACTGGTCCGTACCACGGAGCTGCTTCTACAGGAACGCGTGCCAAGACACACGGTCATCGTGCACCCGCGGGTGGACGAGGGGGCCGAGAGAGCACGTGCGGCCGCCACGGACTTGGGCGCCGCCCATCGCGTGTCTACCGACCCGAACACACCACTGCCCGAGGTACACCTGCTCTCCAACGGCCGCTACCACGTCATGGCTACCCACGCGGGCGGGGGATACAGTCGCTGGGGCGATCTCGCCGTGACGCGTTGGCGCGAGGATGCGACATGCGACGGGTACGGCACCTTCATCTACCTGCGCGATCGCGAGACGGGCAGCTACTGGTCGACCGCCTATCAGCCAACGCGCAGCAAGGCGGAGCGCTATGAGGCGGTCTTCGTACAGGCCCGCGCGGAATACCGCGTGGTCGATCATGCTATCGAAGCGCACACCGAGATCAGCGTGTCGCCCGAAGACGACGTCGAGATCCGCCGCGTCACCCTCACCAACCTGTCCGACGACACGCGCGAGATCGAGTTGACGAGCTACGCCGAGGTGGTCATGGCGCCCTTGAACGCCGACCTGGCCCACCGTGCGTTCAGCAACCTGTTCGTGCAGACCGAGATCCTTCCCGTGCAGGGAGCCATCCTCTGCAAACGCCGCCCCCGGGATCCGGAGGAACAGACGCCGTGGATGTTCCATCTGCTTGCGGTACCGGGCGCCGGTGCCGGCGAAACCACGTGCGAGACCGACCGGGCCCGGTTCCTGGGCCGGGGAAGAACGGTCGCAAACCCCGCGGCCCTCGATATCGACGCACCGGTGACCCTGTCGAACACCGAGGGGCCGGTCCTGGATCCCATCGTGGCGATCCGCGGCGCGGTGACGCTTGCCCCCGACGAATCGGTCGCCGCGCACATGATCTCCGGTGTTGCTGAGACCCGCGAAGCGGCGCTGGCTCTGGTCCAGAAGTACCGCGATCGGCATTTCGTCGAGCGTGCGTTCGAGATGGCCTGGTTCCAAAGCCAGGAGATACTGCGCCTCCTGAACATAAGCGAGGCGGATGCCCAAGTCTATGGCCGGCTGGCCACGTCGGTCATCCACGGAAACGCTCTCAGACGGGCCAAGCCCAGCGTCATCGAGCGCAACCAACTCGGCCAGTCCGGACTTTGGCGCTTCGGCATATCGGGTGATCTGCCTATCGTCCTGGTGCGCATCGGTGACCTCAGCCGCGTCGACCTCGTGAAGCAGGCGCTGCAGGCCCACGCCTACTGGAGGATCAAGGGCCTAGCGGCAGACCTGGTGATCCTGAATGAGGACTTCTCAGGCTACAGAGCCGTCCTTCATGACGAGATCATGGGCCTGATCAATGCGGGGCCCGAAGCGACCGTCATCGATAGGCCCGGCGGTGTGTTCGTCCGGCGGGCGGAGGAACTGTCCGAAGAGGACCGGGTGCTGTTCCAGACTGTGGCCCGCGTGGTGCTGACCGACACCGTCGAGACTCTCGCCGAGCAGGTGCAGCGCCGCATGCCGGCCGAGCGCTTACCGAGAGCGCTCAAGCCCTCACGCCAGGCGGAGGCGGAAGCGATCGAGGCATTGCCTGGACGGGACAGCATCTTTCATAACGGTCTCGGCGGGTTCACACTCGACGGCCGCGAATACGTCATCAGCTTGGAACCCGGACGGACCACACCCGCACCATGGGCGAATGTGATCGCCAGTCCTTATCTGGGGACGGTCGTCAGTGAGAGCGGGAGCGCGTACACGTGGGTGGAGAACGCTCACGAGTTCCGCCTGACCCCATTCCACAACGATCCGGTCGGCGACAGCAGCGGCGAGGCGTTCTACATCCGGGATGAGGAAACGGGCGCCTTCTGGTCTCCGAGCCCCCTCCCCGTTCGTGGCCGCTCAGGGTACGAATGCCGGCACGGCTTCGGCTACAGCATCTTCGAGCACGATGAATCCGGCATCTTCTCGGAGATGACCACCTATGTGGCTGCGGACGCGCCCGTGAAATTCGTGGTGGTGAAGCTGCGCAACCACTCCGGGCGCGCCCGGCGGATATCACTCACCGGGTACTGGGAGTTGGTGCTGGGTGAATGGCGACACGACAATCTCATGCACGTGGTGACAGAGAAGGACGCCGGCAGTGGGGCGCTGTTCGCTCGCAATCCCTATTCTCGGCACCGGCCCGGTCGAGTGTTCTTCGCTCAGGCGAGCGAAGGGCGGCGGACCGTCACCGGAAACCGCACCGAGTTCATCGGCCGCAACGGCTCCTTGACAGACCCGGCAGCCATGCGGCGCGTGCATCTGTCCGGCAGGACGGGCGCCGGGCTCGATCCCTGCGCGGCCGTCCAGACCCAGTTCGAGCTCGTAGACGGACAGGAGCGCGACATCGTGTTTGTGAGCGGAGCGGCGGACAACCGAGCTGAAGCCCAAGCGCTTGTTCAGCGGTTCGGGGGTCAGGCTGGTGCCCGCCGAGCGCTGGAGGCAGTGTGGGCACGCTGGAACCACGTTCTGGGCGCCGTGTATCTCGAGACTTCGGACCGTGCGCTCGACGTACTGGCCAACGGATGGCTGGTCTACCAGACCCTCTCCTGCCGGGTCTGGGGACGCAGCGGCTACTATCAGTCGGGGGGCGCCTACGGCTTCCGCGACCAATTGCAGGACACCATGGCTTTGATCCACACGACACCATGGATCACGCGCGAGCACCTGCTCCGCTGTGCCGGACGCCAGTTCCGGGAGGGTGACGTGCAGCACTGGTGGCATCCACCCGATGGACGAGGTGTGCGGACTCACTCGTCTGACGACTATCTTTGGCTGCCATATGCGACCTGCCGGTACGTGCTGGCGACAGGCGACACAGGCGTGCTCGACGAACAGGTGCCCTTCCTCGAAGGTCGAGCCTTGGGCCCGGACGAAGAGGCCTACTACGACCTTCCGCAGTGTTCGACCGAACTCGCGACCCTATATGAGCACTGTGTGCGGTCGATCAAGCAGGGCCTGCGTTTCGGTCGACATGGACTCCCGCTCATGGGCACCGGGGACTGGAACGATGGCATGAACCTCGTCGGTCGCGGGGGCAAGGGGGAGAGCGTGTGGCTTGCCTGGTTCCTCTGTGACAGTCTCCGCCTGTTCGGGGACCTTGCCGCGGGTCGTGGCGACGATGAGCTGGCCCGGCTTTGCCTGGATCAGGCGGAGGAGCTCCGGGCCAACATAGAGGCGCACGCCTGGGACGGTGGTTGGTACCGGCGGGCGTACTTCGACGACGGCACGCCGTTGGGTTCTTCCGGCAACGAAGAGTGCCGGATCGACTCCGTCAGCCAGAGCTGGGCGGTGATCTCCGGGGCCGGAGACACACTGCGCGCCCGCCAGGCCATGGCGGCTGTCGACGAGTCCCTGGTCGAGCGCGACGCGGGTCTCATCAAACTGCTCGACCCCCCCTTCGACAGCTCGGCCCTGGAGCCGGGATACATCAAGGGCTACGTGCCCGGGGTCCGCGAGAACGGGGGCCAATACACTCACGCCGCGGTGTGGGCCGCCATGGCGTTCGCCATGATGGCCGACGGGGAGAAGGCCTGGGAGCTGTGCTCGATGCTCAACCCCATCCATCACGGCAGCGATGCGGCAGGCATCGACCTCTACAAGGCCGAACCGTACGTGATGTGCGCCGACGTCTACGCAGCCCCGCCGCATGGCGGCCGGGGCGGCTGGAGCTGGTACACGGGCGCCGCCGGCTGGATGTACCAGTTGGTCACTGAGACGCTTCTCGGCCTCCGTCTGGAGGTGGACAAGCTGCGGCTGACACCGCTGATGCCGAAGGAGTGGACATCGTACAAGATCCACTATCGGTACCGCGAGACCTTCTACCACATCACCATCAAGAGGCCGGAAGGTGGACCAGGAGGCGGCCGCGTGGGGGAAGCCACACGTGCCGAGGCGGAGCACGTGAAACGCGTCAGCATGGATGGCGCAGACCTCGACCAAGCCGGACCCCTTCAGGGCGTCATCCCTCTCGTGGACGATCGACGCGACCACTACGTTGAGGTGGAGGTGGGTTAGGGGCGGCTGCTGGACCCGCGAGCTCGGGCGCGCGCAAGCCAAGCGCACAACTGGGTTTGTTGCCCGACCCTACTTCCTGACCGGGGTGGTGTTCACGATGGGCTTGATCGCCTCCGGGACTACGCCCGCCAACTCGCCTATGACGTTGATGAGCTGCGCATCGCCGGGAACCACGACCTTGGCGTTCTGGGAGAGGGCCTTTTCGACCGCCTCCAGCTTGCGCAAGACCTGGGCGTTGCCGATGAAGTATCTGTCAGCTGCCTCGTTTACCAGCTGGATGGCCTGGGCCCGTCCCTCGGCCTCGAGGATCCGGGCCTGCTTGGTGCCCTCGGCCTTCTTGATCTCGGCCCGGCGCTGGCCGTCGGCCTGGGTCTCGGTAGCCGTTGCGAAGTCGATGGCGGCCACCTTCTCGTTCTCGGCCTTCACCACTTTGTTCATGGTCTCCTGCACGTCTTCGGGCGGGTCGATCTCCTTGAGCTCCGTGCGGAGGATCTCGATACCCCAATGGGCGGTCTCCGACAGCAGGGTGCTGCGCAGCTCCGTGTTGATCTTGCCCCGCTCGCTGTTGGCCGATTTCAGCGTGAGCGTGCCGATGATGTTACGGAGCGTCGTGCGGGCCAGATTGACGATCTGCATCTCGTAGTTGGCGACGTTGTACTGAGAAGCCTTGACGTTCTCCTCGTCCGCTTTCACCTTGAGATACACCTGGGCATCCACCCGGGCGTTGAGGTTGTCGTTGGTGATGATCATCTGCGGCTGGGCTTCCACCAACATTTCGCGGATATCCACCCGGAACATGCGCTCGACCAACGGGATGATGATATGAAAGCCCGGATTGGCGTACCGGTTGTACTTGCCGAATCGCTCCACCAGTCCCCGGTGGGTCGGCCTGACGATCCGAACAGCCGCGACCAGGAGTAGGAGCACCACCACGACTGCCACGACGATTCCAGCTATTGCTCCACCGGACATGAGATCATCCTACCTTTCAGGAAATCCGTTCAGTTGGGCGTTCTTCCTCTGCCGAGCCTACACCGACGGGATGTTCTGCATCACACGGTGTGCTCTGACCCCACGTCGTGGGACACTACCTCTTGGTCATGGGCAGGGTCCTACCACCGGCCTTAGGTTGATTCCCTCAGCGCTTGGATCTCCAGCGCGCCCCTGATTTGTTCCAAAGCCTTCGCCTCGATCTGACGGATACGCTCGCGGCTGACGTTGAAGCGCGAGCTGACTTCGGCAAGGGTGCGCGGGTGCTCGCCCTTGAAGCCAAAGCGGAGCTCCACTACCTTGCGCTCCCGTTCGGTCATGCCCTCAAGAATTTTGGCCACGCTCTCCTTGGCGATGATGTCAGAGACCACGTCCGCCGGATCGGGAGTGCGCTCGCTCTGGATGAAGTCGCCCAGTTCGGCATCCCCCTCGTCGCCGACGGGGGTCTCAAGCGAGGTGGTGCGCCGGGCGATTGCGCGTATCTCCCGCACTTCATGAGGCTCGATGCCGAGCCTAGCGGCCAGATCGTCATCGTTGGGCTCTTTACCGGTCTCCTGGCGCAGCTTGCGCTCAGTGCGCGCCATCTTGTTGATCCTCTCGATCATGTGCACCGGGATGCGGATATTGCGGTCCTGGTTGGCGATGGCCCGGGTGATGGCCTGCCGGATCCACCAGGTGGCGTACGTGGAAAACTTGAAGCCCTTGTGGTAATCAAACTTCTCCACGGCGCGGATGAGACCGGTGTTGCCCTCTTGGATAAGATCGAGGAAATCCATGTCCTGGGTGTAGTAGTTCTTGGCGATGGAGATGACCAGCCTGAGATTGGATCGGATCAGCTGGTCCTTGGCTCGCTTGTCGCCCATCTCGATGCGCTTGGCGAGCTGAATCTCTTCGTTCTTGGTAAGGAGAGGAATCGTGCCGGCTTCTTTCAAGTACAGGCGCAGAGGGTCCTGAGTCACCGTCTGTATCGACAGATCGAGAGCGGGCTCGATGGTATCGAGGGCGCCTTGCGTGACGGGGCTTTGCTCGTAGATCTCGATGGACTGATCGAAGAGCTGGGAGTAGAGGTCTTCGATCTCCTCCAGCGTCATGTCGTACTCTTCGACAAGAGCCATGATCTCGTCGCTAGTGACGTAGCCGTGCTCCTGGCCGAACTCCAGAAGATTCTGGACGTCCGCGATCGGCCGAACGCCGCGTTGGAGCTCGCCCACGGTCGCCGCCGCCTCCCCTAACTGCTGCATATGCCGGCAGCCTCCCGGCCCTGCTGCTCGTAGGATTGCGACATGAGCGGTGAAGAGATCACAAAATCAGCCGTGGAGCGGTTGCAGGCTATGGGCACGTTGTAGACGACGGCGATGCGCAGAAGAGCTTTCACGTCCACGTCATGAGAATGGGGCTCCAGCGGATCCCAGAAGATGATGACCGAATCGATCTTCCTCTCGGCGATCTTGGCTCCTATCTGCTGATCTCCTCCCAGGGGTCCGCTCTTCAACCTCTCTATTCGAAGGCCGAGTTCTTCTCCCAGCAGTTGTCCCGTGGTGCCGGTGGCGACGAGACGGTGCAGCGCGAGGGTGCCGCGATTGAAGCGGGCCCACTCCAGCAGATCCTGCTTCTTGTTGTCGTGGGCGATCAGAGCGATCGTCTTTCGTGCGCTAGCGGAAACCAATGTGGGGCGCATCTATCTGCCTCCAATGTTGTGCGGATACGGAAACGCCGGCCCGAGGGCCGGCGTTTCTCAAGAGCGCCTGCGAGACGGCTCTTACCAGCGGCTACCGCCGCGGCCGCCGCCGAAACCGCCATCATAGCCGCCACCGGAGCGAGGGGCACGGGGCACCTGTTCCTTGGCCACGTCTACCTTGAGGGCACGGCCGTCCATCTGGGTACCATCGAGGGCGCCCTTGGCCTTTTGGGCTTCGTCGGCTGAGCCCATCTCCACGAAACCGAAGCCCTTGGGGCGCCCGGAATCACGATCGGTGATGAGGTTGACCGAGGCTACTTCGCCATGAGCTTCGAAGGCAGTCCGAATGCTGGCCTCGGAAGTGTCATAGCTGAGGTTGCCTACGTACAGTTTTGCTGAATTCACTACAGCCTCCATGAAACGGAGTTACATTGCGACACGCGAGAGGGAAAAACTGGAGACTGAGCGAAGAGGTTGAGAGGCTCGGCGCTTGGCCTGAAGAAGATGCCTGACGAATGCTTAGCATAAATATAACACACTGCGCGGCGTGATAGAGTCCAGGGGATACCCCAAGTCGGTGACGGGTCCCGTCGCGCTTGGCCGGGGAGAGGGAGAGCGCGCGTGAGCAGCAAGAAGGAAGTCCGCTATGTCGTTTCCCGCCTTATCGACCCGGCCGATCTCGAGAGCGAGCGCGAGATGATCGGCCACCACGCCTACCTCGATCTCGCCAAGAAGCATGCCGACCGCGTCGGTCCCGGCACCTGCGTCGATGCACAGGGCGGAACCTATCTCCGAGACGGTCCCTACCGGCACTACTCTCGCTGGCAGGTGGAGTGGACAAACCGTAACCTGTACCAGGGCGGTAAGAAACGTTCAGCCAAACCTGAAGTCTAGGACTGGCGGAAGAACCAGGCAACCTGCATCTTGAGAGCCACGGCATACTGGCGCAAACGCTGAGTGGCGGTCTCCGTGAGGTCGAGCAGATCCAGTTGGGGCCCGGCCTCGGGTGAAGCTCCTTCGGCGCTGCCGGCAGCCGGCCACAAAGCCGTGTAGATTCGGGCGAAACGCTGGGAGTTCCGCCGGGATGTCAGGTTGCTGACGAGACCCAACAGGGGATTGCGGCCCGTCCAAAGGTTGCGTCCCAACCGCCCGAGGATGTTCCGAGAAGAATAGAAGGTGCGGTTGCACTCGGTCATCTCCTGGACAATCCGGTCCACGGTCAGATACCTGTAGCGGGCGACCGGATAGTTGAGGGTGTAGTACTGCCAGTCATCGGGGAAGTTGTTCATGCCGATCCTTCCCTCCACCTCCAGCTCTTTCCACAGTCGGGTGCCGGGCAGCGGAGTGAGGAACAGCACATTGATGTTGTCCACCCCATACCGCAGGGCTTCTCCGGCGATAAGCGGGCCCACCCCGGGACGGTCGGAGTCGAGACCCATGATGAACGAGCCGACCACCAGCATGCCGTGCTGATGGATCCGCTCCACAGCGGCGGGGACATTGCGCCCCGACAGCATGGCCGACTTTCTGCCGAGTTCGGGAAGCCCCTCGGGCGCCACCGACTCGAATCCTATGAAGAGCCCCACGCAGCCCGCCTTCTGGGCCAAAGCCAGCAACTCCTCGTCGTCGGCGATGTTGACGGTGGTCTGCCCGATCCAGGACTTGCCGGTATCCGCGGCGGCTAGCGCCCGGAAGAGCTCTTTGGCCCGCTCGATGTGCTGCCGCTGGCGGCCGATGAGGTTGTCGTCGACGATGAGCACTCTGGTCTCGGGGATCGACCGGAATTCCTCCACCACCTCGGGAATCGGGCGCTGCCGATACTGGGCTCCGTTGAACTCGGTGACGCTGCAGAACGTGCAGTTGAGAGAGCACCCCCGAGTGGTCTGGATGGAGCCGAACGCATAGCCCCGGGGCAGGAGATCGTGGCGGGCAGGGACGATCTGGTCCATTCTGGCCCGGCCGCCGTCGTAGCCGGCCCTGAGGCGGCCGGACCGCACATCATCCAGCACTTCTGCCCACACCGGTTCCGCCTCTCCGGTGACCACCGAGTCGACATATGGGCCGGCTTCGCTCAAGCACATCGTCGCGTGGATGCCGCCCATCACGACCGGGAGGCCCCGGGCCCGGAATCGCCCGGCGATCTCATAGGCTCTGGGCGCCTGAGACGTGAAAGCGGTGATCCCGACGGCGTCAGGACGCGGGAGCGTCTCGTAGTCGATCGGTCCGAGGTTCTCGTCTAGGATCGAAATCTCCCAATCGGCCGGGGTGAGACCGGCGAGCACTTGGAGTCCGAGGGGCTTCCAGAGACGGAAGCGGTTCAGATAGGCCCGTCGGTTCAGCGACATGCTGACAAGCGAGTTGGACGGGTTGACCAGATAGAGGAGCATCGTGACTCCAGACCGACATCGTGAGAGGTGGCATCGACTGGGAGACTCTGCTCGGAGTTGGCGAGAAGCTAGGCGAAGGTGATGACCAAGCCTGTCCCCAGGGGTCTGGATCCCTCGGCAGCCTAGCTGGAACCCTCAGCAGGATAGCACGTTGCGCGAAGACACCTGTCTTCGCGCCTTGATCACGACCTGCTTCCGGGCGCGCCTCCCTTGAAGACAGGCGAGGGCAGTGGGGGCCTCGCCGGCCGTGTGAGAACGGTTGGGGCGCGACGTCGTCGAGGATGAGGCAGTGTTGCTGCTCGCGCTCAGTGAAGTCCTCCGGGCTATGGTCGATGACGCATCGGCCACTATGGAGCGCACCATGACCACGTTCCCCCTGCCGGACACAGCGGTCGCTTCAGCTCCAAGAACTTCTGCGACCTGCACGGCGAACGACCCCACACTCTCCGGTGCTCGGGAGAAGGTGACCCTCTGCCTCGTCCGCGTCGTGCGAATATCGTACAGACCGAGAAGGGCAATGGCATTTCTGGTGGCTATCTCCCCTTGTTCTCCAACCAACGCCCGGCCAACGGACCGGTCATAACGGGTCAGCACCAGCGCTCGGGGTCCTTTGGAGAAATGCCCTGTTTGCAGCCAGGAAGGCAGCGAGTGATGCTATTTAGCATGTACTAAATCGTCTATAGCACCACTCATAACCCGAAGGTCGCAGGTTCAAATCCTGCCCCCGCTAC
>CAZQDY010000029.1:0-14561 GCA_964592075.1 uncultured Gaiellales bacterium
CGCGTGCTCCAACCGTTCCCGGGATATGCGTCGCAAGAGCAACACCGGGTTGCCACCGCACTTCTCGAGCATCTCGGGATCGAGGTGCTGAAAGACCTTGTAGGCACGGATATCCCATGTCCACCGCAGGTTCACGGCCAGGTCTTGTAGGCCGCCGAGTCGGGAAGGTATCTCGGGGTACACGCTGAACTGATGGACTCTTGGCACGCTGACTCTATCCCCCTCCGCCGCGCGGGCTATGCGCCGAGAACGACATGCGCATTATCCCATACCCCCGTGAGCAGCCGGCAAGGCCGCCCGACACGACCGCGACCAGGGTATCGATGCAGCGAAGGCCCCGCTCTTCGGACGGGGCCTTCGTGCGCCGGCGCAGTCATCCGCCAAATCTAGAAGGGCGTCAGCGACCACCCTCTGGCGGCCAGACGTTCGGCCCGCTTCAGTCCCAGGTGGGTGAGGGCCACATGGCCGAGGGTGGTCCATTCCACCACCCCCCGCTCCGCCCAGTAGTCGCAGGCCTGCTCGGCGTCCTCCGCCGACAGGTCGAGTTCCAGGCTCACGTCACCGTAGAAGACTGACCGCTTGGCCTCCCCCCCAGCCAGTTCGTACAGGGTGTGCAGGTAGGCGTGCTCCAAGCCCTTCGCGATCTGCGATACGCGCATCGCACCTCTCCTCTCGTGGCCGGCCACACTTCATATTGTGCCGCTGGATCCCTGAAAAGCGCCTGAACACGTGAATAGTGCCTGAACACGTGTTATCCGGCGACCAGTTTTTGGTAGAGTCTCTTCATACCTCTACAACGCGCGCATCCATCTTCAGCGAAGGAAACAGGCGCAGCGCAGACATACCCCAAGGAGGCAACAAGTGGCACAGAAGCTGTACGCGAACCTGATCAAGAAGACGATCGTCAAGCCGGGGCCGGCCGGGCTGTACCCGAAGCCGCTCATCTGGATGGAAGCCAAGGACATGGAGGGCTTCAACGCCCACTTCGCCTACGGCTTCATCACCGAGCCGGGCACCCTCCACCCCATGGAGGGCATGGTCGTCCACCCCTATGACGAGGTGCTCGTCTTCGCCGGATATCAGGACGGCAACGTGCGTCGCATCGACGCGGAGATCTCCATCGTGCTCGGAGAGGAGCGCGAGACACATACCTTCCATAGGCCCACCTATGTGATCATCCCCAGGGGCATGCCACACGGCCCGGTGACCACGCATTGGGTCGACAGGCCGCTGGCCCACTACATCATCGGCCTGTCGCCGGAATACAAGGCGGAGACCCTGCCCGCGGGCGCCCCGACCGAAGGCCACAAGTACGACCATCTGGTCAAAGACCTCAAGTGCGAACTCCCCGACTCGCTCAAGACCATGTCCGGCGAGGAGAACGCGGGTCCCACCTACGCCAACATCATGGATGAGAACGGCATCCTGCATCCCGCCGAGCACGGCGTGGGCCCGGGCAACGGTGACGACATCGTCTGGCTCTTCGGCGAGAACCTCGAAGGCTTCGACGTCAACTTCACCTGGGGCTACTACACACGGTGCGGAAAGTGGCACCGCGGCGGCGAGATCCATACCCATCCCGAGGCCGAGATACTCTGCTACCTGGGGCTCGATCCCGACGACCTGGACTATCTGGGCGCCGAGCTCGAACTGGGCATGGGCAAGGAGGTGGAGCGGCATGTGTTCAACACGCCGACCATCGCCGTCTGCCCGGAGGGATTCCCGCACCTGCCGCTCATCACCCGGTGGGTGGACAAGCCGTACGCCTTCATCGTGATGTGTCTGAGCGGCGACCACGACTCGCCGTGGGTGGAATACGAGGAGGAATAGGCTTCCGGCCGGTTCGGGAACATAGGATCTGCGAGCGACGTGGGAGGCGCGAGCCTCCCACGTCGTAGTATGGCCGACAAGGGATACACAACATGAAATACCGCAAATTCGGCGCGCTCGATTGGGAGGCTTCGATCCTGGGCATGGGCGTGTCCCGCCTGCCCGGCATGGAGGGCCATGGCCGGGGAACCATCGACGCCCCCGAAACGGCCCGCCTCATCAGGCACGGCATCGAGCAGGGCATCAACTACATCGACCTCGGTTTCCCCTGGGACATGGAGAGGCACGAGGCGGTGGTCCGCGCAGTGCGCGGCGCTCTCGAGGACGGATACCGCGAAAGAGCCAGGCTGGCCCTCACGGTCCCCGCCTCCCTCATCGCTTCACCCGAGGATCTGGAAGCCTGCCTGGACCGGCAACTGGACTGGTTGGGAGTGGAGAGAGTCGACTTCTGCCTCCTCGGCCGGCTCACGCGGGACAACTGGCCCCTGCTCCAAAGCGCCGGCATCCTCGACCGCCTGGAGAAGGTGCAGCAAGACGGACGCGCCGATGCGGTGGGCTTCTCCTTCTACGACCAGTACCAGGTGCTCAAGGGCATCGTCGGAGCCTACGACCGCTGGGCCCTCTGTGGCGTGCAGTACAGCTACATGGACATGAAGCACAACCCCGGCACCCACGGAATACGCTGGGTGGCGGAGCAGGGTCTGGCTGTGGTGGTGACGCATCCGCTCAAGGGGGGAAGGCTCACCAAGGAGCCCCCCGACGAGGTCCGGCAGGTCTGGGCCCAGTCCCCCAGGCAGTGGTCGCTCGCCGAATGGGGCCTGCGGTTCGTCTGGAACGAACCCGCCGTCGCCGTCGCGGTCTGCGACATGAACCGCATGGAGCAGCTCAACGAGAACCTGGCGATCGCCGGTACGGCCGAGCCGGACGGTCTCTCCATAGCCGAGCAGGTGGCGATCAGCAACGCGGCTGATGCGCTCCGCAAGCGGCAGCGAGTACCCTGCCCGTCTTGCCGTCCCTGCATGCCCTGCCCTGAAGGCATCGATGTGCCGCGCTTCTTCGAGATCTACAATGACGCGCTCATGTACGACGACGTCGAGACGGCCCGGGTGCTGTGCGACCAGGAGCAGATACATCCCGGAGACTGCACGGAGTGCGGCATCTGCGAACGACGCTGCACCAAGCGACTGCATATGATCGAATGGCTGAAGGAAGGAAGTGACTACCTGGGGGTCCGCTGACGCACTTCTCGACTACGTAGAGGCACAGATGGAACAGACTCCGCACCAGACCCCATTCCCCGGCGATCCCGCCCAGGCCCTTCGCAAGCAGTTGGAGCCCTGGCGCCAAGCCGTGGCCGATCCGGCGCGCGCTCAGGAGACCGTGCTCCGCAGACTACTCGCCGACTACGCCCGCACAGGCTACGGATCGGACCATGGCGCGGCTGCGGTGCTGGAAGCGGTGGACACAGCGTCTCGCGGCGCTGGAGAGGGCGGCCTGGCGGCCGCGTACCGGCAGGCTTTCCCCGTCATGACCTACGACGACTACAAGCCGCTCATAACGGCGGTGCTGTCTGGCGAGACAGGCGTCCTCATGTGCGAGGAGCCGATAGGTTGGGCCATCACCCGCGGCACCGTCGAGGGCGAGTCGAAGTTCATCCCCATGACACCCACCGACCTGCGCATGCGGGTGAGCGCCGGCCGCGCCATGATGGCCTACGTAGCCTCGACCGAGCGGCTGGACCTCTTCGCCGGGGTGAACCTCAACCTCAACTTCCCCTCGATAGTCGGAGCAGTGAGGGTGGGTGACCGGGATATCGAGTACGGCTACAGCTCCGGCATCTACACCAAGCACGTGTCGAGATCCACGCCCGTCCGCTCCCTCCCCGCCCAGGAAGAGATCGACGCCCTTGGTGGGGGGACCGCCAGGAAGGACTGGGACGCCCGCTTCGAGCTGGCCATCGAGAGGTGCCGCGATGAGAACGTCACCTTGGTGGGCGGCGTGTGCCAAACGGCGCTCCAGTTCGCGCGCTACCTGAAGAAGCGTCACGGGGTCTATCCCAAGCAGCTCTGGAAGACCCAGATCATGACCCTGGGAAGCACTCCAGGCATCAACACGCGTCACGCCGGTCAACTGACCGCTTTCTACGGCCCGGTGGCCATCCGCGAGATCTACGGCACCACCGAGGGCATGTTCGGACAGCAACGCGACGAGGAGCGGGCCTGGGTGCCCAACTACGACCTCTTCTTCTTCGAGGTGCTGACGAGGTCGGGCATCAAGATGCTCCACGAGATGAAGCCGGGCGAGGTCGGCAGCCTGGTGGCGTCAACCCCCATACTGGCCCGCTACCGCATCGGCGACACCATCAAGGCCTTGCGCCCGCCCTACTTCCGTTGCATCGGCCGGGACGCCGACTGGTGGACGCGGCCCTACTACTACTGGACCGAACTGACCAGCCTCAACCTGGGCCGGCTCTAGCCGTTCTACCGACAGAGGAGGCGCACAGATGTTCAGCAGGAAGAAGCGTCAGGAGGTCCTCGAGCACACCACCCATAATCGCGAGGAAGTGCTGGCCAGCAAGGTGTGCGGCTGCGTCAACTGCCTCAAGGTGTTCCCTCCGGAAGAGGTCACGGCCTGGAACGAGGAGCTGATGGAGGAGATCGAACCCACCAGCCACGGCCATCGCGGAATCCGCCGCGACCCCACCGCCCTGTGCCCTCATTGCGGAGAGGCCATGGTGCTCGGCGACCGTTCGGGGCATCGGATAGCGCCGGCCAGCCTCGACGCGCTCCGCTCACGCATGCGCATCGGCTGACGGCGCCGCGGCACGCCTGTCCGTCCGGATCTAACGTCTGGGTATCAATCGTCCGGCCAGTAGGCCTACACCAACGGCGATGATCACGATCGGGCCGATGGCCTCCCATCTGCCGTACCAGAGCCCGAAGCCTATTCCCACCCAGATGGCCCCCCAGATGAAGGCGCCCAGTATCGGCGTCCTCCAGCGCGGCACGAGCAGCCTCGCCAGAGCCTCCACGAGGAAGATCGCCCCGCCTCCCCAGAAGAAGAGAGCCCAACCGTGATCGTGGTCGGTGATGACGTCGGTGTTCCGCAACAGCAGAGTGACGCCCAGCCAGATGATGACGAGCGCCCACGCCGCGAACCCCACGGGGTTCCGGCGATACTTCTCGTCCAACCCCCCGCCCTTCTCCTGCTGCTTCTCGCGCTCCTTCTCGTCTTCTTTCTCACCGCGCGACGGTCCGCGGTCGGGCAGACCACCGTTCTGATCGTTCTCGCCAGGGATCATCTCGTCCTCCCCCAGACCATGAAGTCGCCTCTCTTCTGATTTTACGCGGACAGGAAGCTTTGCGGAATCACGGCCGCCGGAAGGGGCCCATGCGACCCCTCAGGCCGGTCAGCGCACTCCCAGCAGCTTGTGCGTCTGCAGGGAGAGCCGCCACGCCGGGTGGTCCATGACGAGCGCGATGGCCCGCTCGGCCGAGGCGCGGGTGGGCCGGATGTGCCGGCCGGTCTCCGCGTCGCGCCGTGGCGCCCTCCGGTCCCCCGCCCGGCCTCTGCCGTACTTGGGCTGGATGCAGACGACCGCTTCCGGATGCGACGCGGCCACGCGCTCAGCCGTGGCCGCGTCGAGGCTGTCGTCGGCCACCAGCTTCAGCTCGTCCACCCGTCCTTCCCAACCCCGCGCGATGCGGTAATCGGGCGGCTTGGGGCTGACGACCACCCAGTCGAAGACGTCCTCCGGGATCCCGGCCGGGCTCACAGTCCCGTTGGTCTCCAGATGCACCCTCACGTCCCTGAAGTGCACGACGGTCACCAACTCCGTCACCGCTTCGAGTTGCAGCAGAGGCTCGCCGCCGGTCAGGCAGAGCCTCGGCAGCCACACCTTGCTCAGCACCTCGCCGATGCCCATGTCTTCGCCGGCCCCCAGTTCCCAGCTCTCGGGAGTGTCGCACCAGCGGGTGCAGCCCAGGCCCAGGGAGACGGCGTTGCAGCCCGCCAGGCGCACGAAGGTCATGGGTACTCCGGTCCAGTAACCTTCACCCTGGAGCGAGTCGAAGACCTCGACAACGCGGAGTCCGCCCACTCTAGGCGGTCACCTCCACAAAGGAGTTAGGGCCCTCCGCCAGCCGCACCCGCGTCACCGGGAGGCCTGAATCGGAGAGCCGTGAGAACGCCCACGCGGCCACCGCCTCGGTGGTGGGGACGAAGTCGAACAGATCGTTCAGCATCTGGTGGTCCAGGGGCTTCACGATCACCTCGGCCACCCGCTCGCGGAGCTCGGCGAAGTCCATGACCATACCGGCGGCCGGGCCGCTCTCCTGCGGAGTCCCCTCGACCGTCACCTCCAGGCCGTAGGTATGGCCATGGAGCCGCCGGCACTTGCCTTCATGGTCGGGCAGGCGATGGGCGGCCGCGAAGGTGGTGGAGATGGTGACGGTGGTCCTCATCGGCCCGGATCCTAGCGGCGGTCGCCGGAGGTCCGCCGGACGGCCGCGCCGTCCTCGTAAGGGATGGGGTCTTCGGCGCCGGCCGCGGCGAAGGCCTGAAGCCGCGCCTGGCAGCTGTCGCACACGCCGCAGGCCGGCCGCCGGCCCTGATAGCAGGATAGGGTCGACCGGTAGGGGACCCCATGCGCCACCCCCCATCGCACGATGTCGGACTTCGTCCAATGGACGAACGGGGCCTGCACCCGCAGTCCGTGCCGGGTGCCCAGCCTCACGGCCCGGTCGGCCGCCTCCACGAACTCAGGGCGGCAGTCCGGGTAGCCGGTGTGGTCGTCGTGGTGTACGCCCAGCCATAGCGTAGCCGGGCCGGAAGCATCCTCGAGAGCGGCCAGCTGGGCCAGGAACAGCAGGTTGCGGGCCGGCACGTACGAGGGGGCCACTCCCGTGACGGCCTCCAGATCGCGCCCCTCAGGCAGGGCCTGGTCGGAGTCGGTCAGCGCCGAGCCGTGGATGGCGGGCAACTCGACCACACGGTGCTCTAATCCCAAGGCCGCCGCCACAGTCCGCGCAGCCTCGGCCTCCACGGCATGCTTCTGCCCGTAGAGGTAGGTGTAGGCCCTGACGGACTCGCCCGGATGATGCTCCGACACCCACACCGCCAAGGTGGCCGAATCGAGGCCTCCACTCAGGAGCAGGCAGTTCACGCCCGCTCCCTGGCACCGTGCTCGACCCGGACGACCGTCTTGATGTTGCCACGCACGGAGAAGTCGGCCGTCACCCGCATCCAGCGGGGCTCGAGCAACGCGACGAGGTCGTCCAGGATCTGGTTCGCCACCGCCTCGTGCGAGATGTGGCGGTCCCGATATCCATTGATATACAGCTTGAGGGACTTCAGCTCTACGATCCAGTCCCGCGGCTGATAGCGCACCTTGATGAGCGCGAAATCGGGGTAGCCCGAGCGCGGGCAGAGGCAGGTGAATTCCGGGATGTCGAAGGAGATCGTGTAGGGCCGGCCCGGCCGAGGGTCCGGCCAGCGTTCCAGCTTGTTCTCCCGGATGGCCGTGGTACCGTAGAGCTCGTCCGGCGCCGGAGTGTTAGAGGTTTCTTCCATAGGGGAAGTATACCTTGCTGATATAGTGGGGATGTCGGCGTCGGCGCGTGGGGAGGAATGATGGGCGACAAGGCTTTTCACAGGATACTTCTCGGCTACGATGGCTCCGACGATGCGGAGAAGGCCGCCGCGCTCGCCATCTCCATAGCCGAGAAGTACGAGTCGACCATCATCGTGTGCCACGCGTTCGGTCACATGCCTCTCAATTCCAAGCCCAGCGAGGTCAGACGGCTCGTGAATCCTTTGGTGGAACGGCTGACCAAACTGGGACTCACAACCCTCGTGTCCATCCCCGACGCCGTGCCTGCCCAGGGGATCCTCGACGCCGCCGACGAACACCACGCCGACCTGATCGTCATGGGCAGCCGCGGTCGAGGCACGTTCGCCAACCTGCTGCTCGGTTCCACGTCGGAGCGTGTGCTCCGCTACGCGAAGGTGCCGGTGCTCATAGCCCGGTAGCACCTCCAGGCGGCGCCCGCCGACGCGCGAGGCGACCGTCGGCCCGCGAGGCCGCCGGCGTCACCGGCTGCTGGTGTCCACGGGTGCACCTTGACGTCGCGGCTGCGCTAACATTGCGGCCCGTATGGACATGCGTCTTGCCAGCCGTCGGATCCTTGCCGTCTTGCGCGCTCCTCAAGCCCTTCCGGTCGCGGGGTTCTTGGCCGTCATACTTGTGGGATCGGCGCTGCTGTGGGCGCCGTGGTCGCATCAGGCGGACGCGGTGGGTTATCTGGACGCCCTCTTCACCTCGACCTCTGCCGTGTGTGTCACCGGGCTCGTGACGGTCAACACCGCCACCGACTACACAGTGGCGGGCCAGGTAGTGATCCTCCTTCTCATCCAGGTCGGCGGGCTCGGGGTGATGACGTACGCCGCCATGGCCTTCACGCTGCTTGGGCGCCGCATGTCCCTGCGGGCCCAGGCGGCGCTCCGCGATTCGCTCTTCCAGCATGACGCCGCCCGGGATTTCAAGCGCCGAGTGAGGCAGATCGTCGGGATGACCTTCGCGCTCGAGGCTGTCGGGGCCCTCGTCCTCTTCTTCGCGCTGCTGCCCGGCAGTCCGAACGGTTCCGCCGCCTGGTCGGCGATCTTCCACTCCATCTCGAGCTTCTGCAACGCCGGTTTCTCGATCTTCACCAACAACCTGGTGGACGTTCGGACCAACCACCTCTTCCTGGCGGTCGCCGCGATCCTGATGCTCCTGGGCGGGCTTGGCTTCATTGTGCTCCACGAGCTGTTTGGGAAGACCGGCCGCCTGTTGCGCCGCAGAATGCAGCCAGAGCCGCGGAGGTTCACCTTGCACACGAGCATCGTGCTGAAGACCAGCCTGGTCTTGGCGATCGGCGGCGCGGCGGCGATGCTCCTTTTTGGCATGACGAGCGGTGAGAACACCTGGAGCCAGCGGATCGCGGGGGCGCTCTTCCAATCGATCTCGGCCCGCACGTGTGGCTTCAACACCATCGACGTGGGCGCTCTGCCCCTGGCCTCCCTCCTCGTCCTGGTGGCGCTGATGTTCGTGGGCGGCTCACCGGCGTCGTGCGCCGGCGGGGTGAAGACCACCTCCCTCGTGGTGATGCTGGCCCGGCTGCGCAGCTACCTGACAGGGCACGAAGACGCCAGACTCATGGGGCACAGCCTTAACCGCGACCTGGTGAGGAGCGCGGAACTGCTGTTTGCGCTGGCCGTGATCTGGAACCTGCTCGGTCTGTTCGTCCTCTCCCACTCTGAACTGGGCAGGCCGGGAGTCGAGCTCCAGCACCTCCTATTCGAGCAGATCTCGGCCTTCGGCACGGTGGGGCTGTCCACGGCTTCCACCACCGCCGAGCTGAGCGCGGCCGGCAAGATCTGGATCATCGTTACCATGTACGTCGGGCGGTTGGGACCGCTGACCCTCGTGAGCCTGGCTGTCTACCGCAAGCCCACGCGTGTCGGGTTCCCCGAAGGGAAGGTGATGATCGGATGACCAAGCGCAAGAAACAGGTGTGCGTGATCGGGCTGGGGCACTTCGGCTGGGAGCTGGCTCTCGCCTTGGCGCAGACCTGCGAGGTTCTGGCCATAGACCGTGACCAGGAGCTGGTCAACGCGATCAGCGACCGGGTCCACTATGCCCGAGCCCTTGACATACGTGACGAGGCAGCGCTCGCCTCGGTCATCCCCGAGGGCCTCGATGAGGCCGTCGTGAGCATGGGCGAGAGCATGGAGGGAAGCATCCTCTGTACGCTCTATCTCAAACGGCTCGGCGTTCCGATGGTCCGGGTCAAGGCCCTCACCGACGATCACGCCATCGTTCTTCGCCAGCTGGGCGCCGACGAGCTCATCTTCCCTGAACGAGAGACCGCCCGGCGGGTGGCGGCGCACGTCACCAATCCCAACCTCCTCGACTTTGTGCCCCTCGGCGGGGACTACCAGGTGGTGGAGGCCAAACCGCCCACCACGTTCCACGACCACACGCTCGCCGAACTAGGACTGCGCGCCCGCTTCGGTGTGTTCGTCATGGCCATCCGGCACATGAAGCCCGACGATATCGAGTTCCTGCCCGGGTCCGATTCCAGGGTGCAGATGGGCGATGTGCTCGTCATGATCGGGCGCGAACGCGATCTGCTGCGGCTACAGCAGACCGGCGACAAAGAGCCGGGGTCGAACTAGGCGCCCGCCCGCGCTGCGGCCGGACTGGGCCGCCCCAGTGCTACAGGCTGTCGTAGGCAGGCGCGAAGGTGTCGCCCTTCGAAGGGTCGCCCGTTGTGTAGCCCAGCTTGAACCAGCGCGAACGTTGCTCCGACGTACCGTGGGTGAATGAGTCGGGGACCACATAACCCTGGGCCTGCATCTGCAGCCTGTCGTCGCCGATGGCGCTGGCGGCCGCCAATGCTTCGTCGATATCGCCCACGTCCAGATAACCCTGGGCGTGCTCGTGATGGGCAAACGTGCCCGCGAAGAAGTCGGCCTGCAATTCCAACCGCACCATGAGCTCGTTGCCCTGGGCCTTGCTCACCTGTTGCTGCATGGCGGTCACCTGGCTGAGGGTCCCGAGGAGGTTCTGGACGTGATGCCCCACTTCGTGCGAGATCACGTAGGCATAGACGAAATCGCCCGGCGCCCCGTACTTCCTCGCCATCTCGTCGAAGAAGCTGAGATCGATGTAGACGGTCTTGTCGGGCGGTGAGTAGAAGGGCCCGGTGGCCGAGGTGGCATATCCCGATGCCGTGCTGACACTGCCGGTGAAGAGCACCAGCCTCGGCTCCTCGTAGGTGAGGCCGGAGTCCTTGAACTGTTTGTTCCAGAAGTCCTCGGTGTCGGCGAAGATCACACTGACGAACTCGCCCATCTCCTCTTGCTCCGGCGTCAAGCTCACCTCGGCCTGGGACTGTCCCGCCACCGCGCCGCTGCTGGGCCCGAAAAGCGACCCCAGGTCTCCTCCGCCTCCGATGAGCAGCCCGATTATGGTGATGATGACCGCCAGGATGCCGCCGCCGGCCGCCATGGTCCCGCCGCTCATACGGCGCCGGTCTTCGACGTTGGCGCTCCGCCGCCTACCCTTCCACTGCATACGTTCCTCCAGTCACAGACCGCGGTCCGGCGTCGAGGGCCGCGGAGCAGCGCGTTGTTCGACGCTATGATACCCGCGGGCGGCGCGCGGCAACCGCGACACTCCCTCGGGCACGGAGCACGGGAACCGCACGACCTCACAGCACGGTTGCCCGACCGAGAACCGGCTGTTATTGTGGCTCTATTCCTGAGTGGATGGGCCGTTGCACGGCTGTGGCCCGTGATCTTGGGACGGGGGACGGGGAATCCGGTCAAACGAATCCCACGGAGAGGTGCTCATGTCGGTGATCGCGTCTGTGTTCCCGAAGGTCGGCTCGCGCCGGGTGCTGCTCACCCTCACCGCGATCTTGTTCTTGACCTTCCTCGACACGACCATCATGAGCGTCGCGCTCGAAGACCTGCAGGCCACCCTGCACACCAGCATCTCCCAGCTGCAGTGGATCGTGAACGCGTACGCCCTCCTGTTCGCCAGCCTCATGATCCCCTTCGGCACCCTGGGTGACCGGATAGGCCGCAAGAAAATGATGCTGGCGGGGGCCGCGGTCTTCATCGCCGGCTCGTTGTTCGGGGCGCTCGCGCCCAATACGCCATCCCTCATCGCCGCCCGGGGCGTGATGGGCGTCGGGGCGGCGGCCTGCGAGCCCGGGACGCTTTCGATAATACGTCAGCTCTATCCCGACAAGGGAGATAGGGCTCGGGCTCTCGGCCTCTGGGCCGCGGTGGCGGGGCTCGCTCTGGCCATGGGCCCGGTTATCGGCGGCATCCTGGTCGGCCTAGGTGGATGGCCTGCCATCTTCTGGTTCAACCTCGCCGCCGGGATCCTGGTCTTCTGGGCCGCCCTCAGCGTTGTCCCGGAGAGCTCCGACCCCGAGCGAGGGAAACCGGACATCCTGGGGTACATCCTCGGTCCGATCGCCCTCGGGACCATCGTCTTCGCCATCATCGTAGGCGAGACAGCCGGGTACACCGCCCCGCACGTGCTGACTCTGTTCGCGATCGGGGTGGCGGCCGGCGCACTGTTCGCGTTCTTCGAGACGCGCAGCATGGCGCCCATCCTCGAGATCGGGTACTTCCGCAGGCTGCCCTTCAGCGGGTCGCTCTTCGTGGCCTTCGCCACCTATTTCGGGGTGTTCTCCATCTTCTTCCTCACCGCTCTCTACCTGCAGATCGTCCTCGGCTACTCGGCCTTCCGGACGGCGGCGCTGTTCGTGCCGATGGCGGTGGGGATGATCGTCGCTTCCTCGTTCGCCGGGAGATGGGTCGCCCTGCGAGGACCGCGCGCGCCCGTCGGGTTGGGCTGCCTGGCCGCGGGGGCCGGAGTCATCCTGACCGACGTGGCGCTCCTGGGCGACGTCACCTACGTGCCTCTCATGCTTTCCATGGCACTGGCCGGCATCGGTTTCGGCGTCGCGGTGGTGCCCATCACCTCAGTGGCCTTGTCAAGCCTGCCGGCGAGACACTCGGGCATGGCGGCCTCGGCCACGATCACGGCCCGCGAGGTGGGCACCGTGCTCGGTGTCGCGGCCCTTGGCTCCTTGTTCAGCACCCAACTCACGACCTACCTGGCCGAGAAGCTCACGGAGCAAGGGGTGCCCGAGGTGTTCCAGGATCTCATCAGCACCTTCATACTCACCGGCACGGTCCCGGAAGGGATGGAGGTGTTCATCGAGTCGGCCACGATGGAGTACGGGCCGCAGGTGGAGGCGGCGAGGCAGGCGGCCTTCGACGCGGTCCACCACGGAGTGAGCATCTCGCTTCTGGTAGCCGGCTGCGTGATCCTCTTCTCGGGCATCGTCGCCTGGGCCACTTTCTCCCCCAAGAAAATGGCCGCGGAGGAGGAGTAGCCCTCTCTCGGAGGAGTAACCCTCTGTGACTCGGCCGCCGGTCATGTCGGCGCGCCTGGATCAGCCGACGACTTCGAACGACGCCGTGATGGGCGTCCCTGGCTTGAGCATCGCCCAGACCGGGCAGAGCTGCTCCTCGGCCGCCTTCAGCGCCCGGCCCACGGCCTCCGGCTCCACTCCGGCTCCACGCACCGTGAACTCCAGCGCGATCTCGGTGATCACGGTGGGATGCTCATCGCGACGCGATCCATGAGCCTCCACCTCGATGCCTTCCACCGGCTGCCGCATCCGCGCGAGCACCAAACCTAGGGTGCTGCCGCCGCAGACCGCGAGGCAGGCCAACAGCGACTGGAGCGGCGTCGGCCCGGCCACGGCGTCGCCGGGGTTCATCGGGTAGTCGAGTGTCAGGGTGTGGCCGCCGGTGGTGGCGGTGAAGCACATCCCACTCTCTTGGACGGCGTGCGCGGTGAGTTCGCTTGGCATGGTCTGCTCCTGGGGTCTCAAGCTGTACAGGGCCGCTTCCGCTGCGCGCGACGTCTCCCGCCACGGCAAATCCGTGGTGACGATAATACGCCCACGCTAAGCATAGATGCCTCGTATGCCGATAATCTCCGGGCTGATTAGGCAGGAGCCGACCGGTCCTCGAGCGACGGGCGGATGGGCCAGGCCCTGCCTTCCTGTGAGGGAGCGTCATGGAGATCGTGAGTTGCCCAAAGTGCGGCAGGCCCCGGGCCCAGGGTCATCGCTGCCCATCCTGCGGCGACCCCGCGGCCGCTCCCGGCGACGCCACGCACGCGAGCGGCGGGGAGTGGGTGCCGTGGACCGGGGCGGGCGACCGATCCAACGATTGGCAGGAGGCGGGGCGCTCGGCTGTGTCTCAGCGGCCCGTCACGATGAAACCCCCGCGGAAGATGGGCTGGTGGGCCAGACGTTCGTTCGGGCAGATCGCGTTCATGGCCCTCGTGGCGCTGGCCGCGATCGCAGCCGTCGTGGTACTGCTGACCACCGCCGGAGACACCGTCGCCGAGAACGTGGAGCGGAACTCCGCCGTGGTGGATCAAGGTGAGGACCTGGCGGCCCAGTCGCTTCTCAGGAACGCCATGACCGCGCTCGATTCGGCGTTCGTGGAGTCGATGGACTTCACCGCCGTCACCAGTGCCGATCTGCAGGCCATCGAGCCCGCCATCGACTGGGTGGGACCGTCGGGCGCCGGGGTCTGCGCGTATCCTCCCGACAGCGCCAAAGCGGCGGAGAACATCGTCGGCTGGGCCGGCACCAGTGCGACCAGCTACGAGATCGGCACCTGGTCAGAATCGGGCGCGGGTTTCGGGGTCAAGGTGGACAGGGTGGGCGGAGGCCGCACCTACTACAAGGACGGCGCGGTCGCCGCCTGGTAGGGCTAGGGGCCGAAGACCCAGGTATCGTTGAGCCCCCCGCCATCGCTGCCGTAGCCCCCGAAGAGGACCACCTTCCCGGCAGCCGAGTCGTAGACTATGGGGTAGCTGAGCCGCGGAGGCGGTGAGGCGCCGGGCGGACGGAGCTCGGTCCACGCGCCGGCTGCCGCGTCGTAGGCCCACATGTCCGTGAGATGGAGCGGATCCCCCGGAGCGATGAGAGCGCTCCCCCGGCCTCCCATGAGAACCAGCCGCCTGTTCGCCGTGTCGCATACCATGTAGTGGAAGCAGCGCGCCGGTGGCAGGGCGCCGGCCGGGTGAAGCTCGGTCCAGGTGCCGGCAGCCGCATCGTAGGCCCAGGTGTCGCGGAGAAGAC
>CAZQDY010000029.1:14661-25543 GCA_964592075.1 uncultured Gaiellales bacterium
AGCTCGGTCCAGGTGCCGGCAGCCGCATCGTAGGCCCAGGTGTCGCGGAGAAGACCCGTCGCATCCGACCCCCCGAACAGGATCACCTTCTTGGCGCCCGGGTCGTAGACCATGGAGTGGAAGCGGCGCGCAGGCGGCAGGGCGCCGGCCGGGTGGAGCTCGGTCCAGGTGCCGGCAGCCGCATCGTAGGCCCAGGTGTCGCGGAGAAGACCCGTCGCATCCGACCCCCCGAACAGGATCACCTTCTTGGCGCCCGGGTCGTAGACCATGGAGGGGTGCACGCGCGCGGTCGGGCCGCCCGCCGGGTGGAGCTCGGTCCAGGCGCCGGCTGCCGCATCGTAGGCCCAGAGATCGCGGAAGAGACGGCTCCAATCCTGCCCTCCGAAGAGAAGCGTCTTCTTGGCCCCGGGGTCGTAGACCATGGAGAAATAGGTGCGTCCCGGCGGCGCACCGCCGGGACGCGAACCGACCCAGGTGTTGGCGGCGATGTCGTAGACCCAGGTGTCGTTGAGCAGAGTCGTCCGGTCGTCGGTGTCGTCTATCCCCCCGAAGAGCACCACCTTCTTCCTGGCGGAGTCGTAGACCATGGCGTGCCCCCCGCGGGCGGACGGTGCGGCGCTGGGACGCAGTTGAGTCCACTGATCGGGAGGCTTGGTCGTCGTGGTCGTCGGACCCGGTGTGAACCTGCCAAGCAGATTGTGCAGCACTTGGGCCACCTCGCCGCGGGTCATGCTGCCGCCGGGGTCGAGAGCAGAGAGATCCAGCCCGGCCAACAGGCCGTTGTACTCGGCCCGCGCGGCGTTCTCCCCATGCGTCGAGTCGCTCACCCACGCGTTGCCGGCAGTCGAGCCGCCGGGCGGAGCAGCGAGAAGGCCCGGCTGCAGGTCGTCGACCGCCCGCACCACCATGGTCGTCACCTGGAGGCGGGTGATCCTGCCGGAGGGACCGAAGGTGGCCGGTGTGATGCCCGCGGTGACGCCCCTTGCGGCGCAGACCGCTATGTAGTTGTCGGGGAAGAGGGTGCCGGCCCCTCCCCTCCCCACATCGGTGAAGTGGCACACGTCACTCTCGGAGACCGGGTAGCCGCAGGTGAGTACGATCATCTTGGCGAACTGCTGCCGGGTGACCGGGGCGCCCGGTCCGAAGTCGCCGTTCTCGTAGCCGCCTATGATGTTCCGTGAAGCCAGGTCTGTAATGGCGGCATGGTACGGATGGGCGGAGGGGACATCGGGGAAGACCGGATCGGCCGAAGCCAGGGTGGCAAGAGAAGCGACCAGCGCGACCACGACAAAGGTGCCCACACCCACGTCCATCAGCAGCCTCCGACGGCTGCGGCTGTTAGAGAACGCGTGGACGACCGATCGCAGTTTCATGTTGCTCCTCTTGGAGGCGTGCCTCTCTTGCGCGACGGCAGCTACTATATCGCGCCGCCCGTGTTGCGACCGCCTAGGCGACGCCCCCGCTCGCCGGTTATCATGGGCGGTGATGGATGCTCCGTTCGACAGGTGGGTGCAGGGATGACCACGACGTTGGTCCTCGTTCTCGTATTGGCGGCGCTGGTAGCGGCCGCGGTGTATGTGCCGCGCTACAGACTGAGGAAGGCCCTGCGAAACGTGGTCTCCTCGTTCCGCGCGCAGGGGGCCACGAGTCCCAAGAGCGCCAAGACGCTGGAGGAGCTGGGGTTGGCGAAGAGCGGCAACCCCTTCGACGCCATCCTCAGACCGCGTGACTATCGACCGTACGCGCTCCGGGCGCTGGGGCAGGCGGACATCCTGAGAGCGGGTCCCCAGGGCAGGCTCTACCTCTGTGAGGACGAACTCGACCGGTCGCCCCTCAAGGGGTTCGCCAGGATCAAGTAGTCCGGCTCCTTCTAGAGCAGGTTCTCGTTCCTGCTGATGATGTCGTCCTGCAGATCGCGGCCCAGTTCCACGAAGTACGCGGAGAAACCGGCTATGCGGACCACGAGGTCACGGTACTTCTCCGGTTCGTCCTGCGCCGCGCGCAGGGTCGCGGTGTCCACCACGTTGTACTGGACCTCCATGCCGCCGCTCTCGAAGTAGGCCTTCGTCATATCGCGGAGCTTGTCGGCGCCACTCTGGTTCGAGAGGACGCTCGGATGCATCCTGATGTTGACGGCCAGCCCGTCCAGATAGCGGTGGTGGTCGAAACAGCAGGTGGAAGCCAGAACGGCGGTAGGGCCGTTCTTGTCGCGGGCCTGCGCCGGGGACATGGCGTCGGCTATGGGCTCGCCTGACCTGCGGCCGTCGGGCGTGGCCCAGGTGCGATAGCCCTGGGCGATGTGGTCGGACGCTCCGTAGAGACCGGACTTGTACAGCTTGGACCGCACGCTGTACCCCTCCCGGCAGCAATCGTGGTACAGGTCGACGACCCACTTGAGCTCATCGTCAACATACGGGTCGGCGTTGCCGTAGTGAGGCACCTGGCTCAGGATCTGCCGGCGGAGCGGTTCGTAGCCCTCCCAGTCGGCCATGACGGCGTCATACAGCTCCCGAGTGGTGCAGAGCTTCTTGTCGAAGCACATGTACTTGATGGTCGAGAGGCAATCGGCCAGAGTGGCGAGACCTGTCGCGGTGCCTCCGTAGGAGTTGTATCTCGCGCCGCCGTGGACCACATCCTTGCCCTTCTCCATGCAATCGGCGATGGATATGGAGAGGATGGCCTGCGGGGCGTAGTGCTGGGCGATATGCTCCGCGTAGTTGTTCGAGGAGATGAACATGCGCATGACGTGATGCCCCATCTTGCTGACCGCTTCGCGCACCTCGTCGATGGAATCCATCTCGTACAGGTAGCCCGTGCGCACACCGGCCTGCTGGCCGTTGAACGGGTTGATGCCGTTGTTGATGGCCATGTTGAAGATGGAGCCCCAGAGGACCGAGGCATGGGGCGGGAACGCTCCGTTGGGAGCCGGGTAGTCGGTGCCACACCCCACTATCTCCTGGCAGCCGATGATGCCGTAGTCGCGCGCGTCGTGAAGGGAGAAGCCGAGCTCGTCCACGAGCGCCGGGACGATGACCTCGTCGTTCTGATAGAGAGGCAGCCCGCCAACGAGTTTGGTTGTGGCGATGGCGCAGTCCCAGAGCCGGTCGGGCGAGCCCTTGTGGAACCGCAGCGAGATGGTGGGGTCGTGCAGTCTCAGCCTGCCGACCGTCTCCAGGACCATGTAGGTGACCGGGTTGGTGGCGTCTTGTCCGGTGTCGGGGTCGACCCCGCCGAGGGTCGTGTGCTGGTAGGTGTTGCCTATGCCGGTGGTATCGGCGAGCACGGCCGGCCCGCAGGAGTAATAGCAGTTGGCCTTGAGGAAGAAGGCGTCGACGATCTCCTGTGCCTGCTCCATGGTGAGGATCCCGTCCTTCAGGTCCTTCTCCAGGAACGGCCAGGTGTACTGGTCGAACCGGCCGAGAGCCGGCGAGGGGAAGGCACACTCGTTCTGCAACATGACCTGGTACATCATCGTTCCCTGGACGGCTTCCCAGAAGTTGCGCGCCGGGTTCTCCACCAGATTGGCGAGGCCGTCGGCCATCCGCTCCAGCTCGGCCTTCCGCTCAGGATCGGCGGTCTCGGCGGCCTTGGCCGCGCAACATTCGCTGTAGCGGCGGACCAGGGCCATGGCGCCGTCGCACGTGATGGTCACCGACTTGTAGAACATGTACTTGCCCACATCCTCGCCCATGAGGTTGCCGTAGTGCGCGTCGAGCCACGCCTGGGCCTCGTCGCGGATGGCCTTGTAGCCCACGTTGATGATCTTCGGGTACCCGGCGACCAGATGACCGGCAGGCAGACCGGCAAGCCCGATGCCGCCGTCCATGTAGCTGGAGACCGCCAGGCGCTTCAGCTCCGCGTGATGCTCGGGCTGCCACGCGTCGGCCACGGTGCCGACTCTCCTGTCCTTCCAGTAGTCGAAAAGCGACTTGAGGGCCTCGTAGTCGGCGGGTGCGATGGCCATCCTCAGCTCTTCGCTGTCGGGGTTGTGGATGAGCCCGTCCTCGCGCAGCCGCCATTCGCCGGCCTCGATCGGCCCGATGATCCAGTCCGAGAGCCCCCACTCGGGATAGGAGGCGTTGGCGAAGAGGTGGGGGCCCTTGCCCCCCACTATGATCTCGTCATCATCCACGAACACCGTCATCTTCTCGCAGATGGCCTTGAAACCCAGAGGTCTCTTGATCATCGGGTCGACGTGCTCGTTCTCCCTGTAGGCATCAGTGAGGATGAGGGCGCGCTCCGCGGAGAAGACGCCCACGCGGTCACGGATGCGCTCCCGCAGACGTCTGACGCGATCAGTCACAGGCCCGAACTCATACATCCGTTTCCCACCTTCTCGACAGGCGTTTCGACGCTTCCTGTGCATGCTTCACCGGGCTCGTCCCTCAAGGTCCGGTGCGGCGACGGAGTCTCCGGGGGATATCCGAGTCCGGCCTGGGCATATCGAGCACCAGGAGGAGTGTCTCCTCATGGCGCAGGACCCGCAGCAAGGCGTCCACCACCTGCGGATCGAACTGCAGCCCTCGTTCGAACTCTATCTCCGACATGGCTTCCGTGACCGACTGGGAGTCCCGATACGGCCGTGCATGCGTGAGGGCGTCATAGGCGTCCGCCACAGCCACGATCCGCGCCGGGAGGGGGATCGCCTCGCCAGCGAGGCCGCTGGGATAGCCGTGGCCGTCCCAGCGCTCGTGGTGGGATCTGGCTATCATCTCGGCCATCTTCATGATCTCAGACCTGCCCCCGCCCAGAAGCTCGCCACCGCGCTCGGCATGTGAGCGCACAATGTCCCGTTCCTCTTGGGTGAGCGTACCTTTCTTCAGGAGGAGCTGGTCCTCGATCGTTATCTTGCCCACATCGTGCAGAGGAGCGGCCCGCAGGATCAGGGCCACTTCGGCCGGAGGCATGTTGAGCTCCCGGGCGATGAGGGCGCTCAGCCGCGCCACCCTGGTGGCGTGCTTTCCCGTCTCGTCGTCCCGTAGTTCGGCGACCCGGGCCAGGCGCTCGAGGGCCTCCAGGTGGGCCTGCCCGAGCTCGGACGCCTGCTCGCGGGTCATGTCCTCGGCCACGCGGGCGTGATCTCTGAGCCGCCGCTCCAGGAAACGCGTGTCCAGCAGCGAGTACACATGCAGCAGGAAGTCATTGACGTTCACCGGTTTGACCAGGAAGTCCTTGGCCCCGGCCTTGATGGCTCGCTCGCGAGACTCGAAGTCGTCGAGCGCGCTGATGGCCAGCACGGGCAGGAAGGAGTCGAACGCCTGCCGGCTCCGCAGCGACTCGAGCACCCCGTAGCCGTCCAGGCCGGGCATGCAGATATCCAGCGTGATGAGGTCCGGGTCGGCGGACTCGAGGTAGGACGCGGCCGCGAGCGAATCGCTGAAGACCCGCGGCTCCTTGTATCCGGCCATCTGGAGAGCCCGGCTCAGGAACCTTGCCACGGCCGGTTCGTCGTCGATGATCACTATCTCGGCCTGGGCGTGGGCGGGACCTGGCATCATCCACTCCTACTCTGACCGCACACGGTTGTTTTCGGCGGACGCGCGCTTCCGTGCGGCGTCATCCAGCACCTCCCTCATCTTGGCCATCAGCCTTCCCGGAGTGAACGGCTTCTCCAGGAACTCGATGTCGGCGCCCAGCCTGCCGCGGGACATCATATGCTCCGGGGTGTACCCGGACATGAAGACGATGGGGATCCCTGGGTAGCGGGCGCCGATGCTCTCGGCCACGTCCCAACCACTTGCCGCACCGGGTAGGACTACGTCCGTGAGAAGGATATCGGGGTCAGGCGCGCCCTGGGAGAGGACCTCGTCCACCTCGAACTGAGACCCTGCCTCCAGCACCGAGTAACCGGCATTCTTCAGGATGCGCGATATGAGATCCCGCACGAGGACCTCGTCCTCGACCACGAGGACGGTCTCAGTGCCTCCCGGGGTATCGAGGGCTTTCCGGTCGGTCGTGAGGTCGTCTTCCCCGGCCGGGGCGGTCTCGCTGACGGGTAGGTAGACACTGAACGTGCTCCCTTGGCCCGGCTCGCTGTCGGCGGTGACAAAGCCCCCACTCTGCTCCACGATGCCGAGAACGATGGAGAGCCCCAGACCCGTGCCCTCGCCGACGCCTCGCGTGGTGAAGAACGGCTCGAACACTCGAGGCACGGTCTCCTGGTCCATGCCGCACCCGGTATCAGTCACAGCCAGCACCACGTACCGGCCGGATCGAGCCTTCGGGTAGGCCTTCAGGAAGGCGGCGTCCGGCACCGAGGCGGCGGTCTCGACGATGAGCCGGCCCCCTTCCGGCATGGCATCCCGAGCATTGACCGCCAGATTCATGAGCACCTGCTCCATCTGGTGGGGGTCGATCTCGGCCGCCGGCAGATCAGGGTCGAGGAGGAGTTCGAGGGCGACGTCCTCCCCGATGGTACGCCGGAGGAGGGGTTCGATCCCCAGGACTACTTCGTTGAGGACAAGGGTCCGCGGCTTGAGCACCTGCCGCCGGGAGAACGCCAGTATCTGCCTGGTGAGTTGGGCAGCCCTCTCTCCGACCTCGTTGATCTCGATGGCGAGTTCCCGATTGGGGTCATCGGAGGCCATGGTGGCCAGGATCAGAGAGCTGCTTCCGATGATCGCGGTGAGCAGGTTGTTGAAGTCGTGGGCGATACCCCCGGCCAGTCTCCCCACCGTCTCCATCCTCTGCGCCTGCAGCAATTGGACTTGGAGCTCCTGCCTTTCCTCCTCGGCCCGCTTGCGGTCGGTGATGTCACCGATGATGCCGTGCCAGAACGTTCCGCCGTCGTCCATGCGTTCCGGCACCGCGTCGGAGAAGTGCCAGCGTTCACCACCCTCCGGAAGCAGAACCCGGTACTCGACCTGGAACCGCTCCAAGGTGCGGGCGGACTCCTCGATCAGCCCGAGCACGCGTTCACGGTCTCCTGGGTGCAGCCGGTCGTACACCGGACCCGCGTCGTCCTGCACGTCTTCGGCACGTAGCTCGAAGACGTCGGTTATGGCCGGACTCGTCCACGGGAAGCACGTACTGCCGTCGGGGTTGAACCTGAACTGATAGATCATGCCCGGCACCCGCTCGGCCAGCTTCGTCAGCATCTCGTGGGCGCGCTGGACGGCCTGCTCCGCTTCCTTTCGCTCCGTGATGTCGCGGCCGAAGCAGCAACAGTACTCCTCGCCATTGCGGCTCACGTGATGGGCGGTCACCTCCACGGGGAAGACCTCTCCCCCTTTCGTGCGGTGGTATGTCTCACGGACGACGGAACCCTGCTCGGTGTTCTCCTGCCAGCGCCGCCGCCATACTTCCTCGGACATGGCCGGGTCCAGATCGAAGACGGTCATGCCCAGCAGCTCGTCTTTGGAGTAGCCGAGACGCCGGCAGGCGGCGTCGTTCACGTAGAGGAGGCGGCCAGCGGGATCCGCCCAGTGGATGAGGACGGCGGCCGTGTCGATCGAGATCCGAGCCAGCTGCAGAGCCTCTTGCCTGTCACCCATGCTTCTCGCCTTCCCGACACTCCGTCCCAGAACAAAGCCGAGGCGCGTGGGATCGTCCTCGATCACGTAGTCGTCGGCTCCGAGCTTCATCATGTCGACGGCCTGCTCCTCCCCGATCGCCCCCGCGACGAGGATGAAGGGGAGACTCTCATGGGAGGAGCGGACGATGTGTAACGCCTCCGCGCCGCTGAGCCCGGCCATGCCGTAGCCCGACAGCACCGCGTCCCAAGGCTCGCTGAGTGCCTCTCGCAACGACTCCGCGGAATCGACCCGCCGGCTCTCCACCCCCATACCCGCTCGATCGAGAGCGTCTACGATGCGGGCGGCGTGACTCGCCGAGTCGTCTACCAGTAGCAGCTTCAAGACGCTCTACCCCGCGGCACACGCGCCAGGACGGCGCCCGCAACGGTGCCCGCAATCGGGCCCGCGACCGCGCGTGCAGCAGAGCGCGCGAGCGACCAATCGAGGCGTGCGGATCCTGCCCGCATCGCGGCGTGTCTCCTTCCGAGCCTGGCACGGGTGCATGGTCGGCGGAAAATAGCACAGGCGCAGCCTCTTTGCCACGAACGGCCGTCGTCGCAGCACCGGCACTCAGGAAAGCACCAAGAATACCGATACATTATGCAAAGGCGTACTATGGGACGTATGCAGGCCACACTACGGAGACCTGTGCGACGCATCCGAGGCGCATTCGCGCGCCTTGGGCCGGCAAGGGGAGCCTTTCCGTGATCACGCTGCACCCCAGCCCGAGCCACGGGCTCGAAGGAGGATGAGATGAAGCGCATCTCCGTCGTTCTACTGTTCGCGATGGTCATGACCCTCGCGATCGCCGCCCCGGCTTTCGCCGCTACAATCACCGTCGGACCAAGCGGAGACTACGCGAACATCCAGGACGCCGTGGACGCGGCCGCGGACGGCGACACGATCGAGGTGGCGGCCGGTACCTATACCGAACAGCTCCTCATCCAGAAGTCGCTCACGATCGTCGGCGCGGGAGAGGGCCAGACCATCATCGCGGCCCCGGCGGTCCGCGCCGGCTCAGTGGTCCACGGGAGTAACACCTGGGACTACGTGGTTGCCGCCTTTGCCACCACTGGGACGATAGACGTCGGCATCAGCGGCGTGACAGTGGACGCGAACGGCCAGAACAAGACCACCGGCACCGACCGGCTGGTCGGCGTCTTCTTCCGGGACGTGAAGGACGGCGGAGGCGATATGGCCGGCCTCTTCTCCAGCACGGTCGAGGGCTTCGCGGCCACCCCGGAGTATGAGGCCTGGGGTATCGTGGTGTTCGGCGACTCCCTGCTGACGTTGGAAGACAACAGCGTGAGCGACTACACGCGAGACGGGCTCGTGGTGGCAGGAGACGGTCCGGGAGCTGAGCCCGACGTCACTGTGGACGGCAACGAGTTCGCCGGATCCGCCCTCCCCCTCAACGGCATCAGCATCCAGCAGGTGACCTCGGGCACGATCACGGGCAACACGGTCACCGGGCACACCCGCTCCACGCCCTGGGCGGGCACCGGCATCGCCGTTTGGGACTGCCAGGGGCTCACTATCAACACCAACACCGTGAGCGGCAACTATTACGGCCTGTATCTGGATGAGGTCGATGGCTCAACGGTGGCCGACAACACCCTGGTGGACAACGTCAGCCGGGGCATCAGCCTGACGGACTCGGACGACAACACCGTTTCCGGCAATACGCTCAGCGGACCTGCCGGGGGGACCGACGACGTCGGGATCGCTCTCGCGGATACGTCGACCGGCAACGTCGTCGAAGACAACACCGTAACGATGGCGACAGCCGGGACCGGGCTCCTGTACGCCATCGTCTTCCAGGGCACGGGAAGCGGCGACAACACCGTCACCGGGAACACGATCACGGGTGGCAAGCGCGCCGTGCAGATAGACGGGGGCTTCGCCGGGACGGCGGTCATATCTGAGAACGTCATCAGCGACCAAGGTGATTACGGCATCAGCAGCAACGGCAGCGCCGACCTCACCATCGACGGCAACGAACTGACCGACTCCGTCCGCCCCATCGAGATCTGGGGCGCCGCCGGCGTGACGATCACCGACAACGCCATAGATGGAGGGACCTACTTCGCGATCAACCTTGGCTCGTTCTCGGGCGCGGCCGACGTGAGCGGCAATACGATCAGCAATGTGGGGGCACCGCCGTCCGAGTACCATGGGATCTGGGCGCAATCGAGCGGCGCCGGGCTCGGCATCTCCGACAACACCATCTTCAACATCTCCGGAAGAGGCATTCAGATCGACGGCGCGGCGGTGAACGCGGAGATAGTCGGCAATGAGATCTACAACGTCGCCGGCTATGCCGCGATCTGCATCGACAGCGGCGCCACCGGAGCCACCGTCGAAGACAACCATCTGCACGACAACGCGCAGTGGGGCGTGGCTGCCAACGCGCAGACTGCGGCTTTCTCAGGCAACTGCATCGTCAGCAATGAGGGCGGTGTGGTGCTGAACAGCTCCGGCGCCACCTTCACGGTGAGATGGAACACCATTGCTGATAACAGTTACTGCGGGCTCTACGCATACGCCGGCACCACCGACGCCACGGAGAACTACTGGGGTGCGGCGGACGGCCCCGGCGGCTACGGCGTCGGCAGCGGCAACGAGGTGCTGGTCGGAGCAGGCGCAAGCCTGGACTACGATCCATTCATCACGGGGATCACGTATACAGGCGAGACCGAGTTCGGCTCCCTGGAAGACGTTGTTCTCGAAGCCGAAGTGGCCCTGTCGACCGGCACCGTCGCGCAGATGCCCGTCGATTTCTATGTGGACGGAGTGTATGTGGGCAGTGCCGACACCGTCGACGGTGTAGCCTCCCTCGACCTGGGCTCCCAGCCGGTCGACACCTACTCCGTGGAGGCGAGAGCCTCCGACGTCGGCTGTCTTGCCACCAGCGCCACCTTGGTGACCGTCCTCGACGACATCGCCCCCACGGTGGACGACATCACCTCAACCACGCCCGACGGCTCTTACGGAACAGGTGAGGTGATCGCCATCACCGTGACCTTCTCCGAAGCGGTGCAGGTGACGGGCGTGCCACAGCTGATCCTGGCCACCGGCGTTCCGGCGCAAACGGCCGTCGAGTACACCGGAGGTTCAGGCACGAACACCCTCACCTTCACCTACACGGTGGCCGTCGGCAACTCGAGCGCCGATCTCGACTACGCCGACGACGCCGCCTTGATCCTTAATGGCGGCACCATCAGAGACGCAGCCGGGAACGACGCCGTTGTCACCCTGCCTGCTCCGGGCGCCGCGGGCTCGCTGGGCTTCAACAAGGCCATCGTCATCGAGGCCACTCCTCCCACCGTAACCATCAACCAGGCCGCCGGCCAGGGCGACCCCACCAG
>CAZQDY010000029.1:25643-32933 GCA_964592075.1 uncultured Gaiellales bacterium
CTCGGGGATGAGCCGTCCCGGCACTGTGATCGTGAGCATCCCGGCCGCCGCGGCCGTGGACGCAGCCGGCAATCTCAACCTGGCTTCCACCTCCACCGATAACAGGGTGGCCTACACACGTCTCGGTCCCATCGTCCCCACCGTTCCCACGACCCCCGGCGTGCCCGTCACCCCCACTCCTCCCACCGTAACCATCAACCAGGCCGCCGGCCAGGGCGACCCCACCAGTGCCTCGCCCATCATCTTCACTGTGGTCTTCAGCGAGGCGGTCACCGGGTTCACGAGCGCCGATGTGGTGATCACGGGTACGGCCGGAGCCACCACGGCCGCCGTCACCGGCTCCGGCGCCACCTACACCGTGGCCGTCTCGGGGATGAGCCGTCCCGGCACTGTGATCGTGAGCATCCCGGCCGCCGCGGCCACGGACGCCGCCGGTGACCTCAACCTGGCTTCCACCTCCGCCGACAACACCGTGACCTACTCCCACCGAGACCGCTGGACGGACATCACAGATGCGCAGTGGGTCGAGTGGTATGGAGTGACCGCGGACGAAGCGGCAACGGTCGTGGAGGGCTATGAGGACGGTACCTGCCGGCCCACGCTACCGGTCAATCGTAGTCAGTTCAGCAAGATGGCCGTAGACGGATTCGGCCTCGCCGCGATCACTCCGACGGTGCCCAGGTTCCCCGACGTCCCGCTTGCGTACTTCTACTGCCCGTGGATCGAAGGAGCGACCCGAGCCGGCCTGGTGACCGGCTACAACGACGGGCTGTTCCGGCCATCTCTCGTCATCACCAGACAGCAGGCCAACACCATCCTCGCCCGCTACCTGGTGCAACGGGAACTGCTGACAAGTGGTCATGTCCAGGGTGCGCTCGGCGCCTACGCCTCGCTCGAAGCCTGGTTTGCAGCTGAAGGCGCCGCGGTCCTCGCTCCCTTCGCGGATACCTCGCGACTGGCCGCGGTTCACGCGCCACAGACCGCCTATCTGGTCTACCACCAAGTGATCCAGGGGAACCCCAGCGGCGGCGGTCTCTACCTCATGCCTCTCTCCGAACTGACCCGGGCCCAGGCTGCGGTGATGATGATCAGGGCAAGGTGAGGCTGTCGTAAGCGTCTGACTGAGACCCGGAGCGACAACCCGGGCGCCCCTGCTCCCCACCGGGAGCAGGGGCGCCTTCTGTCGCGGGGCGAGAGCACCCGGAGGCCGCTCCTCGCGGTCGGCGATCGGTGCAACCGACCGCGTGCCGACGTCAGGCTTCGAAAGCCTCATATCAGAAGAAGGTCTCGCACTCCATTCCCAGAGCCTCGGCCGCTTGGGCCATCACCCGATCGGCGGTGGCCAGAGCCGTGATGCCGGCCGCCTGCATGACGCCGAGATGCATCGCGTCAAGGCTGCGGAGCGGAATCTCAGGGTGGGCACCCAGGAGGGACTCCGCGATCAGAAGCGATTCAGTGGTGTGGGGAAGCAGCACGAGATGGCCCCCCGCTATGTCACCCTCGAAGGTCGCAATCACTTTGCCCTGCGTCACAACGTTGATGTGTCCCTCTCTGACCCGCCGCGCCGCGAGCGATCTCATCTCGATCTTCGTGAGAAGGCTGATGTACACGGGATAGACGGACCTCACGTATTCCTCGACGTCCTCAGATCGTGATTCGTTCACATACCACTTGGCGAGGGCGCTCGTGTCTACGTAGGCGCTCGGCACGGCTATCCTCTCTCGCGCTCCTGCCTGATCAGCTCTTCACTCGGTACGGATAGGTGCGGCATGCCGGCACGCAGATCGGAATGACTCGGAGCCGACCGGGACGGACCAGGGGCCACGAGCTTGGCGAGGACGCGCCCGTGGCGGGTGATGAGGACCTCCCGGTCTCTCTCGACGATCTCCCCCAGCGAGGAGAGCGAGTCTCTCAACTGCCGTATGGACATGCTGCGCACCCGGACACCCCCGTAGCGGTGACTTGTGCTACATTTTGTTTCCTTGTAGCACAATCGGCCGGGACGCGCAAGCCGAGCAGGGGACGCCGTGGTAACCGGTCTCAGTGAGGATCCCGGCGACGTCGTCGGGACGCGGACGCCGGAGGGTCGCGATTTCGACCACGCGGTCGATTGCACGAGGCGACCAGACGACCCGCATCCTAGGCAAGCCCGCCGAGAACCTGCGCCTTGGCCTCCTCATGCGCCGTGACAAGGCCTCGGCCACCACACGTTCAGAGGGACTGCAACAAGCGCTGCCTGGATTGTAGAATCGGACCGGAACGTGGTGCAGGTGCTGTGGAATCTCGTAACAGCCGGAGGAACGGGGGTGAGACGATGAAACAAGGCGCCATGAAACGACGCATGCGAACGCTCGTATGGGCGGGTGTGGTGGCTGCGCTGACGATCCTGGGAATCCCCTCGTCGGCGCAGGCAGAGGTCGACGTGGCCGGGTGGGAGTTCAAGGACATGTCAGCTCACGGCATCTCAGTCCCCATGACCTTCGACTTGGCCTTTGACGAGGAACGCGTGGCCTGGGTCAGGGTGGTTGACGGCCGGCCCGACATCTACCTGACCGACCTCAAGAGCGGCGCTGAGACTCAACTGACTGACTCCACTGCTTGGAAACGTGTGGTCGCGCTCGAGGGGGAGCAGGTCGCCTGGATCGAGTACGCCGGTTCCGACTGGTTGAGCGACAGCACCATCTGGCTCAAGGACCTCACGAGTGAAGAGCCGGCGCGCGCTCTGGTGACGGCCAAGGTGGCCTTGGATTCCCGCCTCGTGCTGGCCGGCGACTACCTGGCCTGGGTGCAGTACGATCCATACCCCGGAGGCGCTGGGGTGCGGCCTGCGCTTTACCTTCAGCATGTGAACACCGGTGCTGTCGTTCGCATAAGCGACACCATCATCACCGGCGTGAATTCCAACGAGGGCGACAAGGCCTTCGACCTCACGACCACTCACCTGGCCTACGTCGAGCAAGTGCCGGAGGAAGACGCGCGGGTGATGCTATACGACCTCGCCGCGGGCGAGCGCCAGGAGTTGGGACGTGTCCCGCGCGCGACCGAGCATGTGGATCTCGAGGGCGATCTCCTCACCTGGTCCCAGGCTGACGAGACGGCCGACCACGAGCACGCGAACACCCGCATCTTCATCCATCGCCCGTCTACGGGTGAGACCACCCTCGTGGCATCCGCTCCCATCTTTCGCACCTACCCCAAGACCGACGGGCGCTTCGTGGTCTGGGAGCAGGAGAGAAGGCCGGCCGTCCCACCGCTGCCGTTTCCGCTGGTCGAGATCTGGGCCTACGAAGCCGACACCGAGCCGCTGAGCGACGTCAGCCAGAACGAGTTCCTCAACTTCACTCCCGAGATCTCCGCCGGCCTGGTGGTGTGGGAGCGGGGCGGCGAGCTTGAGTCGGAGATCATGGCCCGCGATCTCCTGACCGGCCAGACCACCCAGCTCTCCTCCAACCGCGTCTGGATGGACCAGCTTGCCTTGGTGAACAACCGCACCGTCGTATGGTGGAAGCATTGGTCCTCGATGGAGGTCGGAGTGCCCGAACCCGAGGACAGGTTCATGATGGCCACCGCGCCCGCGTCCTTCGTTGATCCCTTCGCCGACGTGCCGGGCCAGCATCGCTTTCGCACGGCCATCCTGGCTATGGACGAGTTGGGCATTGCCACCGGCTACCCAGCCACCGAGGGCCGGGAATTCCGGCCGGAGGAACCTCTCCTGCGCGCGCAGTTCGCCAAGATGATCTGCGAGGCGTTCGACCTACCGGTGACCGAGGACATGACCTCCGCCTTCACTGACATGGGAGCGGACGACCCGGCGAACCTCTATCCCCACGAGTACGTCGCCGCTCTCACCGCCTCGGGCGTCATCAAGGGCAAGACGGCGGCCATCTTCGACCCCTATGCACCGGTGACGCACGCACAGGCGGCAACTCTCTTGGTTCGGGCGCTCGATGCCTTCGAGCCGGGACTGCTCAAGAACATCTCCGGGCAGGCGCCGGGGGCCTACTACTGGGAACCCCCGCATCTCGACAACCTGCGCAAGGCCTACGCGAACGACCTCCTGTCGAGCACCATCGACTGGCTGCAGCGTTGGGATGCACGCACGGCCTGCAGCCGGGGCGAAGCCGCGCAGATGCTGTGGAACGCGCTCGAACTCAGGGATTAAGAGGACTCCTACGCCATCCCCCCTCACTCAAGCCCAGTCCCAAGCGGTGGCCGGTCTGCTAATCCAGGCGAGTGCTCTCGCGGTGAGCCTATTCGTAGTGAGTCCACATCCGGAGAATCCTCACCACGCGCTCTTCATCGAGAACCTGACAGACGAGACGGCGCTGGATGTTGATGCGCCGGGAATACGCTCCTGACAGGTCGCCGACCAGCTTCTCGAACGGAGGCGGGGTCTGGTACGGGTCTTGTTGAAGGATCTCAAGCAAGGCCTGGGCTTTGGATTTGAGACCCGCTGCCGCCAGCTTCTTGGCGTCGTTCTGAGCGGCCTTGGCGTAGAGCAGGCGCCAACTCACCAGTGGAGCTGGTCTTTGAGGTCTTCCACAGGCGTCGCCATGCCTTCAAGGATGGACTCGCGCATGCCGGGAATGGAGACCAGATACAGGGTCTCCTGCACCGCCCGCCAGTCGTCCTCGCCGACAAGAACGGCGTTGCCCCTCTTGCCCGTGATCTGCACCGGTTCGTGCGAGTCCGTCACTTCATCGATCAGCTTGTACAGATGCTTCCGCGCTTCGGTCGCGCTGACCGTGGTCATCTCCGCACCTCCGTGCTTGACGTACGCTAAGGCGTACGCTTATCGAACATCGAAGTCAAGACGTACTGATCACGGCGACGAGAGAGCAACGTGGGCCCGGCTCCGCCCGCGGGGCTCGGATCTCCACTCCGGCCCTCTACACGTTCGTCGTGTCCATGGGGAAGGCCGAGCACCCCTCCCTGACGGCGCGCTCACGCAGCACTATGGCCCCGTTCGGACACGCAGCCGCGCATTTCCCGCACCCGCGACACTTCTCTGGGTGGCGCACGCGCACGTGCTTGTGGAACAGGAATCCGACCACGCCGAGGACATCGCTCCGGCACACCTCCGCACATTCTCCGCAGGCCTCGCAGAACTTGGGGTCGACCTCGATATAGCCGGTAGACCAGCGTGGCTGATGATCAGCCCGGGAGCGGCGTGACGTTTCGACCTGCGGTGCGCTCATGGCCTAACCCCCATAGGCGCGTTCCGTGGAGTCCGACATCTCCGAGCTATCCGCCGCACCCCATGCCATGTGAATGCCACCAAGAGAAAACTGGAGACGGCCACATGGTGGGCCACCTGACTGCGTCCATCGCCGACGAACCCCGTGACAAGCGATGCCAGCAGAAGCCCAACGAGCGCCACGTAGACGAGCTGACTCCGCAGGCTTCTTGTGCCTCTCCTTTTGGCGAGAGTAACCAGTGATCTGCGCCTGTCATAGAGGTGCCACAGAGTCGAGACGGTGAGACCGAATCCGAAGGCCACGTGAAGAGCCGACAGAACGGTCGGTCCGCCCGAAGAAGGGGCCGCTGCCCAGGCGTCGCCGTGAGGCAACTGCCCGAGGGCCAGCAGACCCGTGACAGCCGTACCTCCGAGCGATACCAGACACGCGTTGGCGCGTGCACGCGGGCCGCCCCATCTGCGACCTCGGTCACGCGTGGCTCCTCGCCTCGCGGTCCCCGTTGCCGGCTCTTCAGTCTGCACTTCTTGGTCCTCCCGGTCGGTTGCGCGACTGTCTTAGCGAAGACCTTCTACGAACGTGCGTAGCTTGTTCAGAGCCGTCGCCGCGCCCGCCATCTCCTCGGCGCTGAGTGCGGAAGACAACACCTGTTCGAACCCCCGGCTGCACTCGAGCAGCTCGTCCATCAGCCTGCGCCCCTTCGGCGATAGTCTGATGCCGGTCCGCCGGCCGTCGTTGGGATCGGCGCGCCGGCGCACGAGCGCCTCACTTTCCAGCTCCTGCACCTGCCGCGTGACCGCCGCCGCGTTGATGCCGAGCTGACGGGCGAGTTCCATGACGCCCACATCGGCATCGGCATCGGCCAGGAGACGCATGACGGCGAACCGCGAGGACTTCACCCCAGTCCTTCGCGTGAGTTCGGCCAGGAGGACCTGGTGGGTCCGGATGATCTCCTGAATGAGATGCGGCTCGTCATCCTGGTGCTCTGGCCCGACGAAACCGCTTGCTTTCGTCTTGTCCATGTGCCGGATAGTAGCCCATATCATTGACATAGTCAATGACAAGGTCAATAATGACGCCCACCGGCTAATGACTCCTAAGGCGACACATGAACTCAGAACGAGTAGACGTCCATCTCGGTGAAGTACAGAAGACCCTGTTTCTCCCCCTCTGGGGTCGCGCTGAAGAATCGAGAAAACCGAGTCCGCTGCTGGTCGACAAGGCAGCGCTGAGGATCATGACAGAGGTTGCCTTTGACTTCTCGCCGCTGACCAGGGATATAGACACGCTGACACAGCTCGGTTGGGTCAAGCGCGGCCTTCTCTACGATCGCGTGATCAAGGACTTCTTGAGACTGTATCCCGAAGGCACTGTAGTGAACATCGGATGCGGTCTCGATACGACGTTCGAGCGCACGGACAACGGCAGGTTGCGGTGGTATGACCTGGACCTTCCTGATGTCATCGCCCTCAGAGGTAGATTCATGAAGGAAAGCGAGAGAAGACAGTTCGTCGCCGCCTCGTTCCTGAATGACGACTGGCTGGACGCCATCGACGTCAGCAGCAACGTGCTCTTCATGGCGGCGGGCGTCTTCTACTACTTCGAGGAACCAGAGATCAAGGCATTCATCGTGCGTCTGGCCGACAGATACCCAGGAAGCGAGATAGTGTTCGATGCCAGCTCCCCGGTCGGGGTGAAGATCTGCAACAAGAAGGTGATCGAGAGCGCCGGCCTGGGTGAGCAGTCGTACTTGATCTGGGGTTTGAGAAGGACGGACGATGTTCTGTCCTGGGACCGAAGAATAAGGATCATCAGGACCTATCGCTATTACAGCACCCAGGCAAGAGGTTTTCGAGACAGGCTCATGGGCCTGCTGGCCGATCTGCTGAAGATCCAGTACGTGGTCCATCTCAGGTTGGGGACGATTCCAACTACCCAGCCTGATTCGCCCGGCAGGGATGAGCGGGCGCCGACCGGGTGGGCGACCGGATATCAGAAGCCGGTCGTCTGAAGGAATGTTGTTGTCATTCTGACAACAGCAGGTGGCGGGACCCCGGTTCGTACTAATAACAGACGGAATTGCGGAATTTGCGGG
>CAZQDY010000030.1:0-32888 GCA_964592075.1 uncultured Gaiellales bacterium
CGGGGTTCTCCCCCCCCCCCGGGGGCCCCCCCCCCCCCCCCCCCCCCGCGGCCCGCCCCCCCCCCCCGCGGGGGGGGGCGGCCCCCCCCCCCCCGCGCCTCCCCAACCCGGAGGGTCAGCCCTTCAGAGTCCATGTGCTCCAGCAGGGCTTGGGAATAGCGGCGCGACGTGCCGAGTAGGTCGCGCGCCTCGGCCAGGGTCAGCTGTCCGGCCTGTTCCATGGCCGTCGCCAGGCGGTCTAGAAGATCCTGCAGGCGGTCGGGCGGGTAGTAGAGGTCTTCACCGACCCTGACCAGCCGGCCTTGCCGCACCAGAGCGTCCACCATCTTCTGGGCCTCGCGAGGGGCAAGCCCCACCGCTTCGCCCGCCAGAGCCACACTGGGCGCCTCAGCCAGGCCACCGGCACCGCACGCGGCCGAGCCGTCCTCCGGTTGCGCCGGCGCGCGGCCGGCGACCGGCGCCCCCGCGTTCGCCGGCGCCCCCGGCCTTGTGAACTGAGCCAGCAGCCGCTCCACGGTCTCGCTCTCCGCACCGCCGATAACCGGCGCCTCGGCCCAACGGTAGCCATGCTCGGTCCGCACTACGTCGCCCCTCGCCTGAAGACGCTCCAGAGCGGCGTCCAAGGCCGGCCACTCCTTGCCTCCCGCCAGTTCGCGCCGCAGTTCCCCCAAAGTCAGGTAGGGGTTCAGGGCATCGCGGCCCGCACGGTCCCGGAGGGCCTCCAAGGTACGATCGGTCAGGGCCACGAGTGAAGGGCCGTGGAAGAGGCGCGCGTTCGACCCGGCGGCGCCGGCTGCCCGTGGCCCGGCCGGCCGGCCGTCGGGGGCCGCCGCAGCGCCTCGAGCAGGCTGCGCACCCGCCCCCGGCTGCCCCGAGGTTGGGGTGCGGCCGTCGGGCGCCACGGCGCGGCCGTCGGCCACGATGGCTCGGCCGTCCTCCAGCAGGCCGGCGACGGCCGCCCCGATCTCCTTCGCAGCTGACCGCCAAAGGTAAGGGCTCGCTTCCAGTCTCCCGCGGGTCAAGGCAGAAGGAAAGGCTTCTTCCAGAAGCAGAGCTGCGACCTCGCCCGGAACTCCCTCTTCCAGTAAGACCAGGCGATCATGCCAGCGGCGTCCGGTCCCGTGCTTGTGAGAGGCCGGGTCGATGACGCGGCCTCCGCCGATGGTGGTCACCGGGGTCACCGATCTGAGGATGAACTGGTCACCCGGATAGACCAGGGCCCGTTCCTCGAAGCGCACCTGCGCGTAGCAGGACCGGCCGGGTTCGAGAGTCTCACAGTCGGCCAGGACTACCTTGGCAAGGATCTCGGCGGTGCCGTGATCCACCCGGGCCTGGGAGACACGTGAAAGCGGACCGGCCGCGCCGGGCAGCAGGGTCAAACACACGTCGGCCAGGTAGGTGGGCGCGATGGTGGGGTCCTTCACCACCCACTGCCCCCGATCCACCTCGTCACGGTCTACACCGGTGAGATTGAGCGCCACCCGCTGGCCCCCGACAGCTTCGGCCACCTCCCGGTCGTGCACCTGGATGCTCCGCACCCTCACCTCGCGCAGCCCGGCCGAGCCGCGGCCCTGCCGCGGCGGCAGGATGGCCACCGTGTCTTCGGCGCTGATGGCGCCCGACCACAAGGTCCCGGTGATGACCGTCCCGATGCCCTTGAGAGAGAAGACCCGGTCCACAGGCATCCGGGTGGCGGGGTAGGCGAGCCGTTCGGGCACCTGGTCGCCCACGCGGTCCAGGGCCGCCAGAAGGTCGGGCAGGCCTTCCCCGGTCGCGCCGCTCACCGGCACGACGGGCGCCTCCGTGTAGCGCGTTGTGGCAAGGAACTCCTCGATGTCGGCCGTGGCCAGCTCCACCATGTCCCGGTCGACCATGTCGATCTTGGTGAGGGCAACCAGGCCGCTGGGTATGCCGAGCAGCTCGACGATGCGCAGATGCTCGCGGGTCTGCGGCATGACCCCGTCGTCGGCGGCCACCACCAGCAGGAAGAGGTCGATGCCCGTGGCGCCGGAGACCATGGTCCGCACGAAACGCTCGTGGCCGGGGACGTCCACAACGCTGAGACGCCGCCCACTCGGCAGGGTCAGCTCGGCGTAGCCCAGTTCGATGCTGATGCCGCGTTCTTTCTCTTCCTTCAGCCGGTCTGTGTCGCGACCGGTGAGCGCCTTGATGAGAGTGGTCTTGCCGTGATCGATGTGTCCGGCGGTGCCGAGAGTCAAGGGGCGCTCAGCCACAGTCGAAACCTACCTGTCTGTCGAGGGCGGTCCGCCCGGCGCACCCTGCACACCGGCGGCCCGCTCGGGCGCCGTCACCGTCCCGCTCGGTCCCGCGGCCCGCTCGGGCGACTGCACCGCGGTGAGCGACGCCCCGGCGCCCGGCAACCCGGCGACCAGGCGTTCGACAGCCCAGGCCACGCTCTCCGCGACGGCTTCCACCTCGCCCTCGTCCAGCGCGATGACGTCCAGGTGCAGGCTGTCCTGCGCAACCCTGCCGACCACCGGGAGAGGCGCGTGGCGCAGCGCCGCGTCTAATCCAGCCACCCCCGCGGCGCGGTCGGGAGGAGACGCTTCGGGGAAGCGTATGCGCACAGCGTGTGAAGGCAGTTCCATGAGCGGCATCGACCCTCCGCCGGCCCGCGCCACCGACTCTTCCACCTCCAGGATGAAGCCGTCGCTACAACGACGTTCTACGGCCGCCTGCAACGCGGCGGCTAACGCAGCGGTCTCAGCCGGGGTGCGGGTCAGATAGCGGAGGGTGGGCACCTCTCTACGCACCCGCTCGGGATCCTGGTACAGCTCCAGGGTGGCCTCCAGCGCGGCCAGCGACATCTTGTCCAGGCGCAAGGCACGCGCCACGGGGTGCTTTCGCAGACCGTCGATGGCTCCGGTGCGCCCCACCAGGATCCCGGCCTGCGGACCCCCCAGCAACTTGTCGCCGCTGAAGCAGACCACGTCCGCGCCGGTCCGCAGCGCCGCTGCCACCGTCGGTTCGCCCCGGTAGGCGTCCAACTCGTTCAGGGCGCCGCTGCCCAGATCGTCCGCCACCAACAGGCTCCGGCGGTGACCCAGCTCCACCAGGTCGCCCAGTTCGACCTCCTCCGTGAAGCCCAGGATGCGGTAGTTCGACGTGTGCACCCGCAAGAGCAGGGCCGTATCAGCGGTGATGGCGTTCTCGTAGTCGTCCACGCGGGTGCGGTTGGTCGTGCCCACCTCGACAAGGCGGACCCCCCCGGCCCGCATGATGTCGGGCAGCCGGAACGACCCCCCTATCTCGACCAGCTGACCCCTAGACACCAGCACCTCGCGCCCCGCGGCCAGCCCCATCAGGAGCAGCAGCACGGCGCCGGCGTTGTTGTTCACCGCGAAGGCCGCCTCGGCACCGGTCAACCTGGTGAGCAGAGCCTCCACATGCGTCTCGCGCGACCCGCGGCTGCCGGCCTCCAAGTCGTACTCCAGGTTGCAGTAGGAGCGGGCCACCACGGAGACGCGCTCCACGGCGCTCGCGGCCAGAGCCGACCGGCCCAGGTTGGTGTGCACGACGATGCCGCTCAGGTTGGCCACCCGCACCAGTCCGGGGCGTGACCATTCGTCGAGCAGAGCCGCCACCCGGGCAAGGAGCGCCTCGGCCGTGGACCCGGGCGCCGTGCCGTCTGCCGCAGACCCGGACCCGGGCGCCGAGCCACCCACCACCTCGTCACCCTCCACTATCGCGCGGCGCGCGCCCTGCAACACGGCCCGCACAGCTTCCACGACTTGGATGCGCGGATACCGCTCCAGGAGCGGCGCCGCCGCTGCGTGGCTCGCCAGCTCTTCCACCGACGGGAGTCCACGCAGCGCCTGTTGCCTGGCCTCGTCGATCACCGCTGCCGCTCCAAGAAGTACCCGGCCATGGAACCCAGGATGTCGCGGGCCCGCGACTCCCGCACCGCCTCCAGGTACGACCGCCCTTCGACGATCAGGTCCCGGGCGAGCGATCGGGCGTAGTCCAGCGAACCATACCGCTTCATGAGGTCCACCACCTCGGCCGCCTCTTCCAGGCTCTTGAAACTCCTGAGCCTCAGGAGTTCGACAAGGCGCCCCCGGTCGGCCGGTTCGGCCGCGGTCAGGCAGTGGATGACCATGAGCGTGCGCTTGCTCTCCATCACGTCGCTCAGGTAGTCCTTGCCCATGGTGCCCACGTCGCCGGTGATGTTGAGGAGGTCGTCCTGGATCTGGAAGGCGATGGAGGAGTTCTTGCCGAAGCCTTCGAGCGCGCGTATCTCCTCCTCCGTACCCCCGCCGATGATCGCCCCCACCTTGAGAGGAGCGATGCCGCTGTAGAAGCCGGTCTTGCCCAAAGCCATGTCGAGGTAGTCGTCGGGCGTGAGGTCGTAGACGTCGTCGCGCACCCAGCCCACGTCCAGCGCTTGGCCCTCGACCGTCCGTTCGCTCATCTCGCCGATGACGTCCAGCACCGCCAGCTTGGTGCCGCAGTCCAGCGAGGGATCGCGCACCACGATGGTGCAGACCAAGCCCAAGGCGTAGTCGCCGGCGTTGATGGCCAAAGGCGCGCCGTGGATGATGTGCGCGCACTTCTGGCCACGACGAAGCAGGCTGGCGTCCATGATGTCGTCGTGGATGAGGGCGGCTGCATGGAAGAACTCTATGGCGCATCCCCCGCACAGAGCCCGCTGCGGATCTCCACCCACCGCCTCACAGGCGAGCATGGTCATGGCCGGACGCGTGCGCTTGCCGCCGCGCGTGATGAACTCCTCCAGGATGCTGTAGAGATAGCGGCCCCGGGGACTGTCCTCGGGGGCCTTCTTCAACTGCTGGTGCAGATACCGGTCGATCGCCGGGCTGACCGACACGAGATAGTCGATGAAGAGGTCCTCACCCATGGTGGAACGATAGCATCCTTACGTCTTCTTGAGGCGCGCGCGGACGGAGAGGGCCAGCAACGCCCCCACGACCATGAGGACGACGGATAGGACGTAGGTGGTCCGCATGGCCCGCGCGAACTCGCCCATGATGAAGTCGACGCTGAACAGGCCTTTGAAGAACGCGGTCGCCTGGTCGGCCACGGAGGCCGGCGCCTGAGCGAGCATGTCGGCCACTTCCTTGGGTATGGGCCCGCCCAGGCCTCCACCGGCCCTCATCTCACCCATGTTGATGGCCGATGAGCCGACCGAGTCGAGAATGGCCTGCTTGGCCGCCGGGGGGAGCGCGAACGGGGCTGCGTCGAGCTTGACGGCCACACCATCCTGCATGTAGGCCACAGCCCGGTTCTGTAGCACGGCCCCCATGACGGCGATGCCCAGGACGGCGCCTATCTGGCGCATGCTCGACAGGACTCCCGACGCCTGTCCGGCCTTGGCGGGAGCCACCGCGCCCATGACCGCGGAGGTGGCCGGAGGCATGACCATGCCGATCCCGAACCCGGCCACTGCGAATCCCAGTACGAAGTCGGGCCAGGATCCGTCGACCACCATGACCCGGCGGGTCAGGTAGAAGCCGAGGGCGGCCACCAGCATGCCCGAGAACATGAGCCATTTCGGTCCGATGCGGTCGGAGAGAGTGCCGGAGGCCGGAGCCGCCACGATCACCACCGCGGCGATGGGGGTCATGACCAAGCCCGCCTTCATGGCGCTGTAGCCGAGGATGGCCTGCAGGAAGATCGGCACGAGGAAGAACACCCCCAGCATCCCGAACTGGAGGATCAATCCGAGAGCGTTCGTCAGGCTGAAGGTACGGTTCTTGAACAGGGAGAGATCCATCAACGGTTGGATCTGTCGTCGCTGAATCCACACGAAGAGTCCCAGTCCCACGACGGTCGCCGCGAACAACCCCAGGATGAGGCCCGAGGTCCATCCGTATTTCTGCCCCTCTATCAGGGCGAACGTGAGGGCGAACAGAGACCCGGTCAGCACGGCCACTCCCGGGTAGTCCATCTGCTTGACCGAGGTCGGGTCGGTGGACTCCGGGATGTACTTGAGAGCAAGCAGCAGCAGGATCACGCCGACGGGCACGTTGATGAAGAAGACCCAACGCCACGAGGCGGCTTCCGAGAGCAGTCCACCCAGGCTCGGCCCCAGAGCCAGGGAGAAACCGGTCACACCGCCCCAGAAGCCCATGGCTTTGCCGCGCTCCTCCGGGGGAAAGACGTTGGCGATGATGGAGAGGGTGTTGGGCATCATCATGGCTCCGCCCAGCCCCTGCACCGCCCGGAACCCGATCAGCCAGCCGACTCCCGGGGCCAGCCCGCATACCAAGGAGGACAGGGTGAAGACGCACAACCCCACGATGAAGACCACCTTGCGCCCGTAGAGATCCCCAAGCCGCCCCGTGGTGATGAGCAGCACCGCGAACATGAGGAGATAGGCGTTCATCACCCACTCCACCTGTGAGAAGCCCGTCTGGAACGCGGTGAGGATGCTGGGGATGGCGACGTTCACGATGGTGCCGTCCAGCAGCATCATGAACACGCCCACGCAGAGGATGGCCAGCACCAACCACCGGCGGCGGCTGTGCCGGATATCGGGCGCGGCCTCGGTGGGCGCGGCGGTCCCGGTGCCCGCGGTATGCGCGGCCCCGGCCGCCGCGGGCCGGGCAGGTGCGGGCGGGGCAGCCCCGGCGGTCGCGGATGCGGCAACCCCGGCGCTCTCAGAGGCCTCGGCGCCACCCGCCGCGTCGCGCGATCTCACGAAGTCAGCCCTCCGGATCGATGAGCTTGAAGCTGACCAGGTCGCCTATGACGACAACCCGCTGCTTGGCGCTGTACAGCGGGTGGCATGCGGCCAGCGAGACCTGCTCCCTGCCCACAGAGCGCACCGTCTCCACCTCGTCGGGATACACGATGATGTTCAGTATCGCCTCGTAGCGGGCGATCACGTAGGGCATGATCATCTGGATCTCGTCGCCGACCTCCACGTCGTCAAGCTTGAAGAAGGGCGCCCCGTAGGTGGTCCGATGGCCGGACACCACGAAGTTGCCGCCCTGGCCCGGGAAGGGAGTCTCCTCCCAGTGCCCGGGACCCTCCTTCAGGTCGCTCTTGCTGGTCCCCTCCAACATGACCACATCCAGACCAATGCTGGGGATGACGATCCGCCCCAGAGGCGTGCGCATCACGCCGCTCACGTTCGAGGCGAACTCGTCGGCCGCCGTCTTGAAGAGCGCCAGCTCCGACTCACGCTTCTTCTCAGCGGCTTCGACCGCCGCCAGAGCCGCCGCCACTTCCTCCTCGGTCGCCGACGGAGGGAGCGTGGTGGACGTGGTGGTGTTGACGGAGACGAACTCCGCTTCAGCGATCTGGGCGACCTCGATCGTGAGCGCGGCGCCGGTCGCGGCGAGCTCCTGGCGCAGATCACGCTGATGGAGCGCCGTGCAGGCGCACGTGCCCAGGAAATAGCCGGGGAGACACAGGACTCCGGCGAGGATCATCAGGTTGGCCAGCCAGCGGTACCAGGGCCAGTGCCGCCAACCCCTCTTCTCCCCGCCGCCGCTCGCCGACCCGGCGTCTTCGCCGGACGGCGGCGCCAGGCCGGACCCCGGAGCCGTATCGGGCTCGGACGGGGGCGCGCCGACCACCTCGTCGCCACCCAGTCCAGGCGCCGCGGGCGGCGCCATCGAGCTCTCTGATGTCCCATCCGCCATGGTGCGGGGAAGTATAGCCGAGCGGACGCCAACACCCTTGTGCCAAGAGTGTTGGTTCTCTCACTTGACCTTTCACGCTGCAGGGCGCTATCGTAGCCATCGTGATGCCGGTGAGGCCGGCCTAGACGCCGCCAGGCGGGTGATCCACGAGAGCCTCGCGCAACACACACCGCCGCGAGAGACTGCTCACGAACAGGGGGGAGAGAATGGAAACCGACGAGGCGCCGCGCCCGGGGCGTGAGACCTGGACGATTCCGCAACTCGAGATCCTCACGAGAACCACACCGGAGGAGGTGGTTCTCGAGGTCTGCAAGGTCAGCACGGTAGGTGATATCGGAGGCCCGGGCAGCACCAAGGTGTGCAAGAAGGGTGCGGCCTTCTGCAGCTCGATCGCCTCTTCCTGACGCCCCTTCCGAGCCTGTAGCCTCCGCACCCCCGTTGCCCTATCATGAGGGGCGGTCTGCGCCGTGCGGCGCCGGCCGCGTCACACACAACACCGACCTGAGGCGGCGGGAGCCATGATGATCAGCCCTCATTACCTGCGTCTACTGGACCTCATCAGGGACCGCGAGGCCATCGTCGGCATAGTGGGGCAAGGGTATGTAGGCCTGCCGCTGGCCCTCACCTTCGTGGAGTCGGGCTTCCGCGTGGCAGGCTTCGACCTCGACCCCAACAAAGTGGCCGGACTCAACCAGGGCGAGTCGCACATCAAGCACGTGGGAGCCGAGCGGGTGGCCGCCGCCGTGGCCGGCGGCCGATTCGTAGCCACCGATGACTTCTCCCGGCTGTCCGAGTGCGACGCCGTTCTCATGTGCGTGCCCACACCGCTCGGCAGGCACCGTGAGCCCGATATGCGCTACGTGCGCGACACCGCGACCACCATCCGCACCCATCTCCGCCCCGGGCAACTCATCGTGCTGGAATCCACCACCTACCCGGGCACCACCGACGAAGAGCTCAAGCCCTTGCTGGAGGAATCGGGACTCACCACGCCTGGGGACTTCTTCCTGGCCTTCTCGCCCGAGCGCGAGGACCCGGGGAACGCCTCCTTCTCGACCAAGAGCATCCCCAAGCTCGTGGGCGGGGTCAATCCGGAGTCGACCGACGTAGCCGTGGCCCTCTACTCGGCGCCGATCGCAGAAGTGGTGCCGGTCTCGTCGTCGCGGGTGGCGGAGGCGGCCAAGCTGCTGGAGAACATCTACCGGGCGGTCAACATCGCGCTGGTGAACGAGCTCAAGATGACCTTCGACCAGATGGACATCAACGTCTGGGAGGTGATCGAGGCGGCCAAGACCAAGCCGTTCGGCTTCCAGGCCTTCTATCCCGGGCCGGGGCTGGGTGGGCACTGCATCCCGCTCGACCCCTTCTACCTGAGCTGGAAAGCGGCCGAATACGGCATGTGGACGCGCTTCATCGAGCTGGCCGGCGAGATCAACACCCGCATGCCGAGCTATGTGGTGCACCGGCTGGCCGAGGCTCTGGCGGAGGAGAAGAAGACGCTCAACGGGGCCAAGGTGCTGGTGTTGGGGCTGTCGTACAAGGCCGACATCGACGACGATCGTGAGTCGCCCAGCTACGAGATCATCGAGCTCCTGCAGGAGCGGGGGGCCGAGGTGGCCTACTGCGACCCGCACATCCCGGCCATGAGGCCCACCCGCAAGTACGACCTGGGTCTGAAGTCGGCGCCGCTGTCGGCCCAGGAGTTCGCCGGCTACGACGCGGTGGTGCTGTCGACCGCGCACCAGGAGTTCAAGGACCCGGCGCTCTACGGCGGCGTGAAGCTGCTCTGCGACACCCGCAACGCGGTGAAGCCTCCGGAGGGCTGCCGGTACGTGCGGGCGTAGGAAGCCGAAGGCGCCTCACGGCGTGAACGGATCCACCACCGATAGGCCGTCGTCTTCAGACCTTGCCTGCGCCTGCCTTGTGGCAACAGAGCGAGTCGCACGCCTGCCACATACCGATTCAGGTCTTTGGTCGTGTGACGTATCCCCACCCCGTGAGTCAAAGTGACAGCAGCCTTGTCAAACGTTACCCTGGGAGATAACATTAACCGTGCCGAAGATCCGGAGAGGCGGATACGCATTTCTGGCTTGGGCAGGTGACCGCACTCCACGGCATGTGCATGTCTACCGCGAGGGAGAACTGGTTCTCAAGTGGGATCTGGAGAACTGGAGGTCTATGTACGGCAATCCGTCGCCGAAGGTGCTCCGTTTGATCCGCCAACTCACAATGGAGGGGCTGCTTTGAAGGCCACGTCGGTCAGAGCCAACAACAGGCGGCACGCCTTCGAGGTCGGCACGGCATGCGGTCGGCTGGTCTTCCCGTACGTCAAGGCTGATCCTCCGCCTACGCCGGAAGACGCTGTGACTCACGCTTATGTGGACGACGAGCTCGACCGCGAGGGCTTCACCTACACGCTGGCGTCGGGTGTGGAGGGTTCGGTGCACGTGGATCAAGTGCTGGAATACAACCGCGATCCCAGGTACATGCGAGACCAGCTTCTCTACCGATTGACGCTGGAGGCAGAAAGACGCCTGGCCGCCAGTCCCCTTTCAAAGCGCGAGGTCATCCGCCGCTTGGGCACGTCGCCGACCCAGTTCTATCGCCTCCTAGACCCAACCAACTACCGCAAGTCTATCGATGGGGTCCTCGAGCTTCTGCGGGTGCTCGAGTGCGACGTCGATCTCGTCGTCAGACCCTAGTCCTCGGTGTCGATCTCCTTGGCCCAGTCGCGGTTCTGCAGGTACCAGGCGCAGAGGCGGGCCACACCCTCGTTCAGGTCCACCTGCGGCCGCCAGCCGAGCAGCTCCTCGGCCTTGTCGACCTTGGCCCAGGTGGCCATCACATCGGCGGGGTCCATCGGCCGTCGCTGGATCTGGGCCTGCTTCCCCGCTTCATGCTCCACGAGGGAGATGAGTTCCACGAGGTCGTGGGAACTGTCGCCGCCCAGGTTGATGATCTCGTAGCCCAGCGGCTTCAGCCCCAGGATGGTACCCTGGGCTACGTCGTCCACATAGGTGAAGTCCCGTGACTGGCTGCCGTCGCCGTACAGGCGCAGGGGGCGCTCCTCGTGGATCCACTGGACGAACCTGAACGGGCACATGTCCGGCCGCCCGGCCGGCCCGTAGACGGTGAAGTAGCGGAAAACGGTCACGTCGATGCCGTACAGGTGATGATACGTGTAGCAGAGCGCCTCCGCTCCCTTCTTGGAGGCGGCGTAAGGTGAGAGGGGCCGGTTGGTGTCGGTGTCCTCAGCGAAGGGCACAGGGTTGTCTCCCCCGTACAGGCTGGACGTGGAAGCCAGCACGAACTTCTTCACGCCGTCGCGGCGGCACAGATCGAGCAGATTTAGGGTGCCGGTCACGTTGGTGTCGACGTAGACCCAGGGATCGACCACGCTCTGGCGCACACCCGCGCGGGCAGCCAGGTTGATCACGGCGTCGAAGGGCCCGCGCTCACTCCAAATGGCCGGCAGGGAGTCCCGGTTGGAGATGTCGCCTAGGTGGAATTCCAGGTTGGGACGGCCGTGCAGGCGCTCCAGGCGGTACTGCTTGAGCCGGATGTCGTAGGCGGCGCACAGGTTGTCGACCCCGCAGACCTCGTGCCCCTGATCGAGGAGCAGCTCGGTCACCCGGCTGCCGATGAAGCCGGCAATGCCTGTTACGAAGATGCGCATAAGTCGCTCCTCCCGGGACTGGACTCCGTGCCGCGATACATCTTAGCCCTATGGCGACACGCCTCACAAACCGATGCCCAAGCGCCCTGCGGCGTCCTTCTGGTAGTCTGAGGGTCTGTCGAACGGGGGAGGAATGGTGCGCACCTTCGTGAAGAAAACCGTCAGGTGGCTCGTAGGGCGCACGGGGGTGGGCAGCAAGGCGCTCGTCACCCTCGATCTCTGGCCCTATCTCGAAGACAAGGGGTGGGTGCGGAGCCGCCGGGAGCGTCTGCCTGTCGATCGCGACGGCGACTGCCTTCCCTGGTACTCGTACTCGATGATCGCCTTCCTCAGCGACAAGGTCCGGCCCGACATGCGCGTGTTCGAGTACGGCAGCGGCTACTCCACCCTCTGGTGGGCCCGGCGGGTCGCTCACGTCACGTCATGCGAGCACGACCAGTACTGGTACGACACCCTGAACGCGAAGGTGCCCTCCAATGTCGACCTCAGGTACTGCGAGCTCGACACCGACGGCGCTTACTGCCGCATGGCCGCCCAGTTCCAGGCGGAGTTCGACTGCCTGCTCATCGACGGGAGGGACAGGGTCAACTGCGCCAAGAACTGCCTGGGAGCCCTCAAAGATGACGGCGTCATCATATGGGACAACACCGACCGGGAGAGATACGCGGAGGGATGTGCCTTCCTCCGCGAGAACGGCTTCCGCAGGTTGGACTTCTGGGGACTGATGGCCATCCTACCCACGGAGTCATGTACCTCACTGTTCTACCGGGAGAACAACTGCTTTGGGATCTGAGGAGTGGTGGTGTGGCGATGGGATGAGGCTCGGCGAAGGTCGATGGTGCGAGCAGCCTGTCTCCACTATCATGGATGCCGGCACTGAGCCGGGCCGAACCAGGAGATCACTGCCGCCATGCATGAGACCCTCGCCGAACCGCAGCGCGCCACCCGCGTCTTCCTGGCCGGGCACACCGGTCTCGTGGGCAGCGCCATCCTCCGCTCGCTTCGGGAGCGCGGGTACGAGAACCTGCTCCTCCGCACCCATGCCGAGCTCGATCTCACCAACCAGGCCCAGACGCGGGCCTTTTTCACCGAAGAACAGCCCCAGATGGTCATCCTGGCCGCTGCCCGGGTGGGCGGGATCATGGCCAACTGGAAGTACCCCTACGAGTTCATCCAAGAGAACCTGGCCATCGAGCTGAACGCCATCCACGAGGCCTTCAGGGCCGGCGTCAGGCGGCTCATCTTCCTGGGCAGCTCCTGCATCTACCCCAAGCTGGCCCCCCAGCCGCTCAAGGAGGAGTACCTGCTCACCGGGCCGCTCGAAGAGACCAACCGCCCCTACGCTCTCGCCAAGATCGCCGGCATCGAGATGTGCCGCAGCCTCAACCGCCAGTACGGCGCCAGCTACCTGTGCCTCATGCCGGCCAACCTGTACGGGCCCAACGACAACTTCGACCTGGAGACCAGCCATCTGGTACCGGCGCTCATCAGAAAGTTCCACGAGGCCAAGGTGACGGACGCCCCCGCGGTCACCCTGTGGGGCACAGGCACGCCCCGGCGCGAGATCCTGCACGTGGACGACCTGGCCGAAGCCGTGTGCCTGCTTGGTGATATGGAGCAGTGGCCCGAGTTCCCCGAGGGCCTCGTGAATATCGGCACGGGAGAGGACGCCACCATCGCTGAGCTGGCCGAGACCGTGAGCAGGGTAGTGGGCTACGACGGCGACATCTCCTGGGACGCCGGCAGGCCCGACGGCACCCCTCAGAAGCTCCTGGACGTGAGCCGAGCCCTCGCGATGGGATGGAGGCCATGGATCGGCCTGGAGGAAGGGTTGAGGCGCACCTACGAATGGTACCTGGCCGCGCAACAAACCCCGGAAGGCCCGCGCGGATAGCGGCGCGCGTGGACGAGCCGGCTCCCATAGTAGCGTTCGTCTACGACCGCCCGGCGCACACGCGGCGGATGTTCGTATCGCTGCTCGCGAACCCGGAGGCCGAGCGCTCCGACCTCTACGTGTTCTGCGACGGACCGCGTGACCAAGCGGCCGAGGCGGCGGTCGGTGAGGTGCGCGGCTTCGTACGAGGACTGTCGGGCTTTCGGTCGATGACCATCGTGGAACGGGAGACCAACCTGGGTCTCGCCGATTCCATCATCGAGGGCGTCACCACGGTCTGTGCCAAGCATGGGCGGGTGGTGGTGCTGGAGGACGACCTGATAGTCTCGCCGCACTTCTTGCGCTTCATGAACGATACCCTCGATCTCTACGAGGACGAGCCCGCCGTGATGCACGTATCGGCCTGCGCGTATCCGGTGGAGCCCTCCACCCTCGATGATACCTACTTTCTGCGTGTGCCCCTCTGCTGGGGATGGGCCACGTGGGAGCGGGCCTGGCGCGAATACCGCCGGGACCTGGGACTGATGCGGGAGTTCGACGGACACATGAGGCGGGAGTTCGACTTCGACGGCACCTACAACTACTGGGAGCAGCTCGTCCTCAACAAGGAGGGGCGCATCAAGACCTGGTTTGTGTTCTGGTACGCGACGCTCTTCTTGACAGGCTGCCTGGCGCTCTTCCCCAGGCAGCCTCTCGCCAAGAACATGGGCTTCGACGGCACCGGTGTTCATTGCCATCACACGCACTGCTACGACGTCGACCTCAGCCCCGATGCCATCCCGGTCGCTCCAATCCCGGTGGCCGAATCGGCCCGCATGTTCGAAGCCCACAGGCGCTTCTTCCGGTCGATCTCGCCGGGCCCGGCCGGACGCGCCCGGCACAGGGCGGCCAGGATGCTCGTGAGCATGCGGAGGGCCGGGACGTGATCGACCGGCTCAAATGGCTGCTCATCCGCCGCCCGCGCCTTGCCATGACCCTGGACGGCTTCGGCGCCTCTTGGCACAGCCACGCCACCCCGGCATGCCGTTTCTCGGAGCACAACCGCCTCTACGGTCGCACCACGATCGTCGATTCCTCTCTGGGCAGGTTCACCTACGTCACCGACTCGTACATCGGTTACGCACAGGTGGGCTCCTTCTGCAGCATCGCCAGCTCCGGCGTCGGCGGCATGGGGAGACATCCGTCGGAGTGGCTCTCCACCCACCCGGTCTTCTACTCCACCCGCGGTCAGACGGCGGTGACCTTCGCCGACGAGGACTACTTCGCGGAGTACGCCCCGGTGACCCTGGGCCACGACGTCTGGGTGGGGGGGCGCGCGCTGATCATCGACGGGGTCAAGGTGGGGAACGGAGCCATCATAGCGGCCGGCGCCGTGGTGACGGAGGACGTACCCGACTACGCCATCGTGGGGGGTGTGCCGGCACGGATCATCCGCTACCGGTTCGATGAAGCCACCATCGTGGAGCTGCTGCAGCTCCAATGGTGGGACTGGCCTCTCGAGCGGCTGCGGGCGGCGGCCGAGCACTTCCGTTCCGGCAGCCTGGACGGCCTGCGCGGCTTCGCCGGCCGGGCCGGTTGAGGGCCCGGGCCCGATCGCAGGTCGCCCCGGTACGAGTTCTGTGGGAGATCGGCCTTAGCGCCGCTCACCGGCCCGTCTCCGCGCAGAAAGATGGAATCCCTCGCGCCGGACCAGCCTGGGCAGGGTGGTAGACTGAGACGGCGAAATCCCTTGGGAGGCCGCCATCGTCGGCGGTGACATGCGGAATCAAGGGGACGGCACGGGTATGACCAAGACTGCGCTCATCAGCGGCGCCACCGGCCAGGACGGCGCCTATTTGGCCGAACTGCTCCTCGACAAAGGCTACATCGTCCACGGCATCAAGCGCCGGGCCAGCCTCATCAACACCGACCGGGTGGATCACCTCTATCAGGACCCGCATCTGCCCGGCGTACGCTACTTCCTCCACTACGGCGACATGACCGACGCCACCAACCTCATCCGCATCGTGCAGGAGACGCAGCCCGACGAGATCTACAACCTGGCCGCCCAGTCGCACGTGCAGGTGAGTTTCGAGACTGCCGAGTACACGGCCAACTCCGACGCCCTGGGGACGCTGCGCCTGCTCGAGGCCATCCGCATCTTGGGCATGGAGAAGAAGACGCGCTTCTACCAGGCCTCCACCTCCGAGCTCTACGGCAACGCGCCCACGTTCCCCCAGAACGAGGAAACGCCCTTCGCCCCCTGCAGCCCCTACGCGGCGGCCAAGCTCTACGCCTACTGGATCACCCGCAACTACCGCGACGCCTACGGCATGCACGCCTCCAACGGCATCCTCTTCAACCACGAGAGCCCCATGCGGGGCGAGACCTTCGTCACCCGCAAGATCACGCGGGCGGTGGCTAGGATGGTCCTGGGTATCGAGGACTGCCTGTACCTGGGGAGCCTGGACTCCAAGCGCGACTGGGGCCATGCCCGGGACTACGTGCGGGCCATGTGGCTGATGCTGCAGCAGGACCAGCCCGGCGACTACGTCATCGCCACCGGCGAGCAGCACACGGTGCGGGAGTTCGTGGAGCGGGCCTTCGCCGAGGTGGGAGTGACGCTGGCCTTCGAAGGCACGGGACTCGATGAAGTGGGCGTGGTCGCGGAGATCGACGCCGCCCGGCTGGCGGCGGCGAGAGGCGGAGAACGCGGCGCGGCAGGCGATGGCGCGGACGCGGACGGCGCGGCACGGGCCGGCGCGACTCCCCGGCACGACGCGGCACGGGACGCCGCGCTACCCGAGACCCTCGCGCCGGGACGGGTGCTTGTCCGGGTGGACCCGCGGTACTTCCGGCCGACCGAGCTCTACAGCCTGCTCGGAGACGCCGGCAAGGCGAAGAGGGTCCTCGGATGGGAACCGACTATGAAGTTCAGCGAGCTGGCTGCCGATATGGTTAGAGCGGACCTGCAGGAGAGACGGCAGGTCACGTTGCGGCAGTGGGGACGGGAGTGAGGCGAGCACCTGAGGCATAGCTCGGCTTCCCGTCCAGATGCTTCTAGGAGACGGGACTTGTCTTCTCTACCAGAGCCCGACGGTCTTCTTCCTGTGGCCGAGTGATGACCGCCACAGAGGACAACGGGTCCTCAGCCACCCTCACCGCCCAAACGCTACGTGGGGCCAAATGGACCTATCTCGCGACTTTCCTCAACGCCGGCCTCCAGGTGATCATAACGGCGGTCCTGGCACGTCTGCTCGCCCCGGAGGCCTTCGGACTCGTGGCGATGGGCAGTCTGGTGCTTCGCTTTGGCCAGTACTTCGCGCAGATGGGCATCGGCCAGGCCCTCGTGCAGCGTCGCAACCTCACGGACGATCACGTCCGCGCGGGGTTCTCAACATCGGCTGCCGTGGGGGCCGTGTTCGCTGCGGCCGTCTGGTTCGGAGCGCCCCTGGCAGCAGCTGCTTTCGACGCTCCCCGGCTGACCAACGTAGTCCGCGTTATGGGACTCTCTTTCTTCATCAGCGGACTGTCGTTGACCGCCCTGGGGCTCCTCCGTCGAGAGATGCGTTTCAGGGGCATCGCCGTCGCGGAGGTTTCGGCATACGTGGTGGGATACGCCGCCGTCGGTATCACCATGGCGTTCACCGGCTTCGGCGTCTGGAGCCTTGTCGCCGCCGCACTCAGTCAGGCCGCCATCGCCGCCGCAGTGTACAACGCTCTGGCCAGGCCCCATATCCGTCCGGTCTTCAAGCGCCGTCCCTATACCGAACTCCTAGGCTTCGGATCTCGAGTCTCGGTGATCACGTTCTTGGAGTTCGTCAACGCCAACCTCGACACCATGGTGGTGGGACGCGTTAGGGGCGCTACTCCGCTCGGCTACTACTCCCGAGCACTCAGCCTGACCGGAATGCCCATGTACTACATGAGCACGAGTCTCACCCGCGTTCTCTACCCTTCGATGAGCAGGGTGCAGGACGACAGGGCAAGGTTGGGTCGAGCCTATCTGAGCATCATAGCCGTCCTGGCCGGCGTAGGCCTACCGGTGGCGCTCGGCATGTCCGGTGCGTCCCGGGAGATCATCCTGGTGCTGTATGGTGCCAAATGGGCCGCGGCCATCCCCGTGATGCGGGTGGTGGCGATCGCGGCCGGGCTCGCCATGCTGTCGCATCTTGGTGGTGTCCTCCTTGAAGCTGCTGCCCAACTCAAGGACAAGCTCTTGATGCGGGCCGGCCAGCTCGCTCTCTTCGCTGCCGCCTTGTTCGGGCTGGGGCGGTTCGGCCTGGTTGGCTACGCCTTCGCGTTCGCCCTGTCAGAGGCTGTTCTCCACGGACTCATGGCTTGGAGGGTGGCGCTATTCGCCGACATCTCCGCCGGAGATCTGGCGCGGGCGTACTGGCCGGGAGCGTTGGGAGGTCTCTTGCTCTTTGGCTGTCTATATGGAGAGTCACGGTTGGCGGTCGCGTGGAGCGCCCCGGCACCTGCCATCCTGGCGATTCAAGTCGTCACGGGGGTGGTCATTCTCGCCCTGGTCGTACTAAGGTTTGGTCACGGCCGAGTCTTCGCCGTCCTCGACGAGCGCATCGGCCCGACCATCAAACGGCAGGGCTTGAGACGAGCCTTCGATATCGCCCGCGCCATATCGGGAACAGTGGGGAACGAACCGCGAGAGGAGGGCTCGTGAAAGTCCTGGTGGTGTTGAACGAGAACCCGGCGGGTTCTCACCCAGATGTGTACGAAGCTTTCACCGGCCTCGTGAGTGAGGGCCTAGTCCGGTCTTACGACGTGTATTCGCATTTGCTTGCCAGAGCCCGCGGCCTCACCGACGCCCAGATAGCCAGAGAGCTTCTCGAGTCGGTGGGCGACGCCGGCCACGATTTGATCATATGGATGCACACCAGCGGACTGGAGGTCGGAAACGAGACCCTGCGGGCTATGAGCAATCTCTCCCAGCACCCTATAATGGCATACTGGGAGGCAGACTCCTATCACCCGTTATTCAAGCCCATTCCCAAACCCATGGTCCGCATCATGCGTTACTGCTCCAGGGTATTCGTACCGTGCGGGGGACCGCTTCTAGCAGGCATGGCGAGAGCGGGAATCAACGAGGTCCGGTACGCACCCAGCACGGCGTCGAAGACGAGATTCCTGCCGCTCTGGAGCCCAGACGGGCGTGGAGACCACGGGATCATTCTGATCGGCAACAAGGTGACGAGTAGGATTCCTTTCAAGACGATGCCAGGTGCCAGAGCCAGGCGACGTCTCGTGAAGGCCTTCGAGCAGAGATGCGGTGCGGGCTTCGCTGTCTACGGAAGCGGGTGGAGGGGTCCGTCGGCAAAGGGTCCTCGTGAGTTCGACGAGCAACAGCGGTTGAACGCCGGTAGCAGACTCGCAGTGGGGATCGAGAATCTCTTCAGTCCCTGGTACTTCTCCAATAGGCTGCCGATCGCCCTCGCCTGTGGAGTCCCCCTGATATACAGGAGAAACCCCGGGTTCGACCAAGTCTTTGGCGAAAGCCTCGCTGATCGTTTCTTTGACACTACCCCGCAAGCGATCGCCATGGCCGAGAGACTCCTCGCATCTGATGATGACACTCTAAGGGCGCAGTCAAGAGCCAATCGTCTCTTCTTCGAGGAGAATCTGACGACCGAGTTGGTGGCTCGCTACGTGGTTTCGACAAGCCTAAGCCACGCCGGAAAGGTTCCCACGGATTCCAAGATAGGTGGTGCGGGTGCTAACGCCGAACCGCTCTGGCAACGGATTCCACCCCTTGTCTCGGGAGGCCGGGTACATGGCTGAGTCATCTGGACTCCGCATAGGGATGGCCGGCCCAGTCAGCCTGGACCTCATAGACTATCCGCGGGGCAGGCCCGCTGGTCTTCCCGAGGGGTATCCCGCCCCCATCGTCTCACACTTCGTGAATGCGGTCCTGCGACGAGGGCACAGCGTCGTCGTGTTCACGGGGTCTCGCGGCCTGGACAGGCCGATGGTGATCGATCAAGGCAGTCTGATCGTCTGCGTCGCCCCCCGTTATAGACCCAGAGCGGTCGTCTCGTTCTACGCACGGGAGAGACGCTGGTTGCGTTCGCTCATGCGCGAGCATCCCTGCGACCTCATCCATGCCATGTGGTCCTACGAATATGCGCTCGCGGCGCTCCAGTCCAGGAGCCCGGTCGTAGTCCACTACCACGACCATGCGTGGACCATTGTGAAGCACGTGCGCGATACCTACCGACTGCTACGGTGGCCGCTCAACAACTTCGTGACCCGCCGGGCGCGCAACAGGGTGGCCAACTCCCTCTACCTCAAGCAGGCGTTCGGGCGCAGAGGACGCGATATGGAGGTCATCCCCAACTTCCTTCCGAACCACGTCATGGAGCGCGTGGCGAGTGCCCCGGGGGAACGCAGTGAAAGGATGGTCACGGTGTCGAACGGGTTCCACGGGCACAAGAACGTCGCGCGCGCGCTTGAGACATGGCCCCTTCTCAAGGGCAAAGGACTGGTGTCCGAATACCGACTGGTCGGTCATGGGATGGGTCCCGGGGAGGAGGCCGAGTCATACGCTATGGAGAGAGACTTGGCCGAGGGAGTCGTTTTCGTCGGAGCGGTGTCTTTCGAGGAGGCGCTGGAGGAAATCCGGAGTTCCACCCTGCTCCTGCATCCCTCACTCGAGGAATCCTTCGGGATGACGATTCTGGAAGCCATGGCGGCCGGCACCCCGGTCGTCGCGGGGCGTTCGAGCGGCAATGTCCCGGAACTGCTCGGTCAAGGAGCGTGCGGGTATCTTTGTGACGTCGACGATCCACACGATATCGAGCGGGCGGTGACCGACGCCCTCACGCACAAGGACACGACCGCCGTCAAGGTCACCCAGGCTCTGGAACAAGTGCGGCAGCGTTACTCGGAGGACCGTGTGATGGAACAACTCGAACAGTACTATGCGAGGGTCCTGCGACAGGCGCGTCTGACTGCCGGAAGGGCGGGCGCGTAGATGGGAAGATTCACAACCCCAACGAGACAACTTCTGCGGCGCTGCGGGATAGACGCCGAGCGCCACTCCCGGTCGTACGATGCCCGGAGAGCCCGACTGCTGAGGCGATTCAGGGTGGAGAGTGCGTGATCGACGTGGGAGCGCATCTGGGCGAGTACGGGCTCGAACTGCGACGCGAAGGCTGCGAAGGCCGCATCTTGTCGGTGGAGCCTATCAAGAGCAGCTACTCGGCGCTGGTCGGGAGGACAGGGGGAGATCCGCTGTGGGACTGCGTGAACGCCGCGCTTGGATCGTCCGAGGGCAAGATATCGATCCATGTAGCCGGCAACTTGGTGAGCAGTTCGATCCTTCCCATGACAGCCACGCATTCTGATGCTATGCCCCCGTCGATGTATCGCGGTACGGAGACCGTGCCTCTCCGTCGACTGGACGACTTGGCCGATGAGTACGGTCTTCTGGAACAGGTCGTCGCCGTGAAGCTGGACGTCCAGGGCTACGAGGGGCAGGTGCTGGAGGGTGGCGAGAAGGTACTGCTGACGTCCGCCCTCCTAGAGTGCGAGGTGTCGTTCGTTGAGCTGTATGAGGGTCAACCACTCGCGACAGACATCCTCCGATTCATGGCAGACCGCGGTTTCAGGCCGGTGGGACTGCGCCAAGGTTTCACGAACCCCAAGACAGACGAAGCTCTCCAGGCGGATATGTTGTTTGCACGGGTCCTCGACTCTCAAGAACCCCCCGAAGTACCGAGGTCTCTGGACCCAGATGGACCGTAGCCACCTCGCTGAGACGAACAAGACGAGGCCGCCACTCGGCATGAGCCGGCTCGCGCACGGGCGACCGTTGCTCTATGCTCTCGTCGTCCTGGTTCCCCTGGCCGCCGGTCTCCTGATCGGACGTGGCGATCTCCTGATGGTGCTGGGTGCGATAGCCCTGGTCGTATCGACAGGTGTGGCATGGCGATGGCCCCTGGTCTCCACTGCGCTTGCCCTGCTTGCCATGGGCGGCTACACGATATTCCAGATGACCCCTGACTTCGTGGCGGATGCACTCTACGTGGGAGGAGGCGTCTACTTCCAGGACGTGGTGCTGGTCGGCATGGTCGCTGCCGCGATCCTGCGACTGGCGGGCGGAAGGGACAGGCGCCGGGTCGCCGGACTGTTTGCGCCGATCGTCGGTGTCTCGGCATGGCTGGTTATCGCGGTGCTCCGCAACCTTCCGGCGACGGGCTTGTCCGCCCCGGGAGAGCTCCGTTTCCGCTACCTTTTGCTGGCCATCCCGCTGTGTCTGGTCGCATCCCTTCAGAACCAACGTCAGACGCGCGCTGCTTTGTGGTTATTCGTCTCAATCGCCGTGGGACTGCCACTCGTTCTGTCCCCCGTCGTCCTGTCTCTGAAGGGATGGTCTTTCAGCTGGAGCGATAGGCTGTTCCCCGCCCAGGTATCGATGGGCCTCCTCCTCGGATTGACCGCCTTGTGGCAATGCCGGTCGTGGTTGCGCGTTCCGCGGGTGCTCCTCTACGTCGTGACCGGTCTCGGGGCGATCGAGATCATTCTCGACTCGCACCGTTCGGTATGGCTGGGGGTGGCCGGCGCCCTGGTGATCCTGAGTGTCTCGAAAAGCGGTTGGGTGCCCACAGTGCGCCGAGCCGCGGCGGTCATCGTGGCCGTCTTGGCGGCAACTCTTCTGGCCCTATTCACGCGAATCAACATCTGGAGTGTTCTTGCCGAACGAGGCCAGGCCGCCCTGGAACGCAGAGATACGGCTGGCTGGCGAGAACTCGTCTGGGAATCCACGCTGGAGCAGTTCTACGCCTCACCAACAGCCGGACGTGGTCTCGGCCTGTACTGGTCCACGTACGTCAAGGAACTCGGCGGCGAGGTGACGATCTTCCCCCACAGCCTGTACGTCATGATACTCGCGCATCTTGGCGTGGTTGGCATGCTCCTTTTCGTCTGGCTCTGGTTCGCCGGATGGCGGCCTCTTCTTGCCTGGCGCAAGAGCGGGCGTCCGGTCCCCTCCGCTGACGGCAGGCCAGAAGAACTGGCATGGCTGGGCATGGCCGTCCTCGCGGGATCCGCCGCGTGGGGGATCGCGTACGGGTTCGAACCATACTCTCTCACCCTGGCCGGCGTCTGCCTCGCGGGAGTCCTTGGGACGAGGTCGCGGACAAAGGCCGCAACCGGGAGTGTGTCACGTGAGGAGGTCGCACTGTACCGAGACGAGCGTAGAACTGCGGGCCACCCATGACCCGCGCTTCCGCAGTCTTCGTTGTCATCCCGGTTCACAACCGACGCGCCCATACAGTCGCCTGTCTGCAGTCTCTGGCCGTCCAGACGTATCCATCCGTCACGGTCGTCGTCGTCGATGACGCCTCGACCGATGACACGAGGCGTGTGATCACCGAAGAGCATCCGGCTGTCGTGCTCCTGGAGGGGGACGGGAACCTCTGGTGGACGGGCGCCACCAACCTGGGAATCGAGTGGGCGCTTCAGCACTGCCATCCAGAGGACTACGTCCTCACACTCAACAACGACACGACTGTCCGCTCCGACTACGTGAGCACTCTGCTGGCTCTGGCAGAGGCCACGCAACCATCTCTCATCGGTTCCGTGGCTCTTGATTCCCGAGACCAAGAGACGATCGTGGACGGAGGACCGAGAGTGAAGTGGCCGACCGCCAAGTGGTGGTCCATGAACCAAGGCAGGTCGCTGTCTCGGTGCCTGGCGGAAGGCACTCGGTTCGTGGAGCCCTCTTGCCTCCCGGGCCGTGGCACTCTCATACCTGCGCAGTGCATCCGCGAGATCGGGCCCTTCGACGCCGGCCGTCTGCCACATTACGCGGCGGACTATGAGTTCTCGTTTCGCGCTGTGCGCGCAGGATACCGTCTGCTCATGTCCTACGAAGCGCCGGTATCGAGTGACGTGGCCGCCACCGGCATCTCGTCGAAGCAGCGCATCTCATGGCGCACGCGATGCAGTGCACTGGTATCGCGCCGATCGGCCGCCTGCTTGGTCTACCGTTGGCGGTTTGCGCGGCTGAGCGCACCCCGGCACATCCTCCCCTTCTACATCCTGGCCGACACAGGGCGTGTGCTTGCCGGCGCGTTCCGGGACTGGGCAATGGGGCGTGACCGATGACCACACGGCCCCGCATACTGGTGGTGACCAACTTCTGCACCCACTATCGTGCTCCCCTGTATGAACTCCTCCACCAGCGGCTCGGGGCGGAGTTCGTGTTCTTCACGGAAGGAACTGAGAAGTACTGGCAGGCGCACCTCGGAGTGACCCCGGGGTTGTTCCCCCACAAGACCCTCGCCCGGCGCACGACCTTCGGGACGGGGTACGGCTTGAACACAGCGCTGCTGCGAGAGCTGTGGACCCGGGAGTATGACGTCATGATCAAGTGCATGAACGGCCGCGTCGAGCTGCCGGCCGCATTCATCGCCGCGCAGGCCAGGCGTCGTCCGTTCGTGCTGTGGACGGGCATGTGGATGCATCCCCAGACGCTCTTCCACCGGCTCAGCCATCCATTCGCCAGGCTCATCTACCGCAGGTCGGACGCCATCGTCACCTACGGTGACCATGTCAGCAGATTCGTCATCGAGGAGGGCGCGGACGCTTCCAAGGTGTTTCCCGCCGAGAACGCCACCGCTCTGGGGCTTTTCGGCCGGCCGGTCAGCGAAGGGGAGGCGGCACTCTGTCGAGACCGCCACGCGCTCGGTGATGGTCCCGTCGTCTTGGCCGTGTCCAGACTTGTGGCCCAGAAGGGGCTTGAGTACCTGATCGAGGCGGTGGGTATGCTCGATCCGCCTCGCCCGGTGTTAGCCGTGGTGGGGACCGGGGACCTTGCGGAGACGCTATCGGCCCTCGCCTCCTCGCGTAGTGTGGAATTGAGGCTTGTTGGTGGGCTGAAGCCGGGCGAGCTGGCGCCACTGTACTCCGTGGCCGGTGTCTTCGTGATGCCGTCCATCACCACCAGGACTATCAAGGAGACCTGGGGGCTGGCCTGCAACGAAGCCATGAGCCAGGGTGTTCCGGTGATCGCCACGGATGCCGTCGGCGCAGCCGCCGGGGGTCTCGTCGTCGATGGCAAGACGGGTATCGTGGTCCCCGAGCGGGATAGCCATGCCGTTGCTCATGCGTTGCGAAGGCTGCTTTCCGAGCCCGGATATGCGGCCAGGCTGGGCGACAATGGAAGAGAGAGAGTGCAGAAGACGAACTACTCGAACATGGCAGACGGCTTCGAGAGAGCGGTCACCCATGCCGTGACCCATCGGAGAGCCCTCCGCGGAAGCCCGAGACAGTCGAGAAGCGACCGGTGAGGATCCTCCAGATCCACAACAGCTACCAGCAGGCCGGCGGAGAGGACCGCGTGGTCGAACAGGAGGCTGAACTGTTGAGAGGTCACGACCATCAGGTCATCCGGCTGACAGCATCGAATGACGACATCAGCGGCATGGCGGATCGCGCGCACACGGCGCTCCGGGCGGTCTATTCACCACGAGCGAAGGCCCGGTGCCTGCAGGCCATCGATGAGGCCCGGCCCGATGTCGCCCACGTCCACAACCTCTTCCCCTTGTTGACTCCATCGGTGCTTGATGCCTGTGCTGAACGCCGGATACCCGCCGTGATGACGCTCCACAACTACAGGCTCCTGTGCCCGGGGGCCTTTCTGATGAGAAGCGGGCAGGTATGCACTCGATGTGTCGTTTCGACTCCATACACGGCGGTTCTCCATCGCTGCTACAGAGGCTCGGCCTTGGGATCAACAGTCGCCGCTCGGGTGGTCGCGGCCCACAGAGCTCGCGGTACGTGGCTCGTCAAGGTCCATCGTTTCATCGCCCTGACCGAGTTCGGCAGGAACCTGTTCATAGAAGGTGGACTGCCCGCCGACAGGATCGTCGTCAAGCCCAACTTCTGCTCGCCCGTGCCCGCGCCTCAGGAGGACCGGAGATCCGGTGCTCTGTTCGTCGGGCGGCTGTCGAAGGAGAAGGGCGTACCGACCCTCCTATCGGCGTGGAGGTCAGTACCTCATGCCCTCAGGATTGCGGGCTGGGGGCCCTGTCTTACGAGCGAGGACCCGGGGCCCAATGTCGCTTTCTTGGGACTCCTCGATCCGGAGGGCGTGGCGCGCGAGATGGTCAAAGCCCGATTCCTGGTGATGCCTTCCGAATGGTTCGAGGGCCTCCCGATGGTGATCATCGAGGCTTTCGCAGCTGGCTCGCCGGTATTGGCTTCGAGACTCGGAGCGATGGCCGAGATCGTCAGAGACGGAGTGACGGGGCTGCACTTCGAGCCCGGTGACCCTCGCGATCTGGCGACGAAAGCCTCGTGGCTCTTCGATCATCCGGACGAGTGTCGGCAGATGGGCATGAACGCCCGTGCTGAATACGAGCGCAGATACACAGCAGACCGGAACTACGAGAGGCTCATGGACGTGTACCAGCAGGCTATCGATGAGGCGAGAAAGCAATATGCGTGAGATTGAGGTGCTTGGGTTTCGCATTCACAGGACGGCCCGCGCCGATGCCGCGCGACTCGTGACAACGTGGGGCCGGTCCGGGGAATCCAGGGTGGTGCTGGCCGCGAACGTACACATGGTCATGGAGGCTTGGGACGATCGGGGACTGCGCGACCAGCTTCAATGTGCGGATCTTGTGGTAGCCGACGGCAGACCCCTCGCGTGGGCGACCCGGGCGTTAGGTGAGAGCACCGAGCACATCCGGGGTGCGGACTTCACTCTTGAAGTCTGCCGGCAGGCCGAGGAGGCCGGTCTGCCTGTCGGACTCTACGGTAGCTCTCCCGACACCCTTGAGGGTCTGCGGAGTTTCTTGAGCCGGCGGTATCCAGACCTGGTCATAGCCTTCTCTGTTTCGCCTCCCTTCCGGCCGCTCAGTTCCGACGAGGACCAAGAGATGACTCAGGCCATACATTCAAGCGGTGCGCGCATCTTATTCGTGAGCCTCGGCTGCCCCAAACAAGAGCGGTGGATGATGGAGCGCCGAGGCAGGCTGCCCTGCGTGATGCTGGGCGCAGGCGCGGCGTTCGACTTCCTGGCGGGGACAGTTCCCCAGGCCCCCCGGTGGATGCAGAGGGCCGGTCTGGAATGGATCCACCGTTTGGCGTCTGACCCACGCAGGCTGTGGAAACGCTACCTCAAGCACAACCCGCGGTTTATCGTACTCTTCGCGGCGCAGTGGCTGCGACAGACCGTAGGCTCCGGGAGGCGGCCGTGAACGCTTCCGCTGAGGTGCGGCCTCCGGCGTGGCGCTTGCCCACGAACCTGCTCCGCAAGTATCCTAGCGTAGCGGCGGGCCAACATCGCATCTTGCGAGCGCGTGAATTCGACTACCTGAGGACACCGTGACCATCCAACCCGTCATCCTAGCCGGAGGTTCCGGCACCAGGCTGTGGCCGGCTTCGCGCCAGGGCCATCCCAAGCAGCTCCTTGCCTTTGTGGGGCCCCGCACCCTGCTTCAAGAGACGGCGATCAGAGCGCGTGGCTTCGGCGGTCCTGCGGCCGCCCGGCAGGTAGCCGACCCGCTGGTGGTCACCAACGACGAGTACCGTTTTACCGTGGCCGCCCAGCTTCGCGAGATCGGCATCACCGAACCCCGCCTCATCCTCGAGCCCGCCGGGCGCAGTACGGCGCCCGCCTTGACCCTGGCGGCTCTGCTCACCGGCAGGGCGCCACGAGTCCCACACGACTCGCTCGGGCCGCCGCCTCCCGGCCCGGACGGCGATCCCCTCCTTTTGGTCATGCCTTCTGACCACCTGATCACCGACGTGCCTGCCTTCCACGCCGCTCTGACCGAGGGCGCCGCGCAGGCTGAGGCGGGGCTGCTGGTGACCTTCGGCATCGTCCCCGACCGGCCCGAGACCGGCTACGGTTACATCCGGGTGGGAGAGCCCGCACCTGGCAGGGCCCCGATCGGGCGGGATGAGGCTGCGCCCAGGCCGGGTGAAGCTCCGCCCACGCCGGGTGGATCCACGGCCCGTCTCCTGGCCGGCTTCGCCGAGAAGCCCGACGCCGGCACCGCCCGGCGCTACCTGGAGAGCGGCGACTATCTCTGGAATAGCGGCATCTTCATGATGAAGCGCTCGGTCTGGCTGGCCGCCATGGAGAGATACCGCCCCGACATCCTCAAGGCCTGCGCCGCCTCGGTGGCCGGCGCCCGGACCGACGGCCTGTTCGTGCGTCTGGACAAGAACAGCTTCCTGGCCTGCCCCTCCGACTCCATCGACTACGCCGTCATGGAGCGGCTCTCTCAGGGAGAGGCGGTGGTCGTCCCCTTGGACGCGGGTTGGTCCGACATCGGGGCCTGGGGAGTTCTCTGGACGGTCTGCTCCAAGGACGAAGCGGGCAACGTGGTCCGGGGAGACGTCATTATCGAAGACACGCGGGGTACGCTGGTGCAGGCCGATTCTCGCCTGGTGGCCGTGCTCGGCGCCGACGACCTGGTGGTCATCGAGACCGCCGACGCCGTGCTCGTGGCGCCCAAGGACAAGACCCACGACCTCAAGAAGCTGGTCGCCTCGGTGCGTGACCACAACGAGGACCTCACCCTCACCCATCGCAGGGTCCACCGGCCCTGGGGCTGCTTCGACTCCATAGACAGCGGGGCGCACTTCCAGGTGAAGCGCATCGTGGTCTCACCCGGGGCCAGCCTGAGCCTGCAACTGCACCGGCACCGAGCCGAGCACTGGGTGGTGGTGAACGGCGTGGCGGAGGTCACCTGCGGCGACACGATCATCCGGCTGAAGGAGAACGAGTCCACCTTCGTGCCTGTCAACACCCCGCACCGGCTGTCCAATCCCGGAACGGAGCCGCTCGAGATCATCGAAGTGCAGTCGGGCGACTATCTCGGCGAGGACGACATAGTCAGACTGGAAGACGACTACGGCCGGATGGAGCCCTAGCCCGACGGACAGCGTTTGCGAGCGACGGCAGGCGGGTACAGGGAGAACCTCGCGCGGTGGCGAAGAATCATTCACCCGAGCGAAGGTCGCCTGAGTAGGTGCCACTTGAAGGAGACCGCGAACACACGAGCCTGGATGCCGGAGAGACCGGAGAGCCGAGTCATTCCCGGGCCACGGCGTCTGCTCCTGGCCACGGATGTGGCATCCGGAGCCCTCGCGATGCTCCTGATGTGGGGCATCATGCACTGGCGCAGCGCCGGCTCGCTGCAGACGGCCGTTACCGTGCTCATGGGCGGTCTGATATTCCTCTTCGCCCTTGCCCTCATGATGCGCGCCGGCCAGTACTCGAGCCGGGCTCGTTTGTCCCCCCTCTCGGACACGGGCGTGTTGGTCAGAGACATGGTCATCGCCGCGGCTATCGCCACGCTTCTCAGTTACGTCACCAAGGGCTACGGGACGGGCATCACCTCGCCCTCGCGGCTGGCCGTGGTGTGTTTCGCCGTGACCTTCTTCGTGCTCGGTGTGGCAGGGCGTGTCGCCTTGAGCACCTACCAGCGCAGGCAGTACGAACAGGGACGCTCGGTCCGGAAGATACTCGTTCTGGGCGCCGGTCCGGCGGCGGCCGACTTCGTGCACTTCGTCGAGAACCGGCCCTGGCTGGGGATGATCGTTGCCGGGCGGCTGGTCTACGGGGACGGCCCCGACGGTGGCAGCAGCACGGACGGCAGCGACGGTGCCGGTCCTGTATCCGGAGCGACCGGGGGAGGCGCCACACCCAGTGAAGGCGCCGTGCACGGCGAAGGCGCCACACTCGGCGAAGGCATCGCCGTCACCCGCCTGGCCGACGGTCTCAGCGGCCTGGAGTCACTGGACCAGGCGCTCCGCTCCACACACGCCGCCGAGGTCGTGGTGGCCCTCGACGCCGAAGACCTGGCCCAGATGCCCAAGGTGGCCAACATGCTCTCCCTGGCGCACGTGCCCTTCAAAATCGTGCCCTCGCTCTTCGAGCAGACCTACCGCACCACCGAGCTGCTCGGCTTCTCCGAGATACCCGTCATCGACGTGGATGTCGACCCGCTCGACCGCGTGGCCCGTTTCACCAAGCGCGTGGTGGACGTGGTGATAGCCTCGGTGGGGCTCGTGGTGCTCTCGCCGGTCCTCCTGGGGATCATCGTCGCCATCGTGGCCGAGACCGGGCTTCCCGTCTTCTACAAGCACGAGCGGGTCGGCCGGAACGGGCGTCGCTTCACCATGTACAAGTTCCGCACCATGGTCAAAGACGCCGACCAACGCTTCAAGGAGGTGCAGGCTCAGAACGAGGTGGGGTTCTCGGAGGGGCGGATCTTCAAGATGCGCAAAGACCCGCGCGTGACCCGGGTGGGGTCGATCCTCCGCAAGACCAGCGCGGACGAGCTGCCCCAGCTCATCAACGTGCTCAAGGGACAGATGAGCGTCGTGGGGCCGCGGCCGCCCCTCCCACGCGAGGTGGCCAAGTACGAGCGCGACCACCTCTACCGGCTGCGGGCCATGCCGGGCATCACGGGCCTGTGGCAGGTGTCGGGCCGCAGCGACCTGGATTTCGACGACATGATCCGCCTCGACCGCTACTACCTCGACCACTGGTCGGTGGCCATGGACATCGGCATCATCCTTAAGACTTTTTGGGTGGTGATATCGGGCAAGGGCGCGTACTAGCAGGCCATGGGCGAGGCTTCCCCCTCCCCCGAGACGGCGACCCTCGTACGCCGTTCCCGCAGGCCGCCGGACCGCCCGGCTCCCCCGACGACCGCCGAGGTCGATAGGCCCCCTTCCCAGGCCGGGGTCATCGTCGGCATAGGCGCCGCCGTTCTCCTGTGCGCGGCGTGCCTTGGTCTCGCTTTCCAGGGCGGCGCCTACAGCCCAGCCGACTGGCTGCCCTTTTTGGTCGGGATCGCGGCGCTGGGCTTGATGTTGGCCATCAGCGGGCCGAATCTCCTCTCGAGCCGTTTCCAGAAGGTGTTGCTCGTCATCTTCGGCCTGCAGACGGTGTGGACCGCGGCCAGCATGTTCTGGGCCACCAGCCTCGGCAACACGTGGGAGGAGATCAACCGTACGCTCCTCTATGCGGTCGGCGTGGCATTGGCCTTCGCAGCCGTGCGCTGGGCCGGTAAGGCGGGATTGGACGCTCTGGCGGCGCTGCTCACGGCGGTCATCGGAGCCGTGGCGGTGGTCATCGCGATCCGTCTGTCCGTGAGCGGTGATCCGTCGGCCTACTTCGCCGGAGGCCGGCTCAACTACCCCGTCACCTACTACAACGGCCTGGCATGCCTCCTGATGATGGGTTTCTGGCTGGCGCTGGGGATGGCGAACGGGCCCATGGTCGCGCGGCGGAGGCAAGGCCCCGACGACGCCCCGGCAGATGAAGCCGCTGCGGAGACCATCGACGCCGCGCCTGTGAGCGGAGAGTCCCGGCGCGACCTACGGCGCGCATCCCGGCTCGGCGCCAAGCCGCACCGGGGCGGCCTCCCCCGCTGGGCCCAGCCCATCTTGCTGGCGCTGGCCGTCTTCCTCCTGGAGCTGGCTCTGCTGCCGCAGTCGCGAGGCGGGTTCTGGACCTTCTTCCTCGTGATCCCCCTCTTCGTGATCCTCTCGCCCAACCGCTTCCGCGCCCTCTTCGATCTGGCAGTCGTTGCGCTGCCCATGGTGCTCTTCTGGGATCGGCTGAACCGTGTCTACGCGGCCCTCCGCGACGGCGCCCCGCTCGACGCCGCCCTCGACGGGGCCTTGCGGGCCATGGGGTACTCGGTGCTGATCGTCCTGGGTGCGTGGGCGATCAGCTGGCTGGTGGAACGACTGACCGGTCCTCTCACCCGGCGGGTGCGGCTTGGGATAGGCATCGCCCTTTTGGTCATCGCCGTGGGAGGCGCGGTCGCCGGGCTTGTCTACGCCGACCAGCGCACCGGCGACCTGGGCGGCTACGTCGGCGACCGCTGGGAGGAGTTCACCGGCGACGCGGTGGGTGAGACCGGGAGCGACGGTCGCTTCGCCGCTATGGGCCTGAACGGCCGGCTGACCCAGTGGAAGGTTGCCGCCAAGGCCTTCGCGGAGCACCCCGTGCTGGGAGTCGGGGCCCAGAACTTCGAGCTCTACTGGTACCAGCACCGGACCACGCTGCTCGAGGTGCGGCAGCCTCACAGCCAACCCATGCAGCTCTTGGGCGAGCTGGGGCTCCCCGGCCTGGTGTTGTACGTGGCTTTCGTCGTGCTGTCGCTGGTGCGGGCGTTGGTGGTGCGCTTCCGCGCGCGCGAACGGGCGATGCAGGCCGTCGTCGCGGCGGTCGTGACAGCCGCCGTCTGCTGGTTCGTCCACTCCTCCGCCGACTGGCTGTGGCAACTGGCCGCGGTGACCCTGCCGGCTATGCTGCTGTTCGGCGGGCTGGCGGGCATCCGCCCGTGCCACGCCGTGCCGGTCGCGGCCGCCGAGGAGACCGCCACGCCGGAAGATGACATCCTGGCTGCTTCCAGCGTGGACGCGCGGCGCGGCGCGCGTCGCTGCTGGCCGTGCAGGGGTGTCTTGGTCGCTCTGGCGCTGGCCGTGATCGTCTCGGCGGCGCTCCCATACCTCTCCCTGCGCTACACGGAGATGGCTGCCGGTTCCCCCGACCTGGGCCTGATGACCGACCGGGCCGCCACCGCGGCCACCCTCGATCCCACCTCGGTGACGCCCTTCCCCATCCGGGCCGGTGCACACCGCGCCGCCGCGGCCCAGACAGACCCGGGCTCTCCGGAGCAGGTGGAGCAGATCGCGCTGGCCGCGACGGCTTGGGTGGAGGCCACCCAGCGCGAGCCGGACGGCTGGCTATACCACTATCTGGCGGCTGAAGCCTACCTGGCGGCGCGCAACGCCGCTCTCACCGCGGGTACGTTCTCAAAGGCCGAGGGGTTCGCCGACGCGGCTCGAAGCTATCTGGACCAAGCTAGACGCCTCAACCCATTGTCACCACAGGTGAAGAACCTCGAGAAAGCCTTCTAGAGATCTTGTTGGGCGCCGGCTCTAATGTGATACGGGATCGATGCCGATACTGTTTCAGACAGGTACCCTACAGTGCGCAGTCAACGACGCCGTCCAGACAAGGAGTCTGACATGAAGAGAGCCACGTTGGTGCTCGTGGCGGCTTTGTTCTTCGTCTTCGCGCTGAGCGGCATCGCCTTCGCCCAGACTCCCCAGGAAATCTACGAGGACTACGTTCTCGACGGCATCCTCGACGGCGACTACACCGAGGCCGAACTCCAGGCCTTCCTCGAAAACGCTCTGATGCACCAGTACGGCGACCCGGCGGTGATGATCGCCATCGATTCAGCCGTCAGGGGTCTCCTCGGTGGAGGCGGAGGTCCGAAGCCCCCGGCTGGAGGCCAGCGTGAGAATCCGCCGAGCGCGGGTGAGACTCCTACGACGGCGCCTCCAACCCCCCCAAGCACAAGTGGACCTCCGAGTCCCCCGAGCACAAGTGGACCTGTTAGCCCGCCAAGCACGAGCGGATATGCGGACCTTCCAGGCACAGGCGCAGACCAGAATCCTCCGGCCGGCGGAGAGGTCGCGAGCCTGCCGAGTGGAGGTGAGGTCGTCAACCTACCGGGCGCAGGCGAACCCAGGAGCTTCCCGTTCACGACCACTCAGGTTGTGCTGCTGGTGGTAGGCGCCGCTGTGCTGATCGGCGCCGGTGTCGGCATCGCCAAGCTGGTGACGGGGGCCCGGGGCTAGGAGTCGACCCCCGGCGACGAGCTCCCGTATCCGTAGCCGTACGCATAGCCCCGCTTGC